>JAFLBF010000003.1:0-149147 GCA_017303895.1 Bacteroidota bacterium | reverse complement strand
GTAGATCCTGCAAACTATCGCCAGCCAAAATTGCAAAAGCCACATGAACCGAATCGCCAGGTAAAATGGTAAACGGTCCCGAACTTACTACTTGAGCCACATCAGCACCATTTCCCGCAACACCGGCATTTAATCTGTTGGTAGAAAGTGTGATATATTTATCTGATGTATCAAACCCATTATACATATCAACTCCTCCATTCCCACCGGAGACATTATCAATGGAGTAACAAAGAGCTGGAGCTGTATTGCTCAATACCTTCACACCGGCATAAGGCAAATTTGAAGTAGTGTTATATACATAACCCATTTTATTAGGAATGTCAGCTGAGGCTCTGTTATTATTAAAACTAGAAGCGTCAATATCCCAATCGGAAAATAATCCTGCATACAAATTATTCAGTGCGGTGATGCCCGTATTTTTTATATCGTATTCCAGCATCACGTATTTTCTGTTCCCAGGACTTGTCCAGGCAAACGCCTTGTGTTTAATATCAATAAACAAAGGTGACTGTGCAGATGCATCATTCATCGTTCCATACACATCAAAATCAGAATTCACTGCCGGTACTAATTGTTGCACAATATTCAAGGAAGCAAAGTCATTATCTGCAGTCCCTGAATTGCGGATCCCATCCGACACTTGTGAGGTATTGGTCCCGATCATTAATCCTGCCTCATAAAAAAGTGATCCGCTTCCATTATAAGTAAATCCTAGTCCTTGAGTTTGCTGATTGGTAAGATATCCGGTCCTTCCAATACTTGTTATAGTAGTTGCAACATCATTAATATCAATATTAATATAATCCGGATTCAACATTACCGTAAAAAATTCCGAATGCAAATAATTACTAGGTCCATCGGTATATTTTATTTCAAAAACTAATGGATAATTATTAGGAATACCCGGAAGCAATTCAATCTCAAAAACATCCGAATTATTATTTGCAGATCCTAATGTGGCAACAGCACCTATAGGCGTATTCCCATCAATAATAGTTACGTAGGGAGAAGCCGACAACAGATCGATCTGCAAGTTTGTAACAGCTGCTAAATAATTGGTATAAACACCTGAAATTCGGAGTGTATCACCCGAATAATAATTGTTATCATTTTGATCATTAATGACACGTTGTGTCATTATAATAGAAGGAGATAAATTGGCGGTCAAAGCACGATATAAATTTACTCTGCCTGCTCCCAATTTATTTTCATAAGCAATTAAATTCAAAGGGTAAATATCATCGGCCGTTGTTTTTAGTTGTTCCGCTGTTTGCAATGCATTTAATGAGGGATAGCTGGAGCGGACAATTGCTGCAGTTCCAGCCACAACAGGCGATGCCATAGAAGTCCCTGACAAATAAGAATACGAATTACTTGGATAAGTTGAATAGATACTTTCACCGGGCGCACAAATGTCCACATTATAGCCATAATTAGAAGTAGATGCTTTAACATCATTCCAGTCGGTATTCGCCACACTCAACACATTTTGAAAAGATGCAGGATAAAAATCCATTTCTGCACTATTATTCCCTGCTGCTGCAACCACTAATGCATCAAAATTGAATGTTGCATAATCGATCACATCCTGTCCTAGCTGACCGCCTGCCGCTGAGCCCCAGGAACAATTGATCACCTTACAACCATGCTCTGCAGCATAAGCAATCCCTTCATAAGCCATCGTCAAGGATCCGGAAGCATTCGCAATTTTTACAGGAAGAAACTTACAGTTAAAACCAACACCGGCTACCCCTGTTATGTTATCTGTTTTTGCAGCTGCAATCCCGGCAACATGCACTCCATGTGCATTGGAAGTATAATTCGGATTATTATCATTTTCTCCCAGATCCCAGCCTGCAAAATTATCTGTGTAACCATCACCATCATCATCACCTCCACCTAGCGTATCAGCATAATTGAGTTTAATATTCGGATACAGATCGGGGTGCGTTAATTCAATACCGGTATCTGTAATACCAATGACCATATTGGTATCTCCACGCGCAGGTCCTGAATTAATACTCCAGGCCGAATCAGCCTTTATTTGGCTAATATGATACTGAAATAAAGAAGATGTATCATTCGGCAAATAACACGTTTTCGGAATATAATGCGGCTCTACATATTCAAATAAATTCAAAGCGGAACATTTACTGATCACTTTCTCTATTGTAAACTGACCGGAATAACTAAACTCATAAACAAGTGTAAGGTCCACCAATTTATTCCCATCCTCATCAGTTACTGCACGTGGAGTTTTTGCCGAAGGAAATTTTCGATGCAGATCATACCCGCCAATGCTTTGAAACAGTGAAACAAAAGCAGAAGAGGAAATATTGCTTGCATCACGGCACTTTACAATAATTGTATTGGAAAGAATTTCATTCCCATCCTGCATTCTATCTTGAGCAGAGATCGTTCCTGCTAATAGAATACAAAACAAAACACAGAAATAGTGGATCATCCGGTTTAACATATCGCAATTTACAAAGAATTTTCGGCAAATAAATTTAAATAAAAACGGGGATCTCCTTCAAGAATTGATAGGAATTGTTGGCATAATCCATTTCACAGATGAAATGATCCATCCCATTTGTTACCAATAAATATCTCACTTTAAAGCTCATATTATAGACAGCGATCTGGTGAAATACATCCTGAGTGATCTTAACTTCCGGAGCTTTACATTCCACCAACAAAATAGGAGTTCCCTGACGGTCATACACCAGTATATCCGCCCGTTTTTGAAGCTGATTGTACTTTAAACCGATCTCAATAGCAATGAGTGAAGAAGGATACTTTTTTTCCTGGATCAAATATTGAACAATATGCTGACGAACCCATTCCTCCGGTGTTAACACAACATACTTCTTTCTAAGTTCATCCAATATCTGAACTTTCCCTGAGGATTCTTTTAATTTGAACGAATAGCCGGGTAGATTGAGTGCTCGCATGCTTTTACGAAGTAAAACAAAATATAAATTTTAACCGTTCATTATTTATCAAAAATTCTTAACATGTCCCTCTATTCGTTCCATTATTTGTATTTTCGCTAAAATTATAGAGGTCGTATGAAAAATAAAGATGAGATCGTTCAAAATTGGCTTCCACGATACACTGGAACCCCATTAAATGAGTTTGGAAAATACATCCTATTAACGAATTTTAATAAGTACGTAAAAAAGTTTGCGGACTGGAATGGCGTTGAAGTGAAAGGGCTGGATATGCCAATGCCCAATGCTACCGCCAACGGCATCACCATTATCAATTTTGGAATGGGAAGTGCGAATGCGGCCACCATCATGGATCTGTTGAGTGCTATTGAGCCAAAGGCGGCACTATTTTTAGGCAAATGTGGTGGATTAAAAAAGAAAAATGAATTGGGCGACTTGATCCTGCCGATTGCTGCGATCAGAGGTGAAGGGACATCCGATGATTACTTCCCACCTGAGGTGCCAGCCTTACCTGCATTTAGTTTGCAAAAAGCTATTTCTACTACAATAAGAAATCATAATAAAGATTATTGGACAGGAACTGTTTATACTACCAACAGACGTGTTTGGGAGCATGACGATGATTTCAAAGAATATTTACGCTCTATCCGTGCCATGGGAATTGACATGGAAACTGCTACCATTTTCAGCACGGGATTCCACAACGAAATTCCAACCGGTGCATTGCTGTTGGTAAGCGATCAACCAATGATCTCTTCCGGAGTTAAAACTGCTGAAAGCGATAAAAAAGTAACCGAAAATTTTGTGGACGAACATTTAAAGATCGGGATCGATGCCTTGAATGAATTAAAGAACAATGGATTAACAGTAAAACATTTAAGATTCGAATAAGATGGACTTCAATCAAATAATGTCAGATCTTAAGAAAAAGGTGTACAAGCCCGTTTATTTTTTAATGGGCGATGAACCCTATTTCATTGATATTATTTCAGACTATATTGAAAATAATGTATTGGATGAATCAGAAAAAGAATTCAACCAATCTGTTCTTTATGGAAAAGATGTTACTGCTGCCGATGTGATCGGTGCAGCCAAACGCTTCCCGATGATGAGTGAATATCAGGTGGTGATCGTAAAAGAAGCACAAAACATTCGCGATCTGGTAGGAAAAGTTGATGATGACGAGAAAAATGCTAAAGGAAAAGAAAAAGCCAAACACCCTTTTCTTGCCTACATCGAAAATCCATTACCATCTACCATCCTGGTGATCTGCTACAAATACAAATCGGTTGATAAGCGCACGAGCGTAGGAAGGCAACTCGACAAATACAGCGTACTTTTTGAATCTAAAAAACTATATGACAATCAGGTTCCTGATTGGATCAACAACTACCTGAAAGGGAAAGAATACACGGTTGGACCAAAAGCAAGTGCCATGCTTACCGAGTATCTGGGAACCAGCTTGAGTAAGATCAGCAATGAGCTTGACAAGTTAATGATCAATCTTCCTCCAAAATCGGAGATCACGCCTGAACATATTCAAACCAACATTGGTATCAGCAAAGATTACAATGTATTTGAATTACAAACCGCTATAGGCAGAAAAGAAACACTAAAAGCCAATAGGATCATTAATTATTTTGCTGCAAACGACAAAGACAATCCAATGGTAGTGACCATGTCATCGCTCTACGGGTATTTCTGCAAAATATTAACCTATCATTTTCTAGCCGATAAAAAAACGGCTGCTGCTGCAATGGGTGTTCACCCCTTCTTTGTAAAAGACTACGAAATAGCAGCCAGAAATTATAGCCCGGGAAAACTAAAATCCATCTTCGGATATTTAAGAGAATACGATCTAAAATCAAAAGGAGTAGATAGTGGGTCCGCTACGCATGGAGAGCTATTAAAAGAGTTAGTTTTTAAGATATTGCATTAAATGATCGCACATTATGAATCATTGGTTAGTTAAATCAGAGCCCTTTAAATACAGCTGGGATCAATTCACAAAAGATAAAAAGGCCGTTTGGGATGGTGTACGTAACTATGCTGCCCGCAATAACATGCGTGCCATGAAAAAAGGCGACCTTGTTTTCTTCTATCATAGCAATGAAGGACTGGAGATCGTGGGGATTGCCAAGGTGGTGAAAGAGCATTATCAGGACCCTACTACGGACGATACAGCGTGGAGCGTGGTGGAATTGGCGCCTTTTAAAAAGCTAAAAAAGCCTGTTACTTTAGCTCAGATCAAAGCCGATAAACAATTAGCCAATATGCAGATCATAAAGCTATCACGTTTATCCGTTACAGCCGTTACCCAAGCAGAATTTGACCATATTTTGGCAATTTCCGAAAGCAAATAAAACCGCTTATCCTTCAAAAACGACCGATTAGCTCAAAAACTAAATATTCCAAAAACTTGGTCATTTTTTTAATGGAATTAATTGTTAAATTTACACGCCTTAAAATTTTAGGGCGTTTTTTATTATTTAATGCTACAACAATGAACTTTAAAAAGTCGATTTTAGTTATTATTGGAATTATTACTTCCACTTTCATATTTGCACAACAAAACTCTTCAACCGGGACCGTACGTGGATTCGTTTATTTAAAAGAAACAGGTGAACCACAACTTTTCACCAATGTTATTCTGAAAGGAACAACCATTGGTAATGCCACCGATGTAAATGGTTATTTCTCTATCACTAAGATCCCACCGGGAAGCTATACCTTAATGATCGCATCAGGTTTGGGATATGATACGTTGCAAGAAAATTTCACAGTAAAGGCAGGCGAGATCATTAATAAAAAATTGTACTTAGTAAAATCGAATGTAAAACTAAGAGAGATCGAGATCTCTGCTGAACAGGAAGAAAAACAAACCGAAACAAAAGTTTCTGTTAACAAGATCGACCCGATCGTGATCAAAAAACTACCTACTGTAGGTGGTGAGCCCGACCTAGCACAATATTTACAAGTATTGCCGGGGGTAGTCTTCACGGGTGACCAGGGTGGACAACTTTACATTCGTGGTGGTGCACCTATCCAAAACAAAGTATTATTAGACGGAATGGTTATCTATAATCCATTTCACTCTATTGGTTTGTTCTCCGTTTTTGATGCTGATATTATCCGTAATGCGGATGTGTATAGTGGTGGATTTGGTGCTGAATATGGCGGACGTATCTCTTCCATTATGGACATCACCACACGCGATGGAAATAAAAAACGTGTTGGAGGAAAATTAGCAGTGAGTCCTTTTGGTGCTAAAGTATTAGCAGAAGGCCCGCTGAAGAAACTGAAAGAAGGCTCTAACAACTCCATTTCATTTATTCTTTCTGCAAAAACATCGTACTTACCAACTACATCAAAAGCATTGTATTCCTACATTGATCCGAATGGATTGCCATTCAGCTTTAATGACTATTACGGAAAGATCTCTTTCAATTCAAACAATGGTAGTAAGTTGAACTTATTCGGATTTAATTTTAACGACCGGGTGAATTATCAGTCATTACAAGAAATGAAATGGGATTCTTATGGTGGTGGAGGAAATTTCCTTCTTGTTCCACAAAACTCACCTATTCTTGTAAGCGGTAATTTTGCCTACTCTCAATACGGAATTAAATTAAAGCCTGAAGGTGAAAAAGAGAAATCAAGTAAGATCCGTGGATTTAACATGGGAGTGAATTTCACCTATTTCATGAGTAGAAATGAGTTGAACTATGGAGTGGAGATCAATGGATTTACAACCGACTTCGATTTCTACAATTCATTGAACAGACGTATCTCTCAAAAAGAGAATACAACAGAGATCGGTGGATTTGTTAAATATAAGTTTGTATCAAAACGTAAAAAATTATTATTGGAACCAAGTTTCCGTATCCAATATTATGCTTCCTTAAAAAACACTTCACCGGAACCACGCATCGGATTGAAATACAACATTACCCCACGCATCCGTTTCAAAGGAGCTGCTGGTATGTACTCTCAAAATCTTATCGCTGCTAACTCCGACAGAGATGTGGTGAACTTATTCTACGGTTTCTTATCCGGACCGGACAATTTACCTGAAAAATATACAGATGAGAATGGAAATGTAAAAGATGTGAATCATAAACTTCAAAAGGCCAATCATTACATTGTTGGATTTGAATTTGACCTCATGAAGCACCTTGACTTAAATATTGAGGCTTACAGAAAAGACTTCACGCAATTAACCAATCTGAATACAAATAAAATATTTGAAGACACTCCTGATAACTCTGCTAAACCGGATATCTACAAAAAAGATTTCATTATTGAAACCGGTAAAGCGCAAGGATTGGATGTTGTTTTGAAATATGATCGTAAACGCTTGTATTTATGGTTTGTATACTCCCTTACTTATGTTACCCGCTGGGACGGAATACAAACGTATAGACCGCATTTCGACAGAAGACACAATGCTAACATCGTAGCATCCTACACATTCGGTAAAAATCTAAACTGGGAAATCGATGCACGCTGGAATATTGGTTCAGGATTCCCATTCAGACCTACAGGCGGATTCTACGAAGACTTGAACTTCCAGGATGGAATAACCACTGACTATACTGGAACTAATGGAGAACTGAACTATTATTTTGACAATTCTCAAACAAAAGAATTGCCATGGTATCACCGTTTAGATATCAACATCAAACGTACTTTCTTGTTGTTTGAAAACACCAAATTGGAAACAGCAGTTGGAGCAACAAATGTTTATAACCGCGAAAATATATTCTATTTCGACCGTGTTCAATACAAGCGCGTAAATCAGTTGCCGCTATTACCAACGGCTAGTATCATCATGACTTTCTAAAGAATTCTCTCTAAACCCAAAAAGTCCCTTCAGGAAATAGCCTCGAAGGGACTTTTTTTTAACATTTTCGACCAAAACATTTTTACTGGCCATAATTATTCCTACTTTTGTATGACCAATAATAAAAAACGACAATCGTCATCCGGCAATTGGGTAATTATTTGATTGGTCAAACTAGTTTGAACCATTATCATTTTACCAAATATGTCATCTTCTACTAAATACATTTTCGTTACCGGAGGCGTTACTTCATCACTTGGAAAAGGTATTATTTCCGCTTCATTAGCTAAACTTTTACAGGCCAGAGGTTATTCCGTTACGATTCAAAAATTGGATCCATACATCAATGTGGATCCGGGGACACTAAACCCTTACGAACACGGAGAATGTTTTGTAACTGATGATGGCGCGGAAACCGATCTTGATTTAGGACATTATGAGCGTTTTTTGAATATTCCTACATCAAAGGCCAACAATGTTACTACCGGACGCATCTATCAATCAGTAATCGAAAAAGAAAGACGTGGCGACTATTTAGGTAAAACAGTACAAGTTATTCCTCATATTACTGACGAGATCAAAAACAGAGTAAAGATCCTTGGTAAAACAGGAAACTATCAATTTGTGATCACTGAGATCGGTGGAACAGTAGGTGACATCGAATCGCTTCCATACATTGAGGCTGTTCGTCAGCTAAGATGGGAATTAGGAAAAGATGCGATGGTCATTCACCTTACCTTATTACCTTACCTTTCTACAACAGGTGAATTAAAAACAAAACCGACACAACACTCTGTAAAATTATTATTAGAATACGGTGTTCAACCGGATATTTTAGTCTGCAGGACAGAACATCCGATCAATAAAGAGATCAGAAATAAGATCGCCTTATTCTGTAACGTAGCACCAAATGCTGTTATAGAAGCAATGGATGCCAGCACTATTTATGAAGTTCCTTTGTTAATGGAGCAAGAACAATTGGATGTGGTGGTATTAAACCACCTGAACATGCCTGTTACAGAAAATATTGATCTGGATAAATGGAAAGAATTCTTACAAAAATTCAAACATCCAAAGCATGAAGTAAAAATTGGCTTGGTCGGAAAATATGTAGAATTAAAAGATTCTTACAAATCCATTTCCGAAGCATTTATCCATGCCGGTGCAGCAAATGATTGCAAAGTAAACATCGAATGGATCCATTCTGAAAGTATTACAGATGAAAATGTAAAGGAAAAATTCAAAGGATTGAAAGGTGTGTTAGTTGCCCCTGGTTTTGGACAAAGAGGTGTAGAAGGGAAAATAACCGCTATCAAATATGCACGCGAAAATAATGTTCCCTTCTTTGGTATCTGCCTTGGAATGCAATGCGCAGTGATCGAGTTTGCAAGAAACGTTTTAGGATTCAAAGATGCCAACTCTACAGAGATGAATCCGGGCACAACAAATCCTGTGATCGATCTGTTAGAATCGCAAAAGAAGATAACAAACAAAGGCGGCACTATGCGTTTAGGTTCTTATCCATGTAATGTGAGCGAAAGCACCAATGCATGGGAGATCTACAAAAAGAAAGAAATCACGGAACGTCATCGTCACCGTTACGAGTTCAACAATGAATATTTACAGGATTTTGAAAAAGCGGGAATGATCGCTTCAGGTATTAATCCGGAAGGAGGATTAGTAGAGATCGTTGAGATCAAAGATCATCCTTGGTTTGTTGCAGTTCAGTTCCATCCGGAATACAAAAGCACAGTTGCGAATCCACACCCTCTATTTGTAAACTTTGTGAAAGCTAGCATCGAAGTAGCCAAGCTTGTTCATTAATCTCAAAGATAAATAACATAAAAAAGGCGAAACATGCGTTTCGCCTTTTTGCTAATTAATTATTTTAAAGTTTCGACTGCAGCTCTTCCCAATTCTTCATCTCCCCTTCCAACTGTTTTTTTAATTGCTCGTATGTAGCGAAAGCACTTTTATCATTCATCACCGTTTGGTATTGAGCCGGATCAGCCAACTTATCGTCAAATGCTTTTATCTCCGCCTCTAAACGCTCGATCTCTTTCTCCGATTTACTGATCTGATTTCTTATTTGCTTAAGTTCCTTTTCACGTTCATCATTCTTTACTTCCGCTTTAGGAGCTTCCAGCTTGGCCTCTTTCGGCTTTACAAAAGGATTCTTAGAACTGTTCATTTCATTCAAACGGTTCATCTTCACCTTTTGCATGAATTCATTAATATCGCATAGATGCTCTTTTACCTGTCCGTTCTTAAACTCATACATTTTGTGCACAAGACCATCTAAGAAATCACGATCGTGGGAAACAAGAATAACGGTTCCTTCATAATCCTGGATCGCTTTTTTAAGGATCTCCTTACTTCGAATATCCAAGTGATTCGTAGGCTCATCCAGAACAAGAAAGTTATACGGTTCTAAAAGAAGTTTACACAAAGCCAAACGTCCACGCTCTCCACCACTCAACACACTCACCTTTTTATCAATATCATCCCCACTAAACAAGAACGATCCTAACAATGTTCTTACTTGCTTACGAATATCACCAACTGCCAATTCATCGATTGTTTGAAAAACAGTTTTTGTTTTATCTAGTTTTTCCGCCTGATCCTGTGCAAAATATCCCATCATCACACTATGTCCCAACGTAACATTTCCTTCAAATTCGATCTGCTTAGCGATCATTTTGATCATAGTTGATTTACCTTCCCCATTTCGTCCAACCAGCGCGATCTTTTCCCCTTTGGTCAAAATAAAATTAGCATCGGAAAAGATCTGTTTTTCACCGTATTTTTTACCGGCATGCTCCACTGTTAAAACGATCTTACCGGAGTGAGCAGGTGGAGGAAATTTAAAGAACATGGTTGCATTATCGCTCTCATCCACTTCCACAATTTCCATTCTATCCAGTTTTTTGATCAATGACTGAGCAAAAGCAGCCTTGCTGGCCTTTGCACGGTATTTATCGATCAATACCTCTGTTTGATTAATGATCTTTTGCTGATTTTTTGCAGCATTTTCCTGTTGCTCTCTACGTTCCTGGCGCAACACCAAATAACGGGAATAATTGGTCTTGTAATCATAGATCTTGTTATTCGAGATCTCGATTGTACGGTTTGTCACGGTATCTAGAAACTGTTTATCGTGACTGATCAGCATCACTGAACCGCTGTACGTTTCCATAAATTCCTCTAACCATTGAATGGATTCAATATCCAAGTGATTAGTAGGCTCATCCAGCAAAAGAATATCCGGTTTTTGCAAAAGGATCTTTGCCAACTCGATACGCATACGCCAGCCACCACTAAATTCTGCAGTAGGGCGATTGAAATCTGTTCTTTCAAAACCAAGTCCTTTTAAGATCTTTTCAATTTCCTCATCTCTGTTATTCGCTCCAATTACATCCAAACGATGAGTGATCTCGGTCAGTTCATCAATGATCTTCATGTAAGAATCGCTCTCATAATCGGTGCGGGTCTCTAATTCATGATTGATAACAACCAAACGGTCTTCCAGCTTTTGCATTTCCTGAAAAGCCGTTGCTGTTTCTTCAAATACGGTCTTCCCTTGCTGATGGATCATATCCTGCGGAAGATAACCGATCTTAAAATCATTCGGTTTAGAGATCTCCCCTTTTGTAGGATTTTGCAGTCCGGCCAATAACTTAAGCATGGTTGATTTACCTGCACCATTTTTTCCTGCCAAGCCTATTCTATCCTTCGGATTTACCAAAAAACTCACATTATCAAACAGGTCGTAACCACCAAAAGAAACCGTAACGGAATTTACTGAGATCATTGTAATTATAATTTTAGGGCGCAAATTTAGTGAAATTGCCTGAAATAACAGCACATCCACGTTTGTGATTTTAGTTACATACATGAATTCATTATTGTTATTACCTTTGTACCACAAAAAATCACAATATGGCCTTTAAAGACACAATCCTCTACAGCGTAGTGAATAACAAATGTCCTCGTTGCCACGAAGGGAATTTTTTCGAAACGAACAACCCTTATATATTAAACCGTTTTGATAAAATGCACAAAAATTGCCCTGTTTGTAAGGAGGATTTTGAACGCGAAACAGGTTTTTACTATGGCGCTATGTATGTAAGTTATGGTCTTACAGTAGCTTTTGGTGTTGGGGTATTTTTGCTGACAAGCGTTATTTTAGGATATGATGCGGTTACTTTTTTAGTAACGTTTGGTGTATTGCAAATTATTTTGATGCCTGTTTTTTACCGTATGGCACGTTTGGTATGGATCAATTTCTTTGTAAGGTACAAAGAGAAAGAAACCAAAAAGAGTTGAGATCATTTTCCGAGATCCAACAAGCGGTCATTTTGAAAGATCGCAACGTTATCCAATTCATTCTTTGATAAAAGGATCATTGCTTTTGCGACAGTTGCAGCCTCTATTGCCCTATACTTTTCCAGCTTCCCAATAAAAACAAAAGCCAAAGCCTTCATTATCACTTTTCCGATCAGCTCGCCCAAACGAAATTCTTTTCTATTACCCAGCAGCATAGAAGGACGGAGGATGATCAAGTTCTTAAATTTTAATTTTTCAAGATCCCATTCAATTTGTCCTTTTACCCTTAAATAAAAGTTGGATGAATTCTTATCTGCCCCTAACGAAGATACCAACAGAAATTTATCCATTCCGTTAGCTTTAGCCAATTGTGCAAAATAATAGGGATAGGTATGGTCCACTTTAAAGAAGGCATCCTGAGAGCCTGCCACTTTTATGGTTGTCCCCATACAACAGAAAACAACATCACCTTTGATTTGATCTTTAATTTCTTCTAACTTTTCAAAATTTACAACACATTGCTCCAACTTTGGATGTTCCATTTCGAGTTTTTTTCTGACAAATATTTTCACTGAAGAATATTCTTTATCTGAAAACAATTGTTTGACCAACTCTGAACCAACAAGACCTGTTGCACCAATTATAATTGCACTTTTACCCATTTATTTTCCTTTTACACGTGTATATAAAGATGCAAAAGCATCCGCAAATGACATTTTAAATTTTCCTCTATCCAATGCCATTGAATTGTCTGCATTTTTGTTCAATTTGAATGAGAAAGGGAAACCGGCATCCGATTGATCCCATCCCCCCATCTGTCCAAAACGGACATCATTAAAGTAAACAATAGAATCTTCCTGACTTATCACATAATGCCCTTTTGAAAACTGTTTTAATATCGCTAAGGACTCATCTCCTTCATATGGCGCCAACAAATTTTCATTTCGTTCAACTCTATGAAAATAAATTTCAGATGATTTATCAAAAATAGAATAATAACCTATGTATGTTCCCGCTTCATCTTTTGAATAGGCCATCCATAAAAAATTATTCAAGGGTGTTGGGGTGGTCACAAACTCTTCGGCAGTATAATTTTGCTTTGTAAATGAATCAGACATCGTATGATGTACATGCCATTTATTAAACAGCGTAAATACTAAATAAGCAGTACTGATGATCAAACCGGCACGGTTCCATTTTACTCTACGAGGAGAACCATTTTTTGCAATTAGTGCAACAAGCACACATACCAAAAAGGGCACAGTATAAAACACATCGGCAACAAAAATGGAATTAAAACTAACTCTATATTCACTAAATGGCTCAAACCATCCTGTCCCATAAGCCGTCATAGCATCAATTAAAATATGTGTGAACATTCCCAAAAAGAAAAGCAATGTCCATTCCTTCCAGGTTACCCCTGCTTTCTTAAATATTCTGCTGAAAACATATCCAATAAGAGGCGACATTAAAAAAACAAACAACAAGGAATGAGTGATCCCCCTGTGAACCATCAGTTGCTGAGCATCAGTGTTACAACAAGATGCAAAAACATCAAAATCAGGAATTGTGTCGGCCAAAGCCCCCCAAAGCATTGCTTTGCGTCCGATCTTCTTCCCTAATACCGCTTCCCCGATAGCTGCTCCTAATACCAAATGTGTTAATGAATCCATATAAATTGTTTGATAAAACAAATATACTATTCTGAGTTTTATTCTCACACATTTTATATCTTTATATCAGAAATAGAACAAATGCAATCATTCTCAAAATATTTTATCATCGGACTCATCATTGCAATCATCGCATTGGTATGGATCTATTTAAAATCTATTATTATCTATATTGCAATTGCCGTTATCATATCCTTGATCGGTCAGCCTTTTTTGAAACTTTATTCGAAGATCAAGATCAAAAATTTTGTTTTGCCTAAAACAATTGTAGCCATATTTTCACTTGCATCGATCGCTGGTATTTTTATGCTTTTGGTATCTATGTTTATTCCATTGATCGTTGAAGAAGCAAGGATCATCAGCCAGATCAACCCGAACGAGGTGGTCACTGTTTTTAAGGAACCACTTAAAAACCTGGAATATGACCTTCAAAAATTTCAGATCAACTACGGACATGGAGAATCGATTGAAAAATTTCTGGCTACTGAACTCACCTCTATTTTAGGCTTTCAAGAGATCTCCAATATTGCCTCCCAAATTTTTAGTTTTACAACCAGTATGATCGGAGGAACATTTGCTGTTCTTTTTATGGCATTCTTTTTTATCAAGGACGAACATTTGATCTATCGGATTTTTCTATTATTAACTCCGCCCAAACATATCGAACCGGTAAAGGAGATATTGCGAGATACCAAACGACTACTTACGCGTTACTTTATAGGCATTTTGCTGGACATGTTATTTGTTGCTACACTTACAGCTATTGGTTTAAGCATTATAGGGATCAAGAATGCACTACTTATTGGCATGTTTGCCGGATTAATAAACATCATTCCATACATAGGCCCGCTATTTGGTATTGCATTCGGTTTACTAATTGGAGTTACATCCAATTTGGAAATGGAGTTTTATTCCCAACTTTTACCTCTATTAGGGAAAATATGTATCACATTCTTGGTTGTGCAATTATTAGATGCGTTCTTCTTTCAACCTTTAGTAATATCCAATATTGTTAAAGCCCATCCATTAGAAATTTTCATTGTGATCCTAACTGCAGGAACGCTTGCCGGGATTGGAGGCATGATCGTGGCAGTACCGGTTTATACCATCTTGCGTATTATTGCAAAAGAATTTTTATCTAACTTCAAAATTGTTCAGCAGCTCACAGCCGAATTGGATGAAGAACATTCAAAAAAATAATGCTATGATCAGTACATCAACACTTGATTTTTTAAGTAAACTTAAAAAGAATAATTCCAAAGAATGGTTTGACAAAAATCGTCCAGCATACGAACAAGTAAAACTGGAATTAAAGTCATTCGTTAATGAATTGATCACAAGTATCGCTCAATTCGACCCCTCAGTAAAGCATTTAGAAGCTAAGGATTGCATATTCCGCATCAACCGAGATATTCGTTTCTCCGCCAACAAAGCACCGTATAAAACCAATATAGGAGCGTATATTTCTCCCGAAGGGAAAAAATCATTTTCTGCAGGCTATTATATACATATCGAACCGGGAAACTGCTTTTTAGCCTGTGGTATGTGGATGCCCCCTGCACCTCAGTTAAATGCAGTACGTCAGGAGATCGATTACAATGCAGATGAATTCAGAAAAATACTCTCCGCAAAAGAATTTAAAAAACATTTTAAAGACTTATCTCAGGAAGACAAAGTAAAGACCGCACCAAAAGGATATGACAAGGAACATCCGGAGATCGAATTTTTAAAACTTAAAAGTTTTATTGCACTAGAATATCTTAAAGATGCAGATATAACATCAAAAAATGCAGTCAAAAAAATAAGCACTTCATTTGAAAGTGCTTATCCATTCAATTCATTTTTAAGAAGAGCCTGTGACTAACGATGCCATAGGTCTTCTTCGTATTTAAAAATATCTTCTTTAATATCTTCCGACTCCAGCAAAGCCTCCAGACCGGTTTTGTATTGGGCAATGGTCCTATCATATACATTCGACTCTTTATAGACATAGCTGGCGAACATTCGCTTAACAAACAATTCATCATAGCTCATTCTTGCCGCATCATTCCATCTATTAAAAACGGCTGCTTTTGCCAAATAAGAACGGGCTTCCGGGAAATAGATCCAGAACAAAGGCTTCAATCCAACTACTTCTCCACTCTCGGATTTCTTCTCAACTAAAGGACATATTCCGATGATCCTACACTCCATCACAGAGCGTTGACGATCAAAGAACCAATCTTCTTTAATCCAATACTGACGTACATCACTTGCAGTGATCTCTGTCTTCATTGGACTAATGATCATTTCACCTGGATTCTCTACATTTTCTATTTGATGTGTTGAATCCCAGTGGATCAACACACTTCTGATCTCAGCTTTGGTCATCGGATTCTTGAATTCATCATCGAATGCCGGATTCGCAAAAGCAGTCAAACTATCCTCTAACACAGCACATTTCAACACATCAAACAAACTTCTTAAACCTACATTTGGTTCTGTTGGATAGTAGATAGGCAAATTCAATTTTTCTCTCATATCAACCACCCTCCAGATCCTTTTACTCCACATCACATCTGCTTCTCGCTGATAAGTGTACGAAACCGGAAATGGTTTATTTATCCTGCCGGCTTGAGAGAGGTCCGGACTCTTAGGATCAATTACATTACTTTGTGGTAAACATTGTGCTGAAATAATACTAGTATTCACAGATAGAATACTACAGCAAGCGAAAAGATAAGTTTTCATAATGGCCTCCTTTTCTGAATTAAAACGGAAGCTTATCGAAAGATATTGCACAAAAAAAAATCCCCTGCCTGATGGCAAGGGATCTTCTTTATTATTAAGATTTTTTCTTAGAAATGGAATAAATCGTGTTCGTAAATAAACACATCATTTTTGATACGTTCTGATTCTAACAAAGCATCTAAACCAGTCTTGTACTCAACGATCGATCTGTTGTATACGTTTGACTCTTTTCTAACATAGCTGGAGAACATACGTTTCCAGAAGATATCTTCAAAAGTTCTACGCTCAGCATCATTGTGACGCATATATACTTCCTGATTAGCGAATACCGGACGGCACTCAGGGAAATACACCCAGAATAATGCTTTATCAGCACCGGTTGACTCACCGGTCTCCGTTTTCTTTTCAACCAAAGGACATAATCCGATGATACGAACATCCAAAACAGAACGTTGTTTGTCAAAGAACCAATCTTCTTTTACCCAATATTTCCAAACGGAAATAGAAGCGATCTCATTCTTTACAGGAGCAGAAATGTATGTTCCTGGATTGTTTGGATCCTCAGCAGTAGCTGTTGAATCCCAAGAAACTAAAAGTTTGTCAATTTCGCTTTTGGTCATCTCGTAACGGAACTCGTCATCAATACCGGGTTGATCGAAACAAGTAATTGTTCCATCTTTCAAAGCGGCATCTTTGATCACATCAAACAAACTCTTTCTGTCAAGAATAATTTGATCAGGGTAATACAAAGGATGGTTGATCTTTTCACGAAGGTCAATCACGCGCCATACACGTTTGCTCCACATTACATCTGCTTCACGCAAATGTGTGTAAGGAATAGCTCTGCGAGTGCGGGTATTTTCTTTTGTATATACTCCATCAGGGTATTTTGGTGGCTTTGGTGCCAATACCTCTTGAGCGTAGCTAGTTAATGCTGCAAATGCAACAACAAATAGCGTTAAAAGAATTTTTACTTTTTTCATGACTGTTCCGTTTTAAAAATTTTATTTCACTTTGATCACACAACCAGGGATAGAACGAACTCCATCAGGTGCTTGAACTTTAACCTGCTCGATCAAGATCTTAGAGCCTGGTTTAGCCTTATTAAGCATTTCGCTCATTTGGCTAGTTTTAGAAGGACCTGAAGCTGGAGCATCAACGAATACACCATTGATGTTCATGGACATTACCCAAGAAATAACAGGGAATTTCAAATCGAATACGAAATCCTCTAATTTAGGGATAACACCACCTGCTGATTGTAATTCACCTTTTGATGCTTTACCATCACCAGTGATACCAGCAAAAGAAGCCAATGGACTAGGAACTTTCTTAATACGGAATTCCATTTTACCCATTGATTTTGTTCCTGTTTTTGTTTTCACAGCAACGTTGATATCACATTTTGTTCCACCACTTACTTTTACAATGTACTGTCCTTGTCCTTTAGAAACAATAGAACCACTAGCACCGGAAAGTGTAGCTACTACATCTGTAGGTGAAGCACCTGCAACAGAAATAGCAACAGGATTCTCAACACCAATGTAGAATACATTCATTTTTGTAGGTGAAACAGCCATAGAAGGACGAGCAACCATGTAAGATGTTTCGAAAGGATATCCGGTAACTTTACCATCTTGTCCTTTTACATTAATAACACCCGTTAAAATTTGTTCACCTTCAGAACCTGTTTTAGTAGAGTACTTACCTAAACCATTCTCAAAAGTTTCCAATTTCGTAGAAGCACCTTTGATCAAGCCTGTTGTTGTATCAACTGCACCAATTAAAATCTCAGGATTTGAAGAAGAGTTATAAGCAGCAATAAAGATATCTGCTTTGTATTCTTCACCTGAAATAATGTAATTTGATGGAGCAACCACTTTCGCAACTACTTTATCAAATTTGATCGTAGACTCATCAACATTTCTCAACAATGTTGCAACAACATCTGACTCAGCATTTTTAACGTCATTTTTCAATTTCGCCAAAATACTTAATACAGCTGCTGCAGGCTGGTGAGCAAATAAATTACTCTCCCATTTCACCATACGCTCATCACCGATAGAGTACATTTCTTCAGTACTTAAACCTAATTTCAACGTTTTACGGTCTTTTTCAGGCACCTGATCTGTGATCGTTTTTTTGTATTTCTCAATTCTTTCCTTTAAGTCTTTTGAAAGACCGGTTGCATTTTCAGCATCAGCTCCGGCACCGATCATCAATTCAGTAGGGATATTATTCTCATCCTTACTTTCTAGATACATCAAGTGAAGAGTATCTGCTTGTTCTTTAGGAATTCCTTGAATTTTTTGATATAACTGACTCTTAATATCATCAATAAAAGCACAAAGTTCTTTCGATTCTTTTTGCACCTTTAAAGCTTTTTGTTCCCAAGGCTTAGCTCTATCAGGATTTTCAGCTGTAGCTTTAGCAAACTTTTGATATAACAATCCGTTCTTCGTATCGAAGTTTTCGTTTGTAACATTTAAACTTTCTTCAATAATTACAAAGGCATTCAAGATCTCTTTTGATACGTTAAGCGCCAAAAGTGCTGTTAACACCAGGTACATCATACCAATCATCTTCTGCCTTGGGGTTTCTTTACCACCTGCCATAGCTTATAATTGTTTTCTATGATTAATATTTCTTTTAATAGTCGAATGAAAATAGTAATGATAGAGGAAACAATAGGTTTTTCAACCTATTATTTTCTCATAGCATTTAACATATTTCCATAAATAGTGTTCAACGATTCTAAGTTAGAAGAAAGTTGAGCGATTTGGTCTTTGTATTTTCTTGTATCATCAACCGAATCATTCAAGTTTTTCATTAGATCCGCTAAACCATCATAGAATTTAGAAGTTGCTTTTAAATGTTCATTAGAACCTTGCAATTGTAACTCATAAGAAGCATTCAATGCAGAAAGGTTTTTAGAAACTTTGCTTAATTGCTCACCGAAAGAAGCGCCATCTTCATTAGATAATGACAATCCCATCAATGACTCAGCAGCTTTTGAATAAGAGCTAGATAAAGAAGCTACATTTTTAGCAGCAGACTGTACACTAGATACATACTCGTTAGTTGCAACTGAAGCATCAGCGATGTTAGACATTTTATTAGCTTGGTCACCTAAATGACGCATACCTTCACCTAAACTTGCAATAAGTTCCGGTCCGATCTTCGCTTCTTCTAACATGTTATCTAATTGTTCTGTAATAGAACCTTTATCTTCAATTTTAGCATGCTTCTCTTCACCTTCTTCACCATGCATACCAGCTAATTCAGGGTAAACTAAACTCCAATCCACTTCTTCATGTGGCGGTTCAAATGCCGAGAAAAAGAAGATTACCGCCTCTGTAGACAAACCGATTACAAGCATCGGACCCGCACCTGGCCAGTGCATGATTTTAAACATCGCTCCAACGATTACGATTGCCGCACCAAATCCATATAATTTGGCCATGAAACTTTTCCATTTTTTACCACCCATAATTTTTAAAGTTTAAATTGTTAATAATTGTTTTTATTTAGTTTAGATTAGAGATTTTCAAGTTTATAGGTCATCGCCTTTTGCACGACCTAAGTATGTTTGAACACAACGGAAACCAACGTAACATTTCGCTGTATCTTGATATTCGTAAGTTCTAGAGCTTGTTTGTAAGTAATAACCTACATCTTTCCAAGAACCACCACGAATAACTTTACGCTTTAATACATTTGCTTCGTTATCTTGTGCTTCGTACACATAATCCGGATTCAAATCGTGTGCAAAGTCGTATGCTGACTCATCGAATGCATTGCTTGTCCACTCAGCAGCATTTCCAGCCATACAATACAAACCATAGTCGTTTGGATTGTAAGATAAGATCTTAACAGTATGGAAACCACCATCAGGGATATAATTACCACGCATTGGCTTGAAGTTTCCTAAGAAACATCCCATTGCATTTCTGATATAAGGACCACCCCAAGGATATGGACTTAATGCATTACCACCACGAGCAGCATATTCCCATTCTGATTCAGTTGGTAAACGGAAGTCGTTCACAAATGTCTGACCGTTAGAGATCAACCAGTTATTGAACAATTCAGTTCTCCAGATACAGAATGCACGTGCTTGCTTCCAAGTAATACCAACAACCGGATAATCATCATAAGCCACGTGCCAGAAATACATGTTGGTCATAGGCTCATTAAATGAATAAGTGAAATCATGCACCCATGCTAAAGTATCAGGGTAAACATTGATAATATCCTTCACGATAAACACACTACGGTCTTTATCCTTACGCTCACGCATGCTATAATTACCGCTACCATCAGAGATAGGATCCTTAACATCGTAGTGACCCAATGTTTTGTTGTCGCCTACAGAAGTATTTTCCCAACCATTGATGAAATCTTGTCCATTTTGGTCTGGAGATTTATTCGGTTTGAATCGATTTGACTTTTGAGCAGCCATACGGAAATTGATCCAATAATATTCAAAATTCAATTTACGGGTATCAATTTGTCTACGCTTGTAGAAACGCTCTTCAGGAGGTAAGTACATAAACTCCAACGCCTCTCTGGTTCCTTGATCTTCCCATTCAATTTCCTCTTCCCAGTTCAATAATGGCGGATCAAGATCTTGTCCATACTCATCCACAGAAATACCATGCTCACCAATACCATCATCAATCAAGTGACGGTGTGCTAATGAGTCACGAACGTAATATACAAACTGGCGATACTCGTTGTTAGAGATCTCTGTTTGGTCAATATAAAATGCTTGAACAGAAACTGTTTTCGACTTGGTAGTATGTGAATAAGGAGTATCCTCATCACTTGGACCCATATTGTAACTTCCCATTGGGATGTACAACATACCAAATGGATCGATATCGAACCACTCGGGACGTGGGTGAACACCTACAAGTTCTCCGGTACTTTGTTGGCAACTAGCCAAAGTAACAATAGAACCTAACAAGAGCAATTTTTTCATTGTTTTTTGTTTTTATATTAAACCCCTATTTTGTTACAAAATCACCACACACAAGTATGGTGATTTGATGATGAAATAGGGTAGCTTAAACGATAGTTTTGAAATAAGGTTACAAAAAATTAAATTTTTTATAAGAAACGTACGTTCATGTGACCTTGTTTCTTCTCAGGTTTCGCAAATTTTTGGCAGAAACCCAACATGATTTCATGTGTTCCATTGCTATGATTTTTGATTGCAGACAATGTAACATCATAAGAATAACCAAACTTCAATGTTGATTTTTGATTTTTCATTGGCCATTCTAAACCAGCCATAACAGGGATTGCATCTGTTAAACGGTAAGAAGCACCTACGAACACCATGTTATTCCATTTCGCTAATATATTGATATCAACTTGTGTTGATGAAGCGTCAGACTTAGCTAAAACGCTTGGAGTGATCTTAAATTGTGACCCTGCATCAAAAGTATAACCAGCCATCACATAATAGTGACGAGCTACTTTATAATCGAAGTCATAGAACAATGGCGTATTTGCAGCACCACCGCTCTTGGTTAGTGTTTGTTCAGGTAAGTGTAATGAAGATAAACCAACATACAATTTACTTGTTGTATAATATAAACCAAATCCTACATCATAAGTAGTAGCTGCAGCACCCCCCCAAGGAATAGCTTGGTCAGTACCACCGCCTGTAGCAGTAGATGTTCCATCAGGAGCTAACCATTTAGTCCCATCAATTGATTTTTGGATCATTCCCGCATCCAAACCGATACCTAAAATACCAGGCCCTACAGCTAAGTGGAATGAATATGCCAATTTCGCTTTTAATGTTTTTTCAAACCCTAACTGATCTTGATCAACAGTCAAACCTACACCACCGCGAGCAACTTGGCCAAAGTCAACACTCAATAAGCCCGTTTTTGGAGCCCCAGGAAAGCTAGTCCATTGTTGACGATACAACAAAGTAGCACACAAGGCTTTGTTCGTTCCGGCATAAGCAGGATTCACCGCCAAACGGTTGAACATGTTCATACTGAACTGAGCATCTTGCTGTGCAAAAGCAACCAATCCAGTGATCGATAAAGCAATAGTAGTAAGGGTTTTTTTCATGTTTTCTGTGTTAAAAAATTAACAAAGTTTTATGCTTTTTTTAAAAATTATACTATTTGTCAGGTCGCTAAATTAGATATTAGTTTGTAAAAAACAAATTTTTTAAACATTTTATTGTTAAAAGTGGTTAATTTTTGATTCCCTACCCTAATTTTTGATAGGTCTGCCACCACCTGTCCGGCATTTCATCCCTGCAAGCCGTCTCATAATCGCTATACGAGCATGGAACCATGTGGTGACGCTCGAATTTGATCTGATGATTCACCGGATAGGGTACATCCATCCACCAACGGTCGCTTTTGTTACTCTTGTAAAAAACGATCTCATGCTCATGATTGGTGATTGAAACACGGTATTTGGTGTATTCCGACTTATCCACAATGGGATAATCTTTCTTACGGTTATAATATCCGTCAATAAAATACCAGATCATCTGTGCAACCAAATGTGCTGTTTGTTTATTGGTATCAAAAGCGGGATTGATCTCATAAAAACCAATGGACGTTAATTTATCACTCATTCCCGCGTAGCGGGTAATCTGACAGGCTTCCTCTCCATAAAATCCATTGGGTGATGCATTTCCATTGCCGGGCGCATCACTCTGGCGGATAGCCGAAATATCAAAGGTGACCACATCGGCATTACGCACGATCGGCTCAACGTCTTCCATATTTTTTCGAAGAGCACCCAAACGGTGGGCATCGAAATAAAGTTTGTTCATCAACTCGATGGAGTTTTGATCAACAAAATAGGTTTGGTAGCCTACATTGCTATAGTTAAACAAAATGTTAGGCTTATGTAAAATGATCTTACTTAAATAACTTTCTGAATTTAATTCCGCATCACCATCACCAATGTCAAAAGCGGAATCAACAGCAACAATATTGATGGTTTGTTCCATCTTTTGGTAAGCCAGGTAATTGGAATAGGTCAGATCTTGTCCGCCTCCAATAATTACGGGAATAATATTTTTCTTGAGCAATTGCGACAATACATCGCTTACTGCAAAATAACTATCTTCGATCCTGTTGCCTTTTCTGATGTTACCCAGATCAACGATCTTTGCACTATAATTTCCTTGAAAAAGTTTGTATAGATTTTCACGCACATAATCAGCCGCCAAACCACAACCTTCGTTATTGAGCGCTTTTCTATCCTCCTGTACTCCAATGATGGCAAGATGTACTCCATCGAGATCAGGAAACTCTTCTCCCTTTTTGTAAGCGTTTATAATTTTACCATACGATGTTTCTGCATAGTTTTTACTGCCATTAAAATCAGCAACATCTACAGGAGAAAAATATTCTTGCATAGTATAACTATTTGGAGCAATTCGCAGGTTGTACCTGCTTCATGAGTTTATCTATTTTTTCTTTGCCACTTTTTTAACAGCCTTTTTTGCTGCCTTTTTAGGTGCCGCCTTCTTTACTGCTTTCGCTGCTTTATTAGGAGCTGCGGCTTTTCCGCCTGTTTTGCGGGCAGGTTTAGCCGGTGCTGCTTTTGCTGCTGTCTTTTTCTTAAAACGATTTCCCTTGCTTGCATTCTTAGGATCAGCTGCAATATCCAAACAATCCTGCAATGACAATCCTTTCGGATCAACACCTTTGGGCAATTTGAAATTATTGTCGCCCACCACCAAGTATGGACCCCAACGACCATTCAACACCTGTACTTCTGGATTTTCAGGGAATGTTTTTATATACTTATCAATCTCCGCTTGACGTTTTGCTAGGATCAATTCAATGCAACGATCAGCTGTAACCGTCATTGGATCGTCTTCTTTTTTCAAAGAAACAAACACACTGTTGTGGCGGACATACGGACCAAAACGACCAACAGCTACTACCATTTCTTTCCCTTCAAATTCACCAACGGTACGAGGAAGTTTAAACAGATCCAAAGCCTCTTCAAAGGTGATCGTTTCTAAACGTTGATCTCTGCGCAAACTTGCAAATTTAGGCTTGTTGTTTTCATCATCACCTTCACCCAATTGCGCCATCGGACCAAAACGGCCAATACGCACATACACATTTTTACCTGTAACCGGATCTACCCCCAACAAACGTTCTCCACTTGCTCTCTCCGAATTTTCGGAAGTATTCTCAACACTTTTATGAAAAGGTTTGTAAAAGTCAGAAAGCATTTTTGTCCAATTGATCTTTCCTTCAGCGATCTCATCAAACTCCTCTTCTACTTTCGCTGTAAAATGAAAATCGAGGATCTGAGGGAATTCTTTCAACAAGAAGTCATTTACTACCATCCCAATATCGGTTGGAAACATTTTATTTTTCTCAGCACCGGTACCTTCTGTTTTTGTTTCTTCGGTGATCTTATTTCCTTTCAGAGTGATCACACTGTAATTTCGTTGAACACCTTCTCTATCTTCTTTCACCACATATCCACGCTTTTGAACGGTAGAGATGGTGGGCGCATAAGTTGAAGGACGGCCGATGCCTAACTCTTCTAATTTCTTTACTAAACTCGCCTCTGTGTAACGTGCAGGATGGTGCGTAAAACGTTGTGTCGCTGTGATCTCATTTGCGTTCAATTTTTCACCAACCTTGATCGGAGGCAACATTCCTTCCTGGTTTTCTTCATCTTCATCATCCGTTCCTTCCAGATATACTTTCAAGAAACCATCAAACTTCAATACTTCACCTTGTGCAACAAATTTTTCTGATGCATTTGAAACCGTGATAACTGCAGTTGTTTTTTCCAACTCAGCATCACTCATCTGTGAAGCGATGGTACGTTTCCAGATCAGATCATATAAACGTTTATCTGCTGAATCGCCTTCAATAGTAGAGTTTTGAATATAGGTCGGACGGATCGCCTCGTGTGCTTCCTGTGCTCCTTTTGATTTGGTTTTATACTGACGGATATTCAAATAATTCGCACCATAATTTCCGGTGATCGCTTCTGTTGCTTGACCAATCGCAGTATCCGACAGGTTCACAGAATCCGTTCTCATGTAGGTGATCTTTCCGCTTTCGTACAAACGCTGTGCAACAACCATGGTTTGAGCAACAGAAAAACCTAATTTACGTGCAGCTTCCTGCTGTAAAGTAGATGTTGTAAATGGTGCTGAAGGAGATTTTTTTGTTGGCTTTGTTTCAACTGATTCAATTGTAAAGTCTGCCGATTCACATTTTTTCAAGAACGCTTTTGCCTCATCGTGTGTTGCAAATTTTTTATTCAACTCCGCTTTCACAACTGATTTTCCTGAAACAAAATTAGCAACTACTTTATACGTTGAAGTGCTCTTAAAATTCATGATCTCGCGTTCACGCTCTACGATCAATCGAACGGCAACAGACTGTACACGTCCTGCAGATAATGACGGACGAACTTTTTTCCAAAGGATCGGAGAAAGTTCAAAACCAACCAGACGATCTAATATTCTACGCGCTTGCTGCGCATCTACCAAATGTTTATCAATGGTGCGTGGATTGGCAATTGCATTTTTAATCGCAGGTTTGGTGATCTCATGAAATACAATACGTTTTGTATTTTTTCCATCCAGCCCCAATGACTCGTATAGATGCCATGAAATGGCTTCTCCCTCACGGTCCTCATCGGTTGCTAACCAAACAGTATCTGCTTTTTTTGCTAATGATTTTAATTCGCTCACCACCTTTGTTTTATCCGGTGATATTTCATAGGTAGGTGTGAATTTGTTTTCAATATCCACTCCTAACCCTTTTTTAGCGAGGTCACGAACGTGACCAAAACTTGACTTAACTACAAATCCTTCCCCTAAAAATCCTTCTATCGTTTTTGCCTTTGCAGGCGACTCCACAATCACTAAATTTTTGCTCATACGCTAGCTCCTTTTAAAAATTATTTTCCCAAAATAGAGACCGATCATTTTCTGAATCGGTTGCAAAGAAAACAAATCAAAAAGGAAAATTCCAAATTTAATTTGCAAATGTCAGTTCATATATATATATAATATATATATAATTTTTTATTTTTTTTAACGAATATTTAGATTGCGCCATTTTGTCACCCTGTCTTTTTTAGTTACCTTTGCGTTCCATTAAAATAAAAATGAGCGAGAATAAAGTAATTGACGAAAGTAAACAAGGTGAAGCCTTGATGGTGGAGCAGCCCCAAAACTCGAATGGAAAAAAACTTTTTCTGGAGAGTTATGGCTGTGCAATGAATTTTTCAGATAGTGAGATCGTAGCATCCATTTTAAAAGACAAAGGATTCAGCACCACTCAGGATTTTTTTGAGGCAGATGTGATCTTTGTAAACACCTGTGCTATCCGTGAAGGCGCTGAACAACGTGTTCGTCAGCGTTTGAATGAATATAAAAAAGCGAAGAAAACGAACCCCGATCTGATCGTTGGAGTATTGGGATGTATGGCGGAACGTTTAAAATCTAAATTCCTGGAAGAAGAAAAACTGGTAGATATTGTTGTTGGGCCCGATGCTTACAGAAGTTTACCTGAACTGATCGAAACAGCAGAGACCGGTCAAAAAGCCGTAAATGTTCTTTTATCGAAAGAAGAGACCTATGCCGATATTGCTCCTGTTCGATTAGGCAGCAATGGCGTGAGTGCATTCATCAGTATCACCCGTGGTTGTGATAACATGTGTTCGTTCTGTGTTGTCCCATTCACCAGAGGAAGAGAAAGAAGTCGCGAGCCGGAAACCATCGTTCAGGAAGCAAAAGATCTATTTGAACAAGGTTACAGAGAAGTAACATTATTGGGACAAAATGTGGATTCTTATTTATGGACCGGAGGAGGATTAAAAAAAGAAAATCCTACAAAAGAAGAATTAGAGCATGCCACTACATTTGCCCAGCTACTTGAAAAAGTAGCCTTGGTACATCCTGATCTGCGTGTACGCTTCAGCACATCACACCCAAAAGACATGACCGATGATGTATTGTACATGATCGCGAAACATGAGAATATTTGTAATTACATTCACTTGCCTGTTCAATCGGGCAATTCCAGAATACTGGAAATGATGAACCGAGGTTACACACGTGAGTGGTATATGAGTCGTATCGACTCGATCAGAAAGATCATTCCTGACTGTGCGATATCGATGGACATCATCACCGGATTTTGCTCAGAGACAGAAGAAGAACATCAAGATACCTTATCATTGATGGAATATGTGAAGTATGATTTTGGTTACATGTTTGCGTACAGCGAACGTCCAAAAACATTAGCCGAACGTAAATACAAAGACGATGTGCCTGCTGAAGTGAAAAGCAGAAGATTAGCAGAGATCGTAGATCTTCAATTAAAACATTCTGCTTTAAGAACAAAGGAAGGCTTGGGCAAAGTGCACCGTGTATTGGTTGAGGGCGTATCCAAAAAATCAAAAGAGCAATTGTTTGGCAGAAATTCACAAAGCTTGGTGGTTGTTTTTCCAAAAGAAAACTACAAACCGGGCGATTATGTGAATGTATTGGCTGAATCGTGCACAGGTGCCACATTGATCGGAAAAGTAGTAAAATAGATAATAGCAGAAATACAAGACAATAGACAATGTACAATTTTACACTTTGTTAATTGGGCAAAAATCATCTACAGAATAAAGACAGAAATCTTGATTCTTTCATCTTTAATCTTTCATCTTAGTATGACATTACAAGAAATAAAAAACAGATTTGGAATCATTGGTAGTTCACCCTTACTTGATCGTGCAATTGACATTGCGAAGCAAGTAGCTCCAACAGATCTAACGGTTTTGATCACCGGTGAAAGCGGAACAGGTAAAGAGGTATTTCCACAGATCATTCATGCATTGAGTGCACGTAAACACGGACAATACATTGCAGTGAACTGCGGTGCTATTCCGGAAGGAACGATCGACTCTGAATTATTCGGACATGAAAAAGGATCTTTTACGGGAGCACACGAAGCCCGCAAAGGTTATTTTGAAGTGGCTAACGGAGGAACCATCTTTTTAGATGAGGTGGCTGAAATGCCAATGGCAACACAAGCCAGATTGTTACGTGTATTGGAAAGTGGAGAATTCATAAAAGTAGGTTCTTCCAAAGTATTAAAAACCGATGTTCGTGTAGTAGCAGCAACGAATGTAAACATCCAACAAGCAATTGAAAAAGGGAAATTCAGAGAAGATCTTTATTACCGTTTGAATACAGTTCCGATCATTGTGCCGCCATTACGCGAACGCAAACAGGACATCCATCTTCTCTTCAGAAAATTTGCTGCTGATTTTTCTGCAAAATACCGTATGCCAACCATCAAATTAGATGCAGAAGCGGAACACGTATTGAGCAATTATTATTTCCAGGGAAATGTTCGTCAGCTAAAAAATATAACTGAACAAATTTCGGTGATCGAAAAAACAAGAGATATTAATGCAGAGACCTTGTTAAAATATCTACCGGTCAATCAAACATCACAACTCCCTGTATTGGCAAGCAACACAGCAGGTGGAGCCGGCAACGATTTCAGCGAACGAGATATTCTTTACAAAGTATTGTTCGATATGAAAAAAGATCTGACCGATCTAAAAAAAGTAGTGGTAGATCTTATTGAGAATGACAATCAAATGAATCATGATTTTCATCCGGAGAATGCAACCATCATTAAAAAATTATACCAGGATGTTGGATCACCGGAGACTACCATTCAATTGGGTTACAACACCTCTACTCCAACAGTGATCAGTGAGAATAATGCAAAGATGATCGAAGTGGAAGAAACACTTTCATTGCAGGAAATTGAAGAAGACATGATCAAAAAGGCCTTGGCAAAACATAAAGGCAAACGTAAGAATGCTGCTAAAGAGCTGGGAATATCTGAACGTACCTTGTACAGAAAGATCAATGAATACAATATAAAATAGACATCAACTATTCAGCATTTTGAGCAAACCACTTACATATTTATCACTATCAAAAATGAAAGAGAAAGTTATTCTACTTTTCACTTTTTTCGTTTTGATAGCTGGTTTGCCTGCTTGCAAAATGCATTACGGTTTTAGTGGAGCTACCATTCCACCGGAAGCACAAACCGTATCGGTACAATACTTTCAAAATCAAGCATCATTAGCTCCTCCTACCTTAAGTCAGGTGTTTACAGAAGCCTTGCGCGACCGTTTGAGCTCTCAAACACGTTTGGGATTGGTGAATAAAAATGGCGATCTGGATTTTGAAGGCAGCATCACCGGTTATTCAACAGCACCCATTGCTATTCAGAGTACGGACTTAGCAGCATTGAACCGTTTGACAATAACGGTAACGGTGAAATACAAATGCAGTTTTGATGAAAAAAAGAATTTCGAACAAAGTTTTTCTAGATTTGCAGACTACAACAGTGATCAAAGTTTAAGCTCTGTTGAACAGGAATTAATCCAGCAGATCAATGATCAGTTAACACTGGATATTTTTAACAGAGCGTTGAACGACTGGTAAACATGAACAAAGGGCAATTCATATCATACATGGAAGCACCGGAAAAGCTCACAGCTACCGATGCCATTCAGCTTGCTGATGTGTTAAAAGTGTTCCCTTATTTCCAGACAGCGCATTTGTTGTATGCAAAAAGTTTGCACAATACCGAAAGCATTCATTACAACAATCAGCTCAAAACAACAGCAGCTTTTGTGAGCGACCGCAAAGTATTGCACCACTTGATCACGAACCGCCATGAGCTGATCGAACAGGTGATCCCTGAAATAACAAGTCCTGTGATCGAGGCTGTGATCGAAGATAAAAAGATAGAGCAAGCTGTAAAGGAATTGATCCGCGAGGAAGTGATCGAACAGAAAATTGAGCCTGTTGTTCAAGTGGAAGAGGTGAAGCATGAAGTGGAAGAGATCGAAGAGATCGATGTTCCTGCTCAGGAGATCATCGAAGAAAAAGTGATCGAAAAGATACAGGGGCTCATTGAAAAAGAGAAACCGCAAGAGGAGATCCCTTCACAAGAAACAGTGGAAACCACAGGAGAACAAGAAGAACCGAAGCTTTCATTAAAAGATATTTTAGCAAAAGAAAGTTTAAGTACTGAAGAACTAACTGTATCCGAATTAGAAAAAGAATACTTAAGTTCTGCGGCAGATACAGCCGTTGAAATAGAAATGCTTACCACAGAGGTAGGAAAAGAGGAAGTAGCAGCAGAGAATACAGAAACCGTTGAGTCTAATTTTGTATTGAACACCGCTCCGGCCGAAGAAGAAAACAAGAAAATTGCTGTTGACCCTGAAAAATTATCGTTTACCGACTGGTTAAAACACATCAATAACGAAGAAAAAGAAGTATCGATAGAGGAAAACGATAGCCATACAAGCTCTAAAGCCCCTACTCCATTCGACCTGATCGATAAGTTCATCAAAGAAGAGCCGAAGATCAGCCGACCAAAGACCGAGTTTTACAATCCGGTAAACATGGCCAAGCAGAGTGTGGCAGACGATATCACCTTTGTAAGCGAGACTTTAGCTAAAATATACGTTTTGCAGGGGAATTATGCCAAGGCAATTCAGGCTTATGAAAATTTACGCTTGAAATATCCAGAAAAAAGACTTTACTTTGCATCCCAAATTAAAAATTTACGAAAACTGATTAATCAACAAAAACAATAATAACATTATGGGAACTCTTATTTCAGTCATCATAGTAATAGTAAGCATACTTTTAATTTTAGTGGTATTGGTACAAAATTCAAAAGGTGGTGGTTTAGCTTCTACTTTCTCTTCATCTAACCAGGTGATGGGTGTTCGCAAAACAGCTGACTTTTTGGAAAAAGCAACTTGGACATTAGCAATTGCTTTATTGGTATTGAGTTTATTATCTACTGCCTACACAAAACCAACTGCAGGATCAAGCACTGCTGAAGGTGGTGGATCGAAAACAAAAGAGATCGGAAGTACAAAAAGCGATGGTGGTGCAGCAACAAACAATGCTTTGCCTTTAACTACTGATTCAGCTAAATAATAAGGAATTATCCTCTTTCAAAAATGTCAGAGTGTCACAAACATTTCTGACATTTTTTATTTCTGAAAAGCGAAATCTGAAAAATTGTCCCCCATTCCTGTTTACAAGTGCTTTGGCACAGATTCTGACTAAAAAAGGGCGATTTTAAATTTTAATCTTTAAACATAAAAACATCAATAAAATGGCAAAATTAAGTATCAAACCATTGGCAGACAGAGTGATCGTAGAAGCTGCTGCCGCAGAAGAAAAAACAGCAGGAGGGATCATCATCCCTGATACAGCAAAGGAAAAACCACAACGTGGAAAAGTAGTAGCTGTTGGTGCCGGTAAAAAAGATGAGCCGATGACCGTAAAAGTTGGAGACATGGTTTTATATGGCAAATATGCCGGAACTGAGATCCAGGTAGAAGGAAAAGATCTATTGATCATGCGTGAGAGCGATATTTTCGCGATCGTATAAGACTGATAACTGTTCTAAACAAGAATTAAAAACTATTAAACTATAAAACAATGGCAAAAGATATTTTATTTAATGTAGATGCACGCGACCGTTTAAAAAAAGGTGTGGATGCATTAGCAAATGCAGTGAAAGTAACATTAGGTCCAAAAGGAAGAAATGTGATCATCGACAAAAAATTTGGTGCGCCTAGCGTAACAAAAGATGGTGTTTCGGTAGCAAAAGAAATTGAGTTGAAAGATCCTGTGGAGAACATGGGTGCTCAAATGCTGAAAGAAGTGGCATCAAAAACTGCTGATGCAGCAGGTGATGGAACAACTACTGCTACTGTATTGGCACAAGCAATTGTAACGGCAGGTTTAAAGAATGTGGCTGCAGGTGCTAATCCAATGGACTTAAAACGCGGTATCGACAAAGCGGTTGCTGCTGTTGTAGAAAATTTAAGAAACCAATCAAAGAAAGTTGGTGACGACAATAAAAAGATCGAACAAGTAGCAACGATCTCTGCTAACAACGACAATACGATCGGAAAGTTGATCGCTGAAGCGATGGGCAGAGTGAAAAAAGAAGGCGTGATCACTGTGGAAGAAGCAAAAGGAACTGAAACAACTGTAGAAGTTGTGGAAGGTATGCAATTCGACAGAGGATATATCTCTCCTTACTTTATTACTGACGTTGATAAAATGCAAGCCGTTCTTGAAAATCCATACGTATTGATCTATGAGAAAAAGATCTCCGGTATGAAAGAATTGTTACCGATCCTAGAGAAAGCAGTTCAAACCGGAAAACCATTGTTGATCATTGCAGAAGACTTAGATGGCGAAGCATTACAAACATTGGTTGTAAACCGTTTACGTGCTAACTTAAAAATTGCTGCGATCAAAGCACCTGGCTTTGGTGACAGAAGAAAAGCAATGTTGGAAGATATCGCTATCCTAACAGGCGGTGTATTCATCAGCGAAGAGCGTGGATTCAAATTAGAAAATGCTGATCTATCTTTCTTAGGTAAAGCTGAAAAAGTAACGATCGACAAAGACAATACAACAATTGTAGGTGGTGCCGGTAAAAAAGCGGAGATCACTGCACGTGTGAATCAGATCAAAGCACAGATCGAAACAACAACATCTGACTATGATAAAGAAAAGTTACAAGAGCGTTTAGCTAAATTAGCCGGTGGTGTTGCTGTATTATATGTTGGTGCTGCTACTGAAGTGGAAATGAAAGAGAAGAAAGACCGTGTGGATGATGCATTAGCTGCTACACGTGCTGCTGTAGAAGAAGGAATTGTTCCGGGTGGTGGCGTTGCTTATATCCGTGCTATTGATGGATTAGAAAAATTAAAAGGCGATAACGAGGATGAAATGACCGGAATTGCTATCGTAAAACGTGCTATTGAAGAACCATTACGTCAGATCATTGCCAATGCAGGTGGTGAAGGTGCTGTGATCGTTCAAAAAGTACGTGAAGGAAAAGCTGATTTCGGATACAATGCCCGCACAGAGAAATTCGAAAATCTGTTCGCTGCAGGTGTGATCGATCCTACTAAAGTATCACGTGTTGCCTTAGAGAATGCAGCTTCTATTGCTGCTATGCTTTTAACAACAGAGTGTGTGTTAGCTGAGATCAAAGAAGAAGCTCCTGCAATGCCAATGGGTGCTCCTGGAATGGGTGGAATGGGCGGAATGATGTAATCTCCTCTCTATACAAATACAATAAAAAAACTCCTGAGCAGATCGCTCAGGAGTTTTTTATTGTACCTACTCTTCTATTCTCATTTGTAAATAGAATGGATGCAAATAAAAAAGGCTTTATGCGTTGCATAAAGCCTTTTTTAATTCCCGTTTAGGACTTATTATTTTTCGAACTTGTTATATCCTTTTGGAGTATCAAACATAGTAGGATCGATATCTTTCTTTGTGATCTTCGTAACTTCTAATTTAACAGTTTCTTTTCCACCAGCATCAGTTTGAACAGATAACATCGGGAATCCGTTTTTCACTTCAGTGATCTTTAAGAAATAAACAGAAGACTTATCTTTTCTATTCAATTGACGTAATAATTTCTCGAAGAAAGAAAATTTACCATCCGCTACCCAATACGTGATCGTTACGCCTTCTTCAGCATTTGTAACAATATACTCCTGGCATTTATAACCTTGAAGATTTTTTACGTTTTGACCTTTTTTAACATTACAAGTTCCTTTTACTACTGGAGCAGCAGGCGTTGGTTGATCCATATACAATTTACGCTCGTGGTTCAAGGATTTCATTGTTTTACCTTGCATATCTACCAGGAATGTTCCTTCTACTTTACGTGATTTTGAACCGATCTCATCAATTCTTACTTGATCGCCTTTCACATAATATACATAGTTTGTTGTATCGGTTGGAGTCATTTTTTTGAACTCGATCGTCCCTTCGAAAGTTTGTGCAGTTGCATTAAAAGCAAAAGCAAGCATTACCACTAAAATGGAGCTTAGTTTTAAAATAGATTTTTTCATTGCTGTTATTTTTTGTTTGTTAGTTTTGTAATGTGCGTACTAAAATACTAAAATTTTGATACGGCTCAACCGTTACTCAAAACTCATACCAAAAAAGTTAATAAGTTTATCAAACAAGGGGGTATTACATGGCAGAACACAATGATATCGGGCGAAAAGGGGAAAAAGCAGCTTCTGATTTTTTGAAAAACAAAGGGTATAAAATCCTCGATTTGAACTGGCGATGGGAAAAATTGGAAGCCGACATCATTGCACTTGATAAAGATATGCTGGTGGTGGTGGAAGTCAAAACACGTCAAACCGATGTTTTTGGTGAACCGGAAACATTCGTTAAAAAACAGAAACAAAAGAACCTCATCAAAGCCGCGCACGAATACATTACTCAAAAAGAATTAACAAACGAAGTACGTTTTGATATCATCTCTGTTCTGATGAACAAAAAGCAAACAGAGGTGAATCACATCGAAAATGCTTTCTCCACCAGCCATTAATTCGCTTCCAATACCGAAAAGCCCGATTTATTTGATTACCTTTGCAAAAAATTATTACAATGGCTAAAGAATTCAAACGTAACACAGGCAAAGATTCCCGTCCGAAAAAGACGGGCGATTCAAAAAAAGGCAAGGACAAAAAACCTTCTTTTAATCGTTATCGTGATGATTCAGGCCCTTCTGATTTCGGAAGCAAGAAAAATTCAAGTTATAGCGACTTCCGCAAAAAGAGAAGCAGCGATACCAAACCTGATTTCAAGAAAAAAGGAGAGTTCAAAGAAGATGATTTCTCAGGAGAAGAGCGCAAGCCGGCTTTCAAAAAGAGAGATGGTGACTTCGAAAAGAAACCAAGTGCATTTAAGAAAACCGCAAAGCCTAAAGTTGACAAAGAATACGAAAAGTGGGATGATGTTGATTCATTTGACGGAGAAGGCAGCAAAAGAAAAGGCAAACCGGAGAATTATTCCCGTCCTTACAAAAAGAAAGAATATACCAAGCGAAGCGGATCTAAGAACAGCGAACAGAAGAAAAGCGGATCCAACGATGGTACCATCCGTTTGAACAGATATATTTCCAATGCGGGTATTTGCTCTAGAAGAGAGGCGGATGATCTGATCTCCAGCGGTGTGATCCAGGTAAATGGGAAAACCATTACTGAGATGGGCTATAAAGTGAAGCCGACCGATGTGATCAAATATGGCGGTCAGACCTTGAAGAAAGAACGCATGGTGTACCTGATCTTAAATAAACCAAAAGATTATATCACCACATTTGATGATCCTCAAAAACGTAAAACGGTATTGGAGCTTATTCAAGATGCCTGCCGTGAGCGTATCTATCCGGTTGGACGATTGGACAGAGCTACCACAGGATTATTATTATTTACCAATGATGGTGAACTCACCAAAAAACTGACTCATCCACGTTATGGTGTACGTAAGATCTACCATGTAGAATTGGACAAACCACTAAAAAGAACCGATTTTGATCAAATAGCTGAAGGAATTGAACTGGAAGATGGAGAGATCAAGGTGGATGAAATATCCTATGTCGGAGATGGAAGCAACAAAAAAGAGATCGGCATTGAATTACATTCAGGAAAGAACCGTATCGTAAGAAGGATCTTTGAACACTTCGGCTACAATATCCGTAAGCTGGACAGAGTGATCTTTGGTCCGTTAAGCAAAAAGGACCTTCCTCGCGGAAGATGGAGATTCCTTACCGAAGCAGAAATTGGAATGTTGAAAATGATCAGCTCCGAAAAATAAGAAAAAGCCTCCCGATTTCCGGGAGGCTTTTTTCATACTAAAACTTATCCACCCCCCGTTATTGATAACATCTTTTTAGGAGGCTACCAACCGGCTTTCTTATTTATAAAATTTGTATAACAATAACACACATTGGAAAACAAGGAGTCAAATACCATTCTTCCTGAAAAACCTAAAAAGGAAAACCGCTTCGTCCGGTTCATCCTGAAATTCATTTTATTTATTGTTATCGCTGTTATCACACTATTGGGTGCCGGAGTGGTTATTGGTTATTATTATCAGGACGAAGTAAAAGAATATGTGATCGGAGAGTTGAATAAGCAATTAAATACACAAGTGATCGTTGATGGAAAAGATATTGACTTCACGGTTATCAAAAGCTTTCCTTATGCTTCTATTAATTTTAAGAATATAAAAGCATTGGATGCTATTCCACAGGAACCTAAAGATACACTCTTCAATGCCAAAGAGATCTCCCTACAGTTTAACCTGATCGATATTTTTAAGAAGGAATACAAGATCAAAAAACTAACGATCGATGATACCGAATTGAATATCCGCATCGACAAAGAAGGGAACGACAATTTTCATTTCTGGAAAGAAAGCAACGACACCAGCGCTTCCAATTTTTCCTTTGAATTAGAAAAGATCGTTCTTACGAATACACATATTCTTTACAACAATAAAAAGGCTAGACAATACACCGATCTTACTGTCAAGAAATGTCAACTATCAGGAAACTTCTCTACACAGCGCTATACGCTCGAAACAGAGAATACCATTTTTGTAAAAAAATTCAAGATCGAGAAAAACAATTATTTGAATGATAAAACGATCTACTCCAATGTATCCATGGAGATAGACAATGAACTAGATGCCTATAAGATCAAAGAAGGACATTTTAAGATCGAGGATCTGGCATTTGATATTTACGGAAACATTGTGAACACAGGAAAAAATCCTGTTTTGAATTTAGGCATAAAAGGGAAGGATATGGACATCCGTTCTGTATTATCACTTATTCCTGAAAAACATAAAGAAAAGATCAACAATTATAAAAGTGATGGGGAATTTTATTTCAATGCCACCGTTCAGGGCAGTATCGGAAATGATAACACACCGGAGATAAAAGCCGACTTTGGAATTAACAATGCGACCATCACACAAAGCAGTAGCAATATTACATTGGAGCGTGTGAATCTGAAAGGATCTTTCTTTAATGGAAACAATAAGACTGCCTCTACGCTTACATTAAATCCGGTGTCGTTCACGATCAATCAAGGACTTGTGAATGGAAACATTGCTTTGAACAATTTAAACAATCCCTCCTTTGCGGGTAAAGTAAACAGTAATATTAATTTAACGGAGCTACAACAATTTTTGAAACTCGACACCATTGAAAGTGTAGCCGGTTCGTTGAAGATAGATGCGGAATTCAGTGCCGATGCCGGCATCGGTGAAGGAAGTAGCTATGACAATATCAATACCAATGGAACACTCAACATTGTTGATGCATCCGTAAAGATCAAAAACAACAAATTAAATTTCAGCAATTTAAATGGAGATTTTAAATTCAATAAGAATGATCTGATCATCGATCTGTTCAAAGGAAATATTTCTAATACGGATTTTGAGTTAAAAGGATTTTTCAGGAACATCATCACCTTCCTTATCAAAGAGGATCAGGACATGACCATTGAAGCCAGCTTGAATTCAAAGAATGTAAACTTGAACGAGTTGCTGGAGAATAAAAATGAAGAAAAGAAAGAGAGTGCTTATAAACTGAAATTCTCGGAGCATATCAACGTGAACCTGAATACGGAGATCGAACATTTAGAATTCCGGAAGTTTAGTGCCGACAACATTCATGGTGTGATCAAACTGAAAGATCAAAAACTTTTTGCCGATCCGCTTACGGTTAATACCATGAATGGAAGCATCACCACCAGCGGCATGGTGGATGCCTCCGACAGTAGTAAAATATTAGTGACCTGTTACAGTGATGTAAACAAGATCAATGTGACCAAAATGTTTGAGCAGTTCGAAAACTTTGGACAAACAGCTGTGACCAGCAAAAACATCAAAGGCGTGGCTACTGCCAAGATCAATTTTGCATCGGTATTGGCACCCGACCTGAAGATGGATCTGAGCAAGCTCTATGCTGCAGTGGATATGACCATTGAGAATGGGGAATTGAATAATGTAGAGTCGATGAAGAGTATGTCGCGCTTCATTGAATTAAAAGACCTGGAAAATGTGAAATTTGCCACATTAAAAAATCAGATCGAGATAAAAGATCAGAAGATCAACATTCCTAAGATGGAAGTAAAATCGAATGCGATCAACATTACAGCATCGGGCACACATACTTTTAATAATGAGATCAATTACAAGATCAAATTATCCTTGAATGAATTATTGGCGAAGAAAGCGAAGAAGGCGAAGAAAGAGAATGAAGAATTCGGAGAAGTAGCTGATGATGGACTGGGCCGGACCAATATCTTCCTGTCGATGACGGGAACCATTGACGATCCAATTATCAAGTATGATAGCAAAAGTGCCATTCAAAATGTAAAAGAAGATCTGAAAGTAGAAAAACAGACACTGAAAACCATTCTGAAGGAAGAGTTCGGCTTGTTCAAAAAAGACAGTACCCTTACGTCAAAACCAAAAGAAGAAAAGAAATTTACCATCCAATGGGAAGAAGCCGATAAAAAAGAAGAAAAGAAAGAGTTAAAAAAGCCAAAAAAGCCCGAAGAGGATGATTTCTGATACCAACAGGCTATCAACAAGTTATTAACATTTGGAGAGGGTTTTTAACATGCTGTTTTTTTTCCTATTTATTTATGTTTAATTTGAAACCTCTAATCTAAAAACAGTCATTATTGCTATGAAAATGAAATCAATTTTCTCTATAACTACAGCAATCATCGCTTTTGTTATAGCTTTTAACACACAATCACACGCCCAAGCCAAGTATTTCCCGGGATATGTGATCCTCCTGAATGGTGATACATTGAAAGGTGAAGTAAAGAAAAACCCTAAGAAAGAGTTCGACAACTTTGCAAAAGCATCTTACCGCAAAAAGGAGAATGTAGATATGAAAACCTACAATGCTACTAAGATCAAAGAATATTGCGTGGATGGAGTGGTATTCGTTTCCAGAAACATTGACGGAGAGCAGGTATTTGTAAAACGTCTTTCTAAAGGCAATGTAAACCTATATGAAGCACAGATAGAAGTCCTTCAAATGAATGAGATTAAGGTAAAATCGGATTATTTCATGGAAAAAGAAGGTGGCGAGTTCGTAAAGATCAAATCCGGCAAGTTCAAAAAGCAGGTAACCGAGGCCATGGCTGATAATGAAGACATTGTAAAAGCATTGGAAGAAAAGAAATACGATTACGACAATATTGTTGAATTATTCAAAGAATACAATAAAGCGTCCAACTAAGACTTTTTGCTATACATCAAAAACGCCCAAACACACTGTTGTTTGGGCGTTTTCATTTTAGTGCATGTTAATTTGTCACCCTTCCCTCCAAAGGAACAGTTTTTGTCAAAACACAAGCGATTTTTATAGCTCAAAACTGGTAAAAATCACTATTTTTGCAATCCTTGTAACGAATTATTAAAATTAAGAGAATGTTAGATTTTTTCACCAAGAGCATTTCCAAATTTTTTGGAACCAAATCCGATAGAGATTTAAAAGAGATACAACCCATCGTTGAGCAAATATTAGCTGAATATCCAAAATTAGCATCCTTAAGCAACGACCAGTTAAGAGGCAAAACAGCAGAGTTCAAAAAACGCATTGCAGAGTTCTCCGCAGCAGAAAGAAAACAAGTGGAAGAGATCCGTGCGAAGATCGATACCGACCTTTCTTTAGATGTAGAAAGCAAAGAGAGCATGTATGAGCAGATCGATGAGTTGGAAAAGACCATCATCAAAAAGAATGAAGAAGCGCTGAACGATATTTTGCCGGAAGCATTTGCTGTTGTTAAAGAAACAGCTAGACGATTAAAAGAATTAAAAGCGATCGAAGTAACGGCTACGGAGCACGACCGTAAAATAGCAGCAAAACGTAAAGGAGTAGAGATCAATGGCGATAAAGCTATTTGGCACAACACCTGGATGGCTGCAGGAAATGAAGTTACCTGGGACATGTTGCATTACGATGTGCAGTTGATCGGTGGTATTGTGTTACATCAAGGGAAGATCTCTGAGATGGCAACAGGGGAAGGTAAAACATTGGTTGGAACATTACCGGTTTATTTGAATGCACTTACCGGATTGGGAGTACATGTGGTAACGGTAAACAACTATTTGGCGAAACGTGATAGCGAGTGGAACGGACCATTGTTCGAATTCCATGGATTAACAGTTGATTGTATCGACTTACACGAGCCGAATTCAGAAGAACGCAGACAAGCCTATTTAGCAGATATCACTTATGGAACCAATAACGAATTTGGTTTCGATTACTTGCGTGATAACATGGCTCGTTCACCGGAAGACTTAGTACAACGTAAACACAACTACGCGATCGTGGATGAGGTGGATAGCGTATTGATCGATGATGCACGTACACCATTGATCATTTCAGGTCCGACACCCAAAGGCGACAATCAGGAGTTTGCTCCATTGAAACCAAAAATTGAGCGCATTGTAAACGCACAAAAAACATACATCAACACGGCATTAACCGATGCGAAACGTTTGATCGCAGAAGGGAATACCGGTGAAAAAGAAGGCGAAGGCGGAATGGCATTATTACGTGCTCACCGTGGTTTACCAAAGAACAAAGCCTTGATCAAATTTTTAAGTGAGCCGGGTATCCGCGCCATCTTACAAAAAACAGAGAACTATTATTTACAAGATCAATCACGTGAAATGCACAAAGTGGATTCACAATTGTTCTTTGTGATCGATGAGAAACATAACTCTATTGAGTTGACTGAAAAAGGATTGGAGTTGATCTCCTCTTCTTCCGAAGATGCGAAATTCTTTGTGTTACCGGATATCGGAACAGAGATCGCATTGTTAGAAAAAGCAAACTTAAGCACTGAAGAAAAAGCAGCTAAGAAAGAAGAATTGATCCGTGATTATTCGATCAAATCGGAGCGTGTTCATACTATCAATCAGTTATTGAAAGCCTACACATTATTCGAGAAAGATGTGGAGTATGTGATCATGGATGGAAAAGTGAAGATCGTGGATGAGCAAACCGGCCGTATCATGGAAGGTCGTAGATATTCTGATGGTTTACATCAGGCGATAGAAGCGAAAGAGAATGTAAAAGTAGAAGCAGCTACTCAAACGTATGCTACTGTTACTTTACAAAATTATTTCCGTATGTACAGCAAACTGGCAGGTATGACGGGTACTGCAGAGACTGAAGCAGGCGAGTTCTGGGACATCTACAAATTGGATGTAGTGACTATCCCTACTAACCGCCCTATTCAACGTAAAGATTACGAAGATCTTGTTTACAAGACCAAGCGTGAAAAATACAATGCCGTTATTGATGAAGTAGTGAAATGTGTAGAGGCAGGCCGTCCGGTACTTGTAGGTACAACATCTGTTGAGATCTCCGAGTTATTGAGCCGTATGTTGAAACTACGCAACATCAAACACAATGTATTGAATGCAAAATTACATCAAAGAGAAGCGGAGATCGTTCAGGAAGCAGGTTTGCCGGGAACAGTGACCATTGCTACCAACATGGCGGGTCGTGGTACGGATATCAAACTTGGGCCTGGCGTAAAAGAAGCGGGTGGTTTAGCGATCATCGGTACAGAGCGTCATGAATCGAGACGTGTGGATCGTCAGTTGCGCGGTCGTGCCGGTCGTCAGGGCGATCCGGGATCATCACAATTCTTTTCATCATTGGAAGATGATCTGATGCGTTTATTCGGATCGGAGCGTATTGCGAAGATGATGGACAGAATGGGTATTCAGGAAGGCGAAGTGATCCAGCATTCCATGATCACCAAATCTATTGAGCGTGCACAAAAGAAAGTAGAAGAGAATAACTTCGGTATCCGTAAACGTTTGATCGAGTATGACGATGTGATGAACTCACAGCGTGAAGTGATCTACAAAAAACGTAAACATGCCTTGTTTGGTGAGCGTTTAGCAGTGGATATCGCTAACTCTATTTACGATACGTGTCAGGCGATCACCAATGAATTCCATCCATTCAAGGATTACGAAAACTTCCAGATCGAAGTATTGAGAATTCTTTCTATCGAATCACCGGTGGATGAGAACACCTTTGCAAAACAAGATGCTGCAACGATCGCAAAAACATTGTATCAACATGCGGAAGCACATTACAATGCTAAAAACGAATTCATCGCTCACAAAGCATTCCCTATCATCAAAGGTGTTTATGAAGGACAATCACATACGTATGAGAACATTGTAACACCAATGACCGATGGTATTAAAACATTGCAAGTGGTGGTGAATTTAAAACGTGCATTCGAAACACAAGGTCGTGAATTGGTATTAGGACTTGAAAAAGGAACTGCATTGGCCATGATCGATGATGCATGGAAAGAGCATTTGCGTGAGATGGACGAATTAAAACAGTCTGTTCAAAATGCGGTGTATGAACAAAAGGATCCATTATTGGTTTATAAGTTTGAATCGTTTGAATTATTCAAGCGTATGGTAACGGATGTGAACAAAGAGATCGTTTCATTCTTGATGCGTGCTACTTTGCCAAATGAATCATCATCACAAAACATTCAGCAGGCAAGAGTTCAAGCACCGGCACCAAAGGAGCAAGTACAAACGAACAGAACCGATGATGGTGAAGTAGTTGCTGAGCAAGAAAAACCAAAGCAACAACCTGTAAGAGCAGAACAAAAGATCGGACGTAATGATCCTTGTCCTTGCGGAAGCGGCAAGAAATACAAAAATTGTCATGGACAATAGATAGATGTAAGAGGTAAGATATAAGACGTAAGAGAAAAAGAAGGGTGATTGGTGAAGGGAGATTGATGAGGGATGATTGGTGAAGGGTGAATGAGGATTTTTGATTGAAAATTGATGAAGGGAGACTGGTAATTGAGGATGAAGAAAAAGTTGACAGTAAACAGTTGGCAAAAAGAAAAAACATAAGATTGATTGATAAGAGTTCTATTTTTTCAACTTGAAACTCTAAACTTTCAAACCTTCTAACTTTGAAACTTTAAACTATAACTAAATTAAATATTAACTAAATAAAAATAAGAACATGTCATTAGTAGGAAAAAAAGCGCCATCATTCAAAGCGCAAGCCGTTATCAACGGAGGAGAAATTGTAGCAGATTTTTCATTGGATCAATACATTGGTAAAAAACACGTGATCTTCTTTTTCTATCCAAAAGATTTCACATTCGTTTGTCCAACAGAATTACATGCATTTCAAGAGAAATTAGCAGAGTTTGAAAAACGTAACGTTGCAGTTGTTGCTTGTTCTACAGATACAGAACAATCACACTGGGGATGGTTACAAATGCCAAAAGCACAAGGTGGTATCCAAGGTGTTAAATACCCTATCGTTGCCGATACAACAAAAACGATCTCCATGAACTTTGATGCATTGTTTGGCGACTACCAAGTGGATGAGAACAATCAATTGGTGGCTGATGGTCCGATGATCGCTTTCCGTGCATTGTACTTGATCGACAAAAATGGTGTTGTTCGTCACATGTTGATCAACGATCTTCCATTAGGCCGTAACGTAGATGAAGCATTACGTATTGTAGATGCTTTACAGTTCAACGAAGAGAACGGTGAAGTTTGTCCTGCAAACTGGCACAAAGGCGATACTGCTATGAAAGCAACACACGATGGTGTAGCTAACTACTTAGCAAAACATTAATTTGTTGTTAAATACTTTTTAATAAGTAACGCGAGTTCAGGAATTCCTGAACTCGCGTTTTACTTTATATTTGTTCTACCAAAAAACATCAAAACTCTAACCATGAACAAGAATTTTTCATTGATCCTGAATGTAGTGTTAGCCATTGCTGTGGCTGTATTGTATTATTTACATTTTAGCAGTCCGAAAGGTGCTGAAGCGGTTGCTGAGAGCAACGACTCCACTTCTACCAAACCGGCTACCGTATTGGCTCCAAAAGAGATCAAAGAATCGAAGATCGTGTATGTGAACTTAGATGTATTGAACGAAAAATACGAATACATCCAGGAAGTAAGTGCTTCTGCAAAAGCAGAACAAAGAAGCTTGGAATCACAATACCAAAGCAAAGCACAAAAATTACAGGATGATTATGTAGCGTACCAAACCAAAGCACAACAAGGTTTGTTATCCGAAAATCAAGCGAGAACAGAAGAAGAAGCCTTGATGAAACGTAAAGAAGAATTGGATCAGTTGGAATTAAAGAACCAGGCTTTGATGGAGCGTATTCAAGAGAAGACCGATGAAATGAACGAAAATTTAAAAGCGTATATCAAAGATTACAACAAGAACAGCGGTTACCATTATGTATTGGGATACAGCAACAGTCCTTTGAGTCAGTTGTTATTAGCTGATGACAGCTTAGACATCACACAAGAGATCCTCGAAGGATTGAATACACAATACAGAGAGCAAAAAGGAAAGAAAAAATAATTTCAATTATTCATTACCATGCAAGAGAAGATCAAATACGTAGAGAAATTTCACGATACTTTTAAGATCGGAAACCGTTATACACCAACAGCCGAAGTAGGTGAAGCAGAATACACCTTGCGTTATAACTTGATCAAAGAAGAGAATGAAGAATACCTGGAAGCCTGCAAAAATGGCGACATTGTAGAGATCGCAGATGCATTGGGTGATCAGTTGTATATTTTATTCGGTACCATTTTACGCCATGGCTTACAACATAAAATTGAAGAAGTGTTTGACGAGATTCAACGCAGCAATATGAGTAAACTGGATGAGAACGGACAACCGATCTTCCGTGAAGATGGAAAGATCATGAAAAGTAATTTATACTTCAAACCAAACATCAAAGCTATCCTCGAAAAATAGTTTTTACATATTCGCTTTTGCATGACATCAAAAAGCAAAGCACATACACTCTCCAAAGAGCAAGCACAAGCCCTGACATTACATTGTCAGGGCTTGCTTGATTATAGCTTTGGTAAAGGGAAACAAGGCGCACTGAATGCCATTGAACATTTAGGTTATGTGCAGATCGATACACTTTCGGTTGTTTCACGGGCACATCATCATACCTTGTGGACACGTGTAAAAGATTATCAGGAAAAGCATTTGCATGAGCTTTTGGAAAAAGATAAAAGCATATTTGAATATTGGAGTCATGCCGCTTCTTATCTTCCCATGAGTGAATACAGGTATTCTTTGTTACGCAAAAAAGAATACAGCTCCGGACGATCGCATTGGTTTGAGCAGGATAAAAAAATAAAGAAGTACGTGCTCGACCGGATCAAGGCGGAAGGCGCCTTGCAATCGAAAGATTTTGAACACAAACGTAATGGCCCCGGCAACTGGTATGAATGGAAACCAGCGAAACAAGCGTTGGAGCAATTGTTCATGGAAGGAAAATTGATGGTAGCGAGGCGACAAGGATTTCAAAAAGTGTATGACCTTACCGAGCGCATCCTCCCTCCTACTGTGGATACAAGTATGCCAACAGAAAAAGAAGCAGCCGGACATTTGATCCTGAAAACGATTCAAGCGAATGGCTTTGCCGAAGAGAAGATCATTTCCTATTTGCGTTCACATGCCAAAGAACCCGTAAAAAAAGCACTGATAGAGTTATTGAAGAATGGCATGTTGCAGGAGATAAAAGTAGAAGACAATAAAGAACTATATTACACAACAGCGGAGCAATTAAAGCAGCTGAACAAAATAAAAAATGTTTCATCGATACATCTGCTCTCCCCTTTTGATAATGCTGTGATACAGCGAAAAAGAGTGAATGCCTTATTTGATTTCGATTATATGATCGAATGTTATGTGCCGGAAGCCAAACGCAAATACGGTTATTTCTGTTTGCCTGTGTTGTATAACGGACGCTTTGTAGCGCGTTTCGACCCGAAAGCGGACAGGGCATCCAAAACATTTTACATCAAACAAATGCATTATGAAAAAGGATTTAAACCCGATGCCGCATTCAAAAAAGCATTCAAAGAAAAAGTAAAAAGCTTTGCGGAGTTTAATGGATGTAGGTTGGTTGTTGGAGGTTAGTTATTAGTTGTTGGTTGTTGGTTGTTGGTTGTTGGTTGTTGGTTGTTGGTTGTTGGTTGTTGGTTGTTGGTTGTTGGTTGTTGGAAAATACACCGCGAAGTCGCAGAGGCGCAAAGAAAAAAACATTAGCCCTTGCAGGTGTTATCACCTGCAAGGATAAATGAATAAATTAGTAACAATGAGCACAAAAACAGAATTAGAGCAAGAGACAGAAACGGCTACAGAGCTTCAAACAGAAGTAGCGGAAGAAGGGCAAACCATTGTGCACTGTGTATGCGGGCAGGATGCTGCTTACCGCATCTGGCCAAGTACCTATTTAATCGAATATGGAAGTAACCGCAAAGCAAAACTCGCCACCGCTTTTAACATCAGCTTTTATCCTTATTGGACATTAAAGAACAAAGGACAAAAATTCACTTTGATCTTTGAAGGCTTGAGTAAAGAATGTGCGGTGTTCGATCTACAGGAAGTGATCCCGCAAGAAGGCGGATTCTTAATAAAAAGTATTGTGCGCAACCAAACGGATGTGTACACAGTAAACATCGATTAATAGTTACGCATCAAGCTAATTCAGAACAGCAGTCTGCTCTAAGTTTTTCTCTTCCTGACTTAACAATCCTTTTCCATACTTACCCATACGTTCAGCATATCGTTTCTTTACGCGCTCAGAGATCGGAATAGGATGACCTTCCTCATCGATACGGACAAATTTAATATTCGTATGCAGCACCACATCCTGTACTCCTGTGTACACATTGTGTTTACGCACTTCGATGTACAGTGTCACCGAAGAATTACCAAACTCCTTCACCATCGCATACATCTTAATGATGTTTCCTTCTTTCACCGGATTTTTAAAAACCAGTTCATCAATTTTAATGGTAACCATGCGTGGTGTATCGCAAATTTGCGCAGCATAAGCACCTGAACTTTGATCAACAAGTCCAAGGATCACACCGCCAAACATGTTCGAATGAACACCAATATCGGAGGTTTTACAAATGTAAGTGGTCACTAATTCCATAGTAGTTTTTTCGTTTTTTTTGAGTTTTAATTGCGAATCAAAATTATACTTTTTATTTCGCATGCACCCGAACGATTTATTGACATTTTTACAACATTGTTGACAGCATTAGGCTCTCAGCAGTCAGAACCAAGAATCATCTAAAATTCTTATATTTACTATAGATAATCACAAACCATGAAAGCAATATTCTCACTGTTATTGGCCGGCATTATTGCCCTGCCAGGCATTGCACAGGTAAACACTACCAATAACCGCTTAGGATTTGACATCAGCACTTTTCCTCAGAACAATACCAGTTATACCTATGACTCCTGTATGCATGCAGGAGGCACGCTAGGGATCACTCAAGTGGGGATCTTCCAAAACTGGACGGCTATTGAAACAGCACCCAATACCTACAATTTTACCATCCTCGATATTGCTGATTTTTATTATCCTTTATCGAATATGCCGGTAGATCTAACCATCACTCCTATTCATACCAATAATCTGGAAGTGCCGTCCGACCTGAGCTCTACCCCTTTCAACAGTCCGGTGATGATCAGCCGGTTCAAAAAATTATTGGACAGCGTAAGAGCACATACTCCCAACTTGGTCTTATCCTCTCTGGTGATCGGTTCGGAACATGATGTGTATATGGGTAGCAATACTGCGTTGTGGAACGAGTATAAAGTGTTTTACGATTCAGTAACTGCACATGCAAAAACATTATGGCCGGGATTAAAAGTTGCAACCGAGCTCACCTTTAACGGACTAACTACTTATAATACCCAGGCACAATTACTCAACACCAATAGCGATTATATTGGCGTTTCACATTATCCATTGAACACCGATTTTACAGTGAAGCCTCCTGCGAACATTGCTAACGACCTAGCCACCATAGTTGGTTTGTATCCAACAAAGCCTATTTGTTTTTATCAATTTGGTTATCCCAGCAGTGCAACTTGCAACAGTTCGGAGAACATGCAAAAGGATTTTATCACAGAAACATTTACGGCCTGGGATACCTATTCCAGCAATATCCGTATGATCGATTTTACATGGTTGCATGATCTAAGTCCGGCCGATGTGGCTTATTATGGAACGTATTATGGAATTACGAATGCTGCATTTTTAGAATTTTTGCGCAGTTTAGGATTCAGACAATGGAATGGAAACGGCAGTAACAAACCAGCATGGAACGAATTAGGTTGTCAGGCGATGCAAAGAGGATTTAACACAGGAAACTGGAACTGCCCACTTACTACCATCGAAGAAGAAGCTATTGCCAATGCAAGCTTCTTCCCCAATCCTGCGCAAGGAAAGATCCTATTTAATGATCACACTTCCATCAAAAACATTCAGCTTTTTAACGCCTTGGGAGAACAGGTATTAAATGGCAATTATACTTCAGAGATGGATATCAGTGCTTTCAAACCGGGCATGTATCTGTTAATGATCGAAGGAGTAAAAACACAAAAGTTGATCATTGAATAAGATGAAAGGAAAAGGCTGGATAGTGATATTTCTGTTGCAAAGTGTATTTGTACTTGCACAACCCTTGCCCAGAGAGATCTCTACCTACTATTACTTTGGTGATCTGGACACACAGTTCTTTGCTCCCCAGCATATTCTTGCCAATAAAATAAAAGAGGTTAGAGAATACCGTACCGATAAAAAATATGCTGATACCGCTTTATTGATGGCCGAATATTTTTTTACCGATGCAGGCTATCTCAGCAAAGCTGTTTCCTATGACATTCATGGAAAATCGACTACTTCGGAATACAGACAAAACAGCGACAATAAGATCACAGAAGTGCTTTACACCATGCGGGGCGAATTGACACCCAGCGAGATTCATGAATACAAGGATGGGAAATTGGTAAAAAAAATCAGTCCATACAATGCCGACAATATTCCGTCTGTTGAATACGAATACAACGACAAAGGCTTATTAAGATCACAAACGAATTATTTTAACGGAAAAACCACCGGACAAAAAACACTCTATACCTATAATTCAAAAGGCTTACTGGAAAAGGAAGAAAACATTTACAATTCCGATACCAGGGAATGTTATAACTATGCGTATGATGAATCCGGGGAATTGATACAAATAGAATTGGTATATAACGACAATACGAAAAAGAACACAACCCAATATGCCCATTTTAAAAACAACAATAAGCATGTAGAAAAAACGTATTACGACAATAAACTAGAATTGATACAAACCGAAAAATTCAACAAACAAGGGAAACTCATCAAGATCGTGTATGACCGGAGAATGAACAGAAAAAGCCGGAAGGCAAATTCTTTCTGTGGGTATAACGGACCTCCGCGCTATCAAAAAACAACCTATAAATATGATTCCAGAGGAAATTGCATCCGGAAAAAAGATTATTATAATTCACTCTTCTACTATTTAAAGATCAACTATGAATTTGATGCGCAGAACAATATGATCAAAGCAGTTGAATTTGAAGGCCTTAAAAAGACCGATGAGTTGATGTATGAATACAAATAGTAAATAAAGCAAAGCTTATTCAATCATTTTTTTCATCCCCTCAATGATCGAATCTGTTGCTGGAGGAGAAGTTCTCTCCACATGCGCATCCACCCATTCATAAATTGCTTGATTACTCAGCAACCCTTTAATTTCTTTACGGAGATAGTCATTAAGACTCTTTTCTGTATTCGCCAACTCTTCCCAAATTGAACTTCTGTTCTCTAAAACAAAAACGATATCCTCAAAATCCTGACTTGTTCTCCCATCATTGTCACCTCTATCTTTATGTGCTTCTAGCTTTGTTGCAATAAAATAAGGTGCACTTAATATTTTTACCGTACACCTTTCATCAATCACGTGATCCATTGCATGTGTAAAACCATCCGGATACCATTTATTGCTGAATCCGATCGACCGATCGTTTGTTGGCATGATATCCACCACAATTCCCTGGATTTTATATCTGCAAATGACACCCGATTCTACATCATGTGTAAACCCGATCGATCTTAGTTTTTCTTCTAATTCAGATCTGTCGGCATAATTCAGCATTTCAATGATCACATCCACATCATCGGTTGGCCTTACCTCAAAAACAGCTCTGTCGGGATAAAGAGAAATGGTGGCTCCTCCCACAAAAACAACCTTTTCTTTCAGGTCGCCAAGCGCATTTGCAACCGCTTTAATTCTGACAATATTAGTGTGATGATTCATTCAAAATATTTTTTTTCAATTCAACAAGCGCATGCTTTACCTCCCTCACTTTTCCCACTCGTATCACATCTACCAAAGCTAATAATTTGTAAAACAAAGGATCTTCTTTTACTCCTTCAGCCTGTTTCTGATAAAAAGGCTCTACCATTAAGCCCATTACATCGCCTTTACTATCGGGCCACACATAATTCATTTCACTCGCAAATGTTTTTTTCATAAAAGGATGCGAATGAGCAGTAGGAATTCCTCTCACCATAGATCCCGGTTGTTGAGGAAAAACATAGCGGACACCATGCTCCAAAAACTCCATAAGATTCTGGCGATGGATATTTTTCTTATGAAAATCAATAAGTCCTGCAATCCGGCTTCTATTTAAAGATTCCGAGATCTCAGAAATACTTATCCTTAAAGAATTAGAAAGTCCCACCAATTGCCAATGCTGACCATTCAATGAAATAATTTTCAGCAAAATAGCAATGTCTTGCGGACGCATACCATTGTGTTTTCTCATAATGCAAATATAATCATTTTTCTCATTTCGCAAAACGCAAAATAAGAAATTTAATTTAAAAAATGAATTCTCAAAAGACCGATGAGTTGATATACACGTACAAGTAATAAACCTTACCTTGTAGCCACGAATGCAACCCAAAAAGAAAATACAAGCTACCGAAAAACAAGGCTTTCATCCACGCAACAAGCATGGCGCACGCTATGATTTTAAGTCATTGATAGCTACTTGTCCTGCATTGGCTACTTTTGTGAAAGTGAATGAATACGGTGATGAGTCCATTGATTTTTTTGATCCCGAGGCAGTAAAAATGCTGAACAAAGCATTACTCAAACACTATTACGATATTGAGAATTGGGACATCCCTAAAAATTATTTATGTCCTCCCATACCTGGGAGAGCCGAATACATTCATCAGGTGGCCGACCTGCTCTTAGGCGACAATGCAGGCTTTCAAAAGGACAAACATTTTCCCGGAGAACGCATCAGTTGTTTGGACATTGGTGTAGGTGCCAATTGTGTGTACCCCATCATTGGAATAAAAGAATACGGCTGGCATTTTGTGGGAGCCGATATTGACATTGCAGCGCTTGAATCTGCACAAAAGATCATAGAAGCCAATCCTTTTTTGACAGATAAACTAGACTTACAACTACAGCCCAACAAACGAAATATATTTCAGGACATCATTCTGGAAGACGAGCAATTTGACCTTACCATTTGCAACCCGCCTTTTCATTCCTCATTGCAGGAAGCGCAGGCAGGAACGGTAAGAAAACTAAAGAACCTGACACAAAAAAAAGTAAGCAAGCCCGTACTGAATTTTGGTGGACAAAGTAATGAATTATGGTGTGAAGGCGGAGAAGAAAAATTCATTACTGATATGATCTGGCAAAGTAAAAAGTTTGCACAGTCTTGCTTATGGTTTACCACCTTGGTGTCTAAAGAATCCAATTTAAGAAGCATTTACCGCTTGTTGAACAAACTGGAAGCGGTGGAAGTACGAACCATTAACATGGAATTGGGAAATAAAAAAAGCCGCATTGTTGCCTGGACCTTCCTCCCACCCGCACAACAAAAGAAATGGAAAAAAGAGAGATGGGGAGTTTGAGTAAATATTGATCAATACGGTTTCAAACTATTTTTCACAAAGAAAACGCATCAAATACAGTCTTAATTCTAATAAATTGGCCGAAATGTAAGATTTTCGAGTTATTAGACCTGAAATGTCAATTTTTTTTCAAAAGAAAGGGGGAAAACTGCTCTGTAAAGTATAAATTTGTATATACCACAACTATAAAATATGCAAAAACAATACACTTACATTGATTTATTTGCAGGATGTGGAGGACTATCATTAGGACTTCATAATGCAGGATGGAAAGGTTTATTTGCAATTGAAAAAAATCCAGATGCTTTTAAAACCCTAAAGCATAATTTGATTGATAATAAGAATCATTTTAATTGGCCTACTTGGTTTCCAAAAGAAAGCATAGAAATAGATAAAGCCATTGACCTTTATAGCGAACAATTTGAAAAGCTAAAAAACAAAGTGGATTTAGTAGCGGGTGGTCCACCGTGCCAAGGGTTTTCTATGGCTGGACGAAGAAAAGAAAATGATCAAAGAAATAATTTAATAAAATCTTACATTGACTTTATTAAAATTATAAAGCCAAAGATTTTATTTTTTGAAAATGTAAAAGGCTTTACAATAGAATTTAAAAAGAATAAAGATAAAGGTAAAGAATACTCTTCTTACGTTGAAAATGCTCTAAATAGAGCAGGGTATCATGTTAAAGGAGAATTAGTAAATTTTGGAGAATATGGTATTCCTCAGAAAAGAACAAGATTCATTTTAGTTGGAGTCAGAAAAGACTTAAAAAACTCATCAAAAGAATTAGCAGAGAGATTCTTCTCCTCAATCAAAGAGAACAGACATTCATTTCTTTCTGAAAAAAATTTAACGATTAATACGAATCTTAAAGACGCTATTTCTGATTTACTAAAAGCAAACGGTTTAAAAGAATCGCCTGACACAAAAAATTTTCAAGCAGGAGTATATTCATCCATAAAAAGCCCCTACCAATCATTAATGAGAGCTGGGATTGAAAATACAATTGCAGATAGCCACCGTTTTCCAAATCACAGACCTGATATCATTGAAAAATTCAATGTTATACTTAAAACATGCAGAAAAAATAAAGATATCGATTTACAGATAAGAGAACGCTTTAACATAAAAAAGCACACTATTATTCCACTCGATAAAAACGACAAAAGCCCTACAATAACTACATTGCCTGACGATTATATTCATTATTCTGAACCTAGAATTTTAACAGTTAGAGAATACGCAAGAATTCAATCATTTCCTGACTGGTATCAATTTCAGGGGAAATATACTACTGGCGGTAAACGTAGGACACAAGAAGTTCCAAGATATTCACAAATCGGAAACGCAATACCACCACTTTTTGGTGAACAAAGCGGTTTGGTTTTAAAACAAATTCTGTGCAATGAAAGATGAAATAGTTCAATTTAAAGTTAGCGCAGGCCTTAAAGACATTATTGGAAGAGATTTAATTTCTGATGACTTTATTGCAGTGTTTGAATTAGTCAAAAATTCTTTTGATGCTCATGCAACACTAGTTAAAATTATATTTGAAAAAGACAAGTTAGTAATTTGGGATGATGGGAAAGGAATGACGTATAATGAGATAACTAACAAATGGCTATTTGTAGGTTATTCTGCAAAAAAAACGGGAGAAGAAGATGATGAGTTAATTGAAAAAGAATTCAATGACTATAGAAAGAAAATACTTATTACTAAAAATTTTGCTGGAGCAAAAGGCATTGGCCGTTTTTCATGCGATAGACTAGGAAAAAACTTAACACTTACGACAAAAAAAGTCGCCAATACTGGAAGTGCAGAACAACTAATTTTTGATTGGAATAAGTTTGAAAAAGACCCAAAAGATGACTTCACACAAGTCAACATTACAAGAAAAGGAGTTGTCAAATTAGAGAACTTTCCAAAATTTAAACATGGAACAATTTTAGAGATTTCAAATCTACGATCTTCATGGGGGAAAGATAAAATTCTAGAGTTAAAACATTCTTTAGAGAAGCTCATTAATCCTTTTGAAACTGTTGAAGAAAGCAAATCCGGAGTAGTGATTCCATCCTTTTCTATAGAGATCATTGCTGAAGAATTCAAAAAAAATGATGTACAAGAAACTGATAGTAGATGGAAAGTCAATGGACTTGTTAAGAATTTTATTTTTGAAAAATTAGGTTTAAAAACAACACAAATTTTTAGTATAATTTCTGAGGATGGAAAATTTGTAACTACTGAATTAATAGATAGAGGAGAACTTATATATAAAGTAAAAGAAAAAAATAATTTTTCACTATTAGCAAATATTAAATATCATTTATTTTACTTAAACACCTCAGCCAAAAACAACTTCTACAGGCAAATGAGAATTCGCTCTGTAGACTTTGGCTCTGTATTTTTATATAAAAATGGCATCAGAATATATCCATTTGGAGAAGAAGGAAAGGACTCATTTGGAATGGATAAAAGGAAAGCCCAAGGTTACAGCAGAAATCTTGGAACAAGAGAAGTTATTGGGCGAATTTCTTTGTTTGGAAGCTCAAACCAATTTCATGAAGCTTTCAAAGAGACAAGTAGTAGAGATGGCGGTTTAAAAATGACCGCTAGTTACAGCCAAATGCAAGATGCATTTTATGAATATTGCCTTAAACGACTTGAAAAATATGTTGTTGATTTACAATGGACACTAAAAGATAATAGTGAAGATCTGGATTATATTGAAAACAGCTCTGAATTAAAGAATAAAGTAATAAACTTACTTTCAAAACTTTCAGAAAATAAAAATGTAGAAATTTTAGATTATAATAGGGATTTAATAAATATCTTAAGCGAAAAAATAGATGATGAAATTCCTAATAATGCTGCATTTGATGACTTAGAAATAATAGCTATAAACACTAAAGACAGAGATTTACATGCGAAAATTCAAAATTCAAAAAAAGAGTACGTAAAACTTTTAAAACAAAAGAATGAACTAGAGCAAAAGGCGAGGGATGAGGAATTTGCAAGAATAAAAGCAGAAGAAAATTTAGCACTAGAAAAAGAGAGAACTACCTATTTAAGCTCTTCTAATAAAAATCTCTCCGATGATGCTAAGGGCCTAGTTCATAATATAAAGCTAACTTCAAAAGAAATAACCAATAGTGTCGAGTCATTAATCGAAAAAATAAGAGAGGAGTCATTGAATACAAAAGAACTACTAAGGCGACTAGGTGTTATCAAATATAACTCTGAGAAAGTTCTGAAGATCAGCAAATTAATTACTAGGTCTAATTTCAAAACCCAAGCAAACAGCCAGATTATTGATATAGTTAAGTATACAGAACAATACTTAGGAATGTATTCTGAGATCTATGATAACAATAATTTAAATTTTAAAATTATCACAAATGGCGCCTCACTTGAAAGGAAAATTAGTGTATTAGATTTATCATTAGTTTTTGACGACTTAATTTCTAATGCAGAAAAGGCTGGGGCAACTAAAATTCAATTAGAGTGTAAAAATAACAAGAAAAAATTGGAGTTGCTTTTTTCGGATAATGGAAGAGGATTAGATAAAAAGTTCTGGGATGACCCAGAAAAAATCTTTGAATTGGGCATCACAACAACTGACGGCTCTGGCATCGGATTAGATTCTGTAAGGAAACAATTAAAGCAAATGCATGCAACTATTCATTTTGAAGGAAATGGGATCTCTCAAAGAGGAGCAAATTTTAAAATTATATTTGAATAAAAAGTTATGGAAAAAATTTGTTTACTTATAGATGATAATAGGCAAGACACTAACGTAGAAAAGATATCTCGAATCGGAAAAGCAAAAAGGATTACCATAAAAACTGAACAGTTTAATGTTGGGAACCCAGAGCTAACTGAAGTTTTAACAGATGGGAAAATAGACATTCCAAAAGTAATTGAATATTATAAAACAAATTTTAAAAAATTTCATTTTGACTTAATTGCTTTTGATTGGGATTTAAATGACGAAAAAATTGATGGTATAGAGTTAATTAGACAGTTTAGAGCAAATAACTTTTTAAAGAAAACACATATTGTTTTATATTCAGGAGAACTTCCAATTAAAGTTCAAGGGTATTTCGAAGAATACAGAAAAGAACCTAATACGTTTAAGGAAAACTGGGCGAAAATAAAAACTTTAATCGATGCGCCAATATATGGCTTTTTTGACAGAACCAATTATGAAGAAAAAATTGTCGAAGAGTTGTTTAACACCACCAAACACATCCATATTGAGCATGATCTAATAAAAAAATTAAGAGAAAATAGCCAACTAGTATTTAACAATGTTAATCCACAATTTGAAGGCAAAACATTTGGTGAAGTTGCTCATATAATAGAAAACGATATTAGTTTTGGTCATCAATTCACCTCAGAGTTTATTGAGCAAGCAATAGCTTTGATGTTTAAGCTAAATTCATAAAATTAGTGAAAAAAATTTTAGTTATATATCCTCACGACCCTACAACATCTTTCCTAATTGAACCATTTCAGTATCTACAAAGAAAATTGAAATCAGTGACATTTTATGAAATACAGCCTAATGACGATTCAAATAATGAATGTATTGAGTTGATTAAAAAATTTGAAACAATAATATTTATGGGTCATGGTTCCTTCCAAAAACTAAGTGGTTCTAAAAATGAATCCTATAATAGAGACTGTTTAATTTCTTATAATGAAATTCAAAAATTGGATTCGAAGAATTGGATCTTATTTTCATGTAATTCAACTGATTTATTAAAAAAGTGCTCGAACACAATTCAGTATGGAATAGGTTTTGGGGACTTGCCCACCGACTTTAACGACATTCAAGGCATCCGAGAGTTTGATGCAAATGCCTATAAAAATATAAATGACGAAATTATAGAAAGGTTTAAGGAATCAATAAATTGGATCATTTCTAATACAATTTCAGAGCTGTTAGAAAAAAACTTAAATGGTCTTGATTTATACCACTATATGAGAATACTAATTTCAAGAAGGATGTTAGACATATTAAAAGATCCAAGAAACACGAATCAAAAAGAACATGCAAAATTACTTTTTGAAATGAAACAAGAAATGTTAATCACTGGAATCAAACAGAATATTTAAAGGCTTTAATTTTTTTTCAATTACTTCATACTCCACACATTAACATTTTAGCAAGACATATTATTCGTCAAATAATTTTTCATTTCAATAATATCTTCTAAATATGAACTTGCATAGACTCAAAACAACTCCAACTGCCCATCTTTTTTACTCTTTTTTTCGGGCAGATGCATTTCTGTAAAATTAGATAGTGAGATCCCCAGCAAGCGCACTTTCTTTCCATGCATGTTTACATTGTTCAGCAGCTCTTTGGCAGTGTTTACAATGGTATCGTAATCATTCAATAAATAAGTAAAAGAATGGTTGCGGGTAATTTGTTTAAAGTCGTGAAACTTTACTTTCAGCGTAATGGTTCTTCCTTTTAATTCGTATTTATCCAATCGTTTGCACACTGTTCCTGCAATTTTTTCCAGCATGGTGTACATCTCTTCTATATCGGAAAGATCATAACTAAAGGTATCTTCGGCACCCATGCTTTTGTGTTCGCGGTGTGGCTGTACTTCGCGGTTATCTATTCCACGCACTATCTTATAAAAGAAGCGTCCTGACTTACCAAAGAAATGCACCAACTCTTCTTCTGTCATTTTTTTGAGGTCGGCTCCCGTATGTAAACCCATTTTGTTCATGCGTTCTGCTGTTACTTTGCCAACACCAAAGAATTTTTCTACCGGCAATTTTTCCATAAAGGCTTCTATCTTGCTGGGACCAATAAAGGTCAGGCCATCGGGCTTTTGCAAGTCGGAGGCTATCTTCGCCACAAACTTGCTGGAGCTCACTCCTGCAGAAGCAGTCAATCCTGTTTCCTGTTTGATCTGTTCTTTAATGAGTTTGGCAATGTCAAGGGCAGAACCAATGCCTTGTTTGTCAACCGTTACATCTAAAAAAGCTTCATCGAGTGAGAGTGGTTCAATAAGGTCGGTATAACGTTCAAAGATGGCGCGTATCTTCCGGCTGGCTTCTTTGTAGGCTTCAAAGCGGGGATACACAAAAATAATGTCGGGACATAATTTCAAAGCTTGTTTGCTGGGCATGGCAGAGCGCACACCAAATTTGCGTGCTTCGTAGCTGGCGGTAGAAACCACTCCTCCTCTACCTTCGGGTGAACCGCCCACTGCAATGGGTTTTCCTCTGTACGCAGGATTATCCCTTTGTTCCACCGATGCATAAAATGCATCCATATCAATATGGATGATCTTGCGTGTCATGCTACACTTTTATGCCGATCACCAGCACATCGTCCACCTGCTCGTAGCTTCCTTTCCAGGAGTTAAAAGCATCCAGCACGAGTTGTTGCTGCTCCCGCATAGGCTTATCGTGTATCTCTACCAATAATTCCTGCAGGCGGCTTGTTTTGAATTTTTTATTATTCGGTCCGCCAAACTGGTCGGCATAACCATCACTGAAAATATAAAAGCAATCGCCTTTTTTTAACTTGATGCTATGATTTTGCGGTGGTGCCACTACACTCTCTTCCACACTACCAACAGTTAACCGCGAAGGTTTTACAATGTTGAGTACTTTACCGGAAACAATGTATAATGGATTGTTTGCTCCGGCATATTCCAAAGTCATGGTTTCTTTATTGAAGGTACACAAGGCCATGTCCATTCCATCTTTGATGTCGCTGTCTTTATCCTGATGCAAAATATTTTTGATGATGGTATTCATGGAATCGAGCACATTGGCAGGTTGTGTGATACCCAATTCGTTGACTGTTTGGTGCAAAGCATTGTGACCCACCACACTCAACAATGCTCCCGGAACACCATGTCCGGTGCAATCTACAGCAGCCACCATAAATTTAGTGTCGTGATGCGATACCCAGTAGAAATCACCACTCACAATATCTTTCGGACAATAGAGAATAAAATGATCAGGAAGAATGTTGTTGACGATGCTTTTAGGAGGCAGGATGGCATTTTGCAAACGTTTAGCATAATTGATACTATCGGTAATGCTTTTATTTTTTTCTTCGATGATCTCGTTTTGTGATCTCAATAATTTGTTGCTTCGTTTGTTGATGATGAGTAAGCGGGCAGTAACGGCAGCAATGATAAGGATAAGCACCGACACCAATACATAAATATTGCGGTGAGCTTGTTTATAGCAAACGATGGATTCATCGCCATCGCCAGATAATATTTCAAAAGGCGAATGTTTATGATTAGCATGTTGAAGGGAATCAAAAAAAGTATCGGCCATCAATGAGTTAACACTAATGACGAATAGGAATAGAAGAATAGAAAGTACTTTTTTCATGTAATTGTTTTTGATCTATTAAAGATAAAACAATTCCCAATTATCGGAAATTAATCGATTGAAATTGCTAATAATATTAGCATTTTGGAATAGTCTCTTTTGTAGATTTGAACATGTAATGCTTCGCGCAGATCCTGAAACAAGCCTGCCTGTCGGCAAGGCAGGTTCAGGATGACCACACGCAAACACAACAACAAACAATCATCAATCAACATTCAACAATGAACTACTATTTCAAAGGCAGAGGATCGCAGATCAACACAGATAATAAATATCTGAAGCACCGTTATGTGACTGAGCATGAGGAGATGCTGGATGAGCCCTTGTTGTCGAATGAAAAAACACAGATCTATTATGAGCATCCGAAAAAGATCGTGAATGTGGTGAAGAGTCCGGATATTCCCGGCATGTATTCCATGAATCCCTATCAAGGATGTGAGCATGGCTGCATTTACTGTTATGCACGTAACACACATGAATACTGGGGATACAGCGCAGGATTGGATTTTGAACGGAAGATCATTGCCAAACCCAATGCACCACAAGTGCTCGAAAAACAATTGATGAATAAGAACTGGGAAGTATCACCCATTATGTTTTCGGGCAATACAGATTGTTATCAGCCGGTGGAACGAGAATTAAAAATTACACGGCAAATGCTGGAAGTGTTGTTAAAATTCAAACATCCTGCAAGCATGATCACCAAGAATAATTTGATATTGCGTGATATGGATATTCTGCAGGAAATGGCAAAGCTCAAACTCATTCATGTGATGATATCGATCACGAGTTTGCGGGAGGAGCTGCGACAAAAGATGGAGCCCCGTACAGTAACCACCAAGAACAGATTGAAAGTAGTAGAAAAATTAAGCAATGCAGGCATTCCTGTGGGCGTGATGACAGCGCCCATCATCCCCGGCTTGAACAGTGATGAGATCCCGCAACTGATAGAAGCAGCAGCCAACAGTGGAGCGCAGCGCGCAGGAATGACCTTAGTACGATTGAATGGATCTATAGCAGATATTTTTAAAGACTGGATACACAAAAATTTCCCTGACAGAGCAGAGAAAGTATTGAATCACATTGCAGCCATTCATGGCGGTCAGCTGAACGACTCACGCTATGGAACACGCATGCGTGGCGAAGGAAACATTGCAGCAAGTATTCATCAATTGTTTAACATGGCTGTAAAAAAGCACATGGTATCCAAAGAAAGATTCCAATATGACTTAACAGTGTTTGAGCGACCGAAACCGCAAAAGGATCAGCTGGAGTTGTTTTAACTGCAAAAGCACCTTGCAGGTGATAACACCTGCAAGGGCATTGATTCAATTCAAGGACTAATATTTTGGCAGCAACATTCAATTAGTCCTAAAATACTGGCAGGTGATAACACCTGAAAGGGCATAAAAAACTAAATAAGGAATAGTACGCTTTTACAAGTGATATCAAAACAAAGAACATAACAAATAAGAAGCCTTTGCAGGCAATATCAAAAGATAGTACATAAATAGCAATACAGCCTTTGCAGGTGTTATCACCTGCAAAGATCGCAGAACAAAAACTAAATAAAGAATGGTAAGTTTCAGAAAAAAATCCAACATCTTCTTTTTTACAGCAACTAACCTGAATTGGCTAAGAATATTAGATAACAATGACCATAAACAAATTATATTGAATAGTTTAAAATTTCTCCATGAAGAGAATAGAGCAACGATCTTTGCATTTGTTATTATGCCCAATCATATCCACCTTATTCTGAGAATAGAAGATGGTCACAAAAAACATGAGATACAAAGAGATTTTTTAAAATACACTTCACAACAAATAAAATTTAATCTAATAAAAATCGATTCGCCTCTTTTAGATGACATTCTTGTTAATGATAAAGACAGAAAATATCAAATATGGGAAAGGAATCCATTATGGTTTGAGCTTGACAATACTGACACTTTAATTCAAAAACTGAATTACATCCACAATAATCCAATTAAAAAAGATTGGTTTGAAGGAACTTCACCTGAAGACTATCTTTACTCTAGCGCAAAATATTATATATCCGGAGAGGATCCTTTTAATTTCTTAACTCATTATCTTGATCATATGTAGCGAGCTTGCAGGTAATAACACCTGCAAGGGCTAAAACACCTAAGGAGTAAACCTTTCAATTAATTTATAATCTTCATGAAGCTTGCAGATGATAACACCTGCAAGGGCTGTGCACTAAGGAGCTGTATTTTCAAATAATTGACTACCTTAAAAAACAAAAAAACCTACTTTAGACTTGCAGGCAATAACACCAGCAAGGGCGAAAATAGTTACTACTATAACAAAGGAAAGTAATGCCTTTGCTGGTGTTATCACCTGCAAAGAGTTGAACACCACAAGGGCGCAATTACAGAGATATCCTCAGAACAAAAAAAAGTAAATCAATTCTTTTAAAAATTATTGCCTACAATAACACAGAATATGAATGCCTTTGCTGGTGTTATCACCTGCAAAGAGTTGAAAATAACTACAACTTAAAATAATGGTTATAGATGAGGATAAGACCAAAAGAGATAAGTAAAGCACCGGTAGTATAATTGATGTAACGCATCAATTTAGCTGTTAAGTACTTTTTGATCTTGGAAGCTAAGGAAGCTTTAAATATTTCTACGGTAAGCACGAGTCCTAATGTGATCCCGAAATACACAAACATCTTCACGATCGAATAATCGAATGTTTTACTCACAGCCGTTACATTGCCCAGCCAAAGCAACCATACTGCTGGATTCAAAAGGTTCAAGAAAAAACCTTTCAGCAACAAACCACTTGCTTTGGGTGCATGCAGATCGATATTCGGATCGGCTTTTACTTCTTTCTTAAAATAAAAAGAACCAAACACTACCAAAATGATCCCGGCCAGAATACCCATGAATCCTTGATTTTGTTCATCCTGAATAAATTTGGTGGCACCTAAGCTGATCAGATAGATGACGATCACACACACAAACAGATCGCTCAATACCACACCAATGGCCAACAAAGCACCTTCGCGTGTTCCATGCTTGATGCTGGTATTCAGCAAAGCAAAGAATGCCGGTCCGAAGGAGAAGCTCAACAGAATGACAATAACAATGGTTTGGTAGATAAGACTAAGCAAAGGCTATTTTATTTTGTTTAACATCAGGTAATCTTTCCATTCGTGCAATTGTTTATTCTTCAATACACGTGGGAATTTATTTTGAGCCCCTACTTTTCCTTTTAAGCGCATGAATTCATAAAATGTATCAACAGGCAATACATCTACGATCACATCCTTTAAAGCAGCAATTCGCTCTACTTTATAATCATCATTCAATTCTTTTAATTTTTCATCCAGCAATTCTTTCAACACTTTCACATCCACTTTATCATCTGTTCCCACATACCAGTGATGCGCAAACATGCCTTCAAATGCAATTCCGGTAACTGTAAATTCTTTGATATCAATATTCAATTCTTTTGATACCAGCTCAATGGCTTTGTTCATGTTGTCCTGCGACAAATGCTCCCCGCACAAACTCAAAAAGTGTTTGGTTCTACCGGTGATGATGATCTCATAATTTTTGAGGTCGGTAAATTTCACCACATCTCCGATCAAATATCTCCATGCACCTGAACAGGTAGAAAGCAATAAAGCATATTCCTCACCTTCTTTTACTTCGCCTATATGCAATGTTTGCGGGTTCTCCACCATCATGCCATCGCTATCGAAGTTCTTATCGTTAAAAGGAACAAATTCATAAAAGATCCCGATATCCAATACCATGCGCATTCCTTCTGCTTCCGGACGATCCTGAAAAGCAACAAATCCTTCGGATGCCAGATAGGTATCAAAATACATCAATGGCTTTCCAAGTAATTTCTCGAATCCTTTTTTATAAGGAGCGAATGAAACACCACCATGAACATATACTTTTAAGTTCGGCCAGATATCATGAATATTGTTGACCTTGTATTCTTTGATGATGCGTTGAAACAGGATCTGTATCCAGGCCGGAACACCACAAATGATCCCAATATCCCAGTCGGGCGCATTCTTGGTGATCTCATCCAATTTTTTCTCCCAGTCTTTTTGCTTGGAGATCTCTTTGCCCGGCTTACTGAAATTTTGGGCATAAAAAGGAACATTCCCGGTGGTGATACCACTTAAGTCGCCCTCGTAATACACGCCATTATATTTGAGATCGGTGCTACCGCCCACCATCAATACTTTACGTTCGAAATGATCTTTCGGCAGATCGAGCTTCGCCTGACAAGTGAGCTGATTAGAGGTGGTCTTCACAATGGCTTTGATCATATCCTTTGTAACAGGGATCGATTTACTTGCTGATTCGGAAGTACCGGAACTCAAGGCAAAGTACTTGATCTTTTTAGGCCAGCACACATCTTTTTCTCCTTGCAAAGAACGGTACCACCATTTTTTGTACATGGAGTTATAATCGTGTGTGGGCACAGCAGAGCGGAATGCATGGATCACATCCGCATCGCTCAATATCTTTGAAAAATTATAGTGTTCGCCAAATGCAGTGAATTCGGCCTTGGTGAGTAGTTTCTTTAAGACCTTTTGTTGTTGCCTTAAACCATTTACCCTACGCATTTTTGGCAAGCTTCCTCTCAGCTCGAATGTTCGTTTAATAATAGCGCCTAAAATTGCCATCTTCTCTCTCAATTAATTTTAACGAAAATACTGAATTTACATATAAAATCCGCATTTTTATGGGACAAAAAATGATGATATTCCTCAAGTTACATAACAGACTTTTACTGTATTTTGTTCTACTGAACTGTTCCTTATGGGCGCAGACAAAAGTACATCCCAATGCCCATGCCCATAACGATTACAAGCATCCGCATCCTTTGAGCGATGCCTTATCGAAAGGATTTACCAGTATTGAAGCGGATGTGTTTCTGATACATAATCAGCTGATTGTGGATCATACCTATCCGCTCATCAAACGGAATAAGAATTTTGAGGAATTGTATCTAAAACCACTGTCGGATTCCTGCCAAAAGAACAATGGAAAAGTTTATGCAAATGATACAACAAGTATCATTTTATTGGTGGATATTAAATCGGATGCAACAAAGACCTATGAACACTTAAAGAAACTTCTGGAAAAATATTCCTTCATGTTGAGTTCATATAAAAATGGAGTGTTTACAAAAGGTGCTGTTAGCATTATCCTTTCGGGAAACAAACCGTATGAAAAATTAATGGCCGACAATAACAGAACGATGTTCATCGATGAAAATTTATTTTCCTGCAACAAAGCATTATCGGTTTGTCCGCTTGCCAGCACCAAATACAGCAACTTGCTTTCATGGACCGGAAAAGGCGAATTAAAGGCAAGTGAAAAAGAGAACTTGATGCGTTATGTGAAAGCAGCACATGCACAAGGCAAGAAAGTGCGTTTGTGGGCATCGCCCGAAAACAAGAATGTGTGGGAGTTGCTGCTGGCTTGTGGTGTGGATCTGATCAACACCGATCAACTGGAAATGTTGGATCTTTTTCTAAAAGAAAAAGGATTGTAAATTACAATCCTTCTATTATTCTATTTCTTAATTTTTCAGCTTTTTTATTCAAGCTGCTCAATTTCGCCTGATCGATCTCCGTTCCTTCCAGATCCGCCAGCATAGCATTAAGCTCTGTGATCAAACCTGCAAAATACGCATCGCTCTTAAATTGTTCCAACAGTTTAATGATGTTTTCCAAATGCAATTTCTGTTGCCAGATCACCGTGTAAACATCTTTATTCGCATCCGTTTTAGCTGCATCGCCTGTATTTTTTGTTGTCAGGTATAATCCTTCCAACCAGCTTCCGGTCACTACCAATCCTGCCATTGCCAGGCGTTCATTACTTTTTAAGGTAGCATCCACTTTACTATAAGAATCGTACACTACTTGTGCCAATGAATCTTTATTGTCTTTGAACCTGGTGTATTTATCTATCATTTCCTGATTGAATGCCAAAGGAATGCTTAAGTCTTCCGCCAATTTTTTAGTATTCTTCACATACGATCCGATCTGTTGGAATTGCTCATAGGTAACAGCATACGCAAGGTCGGCACCATACACACCTAAATTAAAAGCCTTTGCATTGAATTGATTGTATTTAGAAATATTCCCAACAGGGTTCATGCTTTGCTGATTGAACGGAGCTTTCGAAGCGATCAATTTATCCAGCATTTCAAAAGGAAAAGGAATATTACTGATCACCATATCATACTTGAACTGCGTATAACTATCGGCAGTGGAAGTATCTTTATTCTCTACAACAGCAGTTGTAGAGACATCATTTGTAATGGTTTGATTGTTTGTATTACCGCAAGAAACAAGGGTAAAAACAGAAACCGGTAAAAGGAGTGTTTGCACAAGTCTGTTCATAAGAGAAAGATTTAGATGTACACAAATCTAACTGAAATTGAAGTAGAAAACAATAAGATTGATCAGATTTCCTTACGCGCCCTTACCATCTCCCGCTTTCCGGGAGGTCCGGGTAATGTTTCCACCATAAAACCAACTTTTTTTAACGTTCGCTTAACCTCGCCTTTGGCGCAATAGGTAACAAGCATACCACCCGCATTCAACACAGCGTACATTTTAGAAAATATTTCTTCGGTCCACATTTCGGGCTGCACCCTTGGTCCGAAGGCATCAAAATAAATGAGATCGTATGTAGCAGGAAAAACGGCTGTTTGCAATTGGCCTTGCAATTTAAATAAAGTAAACTGTTTGTTGATCGTTTGTTCTTGTCCCCAGGGGCATGCATGTATGCTTTGAAATTGTTCCGTCCACTCTTCCGCCTTTAACACCTGAACATAATTCAACTGATTGATCAATTGTTCCTCCAAGGGAAAAGCTTCAATAGCGGTATAATGAACTTGTTTGTTCGACCGCTTTACTTCCATTAATGTAAGTAAAGCATTGAGTCCGGTACCCAAACCAATTTCAAGAATAGAAACATGTTGGTTGTTGCAGGCTTGCAAACCGGCTTTGATGAATACGTGTATCCCTTCCTGAATGGCACCATGCACAGAATGATAATGTTCATCCAGCTCTTTTAAATACAGGGAATGTGAGCCATCGGCAGTTTGAATGATCTCAGGTTTCATTAGGGTTTTACAAACAGTGTATTACTGTTATCAATAAAATCGAGTAATTCTTCGCGTCCCATGCGTTCTTCCGAAGAAGTATAGAACATGGCTGGTAATTCTTCCCAGGTAGTCAGCAATTCTTTTTTATAGTTTTCGATGTTGGCAGCTATCTTCGACTTAGTCAGTTTATCCATTTTAGTGAACACCATTACAAATGGAATTCCATTCTCCCCCAACCATTCCATAAATTCAAGATCCACACGTTGTGGTGCTAAACGGGAATCGATCAACACCATCATGCACATTAAATTCGGACGGTTAAGAATATACTGGCGGATGAAGCCTTCCCATTTCTCACGTTTTTCGCGCGATACCTGCGCGTATCCATATCCGGGAAGATCGACCAGGTACCAGTTTTCATTGATCAAGAAATGATTGATCAATTGTGTTTTTCCCGGCTTGCCCGATGTTTTGGCCATGTCCTTGCGAACACATAACATATTTATCAATGAAGATTTACCAACATTGGAGCGACCAATGAATGCATACTCCGGCATAAGCGGAGCCGAACATTTATTTACATCCGTATTACTGATCACAAACTGTGCTGACTTGATCTCCATGTAAATAATTTCCTTTTTATGATCTGCTATCAGCAGTTATTATTTTTTATATGATGCGAGGTGACGTTCTTTTTTAGAATCGTAGATATCCGCAATGGTCACTAATATTCCACTCTCTTCAACTTCACCAAAATGATCGTTCAATGCAGTACCAAAAAATTTCATGGTAGAAGAAAGATTCATATAAGCATTCACCATTGGAGGAATGTTTTCACCCAATGCTCTAACATTTTGATTCAAGATCTTATGACCTTCTTTGAATGGCAGATCTTTGATGGAATCTAAGAAAGCAGACACATCTGTTTTTAATCCCAATGGAACAATGGGATATACCAATTTATCTTTATCAGGGAAATAATGGGTTAAGAAAGCAAGGATCATGTCACGTGCCGGAACATTAAAATCGGTGTACATGGTCACCTTGCCGTAAAAATGTTTCACATCCGGGTTGTCAATCACGATCGCTCCCAGCCCATCCCAGAGATTATCCAATGAGAACAATCCTTTTCTGTTCTCTGCTGATGGCTGATATTTTGGTTGAACGAATGAACGTCCTAATTCAATAGTAGAAGGCACAAACTCTTTTACAAACTGATCAGAGAAGTTAAACAACTCGGTGGTTGCAACATGCACTTTTCCATCAACAACAGGTGCTTCACCCAATTTAATATAACGGTAACCACCAACAATTTCCAGCGCAATTGGATCCCAAACGATCAATTGCTTATAGGCAGCATCAGAAGTATCGAACTCATCAATATCGATCTCATGCCCGGTACCACCGCCTGCTGCACGGAAGGAAACTTCGCGCAAGCGAGCGATCTCACGCATTACATTAGGAGAATCGTGGTGAGTAATGATATAGATCTTATTATCACCATTGTTGGCATCACGAACAAAACGTTCTTGTGTGAGTTCGGCTACTAATAATTTTTTGTCTACCGGTTGAATAATATCTTGCATACGCGTCAATAATTATTGATTTACATTTTTAATGGTTGGAAGCATTTTTGAGCGGTCGCCACTTTGCAAAGCATACACATGCTCTTTTACTTTTTGCGACCAGTATTCTGCCGGATGATCATCGGTAAATGTTTCCCATGATATCGGCTCACCAAAGGTGAATGTCAGCGTTTTTCCGCGCTGACGGTACATCTCATCTACCAGATAAAACATTTCGATGTTCGCTTTTATCCCTAGCTTTTTACGATAGTACGCCAGGTTGTAAAAACGTTTTGAGTTATGTCCATCAATATAAACAGGAACAATATTCTTTTTATACTGAATGGTTTTTACGATAAAACTTTTTTTCCAAACAAGATCTTCGATCACACCTTTATCATTCCTTCTGGAAACTAATCCAGCAGGGAAAATCAGCAAACACTGATCGCCTGCATACACCTCTTCAAACTTACGGGCATAGTCGCTGGAATTTTTTCCGTGCTTATTCACCGGAACAAAAATGGGCGCATAATTCTTTAATGCCATCAACAGGTCATTCACAAAAAAGCGGATATCCGGACGGTAGTCCGAAACGATCTTCATAAAAGTAATCCCATCCAATCCGCCCAAAGGATGATTGGCAGCCATGATCACACCACCGCTACGCACAATGTTCTCTTCTCCTTTTACTTTGAACTTAACGCCAAATTCTTCGAAAGCAGCATTGGCAAAATCGACACCATGACGGTTCCGTGCCAGATAAATGGCAACATTCAACTCCTCCTGATGGACGATCTTTTTGATGTAACGCAACACAAAACCTGGAAGAAATTTCAAAAGCTTTGGATTTTTGGAAGCGATCGCTTTCTCCAAGTTGATGAACTTTTCATTTTCCGGAACAACTATGTTTTTTCTATCTTCTGACATATACGTTTTAAACTGTGTCTGATGCTCAAAAATAAGCAAATGTTTGCTAAAATTTCGCTTATTAAAGAATACTAATCAACAATATAAGGCAGTTTCGCCTGTTGATAAATATCTTTTTTTATCCATTCCTTCATTCCTAAAGCCGTTTCAAAAGGACCATCAACAACCGCCAGATTGACCAGCCAGGCAGGAATATTCCCACCGGGATTCACCAGCAATTGATATTCAACATTCACATATCCATTGGGTAATGGAGAAATGATCCACTGAGCCCGGAATTCCTGAATGCGCACATGCTTCTCCTGCAGCGGATAAAAATTAGGATGACAGGAAGAATGGATATGGATCACTTTTGTTTTGGGATCCTGTGATAATTGATAATGAACCACAAAATCACGATTTTCAACCGGCCATGGCGCCACCACTGTTTGATATTGATAGAGGTCGGTAGCACTTATTTTTTTGATCACCTTACACTCTCCGCAACGATACACCCAGTTGGGATAAGAAGCCCGGTCGTTGATCACCGCAATTACAGCCGACAATGACGCTTTGTATTGAGTGACCGACTTTAACTCTTTGAATTTAGAATTTTCCGCCATACGTGTGTACACACTGATGCCTTGCTCAAGCTTTTGCAATTTCCATTCTGCAGGAGCATGAAAACTAACAAAAATACCAGAACATAAAATGACGCACACAAATGTAAAAACCGTTCTCACCTTACACAGAATTATATTAGTAAATATAATAAAAAAAGCCCCCGAAATGTATCGGAGGCTTTCTTCTATTTTGCTTTTAAAACAATGTCTTTTAGTGCATTCACCCAAACCGGACTGTCATTCAAACTTTCCACCAGCTGGATCTTATCGCCACCATGCTCATGGAAGATCTCCTGATATTCTGTTCCAATTTCATGAATGGTTTCCAGACAATCAGCAACAAATGCAGGAGAGAATACCAACACTTTTTTCTTTCCTTGTTTGGCAAGATCTTCGATCACTTTATCGCTGTATGGCTTTAACCATTTATCATCGAGGCGCGACTGAAAAGTGCTTTGATATTTTCCTTCAGGTATATTCAAGCGTTTTACCAATGCACGTGTAGTTGCAAAACAATTCGCACGGTAGCACAAACGATTTTTATCGGTGATCACATCACAGCAGGAACCGATCTTGCAAGAACCATCACTGAATTCTTTGGAAGCTTTGGTGATCTGACGTTCAGGTAAACCATGATAGCTGAATATAAAATAATCATACGCTTCCAGGTCGTATTGATTCGCCTTCTCCACACACGCATCAATGAATCCGGGATCATCAAAAAAGTTATCGATAAATGTTACCGGAGGATGTCCTTTCCACTTTTTCAAAACACGTTGTGTTTCTTCAATAGAAGAAGTAGTGCTCGATGTAGCATATTGCGGATACAAAGGAATAGCAATGATCTTGCTGACATTGGCTTTCTTTAATAACTCTACTGCTGATTCAATGCTCGGACTTTGATAACGCATTCCCAACTCCACCACATACTCATCGCCCAATGCTTTTCGCAACAGATCGCGTTGTTTGATGCTGTTGATCAACAAAGGAGAACCTTCTTTTGTCCAAATTGCCTGATATAACTTTGCCGATTTAGAAGAACGAAATGGAACAATGATCCCGTTCACCAATAAAAAACGACCAACCGGATTGATATCGATCACGCGGGGATCGTTCAAGAATTGAGTTAAATATTTTCTAACATCCGGAGTACTGGGACTGTCGGGTGTTCCAAGATTAATAAGAAGTACGCCTGTTTTCATAGTTTAAGACACCACTAAGGCACACAGGCACTGAGTGATTATTTAGGTAGATTAGAAAAAGCTTTTGTTACCAATGGAACAAGTCCATCTTTTGTTATATTTTCACTATTAAAATTGATCAACAAACCCTTAGGTTTGTTGGCTAGCTTCAGATAAGTAAGCAGTTGGGCTTTGAATACAGGCAAGATTGATTCTACGGATTTCAACTCAACTACAATTAAATCTTCTACCACTATATCCATTTTAAAATTAAAACCTAAATCTTTACCCTTGTATTTTAAGGGAACCAAAGATTGTGATTCAACTTTAAAGCCTTGAGCTAACAACTCTTCAACCAGACACTTTTCATAAATAGACTCCAACAATCCAGGACCTAATTCTTTGTGAACTTCAATTGCACAACCAACAATCTCATAAGCAATGTCATTCACATATTTCTGAGTTATGACCATACTTTACAAATTTACTCTGTATCCTAAGTGTCTTAGTGGTGAAAACAACCTAGATATGCAAAGCACGTTTAGCAGTTGCATCCAGACACGCTTCTTTAAAAGATTCGGTGAATGTAGGATGCGCATGACTCATGCGTGAAATATCTTCAGCACTTGCACGGTATTCCATTGCAACAACCGCCTCTGCGATCATATCTGCTACGCGTGGTCCGATCATGTGAACACCAAGGATCTCATCCGTAGCTTCATCGGCCAATACTTTTACAAAACCATCTGTATCCATTGATGCACGTGCTCTACCACTTGCTTTGAAAGGGAACATCCCTGATTTGTATTTTTTACCTTGTTCTTTTAATTGCTCCTCCGTATATCCTACTGCAGCAACTTCCGGCCAGGTATAAACAACACCCGGGATCAAGTTATAATTGATATGTGGTTTTTGTCCGGCAATTGTTTCTGCAACAAATGTTCCTTCTTCCTCTGCTTTATGCGCCAACATAGCACCTTTCACCACATCACCGATCGCATAGATACCGGCTACATTAGTTTGTAAATGATCATCGGTTTCAATTCTTCCTCTGTTATCTACTTTCACACCTGCATTGTCCAAACCTAAATTATCGGTATATGGTCTGCGACCCACAGAAACTAAACAATAGTCACCTTTGATCTCCACTTTCTCCCCTTTAGCATTATCAGCAGTAACGGTAACATCTTTACCTTTTGTGGTAACACCCGTTACTTTATGGTTGAAGTAAAATTCAAATCCTAATTTCTTTAAACTCTTTTGTAATTCTTTTCCTAATGCACCATCCATTGTGCTGATGATACCACCGGTAAATTCAACAACAGAGATCTTAGCACCAAGACGTGCATAAACAGAACCTAATTCCAGACCGATAACACCTCCACCAATGATCACCATGTGTTTTGGAACTTCTGTTAATTCTAAAGCTTCTGTAGATGTGATCACACGTTTTTTATCTACTGTGATACCAGGCAAGGAAGATGGTTTTGAACCGGTAGCAATGATCGTCTTGCCTGTTTCGATCTGTGTCTTTTTTCCATCAGCTGCAGCAATCTCGATCGTGTTTTTATTTACAAAAGAACCATGTCCGGTGAACACAGTGATCTTATTTTTTTTCATCAAAAAGTTGATCCCATCGCAGGTTTGTTTTACAACATCGCCTTTACGTTTGATCATCTGTTTTAAATTCACTTTTACATCCTTTACATCAATACCATGTTCGGTGAATGTATGTGTTGCATTGTGATAATGCTCCGAAGAATCCAACAATGCTTTTGATGGGATACAACCCACATTTAAACATGTTCCACCCAATGTATTGTAACGTTCAATAATGGCGGTTTTCATACCTAATTGAGCACAACGGATAGCGGCAACGTATCCACCGGGACCGGAACCTATAACGGTAACATCAAATTTTTCCATAGTATTTCAGAATTTAGAGATTCATACAAGGCAATAGAACCTTGCGCCTGCAAATGTACTATTTTTTGAGAATTTTAAAGCGAATTAGCAGGGAATAAATGATCAGCAATAAGGAGCTGTAGAAGGCAGCGCGGGCAATGTAATCGCCATATTGCGTGTAAAAGGTCTTTGTATCCGATAAGGTGATCCGTTGCTGGATAACAGCGGGTTGCCACCAGGAGGTAGCTTGCTCTATATTCCCCAATGGATCAATAAAACAGGAAATACCGGTGTTAGCCGAACGGGCGATCCATTTGCGGGTTTCTATGGCTCGCAAGGCACCATATTTTAAATGCTGTTTGTAACCGGGGGTATCGCCCCACCAGCCATCATTGGTAATGATGGAGATGAAATTAGCACCATTATTTACGTAAGTTCCCACATATTCTCCATACACACTTTCATAACAAATAACAGGCGCAGCACCTACTGTTCTGTCGGGAGAATAGAACACCGTCCGCTCATCTTGCAAACCCAAGCTTCCGCTGGTTCCACCCAGATCGATGGCAAACTTTTCGAAATATTTGAAGATGAACGGGAATGGCATTTTCTCTACTCCCGGCACCAACTTCGACTTATGATACAATTGTATCTTCCCCGTACTATCCAGTTGAATGGCTGTGTTGTAGGCATCGTAATAAGCATCCGCATTGGTAAACTTACGTGCAGTAGCCGATAATGTTTCGCCCGGTTGATACACTTTTGCAGTACTAGCACCTATGATGATCTTTAGCTGGGGAAATTTTTTGATATAATTCTGCAAGGTTTGGATGCTCCAACTTTGACCCAGCTGTTCCTCCCAGATATCTTCTGTTAAAGCTGTTTCCGGGAATAGAAGATACTGTGTTGTTGAATCCACTTTTTGATCGGCCAGCAAAAGCATTTTTTGCAGCTGCTCCTGATAGTTGGAGAAAAATTTTTCATTGTAAGGATCGATATTCGGTTGTACTACCACTACCGGCATACCACCTTTCCATAGCTTGTTTGCGAAGACACCTACTACATTAGAAATAAGAATAGGCAACAAAATAAGAGCTGCTACCCATGCTCCGCGCTTTAAATACTGCTTCTTGTATTGACTACGAAACAAATAAAACACAAGGAGTACATTTACCAGTAACACCCACAAGCTTCCACCAAACACACCGGTGTATTCATACCACTGGATCCAGTCGAGCGTACCTGCAAACACATTACCTAATGTAAGCCAAGGCCAGGTAAGATCCCAATCTAAATGAATGAATTCAAAGCTGATCCAAAAAACAATGAATGCTATATTTCCCCATTTTTCGCCTACTCTTTTTTTAACCGAATGAAAAAACAGGAACACGCCTGTCATCAATAAAGCATTGGCTAGAATAGCCATTGCCGCTCCACCCATAGAAGCATTCTTCACCCACCAGGTAACAAGTATATTCCAAGTGAAAAAAGTTAGATACGTAGCCGCAAAAAGAGTTAGGCGTTTTACTTTATCCGGATTCAAAAAAGCATATTGCTCAACGATCAGAAGTGGAACAAATGCAATAAATATCAAAGGAGTGATGCCTGCAGGAAACCAGCTGAACGCCAGTAAGAGTCCACTCAGCAACGACAACAGATATAAATGATAGGTCTTCAATTACAGATCGATGTGTTTGGAATGAACAGATGCACCGGTAAAGATACTGGCTGCTTTATCGAAATTTTCAGGCGAATCGGTTGTAAGGCATTCTAATGTTCCACCTTTACTCAACTTGCCTTCTATTTCTGCATGTCGTTTCAGATAGTCGGTTAGACTCGCTGCAACGATCTCCCCTTGCGACAACACGGTGATGCCTTGAGGTAAATGTTTCTTGATCTTATTGATCAACAAAGGATAATGCGTACAACCTAGAATGATCGTATCAATTTTATTTCCCTGTTCAAATAAGTGATCCAAGTTCTTCTTTATAAAATAATCGGCTCCTTCACTTTCAAATTCATTGTTCTCCACCAATGGAACCCACATCGGACATGCTTCCTGGTGTACAACAATCTCAGGAAAAAATTTTCCGATCTCTATCTTATACGAATTCGATGCGATGGTTCCGGATGTTCCCAATACACCAATATGATTGGTCTTTGTATAATTTCCTACCACTTCGGTTGTTGGACGGATAACACCCAACACTCTTTTGTCGGGAGCAAGATGCGGAAGATCTTTTTGTTGAATGTTTCTCAATGCTTTTGCAGAAGCAGTATTACAAGCCAGCACCACCAGCTCACAATCCATTTCAAACAATTTCTTTACACACTCTAAGGTATATTCATAAACTGTTTCAAACGAACGTGTCCCATAAGGAGCACGGGCATTATCTCCCAGATACAGATAGTCGTATTGCGGAAGCTGTTTTACTATTTCTTTTAAAACAGTTAATCCTCCGTAACCGGAATCAAATATGCCGATGGGCTTTTTGCTCATTTGTATTGTAACGAATTTCGATGCAAGTTAAAAATTACTTATGAAAAAGCCTCATGAAATTATCATGAGGCTTTTCTGTCAGATCCAATGATCTGTTATTTTTTTGGAGCTGGAGTAGTTGTTGCAGGAACAGTGATCCCTAATTTTTTTACTACCAATCCAATGATATCATCAGCAGGTTCGTTGTATAATACCAAACCGGTGCTTGTGTCTAATACATATTTGTAACCGTTTTCTTTAGCTACCTGATCGATCGCTTTTTTAGCTTTCTCATAAACGGGTTTTGACAATTCAGCACTCTTATTTTGGTAATCTACCTGTGCTTGTTGTTGGAAATCCTGAATACGTTGATTCAAGTCGTTCAACTCTTTTTCTTTGTTTTGTTTGATGATCGGAGCCATATCAGCAGATGTCTTTTGATACTCTTCATATTTCGTTTGCAATTCAGTTTGCATTGCTACTACTTGTTGCTCTAATTGTTTTGCGTAATCCTGAACAGCTTGTTGAGCCGTTTTAGATTCCGGCATAATGCTGATCAATGAGTCTAAGTCGATGTGTGCTACTTTTTGAGCATTGGCTGTAAATGAACTCATTAACACAACTACACTTACAACTACTAATTTTGCGATGTTCTTCATAATATTAATTTTTGGTTTGTTTAAAATTTACGTTTGTTGATTATTGTTTTTTAGTGCCTGTACCTGATCCTGTTTTACCACCTTTGTAACCCATCAATTCAAGTACATCATCACTTTTATCATTTTTAGCATTGGCATATAACATGGTCATATCGCCTGCTCTGTCAAATATTACTGCGTAACCGCTTTTTTCAGCTACCGATTTTACAGCATTATACACTTTATCCTGAATAGGCTTTACCAATTCCTGACGTTTTTTAAATAATTCGCCATCCACTCCAAAGCGCTGTTTTTGTAGATCTTTTGCCTCTTTTTCTTTGGCAATGATATCTGCTTCACGCTTCTTTTTCATTTCTTCCGTAAGTAAGATCTGCTCTGCTTGATAGGCTTTGTACATTTTATCGATCTCCGTATATTTTGCTTCGATCTCTTTTTGCCATTGCACGGAGATCTTATCTAACTCCGCCTGTGCAGCTTTATATTCAGGGATCTGACCTAAAATATATTCAGTATCAACATATGCGAATTTTTGTGCAAAAGAGGCAACACTTGTGATCAAGATGATGCTTAATGTTAAAAATAGTTTTTTCATTTTTCTTTCTTTTTAATATTCACGTCTAAAATCGCGGAACGAATTTAGTAATTTATTACAATTCACCAATTGATGCTCCAATTGTAAAGTGGAACTGTCCTTTTTGCATGGTTGGGTTTGTAGGAACATCATCCAATCTCCAGCCATAGTCAAATCCTAACAATCCAAACATTGGCAAGAACACCCTCACACCTAAACCGGCCGAACGATACACTTTAAAAGGATTGAACTCCTTCGCCTTTTGCCATGTGTTACCACCTTCCGTAAAGGCTAACATATAAATAGTTGCCTGTGGATTGGTTGTAACCGGAAAGCGCAATTCAGCAGTATATTTTGTAATGAACATGGAGCCTCTTGCAGCTGATAATGATTGATCATCATATCCTCTCAAAGCAATGATCTCACGACCATCCAAAGCAAATCCTGTTAAACCGCTACCACCCAAATAAAAACGTTCAAACGGTGACTGACCAACCTTACTGTTATAAGATGTAAGGAAGCCCATACCAACTGTTGTACGCAATATCAAATTGCGTGCCTCTTTACCTTCTTCCCCACGTTTATTGGTGATTGGAGTAAAGAAGGTAACTGTAGCTTTGTACTTTTGATATTCCACAAAATTGAATCGCTCCTGATCCGTCATGGTTGGACTGGAATAATCTTTTCCATTGAACAAGGAGTATGGAGGGGTCCACTGACCGCTCAATGTAACAACAGATCCACGTGTTTCAAAGATCGGTTTATCAACCGAGTTACGCTGAAGTGTTGCTTTATAATAAATATTGTTGGCATATCCTTTACTGAAAGAGAAGATAGAACCATAATTATTCAATACATAATATTGGTAATTCAATTCCTGATACAATGTAAAATAATCATCCGGCCATTTTAATCTGCGGCCTAATCCGATAGACAAACCGGTAATATCAAGTGATGCTCTTGCCGGATTTAATACTTTCACCCCTTCCGAATTGGTGGTTCTTTTCTTTTCACCATTACTCTGAATAGAATAATAAGCCGTAACACTCAATGAATTTGGTTTTCTACCACCTAACCATGGCTCCGTGAAGGAGATGTTATACGATTGGAAAAACAAACCATTCGATTGTGCTCTTACACTTAAACGTTGTCCATCACCCGATGGCAATGGTCGCCAAGCATCTTTTTTGAAGAAATTCTTTGCAGAGAAATTGTTGAAGGAAACACCCAATGTTCCAACCACACGTCCACCACCATAACCACCGGAAAGCTCGATCTGGTCAGAAGGTTTCTCTTCTACCGTATATTCAATATCTACAGTTCCTGTAGCCGGATTTGGCGTTGGAACCACATTCATTTTTTCAGGATCGAAATAACCTAACTGCGACAATTCACGTTGTGAACGGATCACATCCGATCTACGGAATAATTGTCCCGGACGGGTTCTGATCTCACGCATCACTACACGGTCGTTTGTTTTCGTATTCCCAACAATGGTGATCTTGTTGATAGTCGCTTGTTTCCCTTCGTAAATTCTCATTTCAATATCGATCGAGTCACCGTTCACCATAGTTTCTACCGGAGTCACATTAAAGAACAAATATCCTTCATCCATGTAAAGCGAACTGATATCACTTCCATTCGGATTCATGAATAATTTTGCATCCAGATCTTCCTGATTGAACACTTCTCCTTTTTTGATCCCAAGTACATTACTAAGATCTTTAGAAGCATATTTACTATTCCCCACCCAAGTGATATCACGGAAATAATATTTCTTCCCTTCGCTTACATAGATATCAATGGTGATGAATTTTTTGTAATAATTCGTATCACGAACCGCATGGAATCGTTTAATACTTTCCCATACCAATAATTTAGAAGTCTTACGCTTTTTAGGAGTGAAATAGGTCTCGGCCAACATCGGCTTTCCCTTTAGGAAATAGGCAAAAGTTGCTTTCGCATGTTTTGCCGGACGGAAACGCTTTGGTGTCCACTCTCTGTAGATACTATCCTTTACAATAGCTGCATCTCTAAATCCTTTTTGATTGTATTTTTCGACAATGGTGTTTTTATCTTTCTCGTAATTGTCCTCATCAAACTTACCATCGTTGAATGGATTCCACCAACGTCTGCGTTTTGTTTCTTTGAACTTTCTACGTAACTTGAATGTACCGATCGACTTATTTCCAATGATGTTGATCTCCTTGATCCTTACTTTTTTCTTTTTATCGATGTTGATGAACATGATCACCACATTCTCCTGCTTTGGCTCTTTATCCAAACGGATATCAACAGCTACATCGGTATAACCTTTTACGACAAAGAATTCTTTTACTGTCTCCTTGGTAGAAGCCAGCACATTATCTGTGATCACTTTTCCTTTTACCAATTTGATGCGCTCACGCAACTCATCGGCTTCCGATTTAGTAATTCCTTTTAATGCGAATTTTAACAAACGTGGACGCTCCACAACGGTGATGTCAATAAAGATGTATTTGCCTTGTACACGATTGGCGGTGATCTTGATATCATCAAACAAGCCCTGTTTCCAAAGATTTTCGATAGCAGTTGCAAACTTATCTCCCGGCACTTGTACTTTATCACCAATCCCTAAACCGGTTAATAGCACGATCACATTTTTATCGAAATGTTCTGCACCTTTTACTTCAATACCTCCAATTTCATATTCTTTAGAAACAGTAAGATCGATCACACCGGTGGTATCACCACCAATGGGAATAACCTGAGCACTCACCGAAAAGGAAAGAAGAATAAAGAAGAAAACTATTTTAATTTTTATGTACATACTGAATATTAAGAAATTAATTGCTCACTGGTCTTTCCAAATCTGCGCTCACGGTTTTGATAATCAATGATCGCTTCGTATAGATCTTCCTTTTTAAAGTCGGGCCAGAACTTATCCGTAAAATACAATTCGGCATAGGCCAATTGCCACAATAAAAAGTTACTGATACGATGCTCACCACTGGTACGGATCATCAATTCCGGTTCAGGAATGTCAGCGGTACATAGGTTCTTATTGATCGTTTCTTCAGTGATGTCTGAAGAAGAGAGTTGTTTATTTTCCACCTGTTCTGCGATCTGCTTCATAGCATTCACCAGTTCCCAACGGGAGCTGTAGCTAAGAGCAAGCACTAAGGTTGTTCTGCTATTGTTCTTTGTTGCTTCCATTGCTTCTTGAAGCTCATTGTAACAATCGCCAGGCAAACTTTTCAGATCGCCAATAGCTTTTAAACGGATATTGTTTTTGTTGAGTGTAGGTGTTTCTGCATTGATGGTATGCACCAGCAACTGCATCAAAGCGATCACCTCTTCTTTCGGTCGGTTCCAATTCTCGGTAGAGAAGGCATAAAGTGTCAAATATTCTACTCCTAACTCTGCTGCTGCTTCAACGGCATCACGAACTGATTTTACTCCATTCTCGTGTCCGTAGATCCGCTCTGCACCCTGCTGCTTCGCCCATCTTCCATTGCCATCCATAATGATCGCGATGTGCTTTGGCAATTTCGACAGGTTAATTTTTTCTTTTAAGCTCATTTTATTTTTGTTCATCCTTCCATTTGAACGCATCCAAATGGAAGACGAATGACATACGTTTTAAGTTACTAATCTTGTACTCCCGGACAAGCGGGTTTTCTTTCTTTTAATTTTATCGTTAACACAGCACCTATAAAAGAATACCAATCCTTATTGGTTGGATTCCCGCGTTGACGACCCACATTCGAAAAAGCAGGATCTGTGCCTTTGCTTGGATCCGACAGAGCTGCCGCAACACCTCCACGGGCAGCAGCCAATTTTACCGGATCATAATAGGTTTTGCTAACATCATCCAGATAATCGGTAAATGTTTTTCTCATTCCCCACTCGATCGATAGACCGATCCCCTTTGAAAGATTTGTTCTAAAACCTACGCCAAATGGGATGGAGATCTGCGTTAACTTATATTTCTTTTTGGAGGCTCCGCCTTCTAAACCCTGACCTTCGGTACTCAATGGTTGCAATGCCACCCAATTTCCGCCTATATTCCCTTGAGGATTGAATTTAAACACACCTACCCCCACAAAGATGTAAGGGCTGAATTTACGCTTCTCATTGCCGATCTGATAATCCAGAAAATTAAATTCCAGCTGACCCGAAAATTCGGTTACAGGAGATTTAAAATTCAAATTCCGTTGATGAGCAGCCGTTGTCTTTGCGTAGGCATCATCGGCCTGAATACTCCCAAAAAACAAATTGGCACGGGCAGCCAGACGGTAGTTGATATTGTAACGCATCACCAAACCTCCTGCAGGTTTGGTAAACTGATTCAAATGTCCCAATGGGTTCAGATCGCCAATGTAATACGAGCCACCTAAAAATACACCCACCTCATAGCTACTCTTCTTTTTGCCATGCTGAGCAAAAAGTGAGCCTGCGATCAGGATAAAAACAAAGAATATAAAATGACTTTTTTTCAATTTTAAAAAACTAATGATAAAAACAGAAAAATTACGTTTTTATTGCCCCAACAAGGGATAGCAAATATAGTAGATTTTTGCTTATGAAAAAGTGTTAATTATAGTTAATTACGCTTATCCAAACCCCATAAAAGTTTGTTGCGAATGGTATTAAAAAAGTGCTGATTTTCGAGCTTGATCAGGTTGAGCGAAAAATCGGCTTTTTTAAGCATGATCTCAATGGATGAATCGATCACTTCGCTTTTAGAATCAAGGGATACAAGGTAATTCGGACTGCGACCTTCCACTTTCAGTGTGATCACATTGTTATCGGAGATCACCAGAGGACGAACATTCAAATTATGCGGTGCGATCGGAGTGATCACAAAATTTTCGGAACCTGGCATTACCAATGGACCACCGCAGCTTAAAGAATAAGCGGTTGAACCGGTAGGAGTAGCGATAATCAAGCCATCGGCAAAATAAGAGTTCAGGTATTCCCCATTGATGTAGGCATGGATCGTGATCATGGCGGATGAATCCTTCTTCATGATCGTGAGCTCATTCAGTCCATAATTCACCTCCCCAAACAAATTGGAAGGCTCCTGCACACAAAGCAAAGCACGCTTTTCAATGGTGAATTTTTTCTGTAATAATGCTTCAATAGCCGCATTGATCTCTGTTTTGGCCACATTCGCCAAAAAACCTAAACGGCCGGTATTAATACCTAAAACAGGGATATTCGAATTTCTAACGTAGGTAAGCGTTTCTAAGAAGGTACCATCTCCACCCAAACTAAGCATACAATCAACCACCCCGGCCAGTTCGGAATGCTTTGAGAAAGTTTTGATCAAACCTGAAATATTGAGCTTTTGCTTGATAAACTGATAATAAGGCTCATACACGTATATTTCGGTCTTATACTCATTCAGCTTATGAAACAAAGCCTGTATGTGTTCCGAAACATTATCGTTTGTTGAACGTGCGTATATGGCAACTTTCATGATCTTGTTTAAATATTAATGTAATTCATGAAGGAGTCGAAACGGTTCTTCATATCATCCAAAAATTCACTTTGATGGAAGGATTGTTTTACATTATAATTGTAGCGGTAGAATGTTTGCAACACACCTGAAAGATCCTGTTTATTAAGCTTCAGTGTTACTTCTATCTTGGTAGAATCCTCTAAAGGATTAACATATAAACTTAGGATCTTCGCATCATTTCCTTCAACAATCTGTGCTATCTGAGTAAGTGAATAATCATGTAAACCCAGCTCCAATACCACAATTCCTCCCGGCTCACGTGTGGCAGCCAAAGTAGAGAACTGGTGCAACAGCGCGGTCAATGGGATCAAACCAACATAATGCTGGTGCTCGTTTAAAACGGGCAGTACCGATAATTTCATGCTGGAGATCATCTTTATCACCTCATACACATGCTGATTTTCGGTAACAAACGGGCGGATCAATGAAAGTTTGGTCTTGCCCAGCTCATCATCCGTAATATTCAGGTCCAAAATATCGGTATCGGAGATCAGACCGAGGTACTCGTGCTTATTGACAATAGGCAAATGCGACACTTTGAACTCATCCATCCAGTTGATCGCCATCAAACCGGTATCGGAAGTTTTAAGTGGTGGTATCTCGTCTGTTATTAAATCTTTTGCTAACATTTTCTATTTTAAAGTTTCTTTCAAAAATTTATATTCAACAAAAATCACTGAAACTTATTATACAAACTTACTAATTTTTTAGCTTTACACTTTAAATTAAAACAATGGCTACAAAGTTAAGCGTAAATATCAATAAAATAGCAACCTTGCGCAATTCAAGAGGCGGCAATAACCCGGATGTAGTAAAGGTGGCGCTCGACTGTGAACGCTTTGGTGCCGAAGGGATCACTGTACATCCCCGTCCCGATGAACGACATATCCGTTATAAAGACGTACACGACCTGAAACCGTTGCTTACCACAGAATTTAACATTGAAGGAAATTGTACTGAAAAGAAATTTGTGGAGCTGGTGATGCAGGTAAAACCAACACAAGTCACATTGGTTCCTGACTCCCAAGGTCAATTAACATCCGACCATGGTTGGGATACGATCACCCATAAAGAGTATCTGAAAGATATGATCGCACAGTTTAGATCAGCGGGGATCAGAACAAGTATTTTTGTGAATGCAGACATTAAAATGATCGAAGGAGCTGTTGAAACCGGCACCGACAGAATAGAACTTTACACAGAAAGTTATGCTCATCACTATTCTTCCAATAAAGAATCAGCGATCAAAGATTTTGTGGCTGCCGCAAAAAAAGCGAAAGAGTTAAACATTGGTTTAAATGCGGGGCATGATCTTAGCCTGGAAAATCTCAAGTATTTCGCAGAGCAAATACCTAATCTATTAGAAGTATCCATTGGACATGCACTCATTTCAGATGCATTGTACTATGGCTTAGAAAACACCATTCAATTGTACTTACGTCAGTTGAAAAACAGTTAAGTATGAAATTATTTTACAGAAAATTCGGACAGGGACAACCACTGATCATTCTGCATGGTTTGTTTGGACAGAGTGATAATTGGAACTCCTTAGCCAAACAATTCAGCGAACAAGGATACGAAGTATATATTGTAGATCAGCGTAACCACGGTCTTTCTCCACATAGCGATGAATGGAACTACAAAGTGATGAGTGATGATCTGCTGGAGTTGATCAACGATCATCAATTAAACAATGTGATCTTGATCGGACATTCCATGGGTGGAAAAACGGTGATGCAATTTGCATTAGAGCATGAGCATCTATTAGACAAATTAATTGTTGCCGACATTGCTCCGAAATATTATCCATTGCATCATCAAATTGTTCTACAAGCATTAGAAGCTGTCGATTTTAAAACAGTTAAAACAAGAAGAGAAGCCGAAGAGATCATGGGGCGTTATATCACAGATTTTGGCACCAAACAATTTTTACTCAAGAACATTTACTGGAAAGATGACGGAGAACTAGCATGGCGATTCAACTTGCCGGTAATCATTAACAACATCGAAAACATTGGCGAAGCAACACCTGTTGACAACAGCTGCAACACTCCTACACTATTTATACGGGGTGAAAAATCAAACTATATACTCAATGAGGATCTCACTCTCATTCAGGAATTGTTTCCAAGAAGCCTACTTGAAACGATCAGTAATTCCGGGCATTGGGTACATGCCGAGCAACCCAAAGCATTTTTCGATTGTGTGATGGATTTCATCAAATAAAAAAAGAGCGCGAATAGATCGCGCTCTTTTTATTTATATATCAATTGGCTTACTGCGCTGCAGCATTTTTAAATCCAAATTGTTTAGCATCGGCTTCAACCACCTTGCTGAAAAAATCTTTTAATTGTGCGTATTCTGTTGTAGGCACCACATCTTTTTTCACTTTAAAAACACGCGTGATCACCACTTTGGATCCATTAACTTTATAGCTCAAAGAGTAATCAGCTGCCGGACAAGAAACAGAAACCGGTTTTGGTTGTTCTGCCAACATTTTACCTTTCGGAATTTCAATAGAGATCACCTCTGTTTCATTCTCAGCAGAAGTCAATTCCCATACATTGAATGGGAAATTTCTTTTCTCAAGTGTAAAATATTCTAAATAGTTAAATGCATCTGCCCAAGGTAATTTATACAACTTGATACCAGAGAATTCTGTTACTGCATTTTTAGCAGTGAAAGTATAGTTATAAGTAACCGTATCAGTCAACGACTTAAGATCACTGAATGTCAAAGATGTTAATTTTACAGGTGTTGTAAAGTCTTTGCTGATCGCTTGCGACATACTTTCCTCTTGTTTTTCTTTTCCGATATCTGCATAGGTACCACGCAAAGAACGTGCAAACTCACCATATTTGGTAGTCTTTCTTTCAACCATCATATCGTTGCCGTTGAAGCTAAGTTTTGTATCACGTTTAGATGCATTCAACGGTCGGTTCAAACTTTCGATCTGAATTAATTTAGAGGTCATTTGCTCCCCTTCTCTTGGGATCACCAAACAAGATGAATTTTTCAAAATAGAAGGCATGGCCGCAAAGGATAATTTTTGATCGGTCAATTCGATGATGTATGGTTTTCCATCTGCTTCTAGCTTTACAATACAATGATTAAAACCGATTGTTGGTTGTGTCATTACATTCTCCCCATTATCGCGGGTATTAACCAATACTAAATTTGCTTTTAATCCCACTTCTTTACCCATGGCAACAAACAAAGTAGAGAAGTCTTTACAATCGCCCAGTTTGGTATTGATACAACGCGATGCCTTTTGTGGAACAAGTGCACTGTGCATGAACGACACATTGCTATAGGTCATATTCTTTTCGATATAATCATAAATGATCTTTGCTTTTTCAAGGTCGGTCAGATTTGATTTACCTGCAAATAATTGCTGTACCGTTTCCTGTACTTCAAAGTCGGATTTTGCTTTGGTAGAAGCCAGATCAGAATACCAGTTCGCCACAAATTGCCAATCAGGGATGGAAGATAATTCCAAACGTGCTCCTACTTCATTCAAGGTAGGCATCACTGTTTCTGACTTTAGAGAAGCAGCATTCTTCATTTCCCAAGTATATTTTTTGTACCCTTCAATATCTTCCGTTACCGCAGAGATATCTGCATTACGAACCGAGTAATTGAACTTCTTATTGTTGGCTACCATTATACTGTAACGAGAAAGAATGCTTGGATAGAAATAATTGAAATTGAATTCATCCGAAAAATGCAATGCCATTTGTCCGGATTGATAATCTTCAATACGGTAAGATAAATGGATCGCATCGCCAGGTTCCAAAGACGTAAACACAAAGTAACTTCCATTGTATTCAGCTTGTAAACGGTTTCCATTTGCTTTCAACACTTCCGATTTATCTACGATCAAACGTTGTGTATATTGGTTGTAACCTACATAATATTCTTTCCAGTTGTCAATGCCTGCCTGATCGAATACTTTGATCAAGATCTCATCTTTCTCCTCAGAAGCTCCTTCCGGATAAACGATGCGTTGACGGTCGTTCAAAATGATCAAGCTGTTATCATCCGGATAAGCCGACTTATCAGGAGCATTTTTATACATTTCGTACACATCCTCTGTTTTGAAATTTGAGAATTCATCTTTCTTACCATCAATGATGGCGATCTGTTTACGGGAAGTATAATTGGTTGGATCATAATAAATGGCTTTTTGATAAGCCGCTTTGGCATCCGCACTTTTATTTTGCGCCTCCAGGATCTTACCTACTTTTTGGTAGTAATAACCATGATATGGAGCTTTCTCAACTGTTTTATTTTGCCAACGCAAAGCTTCCTCATAATTCTGCATTTCAAAATACAGATCGGCCATATCCTGATAATCACCAATGGCGTACGGCCTGTTGGTGATACGTTGCTGATAGATCTTTAACCCTTCATTCACATTTCCAAGCTTGAAATAATTATCTGCCATAGTGGTCAGCACTTTATCGGAGTGATTGGTGGAGATGTATTTTTTCAAGATCGCATTTCCTTTGGAAAGATCTTTTGAAGTGGATGTTTCTACCAGATATTTTAGAGCCATGGTAGAATATTCATCCGGATATTTTTTATAGATGGTATTGATGCTCTTGTACAATTCATCATAATTTTTCTTACGTGCGATCATGTCGATCTGCTTCAACTCTGTATTCAAGCTGCTTCCATACAAACTGATCATTTTATTCAACACCTCTTCTGCCTCATTATAATCTTCTTTTTTGTTGGCTTCATCATATTTCAAATTGAGTGCATACCAACTGTTCGGATCGTTCTTCTTGATATTCTCCTGCTCGGTAGTATATTCGGTATTGTTATTCTGGCGGGAGTAAACATCTAACAAACGTTGCGCTACAAATGTGCTTGAAAGAGCATTTGCACGAACTTTTGCTAAAATTTTACGACTTTCATAAGCCTTATCATTTCTTAAATACGTTTCCGACAACATGATCTGATCGATCAAATTATCAGGATTGTTTTTCAATTTATTGATAAAGAATTCCTCCGCAAAGAAAGGGATCAATTCAGCCGTGTATTCTCCTGCTTTGTTATAAGCTTGGTATGCAGATGTTGATTCCCAAGTTGGGATCACTTTATCATTCAGATCGGTAAATCTTAAAAGGAAATTAGCACGATCCGCTTCACTTTCTCCTACTTGAACAAGAATACGGTTGTAGCCTTTGTTCAATTTTACTTTATAAGAAAAAAGATCGATGTCGGCATTACGCTCTTCCGATTCTGTTACGATCAACTTATCGTTTAACCATACTTTTAAAGAACCGGAAACACCTGTGCGCATGATCACTTCCTGATCAGTTGCACTCATCACAAATGTTTGAGCATACATGATCGAATTGCTATATACAAAGTGATAACTGAAATCGAACCACTTATCATTACGCACATCCTTCACATCGAACCAACTTACTTTGGCATCTACTTTATTTTTAAATTCAGCATCCGATCTAGGATTTTGCACTACTTGAAAATCTTTGTTGAATCCACTGGCAGAGATATTTTCGAATGTCCCTAGCACTTGCCAATTAGCGATCGTTCCAAGTTTATCGAACTCTGCTAAACCTTTTTTAAAGTCGCCAATACTTTCGTAATGATAGCCCATCATGGATTGCGCCATGGCTTTGATCGTACTGTTGGCGCGAGGATCGGCAATGATCGTATTTAGTAATGCCAATTGTTCTTTTGATTTTTTTCCATAATCGGAGAACAAACACTCGGTTGTCCACAATGCATATACATATGGATATGGATTAGCCGAAGCTTTATAAAAGTTCATAAAGTTTGTGAACGCTTCCTGAGATTTAGATTGCTCCCAATACAATAAGGATAAACCCAAATAACCTTCCTCTTTGGTAGCCGGATCGGCTGCTGCTGCTTTAAAGCCATTCAGGGCCGCATCTCTGTCGTTTTTCTTGAACGCATCCCAGGCCTTTGCCAGATCATCGTTTGTTGCATTTACAATAGTTGTGCTTAATAACAGACATACCGCTATCAAGGATTGAAGGAGTTTGTTTGATTTCATAAAATAAGAATAGAGTGTTTCGAAAGTAGAACAATTAATGATGGAAACAAAAGAAAGCGCTATTTATTATTCTTCCAGCAAAAAAATGGCTTCCTGAAGTTCGTTCAGTGTTTTCTGATTTTTTTGCTGTTTCGCAATAATAAGTCCCTGATTATAAGCCTCCAAAGCTTTTTGAACCTCATTTTGTTGCTCATATAATTTTCCTAATTGATAGTAAGAAGCTAAATAAGCGGGATCGCGGGCAATAATGGTCTCAATGACTGAGATCGCTTTGGGCAAATCATTCTCCTTGGCATATTCTAATGCCAAGGCATAGTTCAAAAAAGAATCGGTTGGTTCTTTTTCAAGTAATTCTTTGAGAATATGAAGTCGTTGAGGGATCAAGCGAAAATTACAATGCCGGTTTGAATTGTTTCAAAAAGCGAACATCATTTTCGAAGAACAAACGAAGATCTTTCACTTGGTATTTTAACATGGTGATACGCTCCACACCCATACCAAATGCAAATCCGCTGTACTGTTTGCTATCAATACCGCAATTATCCAAAACGGCAGGATCGACCATACCGCAACCCAGGATCTCTACCCAGCCGGCACCTTTACAGATGTTGCAACCATTTCCTTTACAGAAAGGACAGGAAATATCCATTTCGGCACTGATCTCGGTAAAAGGGAAAAAGGATGGACGAAGACGGATCTGCGTTTCTTCTCCGAACATTTCTTTGGCAAAATACATCAAGGTCTGCTTCAGATCCGCGAAGGAAACATTCTTATCGATATACAAACCTTCAACCTGATGAAACTGGCAATGTGCACGGGCAGAAATAGCTTCATTACGATATACTCTACCGGGAGAAATAGTACGGATAGGCGGTTTGGAATTTTCCATGATGTGCACCTGAACCGAAGACGTTTGGGTACGCAATACCATATCCGGATTTTCGCTGATATAAAAAGTATCCTGCATGTCACGGGCCGGATGATCGGCCGGGGTGTTCAAGGCAGTAAAATTATGCCAGTCATCTTCTATTTCCGGACCTTCGGAAACAGTAAATCCTATGCGGGAAAAAATATCTACGATCTGATTTCTGACCAATGACAAAGGATGACGTGAACCAACAGTAACCGCTTCGGCAGGCAAAGTAAGATCCACTTGTTGATCATTTCCACCACCCTGCTCTTCAAACTTTTCTTTTAGTTCGTTTACTTTATCCTGTGCTTTATTTTTTAGCTGATTGAGCGCTTGTCCAACCTCCTTGCGCATTTCAGGCGCAATGGTTTTGAACTCGTCAAACAATTCTGTGACTTTTCCTTTTTTACTCAACAACTTGATACGAAACTCTTCTACATGCTCTTTGCTTTCTCCAACAAATGTTTCAATCTCGTTTAATAATTCTTCGATCTTACTTTTCATCTCAATTTGATTCTTTTTCGTGGTTGCGAAGTTAAGGAATTATTGACATTTTAATGATCCTTACTTCATTAATTGGACGGTTATTACCATCGGTCTTTTGCTCAGCTATTTTATCAACGATCTCCAGCCCTTCGATCACTTCCCCAAAAACAGTATAGCTGGCATCCAGATGGGGAGTACCACCAACCGTTGTATATGCTTTTTTCTGTTCTTCCGAGAACTGGTACAGCATGGCTGTTTCAAACTCTTTCTCTACTTTTTTATTGAAGAATTCATATACAGCCCGAACGCTATCCGCATTCTTGGCTTTTACAAAACCATTGTATTTTTCTAAGTAGGATTTGTATTCCGGGCGGTTGATCACCTCGTTGAACAGTTTCATTTTCGTGATACGTTTTGCCTGATTGGTGCGCAATAACGAATCAGTAAAAACACGACCTTGAACAATGTAAAACTGCGAGCCGGAAGACGCTTGTTTTAAGTTGTCCAGGTCACTTTCGCGTGCGGCTGCCAAAGCCCCTTTTTTGTGAAATAAGCTTGGATCAAATTCGGCAGGAATGGTGTAATCCGGACCGCCATCACCAAGCATCATGTCAGAAGGAGCATGTTTAGAATCGGGATCACCACCCTGGATCATAAAGTTCTGGATACAACGGTGAAACAGTAAACTATCGTAATAATGAGCTTTTACGAGCTTTATAAAGTTGTCGCGGTGCTGCGGTGTTTTGTCATACAAAAGCAATTTTATGTTCCCCATATTGGTTTCCATAAGGACTTTTATTTGTCCCGAAGCCTGTTGTAAGGTCAAAAAGGATAAAAACAGCAGTGTCAAGAATGAAAAAGAGCCCGAAACTTTTTTGTATTTCATGAATTTATGTTTAAATTTGTTAATCGTAAAGGTAAAATTTAATAATTACATACACATAAAACCATGAAAACGTTTTTCTTTAAATATGCTTCGGTTGCCGGAATGATCGTATTGCTTCTTACAGCAATGTCAACTCCATCATGCAAAAAAGACAAAACTTGCCGTGGTAAGGTTTATGTTGTTGATACTGCAGGAGTAGCTGTTGGCAATGCCAAAGTAAAATTGGATGCCAATGCGGTAAACGGTGATGTAATTTATGATGCCTATACAGATGGCGCAGGCGCTGCTAACTTTGAGGTGAAACTACCCGCAATTTTTGACGTTACTGCTACAAAAGCTACCTATCCGGGAATGGAAGGCAACGGTGTTCTTCGTTTAGATGAACCGGGCAAAGAAGCGGAAGTAACAGTTGTTATCCGTTAATCCACTAATTTATTTTCTTTAAAATAATCAACGATGGCTTGTTTTACAAGCTGTTGCTGTTGCGCGGGTTTAAGCGGAGGTAATTTTTCATTGACCGACCAATGCGGCCAGCCTTCTTCATCCAATCCTTCAAACTTATAATAACCGAAAGGCTCTAACAAGGTACAAATAGCAATGTGCATCACATCCAGCTTTTCATTTTTATTCAGCTTGATCTTCCCTTTACCCAATTCCTGAATACCAATAAGAAATAAAACAGCTTGCAAGTCGATGTCGCCACCGAACTGCACAGCTAATTTATCGAGCACCTGCTCAAATGTGATCTCTGAAGAATTTACCATGATTATGCCTGTGCGGTTGGACCACCAAAATTCAATGGTAATGCATTCGGCATATCGGTATCTTTGATAGCACCATGCGTTTGTTCAAACTTGGAGATATTATCTTTCAAGGCTTTCATCAAACGTTTTGCGTGTTGTGGCGTAAGCACGATCCGTGATTTTACTTTTGCTTTTGGAACTCCCGGCATCATTTTAATAAAATCTACCACAAACTCCGATTGAGAATGTGTGATGATGGCTAGGTTAGAATAAACCCCTTCAGCAATTTCCTCTGATAATTCAATATTTAATTGATTGTTATTTTGATCTTCCATGATGATTAAATTTAGACCTCAAAGGTACAAAAGATAAATGAGTCAACAAGGCACCAGCATTTCAGATTTTGTATATTTGTAAGATCTAACACATTTCAAAATGTCGAAACGTATTGCCATTTTTCCGGGTTCATTCGATCCGATCACCAAAGGACATGAAAATATTCTTCACAGAGCCTTGCCATTGTTTGATGAGATCGTTGTGGCTATTGGAAAGAACAGCAGCAAACAGAATTTTTTCAGCTTAGAACAACGCGAAGCCTGGATCAAGCAGGTGTTTGCCAAAGAGCCAAAGGTAAGAGTGGAAACCTACACCGGCTTAACGATCGAATTTTGCAAAAAGATGAATGCTCAATTTATTTTGAGAGGATTACGCACCTCGGCCGATTTTGAATTCGAGAAAGCCATTGCACAAAACAACAAAGTAATGGCACCGGGAATAGAAACCATCTTTATTTTACCTGTCCCTGAATTATCTGCAATAAATTCAACAATTGTACGTGATATTATCCGTAACAATGGCGATGCTTCCCAGTTTGTTCCGGAAGGCATTGACCTGAAAGCATAAAAAGGCACAACAATTGTTTTGATACGATCCATGAACAGATCCCTTCTTTTATTTATTAGCTTTTTCATTTTTGCACATGCTTATGCGCAAAAGGTGACTATTAACGGACAAGCAAAAGCCTATGCAGAAAAGGATATCAGTGTGTGGATGTACAATGATCTTATCTCCAATGTTCAAACCGAGATCACTTCCTCTCCGATAGACTCAGCCGGAAATTTTTCTCTGGAATTTATCAATAAAGAGATCAATTATCTGCTCATTAAGACTGGAAACTATGTGAGCAACATGTATGTGGAACCCGGCTACAATTATGATATCATAGTGATGCCGCCCGACTCGGTAAACTATCAAAACCCGAACATTGAACACGATATTGCCATTCAAATAAAACTCAACAGCAAAACGGAGATCAATGCACTGACCATGGATTATGAAAAACGATTTGATTATTTCATCTCAATGGACTATCCCGACTTTGTAAAAAGAACACCGCAAGCCAAACTGGATTCCTTTAAAGTGGTGATCAACAATTTTTACTCTACGGTAGATAAGCCCTACTTCAAAAACTATATCACCTATTCCATTGCAGCTATGGAAGAGAAGACCAAAAAGAGTGAGAAAAAATTATTTGCTGAATACATTCAAAACAAGCCGTTGCTCTATCATCACATGGAGTACATGCAGTTCTTCAATACCTTTTACAAACAAAAACTGCAAACTTTCTCCAAAGAAAAAGAAGGGGCTCCCTTGGCCTTCAACATCAACAACAAAGGAAGTTATAGCGGCACAATGGACGTACTCAAAAGGGATAAATACCTTCAAAACGATACGATCCGCGAACTCGTACTCATCAAAGGATTGTATGAATGTTATTACGATGGCAGCTTCGATAGAAACGGGATAAAAGCCATCCTGACTCAAATAGTAGAACAGAGTAAGATCGAAGAACACCGTCAGATCGCCAAAAACTGTCTGAGTTCTTTCTCCAAATTACAAAGAGGAACCATGGCTCCTTTTTTTGAACTTCCGGATAAGAACGGACTTACCCATAGCTTGGACGAACTCCGCAACAAAAAATATGTTTACATCATGTTCTTTGATCCGAAGTCGGAACAATCCCTTCAGCAGCTGAAAGTGATCCCTTCTCTTAAAAAAGAATATGGGGAACGGATCCATTTTGTATCGATCTCCTCCGACAAGAGCAATGCTGATCTGAAGAACTTTACAGCCAAATATCCGAAATACGATTGGACCTTCTTATATGACAATTCGAACGGAAATTTGAAAAAGAGCTATGAAATTATATCTTTGCCAACCTATTTTTTAATAGGGCCTGATGGAAAGTTCATTCAGGTACCGGCAGATAGTCCGGAAAGTAATATTGAACGCTTATTTTTTGAACTTACCAAGCCCAAGGAAAAGAAGCATGGTATAGGCAATAAACAAAATAACTAAAATGAAACAACTTTACGCATTCTGTCTGTTTGTATTGTTTTGTAACGGATTACAAGCACAAGAACTTACTGCTACACAAAACTTTCCTTCTAACGTATATCCGGGAAAAGATTTTACAGTAGAGATCACGATCAACAAAGGTAGCTTAACGGGCTTTATGAAATTTGCTCAGGAATTACCAGAAGGATACACCGCCACTGTTATTGAAAGTAAAAGCGGAAGTTTTACCTATGCAGATAATGCTGCAAAAGTAGTGTGGATCAACCCTCCTTCTGATGCAAGCTTTACGATCAGCTATAAAGTAAGTGTTCCTGCTAATGCTACCGGATCTGTAAACTTAACAGGAAAAGTATCCTACATTCAAAACAACGAACGTAAAGTATTCGATCTGGAGAAAAAATATTTTGTAGTAGGCAATAATGGTGTAGCTGTGCCTGTAACGGAATCGAAACCGGGTGGAACTCCGGTAGCGGTTACTCCTGCTAAAACAGAGGAAAAAGCACCGGTGCCTGTTGAAAAAGCACCTGTAGAAGTAAAAAAAGAAAGCACACCGGTAGTTGTTCCACAAACGACCACCACAACGGCAAAGGCTCCTGCTACAGCAGTAGCAACCAGCACAGGAAAAGTATATAAAGTACAAATTGGTGCCTACAGTCAAAAACCAAAATTAGAAGGGGTTTCGAACATCTCCACATTTGTACTTGACAATGGCATTACCAAATATTTCAGTGGCAGCTTCAGCAATTATGATGAAGCGGTACAACACAAAAAATTGATGCTTGAAAAAGGTTTTGCCGGAGCATTTATCGTGGCCTTCGAAAACGGAAAAATTGTGAAATAATGGACATTGGCTGGAAAGACTATTTTTCACAACAACGAAAAATAATCGTTTTCAGCTCTTCCTTACTTCTCCTGGCTTCTGTCCTTTTTTTCTTTTTGCATTTCCTTACTTTTAATGAAACGCGTACGGGTTTTACCTTCAACGACCCTGTATTGAGTCGCTTTCAGCCAATTGATGTTTCGTTACTTACATTCATCAGCACCTATGCCTTTGGTTTATCGGGATTAGCCATCGCATTGAGAAAGCCGGAATTATTCATTAAAATGATACAGGCCTATACGATCATGACCATTATCCGTATCATTTGTTTGTACCTGGTGCCGCTCGAACCACCTGTGAACATTATTCCTTTGGACGATCCTTTTTTAAGATCATCCTTCTATTCGGGTAGAGAAAATTTAAAAGACCTGTTCTTCTCCGGACATACAGCTACCGTTTGTTTGTTTGCTTTCGGATTAGAGAAAAAAAAACAGCGCCTGATCTTTACAGCAGGAACAGTGCTGGTTGCAGCGCTGATCCTATTACAGCATGTGCATTACAGCATTGATGTGATCGCTGCACCGGTTGTAAGTTTTATCGCAGTAAAACTTCAGCAGAAATTCAATCTGCTATAATTTACCACTCAATATCATCCCCATCCTCAAAACGGATGTCGAAAGGAGAATAGATCGCAGCAAATGCTACCAAAACAATAGCAGCCAATAAAAGAATAGTGATCAATAGTTCGTTCATGTTGCAAAAGTGCAACAGCAACATGATGATAGAATTAAAAGAAAATTAAGAGATCTCGATCTGTGTATTAACAAATTGTTGCAGCTCCGGAAAAAACTGTTCAAATTCCTTTCCAAACAATTCGTAATGTTCTTTCAGATCGTGAATGGCATGTTGCATATTCGATTCGAAAGAGGCTCTGCGCGACATGCCCTGCAACACCTGTTCAATTCCCTCCAAACGGGCGTAAGCTACCAGAATGTTATACTCCACCATATACTGATTGAACATGGCTGATTTTAATGGTAAATGTTCCTTGTTCACATGAATGAGCTGATACACTTGCTGTGCATATTCATCCAAACCCAGTGAAGAATAATTGTTCCAGTTAGCAGCTAAATAATGATCGTAATACACATCCACGATCACACTTGCATATTTTTTATAGCGCTCGCGCAAACGTTTTTTACTCTCTTCTACAATTGGATGTGCATCGGTATAGGTATCAATTTTACGATGCAGGATAATTCCTTTTTGAACCTCTTGAGGATATTTCAACAGATCACTCCCTTTTACTGAATCGGCAATAAAATTACCGATCAGCAAACCTTCCGAATCACCGGAAAGATAAAGGTGTGATAAAAAATTCATTTATAGTTCTTTGGCTTTGTTCCAGTACACATCCATCTCCGCAAGGGTCATTTCACTTAGTTGTTTCCCCGATTTTGCCGCTTCACTTTCTAAATATTGGAAGCGTTTGATAAATTTTTTATTGGTCTTTTCCAATGCATCTTCCGGATTGATATCCATAAAACGGGCATAATTGATCAAAGAGAACATCACATCACCAAACTCTCCTTCTATCTTTTCTTTCGATGCTTTGGAATCGATCTCGTGTTTTAACTCCGCAATTTCTTCCTGCACCTTTTCCCATACCTGTCCAGGCTCTTCCCAGTCAAAGCCCACTGCTCTCGCTTTTTCCTGTATGCGCGATGCTTTTACGAGCGATGGCAATGATTTTGGAACACCTCCCAATACGGATTTATTGCCTTCTTTCAACTTTAATTTTTCCCAATTCTCCTTCACTTGTTCTTCATTTTCCACTTTTACATCGCCATAAATATGCGGGTGACGGTGGATCAATTTATCGCATAAAGCATTGATCACATCAGCTATATCAAACTCATTGGTTTCGGAAGCAATACGTGCATAAAACACAATGTGTAATAAAATATCACCCAATTCTTTTTTGATATTGGGCAGATCTTTTTCAATTATGGCATCGGCCAACTCGTAAGTCTCTTCGATGGTGAGATGGCGTAAACTTTCGATGGTTTGTTTTTTATCCCATGGACATTGTTCACGCAATTCATCCATAATGATCAATAAACGCTGAAATGCCTTTAATTTTTCTTCCATATGGCTCAATATTTACACAAATGTACGCTTTTTGGGAGGGAAAAAAGACATCCCGAGAAGCCGATAATTTTAATATTTTTGTATTCCCAAATGAGAAGCATTCGCACATATATTTTATTGACCGGATTTCTTTTGAGCATCCTTGGCTTTGAAGCCAAAGCACAAAATGATCCGAAGCATGATTTTATGCTCGCTGCTCAAGGTCATTACGGCTATATCATCAGTCACCGCAACAACATGGGACATCTGGTGCGTGGGCACATCAAAGGATTGGAAGTGTATTACAGTTTCCGGACCGATGGTTCAAAAACATGGCAACAACAATACAATTACCCTGAGATAGGCTTAAGCTTTATGCATTTTGATCTGGCAAATCCCGATCAGTTGGGCACCCTGGAATGTTTGTATCCTTTTATCGATTTTAAACTGAACAAACAAAAGCGCAAGAACCGTTTGAATTTGCGTATTGGAATTGGCTTGGCGTACCTCACCAACCCATTTGATATCAAAACCAATCATAAGAACAATGCCATCGGATCACACATGAATGGCTTTGTGAACATGCGATTGAATTATGCCACCATGCTTACCCGTTCCTTGCGGATGGATTTCGGTGTTGGTTTATCTCATGCTTCCAACGGAGCCACCAACACACCTAATTTAGGTTTGAACATGGCCAGCACCAATTTAGGCTTTGCCTATTTGATCGGCAATAAAGAGATCAATTATAAAAAAGACAGCGTTCCTCCTACTTGCAAAAAAAGCTGGAACCCGAGCATCATAGCCGTTTGGGGAATAAAAGAACTGGAACCACCTACCGGACCGAAATACATGGCCTTCGGATTAATGGTGAATGTATATAAAACACTAAATCACAAGAACAGAATTGGTGGTGGTGTTGAAATGGCGTATAACAATGCGACTAAACAAGTGTGGGAAGATGATGGCGTGACCGACCCAGCCTTTGCTGACATTGTTCAAGCCGGTGTGAAAGTTGGATATGAATTCAAGGTCCATCGCCTCTCCTTACCCATCGATTTTGGATATTATGTATTTAAAAAACAAGCCTACAATGGAAATATGTTCCATCGTATCGGCATGCGTTATATGGTCAACAAACATATTATTGCTAACGTAACATTACTCACCCATTGGGCAAAAGCCGATTACTTTGAGTGGGGATTGGGTTACCAATTTTAAAATAACATGAAAGCATTTTTATACATAACAAGTGTTACTGTTCTTTTTGTTGGAGTTCTGTTTTTTAACTCCTGCAAAAAAGAGAACATGGGCGATTGTATCAAACGCACCGGAGCGATCATCAAAGAAACACGTGTACTGGGCACCTTCACGCGTGTGGAAGCAGAAGATAATCTAAACGTATTCATTACACAGGACACCATTCAGGAAGTGGTGATCGAAGCAGGAGAGAACATTGTGCCATTGATCGAAACAGAATTACAAGGAAGCACATTATACATCCGCAACAAAAACCGTTGCAACTGGACCCGCAGCTACGACAAACCTCTAAATGTTCATTTACGCATGCCGGTGGTGGATTATATCACCAACAGTGGAACAGCTACGGTGCAAACCACCAATTACATAACCAATCCCACTTTTGATATTGAAACAAAAAATTCAGGCGATATCATTTTGTATGTGAACAACAACAAACTGGTTTCGCACATTTTTGGATCGGGCGATGTGAAGATCAATGGCAGCACCAACCAGCATTTTTGCGACATCGGTGGAACAGCTTATTTATATGCCAATAATTTAACGAGTAGCTACACGTATATTCATACCTTTACCATCGGACCATCAGAAGTACGATCCAACGGAACCATTGATTGTAAGATCGATGGCAAAGGCGATATTATTTGCTATGGTAATCCACCGAATGTAACACAAACCGGAAAAGGTCCGGGCACTTTGTACTTAAAATAAGATCATGGAAAAGTTTTTAAAGATCCCTTATATCCTTCGACTGCTTTTCTTCTGGCTGTTTTACTTTGCCTTTTTCAGAATATTGTTCATCACCTATCATCATGCCCGTATCCCTGATCTGAAACACTCCGAAACAGTGATGAGTTTTATTTACGCTTTGCGATTAGATATCTCTATCGCTTCGGCATTGATGTTCATTCCATTTGTATTATGGGCTATTCAGCAATACAATAAAACAAAACGCACACACCTGATCAACCTTTGGTATCATTATGTATTGATATCACTTGTTTCATTTTTAAGTATCATCAACATTAAATTATACGGTGAGCTGGAGCATTTAATGACCTACAAGGACATGATGCACCTGTTCTTTCCGGATGGACCTTTGAACTATGTATCCCTGTGGTCGAACTTACTATTATTGATCGGCAGTGCAGGATTTGCCTATATCGGCATTCGTATTTACCGCAAATACATCACCAATTTTTCGCATCCGATAGAGAATAAGAACATTCGTATGGCAAATTTGATCATCAGCAGTGTGCTGTTCATTATCCTTTACCGTGGAGGCTTTCAAGCCAAAGTGGTGAGCGACAAAGACTCCTTCTATTCCGACATTGCCATCAACAATCATATTGCCATTAATAACATCTGGTATTTTGGAGATAGCATCGTAAGTCCGGAAGAATAGAAGGCACAATACTTGTTAAAACAGTGTTCAATGAAACATCAACTTTTTTTCATCCGCGTTTTTTTTGCACTTCTTTGCATGACTGTTGTCAATACTCCGGTATTTGCTCAAAAAGAAAAGAAACAAAGTTTATGGCAAGCACTGAACACACCTACACAAAAAGATACCACAGGCGATGATTATTACGGCAGCACTGCCTTGCGATACGAAGATCATGTATATCGCCCCTACATCAAATCCGTATTGCTGCATGATGTGAGTTTTGAATTATCACAACCCATCTTGAATTTAGAATCGCAGGAACAGTTGCAACTTAGCTTTGACGATCTGCAAGCCGACCTGAAGAATTATTCCTACACCATTATTCACTGCAATGCCAATTGGGAGCCATCCGACCTGATGAGTGCCGAATACATTGATGGCTTTGCCGATAACAACATCAACAATTACAATTATTCCTTAAATACACTTCAAAAATTTACACATTACGATGTTGTGTTTCCCAACAGCAGCATGCGCATCACCAAGTCGGGAAATTATTTATTGAAAGTATATGAGAATGGCGACCCGGAGCAAGTGGTGATCAGCAAACGTTTTATGGTGTACCAGAACAGAGTAATGATCAATGGACGTGTTTCGGCTGCCAGTGTGATTGCCGACCGCAATTACAAACAGGAAGTTGATTTTACGATCAACCATACCGGTTACAACATTATGAACCCTTATGCCGATCTGAAAGTAGTGATCACACAAAACAACCGTTGGGACAATGCTAAAAAAGGATTAAAACCTTTGTTTGTAAAAGACAATGAACTGGTGTATGATTATGATGAAGACAATGTGTTCACCGGAGGCAGCGAATACCGCTTTTTTGACATTAAAAGTATCCGTTACCAAAGTGAACGGGTGTATAAAATAAGTATTGATACACTGGGAAATCATGTGCAATTGTACAATGATGATCGCAGAACCTTTAAACGTTATTACTCACAACAGGACATCAATGGTAAATACATCATCAAAACACAGGAAGGAAGAGACAGCCGTAGAGAGGCCGATTATTGTTATGTATATTTTTTCCTGCCTTGTGATGAAGTATTTATGGATGGTAATTTATATGTATTTGGAGCCTTCAACAATTGGGAGTGCAGCAAAGAGAATTTAATGAAATACAATCCTGCACGGTTTGGATACGAAGCCGTATTATATCTTAAACAAGGGTATTACAATTATGAATATGCTTTTATAAAAGATGGCAGCACCGAAGCCGACAATACCGTAATTGAAGGCATGCATTATGAAACCGAGAATGATTACACCATTTATGTGTACCACAAACAACAAGGAACGTTTTATGACCAATTGATAGGCGTAAAACGAATGAACTCCATGAAGGATTATTGATAATTAGCTGATGAGATAATTTGCTAATGAGATAATGAAGGATTTGGGTATTGGGGATTTGGGTATTGGGGAATTAAGAAATAAAATTCCAAGCAACAACAAAATAACCTTCCAACTTTCCGACCTTCCAACCTTTCAACAAACCCAACCATTCGTACATTCGTTTGGATTCGTAATTCGTAGATTCGTAATTCGCTGTACCATTCGTAATTCGCAGATCCGAAATTCGTAGGTATTGTTAAAAACCTTTTGGCTTAATACTTGTTTATTACATAACAAATTAGTTAATATTGTAATGTATAACCCAAACATTTAAAACATGGGAACACAAGCAACGCAAGTAACACATGGAATAAAAATAAGTGTTGACACCAAATTCCAGCCGGAACATTCATCGGTGGAACACCGTCATTTTTTATTTTCCTACCGCATTACCATTGAAAATAACAGCGACTATACCGTACAATTACTTTCACGCCATTGGGATATCTTTGATTCCAGCTCAGAATACGATACGGTAGATGGTCCGGGAGTGGTAGGCGAACAACCTACTTTAGAGCCCGGGGAGATCTTTGAATATGAATCGGCTTGCAGCCTCACCACCGATATAGGCAAAATGAAAGGCACCTATTTGATGGAACGGAAAATTGACAAAGCACGCTTTTATGTAAACATTCCCGAGTTTGAACTCATGGTTCCACAAAGACTTAACTAATAAAAAAACACAGCCTAAGCGCTGTGTTTTTTTGTTCCAAAGTATTTCATACTTTTAAACTTCGGTACACCGAAGGTTTTCTCTCCGAAAAAGCGGAAAACCGGTAAAGGAAATGGATAGAAAAGAAATTGTAAATTTATTAGAGTCCCGTCCGGACCGCTGAAATTTTCAAAACCCCTTGATTATCAAGGTTTTTTTGTTTTTGGTGGGCGTCAAGGTGGGCGTTTTGATTTTGGACATTTTTAGTCTTGTCCAACTGGCACTTCCAAAATCATAAATTCCAAGAGTTCTACCTGCAAAATCCTGTAAATAATATTCACTTGTATTATCTGTAGTATTTTCTTTAAAGACGCGGTTATCGTTCGCATTATGGTGGGCCCAGTTGCGATCGAACCATTTATTTCTGTTTTATATTTCCATGTTTTCCGCTTTTTCGGAGAGAAAACCTTCGATAATACATAGATATAAATTTATACAAAAAATCCATAAATCAAAAACCCAGCTCAAAAGCCTTTAAACATTGGGAAATAATAAATAGTGGTTTATTGGTTTATTATGTGTATCTTTGTGTACTTCATTAGAAGATTGGATCTCAATCTATTTGTAATACCTTTTTACATTTCGGTACATTTCTATTTTCTTTTAAAGAGAAATGGTTTTATGTGAATAGCACCATTTTAAATAATTTAATCAATAACATGCTCACACGTTGTGAGCGCAAAAACAAAACAAAATGAATAAAGGAACAGTAAAATTCTTTAACGAAGCTAAAGGCTTTGGTTTTATTAAAGCAGAAAACGGACAAGAGATCTTCGTTCACGTTACAGGCTTAAAAGAAGAAATTCAAGAAAATGACGTTGTAGTTTACGAAACAGAAGAAGGCCGTAGAGGTTTGAACGCTGTGAATGTAAAAAAAGCATAATCACGAATGAATGTTAAAAAAAGCAACCTTCGGGTTGCTTTTTTTTTGCAGTAAACTGAGGGTATTTCTGCTTCTTACTTATTTCCTACTTTCTTTTTGCTTGATCAAAAAGAAACAAAAAATCAAGAGCTTAATCCCTTTTTTCTAAAATTCTATTTGCCTTTCTGCTGATCCTATAAACTCATCCCGATTGAAAAAAATCGGGATTCAAACAGTATAGGATCTTGCGCTAGCCTTCGCTTAGAAAGACAAATGAATTTGTAACGAAAAAAATGATAATGCTCAATTAGTACTAATAAAGTCGATCATTTATTGATTTTCATCAATCATCAATCACCCTTCATCATCTTCAATCGCCTTCTAAATTATTCCATGCAGGGAACCGCCTTTGGCGCCTAAAGCATCTACGCGCTTTTCAATTTCAGGATCTTTTTCTAATGGTGGTGCATGGTGTGGTTTGATGCGTGCATCTATCACCAATGAACCTTTACAACCCCAATGTTTGTTTTCGGTAAAACTACCTATTCCATAAATATCATGCGAAGGATTGCTGCGGGTATAGGTTACCCATAAATAGTTATTGATGTTCTTCGCCACAAAATCACTGTCATCACATACAATGATCATCGGGAAGCCACGCAAATTAATGGTATTGTATTCTTTTAGATAAGAAGTGAATTTCGCCATTTCCTCTTCAGCTGCTTGAGCCGTAGTGAATTTAGGTGCTGTAACAGCAATTATTCCGGGCATCACCACTTTGGCATTGGTAAAGCCGGGAGGTAATGAAAAATCACCCGCCAGTTCGTTCACCAGTTCTCTTTTCTTTTCGCCTGCAACGGCTACCACTACTTTACTTCCACTGTTCAATCCATTGCCTGTATAATCCAATGTATCAATAGTGGTGTTGGTGTGGAAATGCAGATCGCGGGTCCAGTCAACACGCTCCAGCACATGTTTGAAATAGTCTTCCAGATCATGTGTGGTGAGTTGAGGATTGTCCTCCCCTGCTATGATGAATAAATATTTTGCTAAACTTAATTGTCCGCTTCCCAGAATATGGTTAGCAATGGTCAATATTTCCTGTGGTTTGCGCTCCTGATAATACGGAGTATATCGTTCGCTGCCAATGGCTAATAACAATGGATGTACGCCCGAAGCATCCACGGCATGCACATCGATCAATCCGGGAATTTCGGTTGATAAAGCATTGCCTGCTATCTCATGGATCAAATTACCAAAAGCGGTATCTTCCTGTGGTGGGCGACCAACCACAGTAAATGGCCAAATAGCGCCATCGCGATGATATACATTTTTTACTTGCATAACCGGAAAATCATGTTTTAAACTATAATATCCTAAATGGTCACCAAACGGACCTTCGGGCTTATTCTGGTTTGGATAAACATAACCGGTAATTACAAAATCAGCATCTGAAGCAATCGCAAATCCATCCGCATCATACGTATAACGTATCCTTCTGTTGCCCAATGCACCGGCAAAGGTAAGTTCGCTCATTCCTTCGGGAAGCGGCATTACTGCTCCTAAAGTGAGTGATGGTGGTCCACCAACAAAGATGCTAACTTTCAAAGGTTGTCCTTTGGCGTTTGCTTTTGTTTGATGTACACCAATACCGCGGTGCAACTGATAATGCAAACCTATTTCTTTATCCTGCACATATTCATTACCACTCAACTGAATGCGGTACATTCCAAGGTTGGAGTTCATCACTCCGGGTTTGTCCATGTCCTCGGTATATACCAGTGGCAATGTGATAAATGCACCTCCGTCATTCTTCCAGCATTTGATCTGCGGCAAAGCCGAGATGGTAGTGCTGTTCTGAAGTACGGGATTGCTCCAACTCTTTCGCGGAAGGGCCGAAAAAGCTGTGCCGGCAAGGTTTGCATATTTAAAAGGATGCTTGATGGCTTCAAGCGGATTGTTCTTAATGTCGATAAGTGCTTTTACTTTTTCCAATGTATCGCGGAAGATGAACTTACTACGGTCCGTATCGCCATACAAATTAGAAACAGCCTTAAACTGGCATCCTTTTATGTTCTCAAACAAAATAGCCGGACCCTTATTTTCAAACACGCGCAAATGTATTGCTGCCATTTCCAGATCAGAAGAAACTTCTTCATTGATCCGTACGAGGTGACCATGTTTTTCAAGGTCGGTAATACATTCCAGCGTGTTGCGGTATCCCATACTACGTGTTTAAAACAAACAAAAAATGCTTTTGTTTAATGATCGTTCAATTTTTTTGACAAATTTCACAAAAACGTTAAACAATCTGTTCAAATTAATGTGAAACTATGAATTTACTTTGCGCCAGTGGCTTGTTTCCGGTACTGACTGACAGTACATAAATGCCATTGGAGAATGCAGAAGTGTTAATACTATTCAAAGATTGCTGGGCTGTCCAGCGTTCTGTTCTGATAATTTTTCCGTTAAGATCAGTGACCGTAAGGATCAACTTATCGGTAGGGGCTACTTTTAATTTAGAGATGTCAACTTTTAATTCGTTCTTCACCGGATTCGGATATAATGTTAACTGAGCATCGCCTTTCATGGCTGCTTCTGTAATTCCTAGTGCCGCATCCTGCATTGCAAAAACATATTCCCCTAGTTCAAGTGTATCGATGGTGATGGTACCGCGTTTATCATTATTGCTACCGGAAAAACTTTTGGTGTAATACGGATAGACTTTCCAATCATCCGCTGCATTTCTTCTGTACATCAATACCAGACTGTCTTCAAAGGTGGTGACCAATTGATTGTCGAGCCACATGTTTCCCGCAAATGAAGAGGTACGACCATCATAATTCAAAACTGCTTTTGCTTTAAATACGGCAGGAAGAATACCATCCACTCTCCAGTAATGGTTAGGTGATAAACGATAACCCATACCGGCAATTTTAAATGTATCGGGTGCTGTGTAGTTGTGTTCCACACGCACAAAAGCAGAATCAACAATGGCATTCACCGTTAAATTCATTTTGGCATTCGTCAAATTATGTGCACCGGTAGTGCTGATCACTTTATAGGCAGGAGCTACTGCGTGAGAAATTTTTTCATCCATGTTCACCGCCACAAAAGCAGGATCAAAAGGCACAACCACCGTGAAGGTTCCGTATTGGCCATTCATTACAACTCTGGATGTGTGCTCATTAAATGCTGCGTCTTTAAAAGTTAAATTCAAAGGTACTTTTTGATAATAGTGAGGCGCAGCAGTAAGTTTTTGTTTCATGTACACCAATACTTCATAATCACTTCCTTGTGGTGTAACAGTAAATGAATCGATTGAAAAATGGCACCATCCGGGATTGTTCACCCAATCATCAAAAAAATAGGACATGTCCACTCCTGTAATGGTGGTAAGATCGTTCATAAAATCGGCACTCGACACATCATCATAATTGTGCTGTGCTAAATAAGCTTTCACTCCGGCAAAAAAAGTACTGTCGCCTAAATATCCACGCATTGTATGCGCTACATCGGCTCCTTTGTTATACACATGATCGCCATACGTATAGGCATGAGGGATGTTGGAAAGACTGAGTGCTCCTTCTTTTACAATATTAAAATGCAGGTTATCTTCATGGTTGATACTCACCGCGCTTTTATAAGCATTCGGTCCGCTCAGTGCTTCAGTGAACAGAAATTCACAATAACGAGCCCAGCCTTCATTCAACCACATATCTTCTGCTGTGCGGCAGGTAGCAAGGTCGCCAAACCAATGATGCGATAATTCGTGTGCATATAAAGTTTGATATTGCAATGTTCCATTAGCAGTTGCACGAGGGTAGGCAATATTGGTAGCATGCTCCATCGCACCTGAATTGAAGGGCACCATACAATATCCTACTCTGTTCCACAGGTATGGACCAAAATGGTTTTCGTAGGTTGATAAAGCCGTATTTAAATTCACGAATGAATTTTTTACGTTGGTAGTATCAGCAGGCAAAGCGGTTAATACAATTGGTGTTGGACCATTGATGCCATTATACGTTTGATTCACCTGTGTGTATGCTGCCACCGCCACTGAAGCGAGATAAGTAGGGATCTGCTCTTCCATGATCCATTTGCGAGTGCGATTACCACTTCCATCAGTAGTATCGGATGCTAAATAACCATTGCAATAAGATGTTTTTCCGTTATTGGTAACGATATTGAATTCATAGCTGGAACGCTCCACAAAATTATCAAAGCAAGGAAACCAAACGCGACCATACACATGCGGATCGGCAGCAAAGCCAACACCTAAGTTATAGGCATAGCCACTTTGAAAATAGAATCCACCCCAGCCGGAAGCATCACCTTGCGGTGTACCATGATAGTGAACAGTCAGATCTACTGTATCATTCACATTATACGTATTCCCTAATTGAACAGACAGCAAAGTATCGTTGTATGTATATGTTAAGTTGTTTGAACTAACTTCTACTGAATCAACTATCAACTCCAGAAGATCAAGATCAATGGTGCTGATGTTGTTTTGTTTCGGAGTAAACTTTACAACCGTGTTTCCACTAATGGTATTTGTTGTAAAATCAGTGATATTGAGATTAATGGTATAGTTCAAAACATCAATGGTATCGCTACGCAGGTTGCTGGCACGCATTTCTTTTGGATTAGAAGGAGCATTGTGTTGATGCCCTTTGCTTAACTGACAAGTTTGTGCATTTGCTGAAAAACCAACAATAGCGGGAATGAACAGGGAGAAAAATAACTTTTTCATATTCTTTAAATATAGAATATAAATTTACGGAAATAGTGGAAATTAACCTATTAAAATTTTAGAACAGGAATTATCCTTTGTATGAACTACTTGCAGGTGATAACACCTGCAAGGGCAAAACAGTAACGATTGGCCGGTATCACCTGTCTGCCAACAGGCAGGTATAATTTCATTGCTCGCGCGCTGCTTCGAAAAGAAGCATTAAATAACAAATTTAATTTAATGCAAATAATGACGAGTTATTTAGCGCTGTGCAGTGGAAATTCCTGTTTTTGGTACCTACCATCCAGTTGGCCGTCTATCATAGCAAAGAGTTTTCCTTTTTCTTTAAAATAATAGACAATACGTTGAGGGAAATCGTGCGTTTTATTTTCGAATACGGCTGTATCTTTTATTATTCCAAGATATTTAAAATCAACAGGTGTTTCATTTCCTTCTGCGGCTACATGATAGTAAAAATCGTTTTCTTTTTTAATAATAGCGATCGCTTCAAAGAATACAGTATCCTTGTTCATCACCATTCCTCCTGCTCCATCCCAACCGGTAGCAGTAGCTTTCCAATTTTCAAAAAAGTAAGAACTATCGGTTTCCATTCCTTTCCATTCTCCTTCTAACCAGGTAAAAGAGGTTTCTTCGTTTTTAGAAGGCGAACAGGAGAATAGTACAAATAGTGAGATGAGGGAAAGTAGTGGTTTCATTTCTTAAAGATATTGAAAAATGCTGATTTAATTTAAGGCTTGCTTTTTTATATTTCTTTTTGCTTGATCAAAAAGAAAGAAAAAATCAAGAAAACATGAATCCTCCCCGCCTCTCGTTTTTTTATAAAGATCTACGGATGACATACCAGCCAAAGGCCGTTACATCCTTTGATCTTTTAATAAAAAAACGTTCACCTCACGTCTGCTCCCCATGTTTTCAGGCTCACGCGCAGCTTCGAAACTATTTATATTTCAAAAATTGATTTTATAGCTTTCGTAAAAATGTGGAAACGTAAATATTGATCTTAAAGCAAAAACGCCTTCCGGTTGGAAGGCGTTCTGTTATTTAGTGTATTAATTATTTTTTCATTTTTTCTGTTTCAAACATTTCCTGCATAGCACCTAAGTAATAATCATTCCAACCTTCGGTAATGCTTTTTAAGGATTTTTCAGGAACATCTTCGTGCAATAATTCTACAACTGTTTTCTTTCCTTTGGTTTTGATCGTGAAGGTTACTTTTGAAGGAGCATCCCACTGATCATAACACCATTCTTGCACTAATTTTTTATTCTTAACTACTTCTAGGTTTGTTCCAAACATTTGTCCGCCCCACAACATAAAACTTCCTCCTACCTGATCACTCATCTTTGCCTCATCCTGACTCCAGATCTGAATGATCTCAGAATTCACAAGTGCTTCAAACACTTCCTCGGCAGTAGCATTCATTTCATACGTTTGTTGTATCGTTGGCATAATTGCTTTTTTAATATTACGGAAGTAAAATTAGGAATATTAAAAATACGTTATACAATTGTTAATTACTTCTTTTGAAATTTTGCTAACACCTCTTTCACAGCATCTTTATGCAAGGTCAATGTCATCATTTTTAATTTGATGTAATCTTCGTGCATATACCAGTAACCCGGTGCTGTTGGATTGGTATGTCCGCCTGCCCCTGAATCTTTGATCAAATACCACATACCATTTGAACGTTCGGCATAACCTACTAAATGCATGGCATGATCATCGGTTGTTGAACCATTCGTGAAACGCATCTGACGTGCATTCTCATCAATGTAAGCCGAAGGAATATCATAACTTGGAACCATACATGCTCCGTATTTACTATCAATACCACTTTCCGAAACATCGCCACCAATTGAAATAGAATAACCATTCTTAATGGCAGAACGAACAATGTTCATAAAATCATCCAATGGCACATTGTAATAATCGGCAGATCTCCACCAGTTATCCGGCACTTTGTATTCGGCTTGTATCCAATATGGTTTTTCCATTAAAGACATAAAATCTACATAATCATCTAAATTCAATTTGGTAACATTTTTCAAATATTCCTGTGGTGTCATTTTTTTTCCTGCAATGGTAACACTTGTGGGTGGCTCACCAATGTAATGATTCATGATCGACTTTACAGTGGCAACCACTACATCACTGTTCCATGCCGTTGCTTTTTTCACACCATCTAAATAGGCTTTTAATTCCTCGAACATTTTTTTGTGATCGTGGAAGGGCTGTCCGGCTTTCATTCCATTATAGGCATCCAATGGAACCACACCGTATTTTTTCATCATACGTGCAACAGCATTGGTTTCTGATCCTTCATCAAAAGCAGAAGTTCCGCGTGTTTCAACAAATAACTTTGCTTTCTCTACTGTTTCCCAATACACGGTGTACAACTCCGACAATTGAACATCCTGATTGGATAAACGCTTGATCTCCGATTCGTAGAATGAAGTGGTTGAAAAACACCAGCAGGTATTTGTTTCACCCTGCGACTCCGGTTTTTGTGCAAAAACAGTTTTAAATTCTGAAGCCGACTTTGGAAGATCCACATTCGAATAATCCATTTTAAACACCATAGGTGTTGTTGATTTAGGAGCATTAAATGCTTCATTCCCTTTTTTGATCTGCTCATAAAAACCAAGGTTACGCTCTTTAAAGATCGCCTTGTTCTTGTTTTCCTGTGCTGTAGCTGAAGATATTGCAACTGCTGCTAACAATAATGATCGTGTTATTTTTTTCATTGTATTTATTTTAGTATTCGATTAAAAACATTCATTTAATTCTCTGTGAATCTCCGTGCCCTCTGTTTCCCTGTGTTGAAAATTTCAATCCTCAAGCGTTCTCGATACAGCTCGTTCCTCGCCACTCGAACTGACATTCAATCCTCAATCACAAATCATCAAACCCACAATCCTAAATCCTCCTTCACCAATCAACAATCCCACATCACTCAAACGGCACCGCTAATGAATCCGTCACTTGCATTTTATACATGAGGTCATTGTATTTATTTTGTTCCGGCAAATAAGTGATACGATATCCCTCATTCATGTATTTTCTGATAGTTGCTTCATCTATGTAGGCTTCGTATCTCACCAATTTATTTCTTTTGCGTGTCAGCATTTTTGTTTCGATCTCATTGTACCACCAACCGGCAATCACCACTGTTTTTTTAGCTGTACCTCTAACACTTTCGATCACAGCATCGGTATATTTTAATTTTTGTTTGCGTTTGGAATAATCAGAGAAAATAGGTCCTGAAAAAATATCGAAGAACACTTCCTGTCCGGAAACTGTTGCTTTCAAAGCAAAACGGGAATACTCCGCTCCACGGATCTTATCGGTTAAATTGATACTGCATACAAATGGTGATACAATAAACGCAAAAGCGATCAGGTTGAATCGTTTGGAATCCAGATAATAACCAAATAATAAAATGGTAAATGGAAGGATCGGCATCATGTAACCTGCTTTTTGAGGAAGACGCAGGTAAGAGATAAAATACAAGATCAAAACAACATACGAAGCAATGATCACTTTACGATCGATGCCTTGCTCGAATAACTGTCCTTGCATATTCGATTTTCTATTTTTTAATATCCACAGTTTTGCCCAAAAGATAGCCGCAATGCCCACAAAACCAAACACACCAAACGTTAGCTTATAGATGAATTTCGGAATAGAGGGATAAGGAAACTGATCGTAATACATAAAAAATCCGGCACCAAACTGAAGCATGATCGGAATGAAAGAGGCAATACCGACAATCCCCATGGGGATTCCCAACTTTAAAAGAGGAATGATATTTTGTTTCCAGTTGCCTTGTTGCCAGATGATGATCATAAAAGGCAAGAGCATGGCACCGCTGGTGATCCTACAACCAACAGCAAGACCTAAGAACAAACCAGCTGCAATAAGTTGTTGGCGAAGCAATAAATATAAGCTAATCAACACAAATGCTTCTGTCCATACAAAATCAATAGTGTATGTACTACTCACATAATACACAGGTATAAATGCGAAAGCCAAAGCAGCAATAAAATAATGTTTGAATTTAAAATGCTTTAAGATCAAAGCAAAGAACAAAGCACCGGTGGCGCTAAAAAAGGCCGAAAGAAAATTGAACCAGACATGCCCTAGGTTCCAGGTCCATACCAAAGGAAATTCATGTACGGGATGCCCGGGTAAACGCGAAGGTTCAACAATGCCTGTTGTTTTCGTTAAATAAGTAGAAAGCGCAATAGCCCATGAATCTTCCTCAATTCCATATCCGGCAAAAAGGAAAGGAATACGGGAAATAAGGACTACTAAAAAAAGTAAAACAAAAGGATAATATTTACGGTCGAAGAATGTCATTACCCTTTCATCCTTTGTTTCACAGCTTCATATAAAATTACTCCGGCAGCAACCGATACGTTCAATGAACCAATTTCGCCCAACAAAGGAATTTTTGCCAATGAGCCGCAACGTTTTAAATATTCAGGAGAGATCCCATCTTCTTCCGATCCCATGATGATAGCAACCGGAAGTGTATAATCAGGTTCGTAATACAACTCCTCTGTTTTTTCGGTACAAGCCACTACCTGCAATCCGCTTTCACGTAAATAATCGATCACCTCTTTTAAATTATCTTCACGGCACACCGGAATTTTATGCAAAGCACCTGTAGATGTTTTGATTGCATCCGCATTGATCTGTGCTGCTCCACGCGAAGGAATAACGATGGCATCCACACCCGCACATTCAGCAGTACGTGCAATGGCACCAAAGTTCCGCACATCGGTTACTCTATCCAGTATCAATATTAAAGGTGTTTTACCGGCTTCAAACACCATAGGTAAAACTTTATCTATCTTATTGTATTCAATCGTTGAAATAAAACCAACAACACCTTGATGATTCTTTGACGTTAAACGATTCAGTTTTTCAACCGGCACATATTGATAGATCACATTGTGCTTTTTGAGCAATCCCATCATCTCTCCGAACAACTCATTCTTCAAACCATTTTGAACAAATAGTTTATCAATTTCTTTCCCTGCTTTTAATGCTTCGATAATTGGTCGTAAACCAAAGATCATATTGTCATTCTCCGTCTTTTGTCTTCTTGTTTGCATGTTGTTATGTTTTAATCGCAAAAATTAATCTTGCAAATACGCTCTTCCCTGACGCCATACATCCACTGCCATATACCATTGCTGACGGTAGTTTCCGGAACGTTCCAAAGAAAAATCATTATCACTGAATGGATTATCAACTCTCACAAACATAAACTGTAACGAGTTAATGTTCGAAGCATCACCATAGATCCAATTCTCTGTATTAGCAGTGCGGTATATCGTATTAGGCGATCCGTAGATCAGATAGATCATTCCTCTATCGGTTTTCCAGCCTTCCAGATAAGAAGAGAAATGCACATTGGCATCATTCACCCGTGTATAGAACTTACGGATCACCTCTTTGGCTCTTTCCATATTACCGGTGCATTCCAACCAGAATTTTTCTACATCCGCCTTTTTATTGGTACTGGAAGTTAAAGCAGTATATTCTTCACGCGAAGTAATGTACCGCAAAGGAGTGATCATAGCATCAGCCGTTTTCACTTCAGGAAATGCATCATTGAAATGAAAAAGCGTTAATCCATCACGCTTGGTACTATCTAACACAAAATGATAAAAACCATCTTTGTTCATTGTAAAATCAACGGTTCCTTTATCCGACAATTGCAAAACAAATGTGCTGTCGGCTTTGTACTGAAACGGTTGCGGATCGGTGAGTGAGAAAGGTGGTGCAGCTAACGGAAATGTTCTGTTATAATAACGCACAAACAATGACATGGAGCTGGCCATACGATATTGGATCTGCACTTGCTCCTCGAGCTTCAAATAATTTCTAAAGACAGGTGCTTCATCCTGTTTTGAGCGCACCAAAAAATTCTGCCGGCTCAACATACTCGCCTTATCCACAGCAAGTGTTGTTTTATAAGAACTGTTTCTGTTCAGATCGGTTACTGTTACTCTCAAATAATAGCTCTTCGGGAAAATGGCTTTAAAGTTCATTTTTCCGATCAGGTATTTTTCAAGTCCTTCATTATTGCTATCTACCAGGCGCACCGACCCACTATCGAGGATCTCTTTCGATTCATAATTATTTACAAGTTTATAGGAAATCAAGACATTCGATGAAAAATTGATAGCATCGGGACGCATGTACAATAATTCTTTGCTGGCAATTTTAAAATGCAATTCGGAGATGGTATCACTTGAATGATAGATCATAAAGGCAGGGCGCATGGCATTGCTCTCCCGCTTGTAGTTATTTGTTTTGGCCGTACTGCCCGATGAAGAAGTTCTTGTGCTGCTTGTACAAGCAGCGATCACCAAGACAACAAATAACACGATCAACTTTTTCATTCAGCAGAAGTATTATCGGTTAATGAAAGGGAATCATCCGAGTCCATAAATTTAGAAGAGATCTGCTTGGTGGTTTTAGCACCCAGCTTTTCGATATCCAAAGCACGTTTCACCAAATTGCCCGAACCGGTCTTTAATTTATTCATGGCAGCATCATAAGCACCACGCGATGTTTCGATACTCTTTCCGATCTTGTCCATATCTTCCAGAAAGCCAACGAACTTATCATACAAAGCACCACTTTGTTTCGCGATCTCAATCGCATTTTTAGTTTGACGTTCCTGTTTCCATATGGATGCAATGGTACGTAATGTTGCCAATAAGGTTGACGGACTCACGATCACGATCTTTTTATCCCATGCATAACTGAACAGATCCTGATCGGCCTGCACCGCCACACTGAATGATGATTCAATTGGAATAAAAAGAAGAACAAAATCAGGGGTGTTAAAATCAGGTGAAGTAGGATAATTTTTTTCGCTCAATAATTTCACATGGTTGCGTACCGATGCAATGTGTTCTTTTACATAACGGTCACGATCTTCATCTGTATCGGCATTTACAAAAGCTTCATACGCTATCAAAGAAACTTTTGAATCGACTACAATGTGTTTACTATCAGGCAACATAATCACCACATCGGGTTGAATCCGTTTACCTTCATCGTTGCTGGTACTGAACTGTGTACGGTATTCCTGATCTTTTACCAGTCCGGAACGCTCCAGTACTTTCTCCAATATCACCTCTCCCCAATTACCTTGTTTTTTATTATCGCCTTTTAAAGCTTTTGCAAGGTTATTGGCTTCTTCACTCACTTGCTTGTTCAGGTCGATCAGATTTTTGATCTCTGCTTTTAAGGTGATACGTTCAGCCGATTCCGCTTTATAAGCTTTATCCACCTTCTCTTCAAAATCCTTGATCTTTTCCTTTAATGGATTCAGGATCACATCCAGATTGTTCTTATTCTGTTCGGTAAATTTAGTTGACTTTTCTTCCAGGATCTTATTCGCAATATTTTCAAACTCGGTAGAATATTTCTTGTGTACATTCTCCAACTCCGCTTTTAAAGTAGTGTATTTATCTTCCTGCGCTTTGAATGCTTCAATCGAACGTTCGATGCGGATATTCGCACCATTGAGTTCGTTGCGCAATTGGTGGATCTCCGAATTTAATTTTTCTTTTTCTTTGGTGGAATCGTGAATGAGTTGCTCTCGGGAAGTTTTAAAATCATAGTCCAGACGCTCGTATTCTTTTTGAGCGTTCTCTAATTTCGATTCTAACACAGCTTTTTGTTTGTCGAGTTCTACAATTCTCGAATCGAGTGCAGAAGTATCGGCACCGGCATCATTTTTTGATTTCAAGAAGAAATACATGATAGCAGCACCAATAAGAATTCCGATGATCAAATACAAAAGCTCCATACCTTAAAAATGAAAGGCTAATTTACGGATTTTATTTGTGATTCTAAAGATAGAATTTAGAGAATGCGGGCGTCTGTATTGCGCCACCAACGACCTTTCATCGAATAGTTATTTTCTGCTTTCGCTTTTTTGACTGAGAAATAGATCGCCAGGCCTAAAGTGGTAAAACGGAAAATATTTACCCATAAACTACCCGTTACATTATCTTGTACATTTACCATTCCCCAGGCAGCATCCATAAATCCATGCAAAAAGGCTACCATCCAAATATTCTTCCATGCTAGATAAAACCAGGCGAAACCTGCACTCCCCAATGCAGTGAAAAGAAAAACAGCAATAGCACCTTGTACATCATTCGCCTGATACAAATGCCCCATTCCAAAAAATACAGATGCGATCAAAGCAGCTGACACAAAACCCCATCCTGCAAAGAAAAAAAGCAGACCGAATAAAAATGCACGGTAGGCAAATTCTTCAAAAAAACCGGCTAGGATCATATAGCGATGAAATGCAGATAAGGAATAATCGAATTTAAAATCAAACAAGAATGCATAACCGATGAACATGGGCAAGGTGAATAAAAATGCTTTTATAAGACCCTCCAGGAAGCCGGTATGCAATCCAAGTGCTTCCACGGCTTTATTCCTAAATAGAAGCCATGCAGTAACGAGCATGATCAGCATTTGTGAATAATTGACCAATGTAATGGCCATATTGTGATCCAATAGATTCCATGCTTCAGGACCAAACACTACATATCCGTAAAAATATTTTATATTCTTACAAAGCAAGTAAACGAGAACCACAATTACCGAAAGAAGAATTTTGTTTTTCATAATGTAGGGATTGTACTACAATTTACTAAAAATAATTCACTATCCCGAAATGGATCTTACCGCTTCGAAGCTGAATAGGATTGTTGAACTGTTTTCCTAAGGCATAATTAATGGAGAAGATACCCGCTTTTGTTTCAAAACTAATACCTGCACCAAAGCCGATGGGGGTATCGGTGACATATTGCTGCACATTGTTATTCTCATACCAGGCACCATCACCAAACAAATACAAATAAGAATTCTGTTCTAATAGGAAACGGTATTCCAAGGTAAAGATGGAATATGCCGAAGTAAAGATCGATTCTTCATCAAATCCTCTCAATGTTTTTAGGCCGCCTATCCTTAACAATTCATTCTGAAACGTATTTTCTCCATTCACAAAACCTGCTTGGTCGGACACTTTTACCGTACTTCTTCCACCCAATGGGATAAAAAGAACAGCCTCTAATTCACCATTATATTGTGTAGAGTTCAATGTTATTTTATCATACACTTCTTGATTGACCTTTGCATTCCGTTTTATTTTTTTTGTACCGGCACTCGCATTCATCAATAAATAAAAGCCTTTGCGTGGATTCAAACGATAATCCAACCGTTCGAATTTAAATCCAATACCGTACATATTGGTTTGTACATCGGCATAAGCCGGCAAAGTGGTAATAAACTCCAATCCTTTTGTAGAAAGCAAATTGGAGGTTTTGTTGGTATAAAATACTTTGAAATAATTCCCTCCGATAAAAAGATATTGCACACCTATATTCTGAAAAACATCAATGAAAGTGGTGTCCTTTTTATACAATTTAAAATTATAATCGAGTCCGAATGGTGTTTTAAAAAGAAAGGGATACACTAAACGTAATTTCAGATCTTGTGTTTGCGTTTGCATCTTTCTCCAGTTCAGATCGATCAACTCTCCTCTGCCCAAACCATTTTGCAATTTCAAACGCACATCGCCCGTAAATAGGATCTTTCCGGTCTTATTGTCGGGTAACAAACCTAAAATCCCATCAAACTGACTGGCTCTTTTCTTTTCGATATTCAGAACAAGCTTGTTATATTTCTCCGAAAAAACAACGGTGGAAGGCTTCGTAGATCGTAAGAAAGGTAACTCTGCGATCCTGTTATTGATCTTCTTTAATTGCGACTCATTGTATCTTGCTCCGGGTTTTACGCCAATGTAATTGTAAATATACACGGGAGTGATCTTAGCATTTCCGTTGATGATGATACTGTCGATCTTTTGTTCCTGATTTTTTTGCAAATACAATTGCGCAGAAAACTTATCATCCTGTATCTCAAGACTATCAAGCTTTACAGAAGCAAAAGGAAATCCATTGTTTTCATAATACGTAATGAGCTTTTCCTGTACACGCTTTACATCTTTGAATGAAACAGGCTTATTGCTGTATAGACGCTCTCTAAAACCGATCTCGCTCAAAACGCCTTCATCCACATTACCATGCTTGAGATACGCCCATTTATATTGCTTATCGAAATTCAGATAAGCTATTTGTGTAAGTGAATCGTTAAAAATACTATCGTAATTAGCAGCCAGATAGGCATTGTCATAGCAACGTAACAATACTTTTTGTAATTCTTTATCGCGATCGTTCTTAGTTAAAAAACTTTTTTTGTATTCGATCTTTTTCAGCAGCGAAGGATCGTTTACGGAGTGTATCTCCAGGGTATAAACAGACTGAGCAAAGCCGGAGAGACTTAGAACAGCAAGAATTATAATGATACTCCATCGAAAACGCATATTATAAAGATACGGATAAACAGAAAAACTTGTAATATGATTTTTTATTGCAAAAAAAGAGGGATAAACAAAATTGTTTATCCCTCTTTATATTTCGAATAGCGAATTATTACGCTTCTTCTTCCATTGCTTCACGTTTAGAAGCCATCAATCTATCGTACTCTTCTTGAGAACCAACGATCATCTTATCGTAAGCTCTTAAGCCGGTACCTGCAGGGATCAAGTGTCCAACGATAACGTTTTCTTTCAATCCTGATAGATCATCGATCTTACCGCTTACAGCAGCTTCGTTCAATACTTTAGTCGTTTCCTGGAACGATGCAGCACTCATGAAGCTATTAGTTTGCAATGAAGCACGAGTGATACCTTGCAATATCTGAGTAGATGTAGCAGGAACAGCCTCACGCGCTTCGATCAATTTCATATCTCTGCGTTTCAATGATGAGTTCTCATCACGTAATTTACGTGCACTGATAATTTGTCCGGCTTTGTATAATGTAGAGTCACCTGCATCGATGATCACTACTTTAGCGTACAATTTATCGTTCTCTTCCATGAACTCTGATTTGTTGATCAATTGTTTTTCAAGGAAAATTGTATCACCGGATTCCATGATCTCCACTTTACGCATCATTTGACGTACAATTACTTCAAAGTGCTTGTCATTGATCTTCACACCTTGTAAACGGTACACCTCTTGAACCTCGTTAACCAAGTACTCTTGAACAGCAGTTGGACCTTTGATAGCAAGGATATCACTTGGAGTGATAGCACCATCTGACAATGGCTCACCAGCTTTGATAAAGTCGTTCTCCTGAACTAAGATATGCTTAGACAATGGAACCAAGTATGTTTTCTTATCACCTGTACGTGATTCAACATGTACCTCACGGTTACCACGTTTGATCTTACCAAATGACACAACACCATCGATCTCAGATACAACAGCAGGGTTAGACGGGTTACGAGCCTCGAACAACTCTGTTACTCGAGGTAAACCACCCGTGATATCCCCAGTTTTACCTGTAGCACGTGGAATCTTAACTAATATTTGACCAGCTTCGATCTTCGCATTATCATTCACAATTACGTGAGCACCAACCGGAATGTTGTATGTACGTAATACTTCTTTATTAGCGATGATACGGATAGCGGGGTTTTTGCTCTTATCACGACTTTCAACAATAACTTTTTCTTTAAAGCCTGTTTGTTCGTCAGACTCTTCGCGGTATGTAACACCTTCTTCGATATTTTCGAATTCGATCTTACCACCAAACTCAGAAACGATAACCGCATTATATGGATCCCAATCACAGATCAAGTCACCTTTTTTGATCTTCGCATTTGGTTTCACATATACTTGAGAACCGTAAGGGATGTTACCAGTAGTTAATACGATACGCGTGTTTGCATCGATGATACGCATCTCAGCAGAACGTCCGATCACTACATCAACAGTTTCACCATCAGGGTTCTTACGTTTTACAGTTTTTAATTCATCTATTTCGATGATACCATCGTATTTAGATTCTAATTTAGAAGCAGCAGCAATGTTAGACGCTGTACCACCCACGTGGAATGTACGAAGCGTTAACTGTGTACCCGGCTCACCGATTGACTGTGCAGCGATAACACCTACAGCCTCACCACGTTGAACCATACGGCCTGTTGCAAGGTTACGTCCGTAACATTTTGAACAAACACCGTTCTTGCTTTCGCAAGTTAATACCGAACGGATCTCAACTGCTTCGATTGGAGAATCAGCAATTTTCTTCGCGTAATCTTCAGTAACCTCTTCACCAGCACCGATGATCAAATCACCTGTTAATGGATGATATACATCGTGTACAGTAGTACGTCCTAAGATACGGTCATATAACGATTCAACAACTTCATCATTTTTCTTCAATGCTGTTGCAACCAATCCACGCAATGTACCACAATCTTCGATCGTGATGATCACGTCTTGAGCAACGTCAACTAACCTACGTGTTAAGTAACCAGCATCGGCAGTTTTTAACGCAGTATCGGCAAGACCTTTACGAGCACCGTGAGTAGAGATGAAATACTCCAAGATCGATAATCCCTCTTTAAAGTTAGAGATGATCGGGTTCTCGATGATCTCTCCACCACCTGCACCTTTTTGCGGTTTCGCCATCAATCCACGCATACCACCTAACTGACGGATCTGCTCTTTAGAACCACGGGCTCCGGAATCCAACATCATGTAAACAGGGTTGAATCCTTGACGATCTTCAGTTAATGTTTTCAATACTTTCGCAGTGATGCGAGAGTTAGTATGTGTCCAGATATCGATGATCTGATTGTAACGTTCGTTGTTGGTAATGAAACCCATGTTATAGTTGGTCACTACCTCATCCACTTGCGCGTTGGCATCAGCGATCATTTTATCTTTGTCCTCAGGAACGATAACGTCCCCTAAGTTAAATGATAAACCTCCACGGAATGCACTCATATAACCTAAACCTTTCATGTCATCAAGGAACTTAGCTGTTTTAGCCATACCTGTTTCCTTAACAATGGTTCCGATAATATCACGCAATGATTTTTTAGTCAACAATTCATTGATGTAACCAACTTCTTTTGGTACTACTTGATTGAACAAGATACGACCAACAGTCGTTTCAATTAATTTGTTTACTAACTTATCTCCTTCTTTCACTTGCAAACGAACTTTAACGAATGCATGTAGATCCACTCGTTTTTCGTTGTATGCAATAATGGTTTCTTCCGGAGAATAGAATGTTAAACCTTCACCTTTTACTTTTTCTTCTTTCGTAGATTTTTTACCCTTGGTCATGTAGTACAAACCAAGAACCATGTCTTGAGAAGGAACCGCAACAGGAGCACCGTTAGCAGGGTTCAAGATATTATGTGAAGCAAGCATCAACAATTGAGCTTCAAGGATAGCAGCATGTCCTAATGGAACGTGTACCGCCATTTGGTCACCATCGAAATCCGCGTTAAACGCAGTACAAGTCAATGGGTGCAATTGGATCGCTTTTCCTTCGATCAATTTTGGTTGGAATGCCTGGATACCTAATCTGTGAAGTGTCGGAGCACGATTCAAAAGAACCGGATGTCCTTTCAATACGTTCTCTAAAATATCCCAAACGATAGGTTCTTTTTTGTCAACTATTTTCTTAGCAGATTTTACAGTTTTAACAACACCACGCTCGATCATCTTACGGATGATAAATGGTTTGAATAATTCTGCTGCCATATCTTTTGGCAATCCGCACTCATGTAATTTCAATTCAGGTCCAACGACAATTACCGAACGAGCTGAATAATCCACACGTTTACCTAACAAGTTTTGACGGAAACGACCTTGCTTACCTTTTAATGAATCAGATAATGATTTTAAAGCACGGTTCGATTCAGTTTTAACTGCATTTGATTTACGTGAGTTATCAAACAATGAGTCAACCGACTCTTGCAACATACGTTTTTCATTACGCAAGATCACCTCCGGAGCTTTGATCTCGATCAAACGCTTCAAACGGTTATTACGGATAATAACACGTCTGTAAAGGTCATTCAAGTCAGATGTAGCAAAACGACCACCATCCAATGGAACAAGTGGACGTAATTCAGGAGGAATAACCGGAACGATCTTTACGATCATCCACTCAGGTTTATTCTCTACATTCTGATTAGCATGACGGAAGCTTTCAACAACTTGTAAGCGTTTTAATGCCTCATTTTTACGTTGCTGAGAAGTTTCAGTATTTGCTTTGTGACGTAAGTCGAATGATAAACCATCCAGATCAACACGGCTCAATAAAGCAACCAATGCTTCTGCCCCCATTTTAGCGATGAATTTATTCGGATCGCTATCATCCAGGTATTGATTGTCTTTTGGTAATGTTTCTAAGATGTTCAAGTATTCTTCTTCTGATAAGAAATCAAGGTAGTTGATTCCGTCAGCAGCTTTCACACCTGCATTTACTACTACATAACGCTCGTAGTAAATGATCATATCTAATTTTTTAGTTGGTAAACCTAAAAGGTAACCAATTTTATTTGGCAATGATTTGAAGTACCAGATATGCGCAACAGGAACAACTAAGTTGATGTGTCCCATACGCTCTCTACGTACTTTCTTTTCAGTTACTTCAACACCACAACGGTCGCAAACAATTCCTTTGTAACGGATACGTTTGTATTTACCGCAAGCACACTCCCAATCTTTAACCGGACCAAAAATTCTTTCACAGAACAAACCACCCATCTCTGGTTTGTAAGTTCTATAGTTAATGGTTTCGGGCTTTACTACTTCACCACTTGAACGTTCCAAAATTGCTTCCGGTGACGCAAGGCTGATGGTAATTTTCGAGAAATTACTTTTTAGTTTGTTATCTCTTTTAAAAGCCATTGTATAATTTAGTTTAAAAAGTTAAATGCAATTTTTAGGCACCGGGTTCAATGAACCCGATGCTTAAAGTGTTTATTAGTCGAGTGAAATATTCAATCCTAAGCCGCGTAACTCATGCAACAATACGTTGAATGATTCAGGGATACCAGGAGTTGGCATATTTTCACCTTTAACAATTGCTTCGTATGCTTTCGCACGTCCAACAACGTCATCCGATTTGATGGTAAGGATCTCTTGTAGGATATTAGCAGCACCAAATGCTTCCAATGCCCAAACCTCCATCTCACCAAAACGCTGACCACCAAATTGTGCCTTACCACCCAACGGTTGTTGTGTAATAAGTGAGTATGGTCCGATTGAACGGGAGTGCATTTTATCATCAACCATGTGACCTAATTTCAACATGTAGATAACACCTACAGTTGCCGGTTGGTCGAATCTTTCACCTGTACCACCATCAGTTAAGTATGTACGACCAAAACGAGGTAAACCTGCTTTGTCTGTCCATTCATTCAACTGCTCAGTAGAAGCACCATCAAAGATCGGAGTGAAGAATTTCTCACCTAATTTTTGACCTGCCCATCCTAATACAGTTTCGTAGATCTGACCTAAGTTCATACGGGAAGGTACACCTAATGGATTTAACACGATATCTACCGGTGTTCCATCTTCTAAGAATGGCATATCTTCATCGCGAACGATACGTGCAACGATACCTTTGTTACCGTGACGACCAGCCATCTTATCACCTACTTTTAACTTACGTTTTTTAGCGATGTAGATCTTAGCCAATTGAACGATACCGGCTGGTAGCTCATCACCTACAGTTACAGCGAATTTTTTACGCTTATAAACGCCTAATAGATCGTTGAATTTAATGTTGTAGTTATGCAACAACATTTTAATTTGATCATTCACATCTTTATCAGTCGTCCATTTGCTTGGGTTCACAGTAGTGAAGTCAATTTTCTCAAGTGCTTTCTGAGTAAATTTCACTCCTTTTCCGATCACCTCTTCTTTTAATAGATTTTGAACGCCTTGAGAAGTTTTTCCATTAACAAGCGTGTTCAATTTTTCAATCAATTTCGCTTTTAATGCAGCAGCTTCTACATTGTGTTCTTTATCAATTTTCTCTAACAATGGTTTTTCTTCAGCTTTCGCTTTTTTATCCTTAATTGCACGAGAGAATAATTTTTTGTCGATCACCACACCACGTAATGATGGAGGTGCTTTTAATGAAGCATCTTTCACGTCACCCGCTTTGTCACCAAAGATCGCGCGTAAAAGTTTTTCTTCCGGTGAAGGATCTGTTTCTCCTTTAGGAGTGATCTTACCGATCAAGATATCACCTTCTTTTACTTCAGCACCGATACGGATCAATCCGTTCTCATCAAGGTCTTTTGTAGCCTCTTCAGAAACGTTAGGAATATCAGAAGTTAATTCTTCTAAACCACGTTTTGTATCACGTACTTCTAATGAATACTCATCAATGTGAACAGATGTAAAGATATCTTCACGGGCAACACGTTCAGAGATAACGATCGCATCCTCGAAGTTGTAACCTTTCCATGGCATGAACGCTACTTTCATGTTGCGTCCTAATGCTAATTCACCATTTTGAGTTGCATAACCTTCACATAATACTTGTCCTTTAGAAACTTTCTCACCTTTCTTAACGATCGGTTTCAAGTTGATACAAGTACTTTGATTGGTTTTACGGAATTTAGTTAATTGGTAACGTTTGATATCATCATCGAAGCTGATCAAACGCTCTTCATCAGTTCTGTTGTAACGGATCACAATTTCGTTTGCATCCACATACTCAACAACACCTTCGCCTTCAGCATTGATCAATACACGTGAATCACGTGCAACCAATGGCTCTAATCCTGTTCCTACGATCGGAGCTTCCGGACGTAACAATGGAACAGCTTGACGTTGCATGTTCGAACCCATCAAGGCACGGTTAGCATCATCATGCTCCAAGAACGGAATCAAAGAAGCCGCGATAGAAGCGATCTGATTTGGAGCAACGTCCATCAAATGTAATTTCTCTGGTTCTACAACCGGGAAGTCACCTTCGTAACGTGCTTTTACTTTTCCGTCAATGAATCTACCTTTCGCATCGATAGGAGCATTTGCTTGCGCAATTGTTTTTGCATCCTCTTCTTCAGCGCTTAAATATGTAACTGATTTCTCAACATCCACTTTACCGTTTGTTACGGTCATGTATGGTGTTTCGATGAAACCTAATTTATTGATCTTCGCATATACACACAATGAAGAGATCAAACCGATGTTTGGACCTTCCGGTGTTTCAATGGTACATAAACGTCCGTAGTGCGTATAGTGAACGTCACGTACCTCGAAACCTGCACGCTCACGGGATAAACCACCAGGCCCAAGGGCAGATAGTCTTCGCTTGTGCGTGATCTCAGCCAATGGATTGGTTTGATCCATGAATTGAGATAACTGGTTAGTACCGAAGAATGAATTGATAACAGATGATAATGTCTTCGCATTGATCAAGTCAGTTGGCGTGAACACCTCGTTATCGCGAACGTTCATACGTTCACGGATAGTACGCGCCATACGAGCCAAACCAACACCGAACTGAGCATATAATTGCTCACCTACGGTACGAACACGTCTGTTACTCAAGTGATCGATATCATCCACATCTGCTTTAGAGTTGATCAATTCGATCAAATATTTAATGATCAAAATGATGTCCTCTTTTGTTAATGTTTTAACATCCGCAGGAGTATTGATATTTAATTTTTTGTTGATACGGTAACGACCAACCTCTCCAAGATCGTAACGTTTATCAGAGAAGAATAACTTATCGATGATACCACGAGCTGTTTCTTCATCTGGTGGTTCAGCGTTACGTAACTGACGATAGATGTGTTCTACCGCTTCTTTCTCAGAGTTAGATGTATCTTTTTGTAATGTATTGTAGATGATCGCATAATCAGCAGAGTTCACATCTTCTTTGTGAAGGATCACAGATTTAACGTTTGCTTCGATGATCAAGTCGATATGACCTTCTTCAAGGATGGTCTCACGGTCGATGATCACTTCGTTACGCTCAATAGATACCACCTCACCGGTATCCTCATCAACGAAATCTTCGATCCATGTTTTCAATACACGCGCTGCAAGCTTACGACCCACAGCATTTTTCAAGGCAGCTTTGCTAACTTTTAATTCGTCAGCTAAGCCGAATATTTCAAGGATTTGTTTATCGCTTTCAAATCCGATAGCTCTTAACAAGGTAGTTACCGGTAACTTTTTCTTACGGTCGATGTAAGCATACATCACACTGTTGATATCGGTAGCAAACTCGATCCATGATCCCTTGAAGGGAATAACACGGGCAGAGTACAATTTGGTACCGTTAGCATGACGACTTTGACCGAAGAATACACCCGGTGAACGGTGTAACTGAGAAACAATAACACGTTCAGCTCCATTGATAACGAAAGTACCTTTTGGAGTCATGTACGGAATAGTTCCCAAGTAAACATCCTGAACGATCGTTTCAAAATCTTCATGTTCAGGATCTGTACAATACAAACGTAACTTTGCTTTTAAAGGTACGCTGTACGTTAAACCACGCTCGATACACTCTTCGATAGCGTAACGTGGAGGGTCAATAAAGTAATCTAAAAATTCCAACACGAAATTGTTTCGTGCATCGGAAATAGGAAAGTTTTCTGCGAAAACTTTGTAAAGTCCTTCGTTCTGACGGTTTTCAGAAGTAGTTTCTAACTGAAAAAAGTCCTGGAACGATTGAAGTTGAATATCTAAAAAGTCAGGGTACTCAATTTGACTTTTAATAGATGCAAAACTTATTCTCTGAGGTTTTTTATTTTGAGCCAAGGTGCTAAAGTATTAAGGTTAATAAGTAAAAACAACTATACACTGAAAACACATAATCCTCATCACACTTTTGTTACCAAAAGGGTGATGAGGCTGTGAATATTAAAGTTGTGTCAGAAGCTTATTTAATCTCAACTTTTGCTCCTGCTTCTTCTAATTGTTTTTTCAATGCTTCAGCTTCTTCTTTAGAGATGCCTTCTTTTACTGGTTTTGGTGCACCGTCAACAAGATCTTTAGATTCTTTCAATCCTAAACCTGTTAAGTCTTTTACAACTTTTACTACACCTAATTTAGCTGCACCTGCGTCAACTAAGATCACATCAAAAGATGTTTTAGCTGCTGCTGCGTCTCCGCCTGCTGCACCACCTGCAACAACTACTGCTGCTGCTGCTGGTTCGATACCATACTCATCTTTTAAAATTGTAGATAATTCTTGCACTTCTTTCACAGTTAAATTTACTAACTGTTCAGCAATTGCTTTTACGTCTGCCATTGTATTTGATTTTTAAAATTGTTACTAATTAAATTTTTACTTTTTCTATCTTTAAACTGTTTGCCAACTAAGCTGCGTCTTTTTCTGCTTTGTTTTGTAGAGCAGATACAACTCGTTGTGCAGGTGATTGAAGTAATGCCACCACGTCTGCGATAAGCTCGTTCTTGCTCTTAATGTTAGCAAGTGTATCAAGTTGATCATCGCCTAAGTAGATGTTTTCTTCAACGAAAGCACCTTTCAATAAAGGTCTGTCATTTTTAGCTCTGAACTGCTTAATTAATTTAGCAGGAGCATTTCCCACTTCAGTGAACATGATCGCTGTAGCGCCTTTTAATGCCGGAATTAAATCCGTTAAACGGCTGTCATCAGCTCTCTCTAATGCTTTTTTAAGCAATGAGTTTTTTACAACAGTTACTGAAATGTTTTTTTCAAAACAAGATCTTCTGAATTGGTTTACTTTCTCAACAGTTAAAGAAGAACAATCTGCTAAATAGATTTTATTGTTCGCATTGATCTTTTCAACCAATGAGTCGATTATTTGTGATTTCTCTTCTTTTTTCATTTCTGTTTGTTTTTAATTTACCCCGTGGAAGCCGTTGTAAATTGATGGTTTTTATTAATTACAAAATTATTGCGCTAAGAATTTCGTGTCAATTTGGATACTTGGACTCATTGTAGAGCTCAAGTAAACGCTTTTCACATACGTTCCTTTTGCTGATGAAGGCTTTAATTTCATAATTGTCTGTAACAACTCATTCGCATTGTCTGCAATCTTATTGCTGTCGAAAGATACTTTCGCAACTAAAGATTGGATGATACCAGCTTTATCAACTTTGAAGTCGATCTTACCGGCTTTAGATTCAGTTACTGCTTTTGCTACATCCATAGTAACAGTTCCTGTTTTAGGATTTGGCATCAAACCACGTGGTCCTAACACACGTGCAATAACACCAATTTTACCCATTACACTTGGAGTTGCAACAACAACATCCACATCTAACCAACCGCCTTTGATCTTTTCTACATACTCATCTAATCCAACGTAGTCAGCACCTGCAGCTTTAGCCTCTGCCTCTTTATCAGGAGTACAAAGAACTAATACTTTCATCGTTTTACCTGTTCCGTGTGGTAATGATACAGATCCACGAACCATTTGGTTCGCTTTACGTGGATCAACACCTAAACGGATGCTGATGTCTACTGAAGAATCAAACTTAGTAGAAGTGATCTCTTTCACGATCTTTGCTGCTTCAGCCAAAGTATATGCTTTAGTAGCATCGTACTTCGCCATAGCTGCTTTTCTTTTTTTTGTGATTTTAGCCATTTTATTGAATTTGTGATGTGCAAACGCACGCCATAGCGTGCTCCATCGGTTATTTTACTTTTTCTTTAATGGCGATTCACCTGTTACGGTCAATCCCATACTGCGAGCTGTACCAGCTACCATGCTCATTGCTGATTCAATAGTGAAGCAGTTCAAGTCAGGCATTTTACCTTCAGCAACTGTACGGATCTGATCCCAAGTTACTGTACCTACTTTTTTACGGTTCGACTCAGCTGAACCTGCTTTTACTTTTGTGATCTCTAACAATGACACTGCAACAGGAGGGTTTTTCAAGATAAATTCGAATGATTTATCATTGTAAACCGTGATGATAACAGGAATTACTTTTCCAGCTTTATCTTGTGTTCTAGCATTGAATTGCTTACAGAACTCCATGATGTTAACACCTTTAGCACCTAATGCCGGTCCAATCGGAGGTGAAGGATTTGCTGCTCCACCTTTTATTTGCAATTTGATCATTGCACTTACTTCTTTTGCCATTTTCTTTTTTAGTTTACTGGTTCAGTTGTCACCGCTGGAAACTTAATTGCTGATGGAAGCTCAACGTTGGGTCTTTCGCTCTTTTTGCTGAACGGATTTGATTTAACTTTCTTTCTCTACTTCTAAATATCCTAGTTCTAATGGTGTTTTTCTTCCGAAAATCTTCACCATTACTTCTAGTTTTTTCTTGTCTTCAATTACTTTTTCAATTGTACCAGTGAATCCATTGAACGGGCCATTGGTTACTTTTACTGTTTCTCCAACAATAAATGGAATGCTGATCTGTGCATCGCTTTCAGCAAGATCATCTACAGTACCTAAAATTCTGTTCACTTCGCTCAAACGCATTGGAACAGGCTCGCCACCTTTTGTTTCACCTAGGAAACCGATAACACCGGTTACATTCTTAATAACGTGAGGCACCTCTCCTACAAGAGCTGCTTCAATTAAAATATATCCACCATAAAAAGGACGTTCTTTACTTACCTTTTTACCGTTACGGATCTGATATATCTTTTCAGTAGGAATTAAAATTTGAGATACATAACTGCTTAAACCTAAACGGTTGATCTCAACCTCAATATATTGCTTTACCTTTTTCTCCTGACCACTGATAGCTCTTACCACATACCATTTTTTTACGGTGTCAGTTTTTGTTTGCTCGCTCATTTCTGTAAATTATATCGAGTTATTAAAATAAATGATAGATGGTTTCCATCCCTTTATTAAATGCGAAATCCATTGCAAAAACCAATAATGCAATGATCACAGACGCTACCATCACAACGATCGCACTGCTTTGTAATTCTTTCCAAGATGGCCAACTCACTTTGTTTACAAGTTCATTGGTTGTTTCGCTGAAATATTCTTTAAACTTGCTCATATTCTTTTTAATTTAAAGTTTAAAGTTTTTAAGTTTAAAGTTTTGGAATTTGTCCAATTTTTCTTTCAACTTTTAGCTTTAAACTTTCTTTAGCACAGGTGGAGAGATTCGAACTCCCATCAAAGGTTTTGGAGACCTCTATTCTACCCTTGAACTACACCTGTTTATTACTCCAAATTGTTGATCCAAAAAATCAATTTTGGCATCACCCGTATTTAGTAGAAAACAGCAGGCAATGTTTCCACTGCCTACTGTCCATACTAAATTGTTGTATTTATTACTTGATGATTTCAGTTACCTGACCTGCACCTACAGTACGTCCACCTTCGCGGATAGCGAAACGTAAACCTTTGTCCATAGCTACCGGTACGATCAACTTAACAGTAATTGTTACGTTATCACCAGGCATAACCATGTCGCGTCCTGCTGGTAATTCAATTTCTCCAGTTACGTCAGTTGTACGTAAGTAGAATTGAGGACGGTATTTGTTATGGAATGGAGTGTGACGTCCACCTTCTTCTTTTTTCAATACGTAGATCTCAGCTTTGAACTCAGTATGAGGAGTGATAGTTCCCGGTTTAACGATAACCATACCTCTACGGATATCTTTCTTATCGATACCACGTAACAATAGACCAACGTTATCACCAGCTTCACCTCTGTCAAGGATCTTACGGAACATTTCCACACCTGTGATTGTAGATTTTAATTTTTCATCTTGCATACCGATGATCTCAACCTCATCACCTGTGTTAATAACACCTGTTTCGATACGACCTGTTGCAACTGTACCACGACCAGTGATCGTGAACACGTCCTCAACTGGCATCAAGAATGCTTTTTCAGTATCACGTGGAGGCAATGGAATGAAAGTATCTACAGCATCCATTAATTCCATGATCTTTTCTGACCATTTTGGATCTTTATTTAAACCACCTAAAGCAGAACCTTTGATGATTGGAGTGTTGTCACCATCAAATTGATAGAATGACAATAACTCACGGATTTCCATTTCTACTAAGTCTAACAATTCAGGATCGTCAACCATGTCCACTTTGTTCATGAACACAACGATTTTAGGTACACCTACCTGACGAGCTAAAAGGATATGCTCACGAGTTTGTGGCATTGGACCATCAGTAGCAGCAACAACCAAGATTGCACCGTCCATCTGAGCAGCACCAGTTACCATGTTCTTTACGTAATCCGCGTGACCTGGACAGTCAACGTGTGCGTAGTGACGGTTCGCAGTTTGATACTCTACGTGAGAAGTATTGATTGTGATACCACGCTCTTTTTCTTCAGGAGCGTTATCGATTGAAGAGAAATCTCTCACTTCAGATAGACCTTTTTCAGCTAATACAGTTGTGATTGCTGCAGTTAAGGTTGTTTTACCGTGGTCAACGTGACCAATTGTTCCGATGTTTACGTGTGGTTTGGAACGGTCGAATTTTTCTTTAGCCATTGCTATTTATTTGTTTAATTGTTATTTTATATTTATTTACTCAAGAAATTTTCTTTCCAAAAATTATTTGAATAATCCTTCTCCAGGTTTATTCAAATAACAATACTTTTTTCAAACACACACCATCAAAACAACATTAAGAGCTGTTGATGAGGATTGAACTCACGACCTCTTCCTTACCAAGGAAGTGCTCTACCACTGAGCTACAACAGCTTAATGTAAGCAAGTGAGTATAAAAGAGCGGAAGACCGGGCTCGAACCGGCCACCCTCAGCTTGGAAGGCTGACGCTCTACCAAATGAGCTACTTCCGCTTAAATTATTCTTACAAAAAAAGAACTACAATCAAAAATCGTGGGCCAGGATGGATTCGAACCACCGAAGACGAAGTCAGCAGATTTACAGTCTGCCCCATTTGGCCACTCTGGTACTGACCCAACAATGTGTTACAAAAAGAGCCGAAGAAGGGACTCGAACCCCCGACCAGCTGATTACAAATCAGCTGCTCTACCAGCTGAGCTACTTCGGCTTAATTTTGTTTGTAACACTATATTTTAAAAGAACTTCAACCTATTTTTAGTGACTTATTAACATCACCCCCTTGAAAAAGGACTGCAAATCTATAAAACATTTGTGTTTCTGCAAAAAAAATCTTGCTTTTTTTCAAAAAAAAATGCAGCCCCTTGATTTTGAGGCTGCAAATGTAATAAAATGTTTGAATTTACAAGGCTATAAGCCTTTAATTTTTTCTTTATGCTTCTTTACTTGAGTTTTTAAAGCACCTAAACTCATGTCAACCGCTTCCTCAAAGCTCTTACACTGTTTTTTAGCAAACAGGTCATTTCCCGGAATGTGTAACCTGATCTCCGCGATCTTATTCGCTGAATCATCTGATTTATCTAGTCGAAGCGTTACATCACTACTTATGATCCCATCATAATAATGCGCCAGTTTATCTACACGTTCTTCAATAAAAGCGATCAATTTTTTGTCTGCATCAAAATGCACCGATTGAATTTTTACGTTCATAATCTAGTCCTCCTGTTTTTTAGTTAAAATTATTTTATGCTTTGGGATGTGCCTGTTTATGCACATTCTTTAATTTTTCTACTGTATTATGTGTGTAAACCTGCGTTGCCGAAAGGTTTGCGTGACCCAACAATTCCTTGATCGCATTCAGATCGGCTCCATTATTCAGCATGTGTGTTGCAAATGTATGTCGCAATACATGCGGACTCTTCTTATCGATTGTTGTTACTTGTGAAAGGTACGCTTTCACCAAATTATAAACAAACTTTTCGGATATTTTTTTTCCTTTATCGCTCAACAACAGCACCTCTTCTTCTGTAGCAGGACGTTCCTTCACATATTGTTGCAACAGCTTTTTCAACTCGTTTGTAATAGGGATCAATCGCTCTTTATTCCTTTTTCCCAATACTTTTAACTGATTGGCGTACAGATCCACATCTTTTTCTTTCAACTGGATCAGTTCCGAAAGTCGCATTCCGGTTGAATAGAACAGCTCAATGATCAATTTATCTCTTAAGCCTTTCTGATCTGCGCCAAAAGCAACATGATCGAGCAATACATCCATTTTTTCTTTTTCTACGAAAACAGGTAATCGCTTCGATGTTTTGGGCGACTGGATCTTGAGCATCGGGTTTTCATGCACCCATTTCTGACGCAACAAAAATTTGTAGAATGTTTTTAAAGAAGTAATCTTGCGATTAACTGACCTAGGAGAGATACCCTGATCCATCATATCCACTATCCAAGAGCGGATGAGTGTATGATTCACCTCTTCAATAGAGGTGATCTGATACATACTGTTTAAGTAAACGGAAAGCTGTTCAATATCGTTTTGATAGGCCACAAGCGTATGAGAAGAAAAACGCTTTTCAAATTGCAGATACTCTAAAAATCTATCCCGGCAGCTATCAATGGTCATAAAAAAAAGGAAAAATCTACTGTGTTGAACGCAAATAACTTTAAAAAGTTATAGCTACAGTAAATTTTTCCTTGTTAAAATATTCTAAAAAAGCGATTATGCTTCTTCTATTCCTTGTTGTAATTTTTGCTTGTAGATAGCTTTGATCTTTTTCTCGCGCATAACAACAGATGGCTTTGTGAATTTTTGACGCTCACGCAACTCTTTTACAACACCTGTTTTTTCAAATTTCTTTTTGTATTTCTTTAGCGCTTTCTCAATAGATTCGCCTTCTTTAACTTGTACTATTAACATTTTATTTTGTGTTTAATATTTTACTTTTTAACTACAATTGTCAACCGACAACTGTTCATTTCTTTTCAAAATGGGTTGCAAATGTATAATTTTCTATTTTATCTGCAAAATTTATTTTAAGATCTCTCTTGAAATAACCAATTTTTGGATCTCGGAAGTTCCTTCTCCGATCGTACAAAGCTTACTGTCTCTGTAATACTTCTCTGCCGGGAAATCTTTGGTATATCCATATCCTCCGAAGATCTGTACCGCATCATTGGATACTCTTACCGCTACTTCCGAAGCATAATACTTCGCGAAAGCACCTTCTTTGGTCATCTTTAATCCCTTATTCTTTCTATCGGCAGCCAGGAAAGTCAATAATTCCGCAGCTTCGATCTCCGTAGCCATATCTGCTAATTTGAAACCGATCGCTTGAAACTGAGAAATTGGCTTTCCGAACTGCTCACGCTCTTTCGAATATTTGATAGCCGACTCATACGCTCCTTTTGCAATACCCACGGATAATGCAGCAATAGAGATACGGCCACCATCCAACACCTTCATTGCCTGAATAAAACCTTCACCTTCTTTACCTAACATTTGGTCTTTGTGAACACGGCAGTTATCAAAGATCAATTCTGCTGTTTCAGAAGCACGCATCCCTAATTTATTTTCTTTCTTACCGGATTTGAATCCAGGAGTTCCTTTTTCAATGATGAAAGCACTCATTCCGTGAGAATCACCTTTGTTTCCTGTACGAACAATTACAACCGCTACATTACCTGTAATGGCATGTGTAATAAAGTTCTTTGATCCATTGATCACATAATAATCACCATCTTTCACAGCAGTTGTATGCATTCCTCCTGCATCAGAACCTGTACCAGTTTCTGTTAGTCCCCAAGCACCGATCCACTCTGCAGTAGCCAGTTTTGGAAGATATTTTTTCTTTTGTTCTTCATTCCCAAAAGCCAAAATATGACCAGTGCATAATGAGTTATGAGCAGCCATTGACAAGCCAATTGATCCACAAATCTTTGCTAATTCAACAATTGCAGTAACATATTCTGTATATGTAAATCCGGATCCACCGTATTCCTGAGGCACCAAAACACCCATCAATCCAAGTTCGCCCAATTTCTTGAACACCTCTACAGGGAATTCTTGCGACTCATCCCACTCCATCAATCTTGGACGGATATTATCATCACCAAACTTCTTGATCATATCAGCAATCATCAGCTGATTTTCATTTAAACTAAAATCCATTTTTAAGTAGTTTTAAATTTGAGCCGACAAAAATATAATTTTTATTCTAAAACTATTGATTTGTTCGGCCATAAATATCAGATGGCTAATAATTCACCAAACTGACGATCTCATTTGTATAACGTGTTAAGCGTTCTTTACCCTTTAAAAAGTCGAGTTCCACAATAAATGCAAAGCCGGCCACATTGCCTTCCTGCATTTTAACCAGTTCTGCTGCAGCTTCGGCAGTTCCTCCCGTAGCTAATAGATCATCATGGATCAAGACATTCCAGCCTTTTTTAATATCATTGACCTGCATCTCTACTTTCGCACTGCCATATTCCAGATCATATTCATAAGAAATGGTCTTATAAGGCAATTTCCCTGATTTACGGACTAAAACAAATGGAATATTCATTTTGTTCGCTAATGCAAAACCAAACAAAAAGCCTCTACTCTCAACTCCTACAATAGCATCTATATTTTTACTTGAAAATTTTTGTGCCAGATCGGCAACGATCTCAGTACACAGCTCCTGATGATGCAGGATGGGTGTTATATCCTTGAATAATATTCCGGGCTTCGGAAAATCAGCCACATCACGAATTACAGAGCGAATTTTATTTTCTAACATACCTTGTTTTTTATGACCAGCTGTTTTACCATGCATAATTAACTGCAATTATTCAACGGTCAAATAAGGTACAATTTTACGGTATGTTTCTTCATCTACCAAATCTGTTTGTTTGATTTCTTCGAGCGTTTTATATTTACCATGATGTTTACGGTAATTAACAATAGCATTGGCCATATTCCAATTGATATAAGGCGACTTCAGATCTTTGGCTTCACAAGTATTGACATTGATCTTTTTTACTTTTGAAAGATCAACAAACACATACTGCTGAATGGCAGCATATTTTTCTTCATCCAGTTTCCATATTTCCATCAACTGCTCTTTGGAAACAAAACCACCCAAGGCATTACGATGCTTAATAATATTCTTTGCATAGAATGGTCCAATACCTTTAATGCTTGTCAATAAAGCAGAGTCTGCCGTATTCAAATCAATGATTCTTTTAGAACTTGGTCGATCCTTCTCCACTTTCCCTTCTTTAAAAATAGCAGGAGAAGGTGTGGATTCGGAAGGACTTATCTCTTTTTCAATGGAAACATAGGCTTCTAGGGAAGAATACAATTCCTGCTTCATGCCGTATATTTTTTTGAGGTCTTCTTTTTTATGAAAACGACCACCCTTCGACAGGAAACGCTGAATGGTCTGTATCAATTTATCCGGCAGCCCTAACCGTTTCCAATCTTTCTCCGCTAATGTATTGGGGTCAAACTCAAAGCGCTCGGCATCAAGGGATACAACAGTTGTAGAAGAAGCTTCACTTGTTTGCTTCGAAGTAGAATGAGTCGCTTTTACTTTTAAAGCGTCCAGCTTTTTTACTTTTTCATCAAAATCAGAAAAGTCGGCCGGCTCATTTTTAACAAAACCTCCCGAAACATTTAAATACAATACCAGAACCGTGATAATGGATACAAGAACGAACACTCCGTTGCGCTCTCTTTTGTTGAACGTGAGAAAATCGCGAACAATTTTTTTCATACATATTACTAATTAATTAATACTACTGTCATCAGTTTCTAATGCCTGATGCTCATTGTTTGGAGTAGTAATAATTTGGAGTAGTAAAATGATGTTTAGTTTGTTGATCCCTTTTTTTGAGTCAGATAATAAAAAGGAATTCCCAGGAGAACGATGACCAGCCCAAGTCCTGTATTCTTGGTATCATAGATCAATAAGTCGATACAAATGGCTGATGTAATTAGAATATACAAAGCGGGAACAACTGGATATCCAAATGCTTTGTAAGGGCGCTCCGCATCAGGTTCTTTTTTTCTCAATACAAAGATGCCGGCAATGGTAAGGATATAAAACAATAAGGATGCAAAAGTGGCATAGGTTAATAGATCGCCATATTTGCCCGACAAACAAAGCACACAAGCCCAGATACACTGCAACCATAATGCTTTTGAAGGCACCTGTTTTTCATTTAATATAGCCGCTTTTTTAAAGAACAGACCATCCTTTGCCATCGCATAAAAAAGGCGTGCACCTGCTAATATCAATCCATTATTGCAACCAAATGTAGAGATCATGATCAATGCTGCCATCATAACTACAGCAGGATCACCAAAGATCATCGAAGCTGCAGCAGCGCCTACCCTATCATTGCTTGGGAACATGATCCCCTGAGAAAAAGCATCCGTTCCAGCTGGATTACCTTTTAATGGCAGCAACGATAAATAAGCAATGTTGGCTAAAATATAAATGATGGTAACGATCAATGTTCCTAGGAACAGACTTCTTGGAATGTTCTTTTTAGGGTCTTTGATCTCTGCAGCAATGAAGGTGACATTGTTCCATGCATCGCTGGAGAATAAAGAATTAATGATCGTAGCACCCATTGCTCCCAGCAATGCTGAACCGGCAAGCGGGATAACACTTAATGTTCCATCGGGATTAACGGTGGTTTTAGAAGCCTCCCACATATTCTTAAAATTTTCAACCAACACATCTCCTTTTAATCCGATAGCAATTCCCAATACAATAAGTGCAAACAATGCAAACAATTTTGCTGAAGTAAATATCAATTGAATAGTTTTCCCATTCTGCACACCTCTACTATTGATCATCGTAAGAAATACGATGCTGAGCATTCCTATAAGCTGTGCATAGGTAACTGTAAATGACTCACCAATCGATAGAAGAGAGTTGTTTAGTTCAGGAAAAAAAACAGAAGTGTATTTTGCAAAAGCAACCGCCACTGCAGCAATCACACCGGTTTGAATAACTGTAAAAACGGTCCAACCATAAAGGAAAGAGATCATGCGGCCATAAGCACGTTGGATATAAACATATTGACCACCTGCATTGGGCATCATTCCCGCCAACTCACCATAACTCAATGCTGCAAAAACAGTGATCAAACCTGTAAGTAGCCACAAAAACAACAGCCAGCCGGCAGAGCCAACATCACGTGCCATTTGTGATGTAACAATAAAGATCCCTGATCCGATCATTGAGCCTGCCACAATACTTGTTGCATCAATGAGTCCGAGTGTACGCTTTAATTCCGTTGTTTCTTTTTGCATAAATCCCAACACTTAAAAAAATAGGAAAGGGAGCATCCTTTCCTATTTTTTCTATTCGTTTTTAGATTCGAGTTTATTAAGATTACTGTTTCGTTTACTGTACAAGAAATAAACGATAATACCCAAACCACCCCATATTAAAAAGAAGAACCACGTTTCGGCACGAACGAAATACATTAAGAACAAATTGAAAGACACACCCAATGTTCCGATTAAATAAACCGCAGGAGTTTTGTATGGACGCTCCAGATCGGGACGCTTGTAACGTAAAATCATTACAGCCACGCATACCATTGCAAAGGCTAATAGGGTACCCATACTACACATTTCTGAAACCTTATCAATAGGTGTTACAGAAGCTACTACAGAAATGATCAATCCGATCAACAAAGTACTTTTGTATGGTGTTTTGAATTTTGGATGTAAGGATGCAAACATTCCTCTTGGCAACAAACCATCTTTTGCCATTCCTAAGAAAATACGCGTTTGTCCAAGCATCATAACTAACATAACAGAGGTTAAACCTGCTGTAGCGGCAATGGTGATTAAAAATACTGCCCAATTTAAACCAATTCCTGAAAATGCCGATGCTACCGGAGCCGCTTTATCTAACTGATCGTATTTTACCATTCCTGTTAAAACAAGAGATACCAAAATGTACAATATGGTACATACAACCAAGGATGCCACAATTGCAAAAGGCACATCCTTTTTAGGATTAATTGCTTCACCTGCTTGTGTAGAAACGGCATCAAAACCAATATAAGCAAAGAATACAATGGTAGCTGCAGTTAATACACCGCCAAAACCAAAGCTTACGATTTCTTTACCATCTTCACCAATTGTGGTTACTTCAGCCGGTATAAAAGGTGTCCAGTTATCCGTATTGATATAAAATGCACCAACAATGATCACGAAAAGCACAACCGCTATTTTAATGATAACAATGATATTGTTTGTACTTGCAGCTTCTTTGATCCCTTTTACAAGGATCATTGTTACCAACCATGTGATCAAAAATGCAGGTAAGTTAAATGCCCAATCAGGAGCGGGCAAACCCATCTGCGCACACTTTTCAGTAGCTGTCACCATATCATTACACAACCATATCGGGAAATCGATGTGAAACAAGTGTAATAGCTTAACAAAATATCCACTCCAAGCAACAGCTACCGTTGTAGCACCCATCATGTATTCAAGAATTAAATTCCATCCAATGAACCAGGCAAACAATTCACCAACAGTTCCATAAGCATATGCATAAGCAGAACCTTCAACCGGTAAAACCGAAGCAAATTCAGCATAACATAAAGATGCGAATAAACAACCAATACCTGCAATTACAAATGACAAAGCTAAAGCCGGGCCGGCATAGTCATGTGCAGCAATACCCGTTAGAGTGAAAATACCACCACCGATGATTGCTCCTATACCAAGTGAAGTAAGCCCCCACTTCCCAAGAATTCGTTTTAACTCACTCTTTTTCATATCAGCCTCAAACATGCTGATCGGCTTTTTCCTGAATAAATCTGACATATTTTTATTATTGATGTAAGTTTCAAATATATAGAAGTTTTGAGAATAAACACAAAAAATTTTTTTGCTTACATTAGCGGTCGAAGTAAACAGCTATGACGACTATAATTATATCAATATTCATCCTTGGCTATATCGCCATTGCATTTGAGCATCCTCTAAAGATCAATAAATCGGCTACCGCTTTATTGGCCGGTGTATTATGCTGGGCTGTATATATTGTAATGAGTAATGATGCTCATTTGGTTAACGAGCAACTTACGGAGCATATTGGTGAACTCTCGGGCATACTGTTTTTTTTAATGGGAGCAATGACCATTGTAGAGCTGATCGATGCGCATGATGGTTTTGATGTGATCACCTCCAGGATTAATACTAACAATAAAAGAAAATTATTATGGATCATCTCTATCCTTACTTTTTTTCTATCTGCTGCACTTGATAATTTAACTACGGCTATTATAATGGTATCTTTATTAAGAAAACTCATTGCTGACCGTAACGACCGCCTATTATTTATTGGAATGGTTATAATTTCAGCCAATGCCGGTGGTGCCTGGAGTCCGATCGGTGACGTTACAACCACCATGCTTTGGATTGGCGGTCAAGTAAGTGCTAATAATATTATGCTCAAACTGATCATTCCAAGCTTGGTTTGTTTGATCATTCCATTGCTGATGCTTAGTTTCAAATTAAAAGGTGAGATCAAAAGACCGGAACTGATCGTTGAAGCATCAAAAAATCCAACAACATTATTCGAAAGAAACACCGTTTTCTTTTTAGGTGTTGGAGCATTGGTATTTGTGCCTATTTTTAAAACCATCACACACTTGCCTCCTTTTATGGGGGTATTATTCGGATTAGGTGTATTGTGGTTGGTAACGGAGCTGATCCATAGCAGTAAAGACGATGAAGACAAGGACAATCTATCGGTTTTACATGCTTTGCGAAAAATTGATATGCCCAGCATCCTTTTCTTTTTAGGAATTTTGATCGCCATCTCTTCTCTTCAATCTACCGGAGTTTTAGCCTCTTTAGCTGAATACATGAATGAAAAGATCGGCAACCTGAATATCATTGTTCCGGCAATAGGTGTTTTATCGGCTATTGTGGACAATGTGCCTTTAGTGGCTGCATCTATGGGAATGTACGACCTGAACACCTACCCTCAGGACTCGTATATCTGGGAATTTTTGGCATATTGTGCAGGTACCGGTGGAAGCATATTGATCATAGGTTCTGCAGCAGGTGTTGCTGCTATGGGTATGGAAAAAATTGATTTTATTTGGTATCTCAAAAAGATAGCCTGGCTTGCATTTGTTGGATATATTGCCGGTGCTATTTGTTATGTTGGATTAGAGTATTTTTTTCACCTGTAAAGCGAATGGCTTATATTTGATCAATGAAAAAAACGATCCTTAGTTTTTTATTTTTTTCAATTTATATCTTTACCTTTTCACAGAATAAAACGGTGGATTCGTTAAAGCAATTGCTCGTTTCCAACGTTCATGATACAATCAAATTATCTGCTCTTCAAAGTTTGAGTCATGAATTTGAGAATAAAGACCGCCTTCAATCCTTTACTTACGGAAAACAAGCATTAACTCTGGCACAATCATTAAAAAACGAAGTGGCAATTGGCGACTGCTACAACACTTTAGGTGATCTATATTGGTTCTCGGGCGACTATACAGCTGCTTCCGACAATTACTATAAAGCTCTGACCATTTTCGAGAAAATAAAACACGACCGTGGAATAGCAGATTCTTACAGGAATATAGGCTGGATCTATCAAGGTCAACAAAATTATGGTCAAACTTTAAAATACTACAGAAAAGCATTGGCGATCAACCAAAAAAGAAATGCCAAAAGAAAATTGCTGGCTAACTATGATGATATGGGCATTGTCTATAAGTTAATGGGCAAATTCGACTCTGCACTAAAATATTGTAACATTACCATCGAGCTGGGAAGAGAGATAAAAGCAGGCAAAGGAATAGCTACAGGCTATGGAAATTTAGGCTCCATCTATTTTGAAATGGCTGATTATGATAAAGCAATTGAGAACTACAAAAAATCGAATATCATTCACATAGAAAACAAAGACTACTATAATTTAGCAGAAGGGTACTTAGGGATTGCTGAATGTTATTTACTTCAAAACAATATTGATAAAACAATTGAAAATGCACAACTAGCTCTCAACATCAGCAAAAAATACAACTACTTGAACAGTGTTTCTAATGCTTATTTCAAAATGGCAAAAGCCTATGCATTGAAAAACGAACATACTAAAGCTTACGAATACCTCAAACTATTCACTGAATTCAAAGACTCTACTTACAACCAGGAGAATAGCAGACAGATCAATGAAATGTCGGCCAAATATGAGTCAGAGAAAAAAGAATTAATGATCAACTCTCTTGAAAAAGACAAAGCTTTGAGTGATGAAAAATTAGAACAGGAGAAAAAGTTCAAGATCTATCTGATCATCTTTTGCCTAATGGTAGCGGGCTTCGCCTTCTTTCTCTACAAAAGCAATATCGAAAAAAAGAAGACCAACAATGAACTTTCTCACGCTTACAAAGAGATCGAAACGAAGAATAAAGAGATCCAGGATAGCATCAATTATGCGAAACGCATCCAGGAGGCCATGCTTCCGGAAGTGAGTCTGCTGCAAAACTATTTTCCTGAAGGCTTTGGTTTGTATATGCCAAAAGATGTGGTGAGTGGCGACTTCTACTGGTTCAATGAACTAAACGGATTGGTTTATTTTGCTGTTGCCGATTGTACAGGACATGGCGTTCCGGGTGCATTCATGAGCATGATCGGTATCGACAAATTGAATCAAAGTTTGATCGATAAAAAGATCGAAGAGCCGGCAGAGATCCTTAAAAACATCAACAATAGTATCAAGAATGCATTAAAACAAAACAATATACAATCGGGATCGAAGGATGGAATGGACATCATTCTATGTTCATACGACAAGCAAAAACAAATACTACAATTTGCAGGAGCCAATCGCCCATTATGGATCATTAGAAACAAGGAATTGATAGAGTACAAACCCGATAAATTATCGATTGCCGGTTATACCGAATATGATCAAGCCTATAAAAACAATATTCTTCAAGTTCAAAAAGGAGATAGTATTTATGCATTCACGGATGGTATCGTGGATCAGTTTGGTGGACCCGATGGAAAAAAATTCATGAGTAAACGGATGAAAGAATTATTACTGAACATCCATTCCCAACCGATGCATGACCAGGAACTTTTACTCAAAAAAGCTGTTGAAGAATGGCAAGGCAAATTAGAACAGATCGATGATATCCTGGTTCTTGGAATGAGGATTTAAGCGTATCCCATCAATTTATAAGTAATATAACCAACTACTTCATGGATCAACACATTCCAATCGTGTACTGCGGAAACACTGGGAATGAATAAATGATCAAATTCAAATTTTCTTGGTCCGGCATACCGGTCGGTGCTGTAATGATCGGCCTCAATTCCAACTTTCTTGAAACAACCTAAACCTCTTCGCATATGAAAGGCGGAAGTAACTATTAAGTAGCTGCCTTTTAACTGCAAGGAGTCGATCAGTTGTTTGGTCATCACTGCATTTTCTCTTGTGTTATTCGATTCATGCTCCACATAGAGATCTTCCTCTGCTACTCCCATGTTTAGAATATAAGGTTTCATCAACAAACCTTCTTTCATTTCGGGTTTAAGTATCCTACCCGATCCACTGGTTAAAATGATCTTTTTTACATACCCTTTTTTATACAGATCGATCGTTTGGATCAATCGATCCACCCCTCTGTAATACTGCACCCGGTTCAACTCTACATCGTGCACACTCATTCCTCCCAGTAAAATAGCATAATCGTATTGCTTCATTTCACTTTGAACAGTAGCCGGCACTTCCCACAAACGAACCACTTCATCAAAAATGAATGAGTTAGAGAAAAATAGAAGTAAGCCCAAGCCCCACCGCAATGACTTTTTTCTTCTTTTTTCATCCTTTGAAAAAACAGCAAAACATAAAAGTGTAATGATCCAAACGATCGGAGTGATGATAAAAGCTAATATTTTGGAGAGAATAAAAAACATATAGAACCAAAAATACATAATTTTACAAAGAGTAAGTTATAACATGAAACATAAGATCAAAATATCACTTCAATTCCTATTTATAGGATTCATGTTTATTTGTCTCTTGTTTCATGAACTGATCATCTATGGCATATCACAAGGGAAAGGACAACTATCCATTGTCATGAATGCCGAACCGATCGAAGAGCTTATTAATAAAGGGGAAATGAGTGATTCGGTACAGCAAAAGCTCTCACTCATTTTAGAAATAAAACAATTTGCCATCGACAGTTTAGGCATCAATCCCACTGACAATTATTCTACATTCTACGATCAAAGTAAACAGAATAAACTGCTTACCATTTCTGCCTGCGAGCCTTTCTCTTTCCAAGCAAAAGAATGGACCTTTCCCTTTTTAGGAACAGTTTCATATAAAGGTTTTTTCAATCGTCAAAAAGCAGAAAATGAGATCCTAAAATTACGATCTGAAAATTATGATGTAGATGTATATTCGCCATCAGGATGGTCAACACTCGGCTGGTTCAAAGATCCTGTTCTATCCGGAATGCTGAGAAGAAATACCGGCTCACTCGCTAATCTGATCATTCATGAACTAACTCATGGAACATTGTATGTGAAAAACAACGTGACCTTCAATGAGAACCTAGCCAATTTTATTGGCGACAAAGGAGCAGAACGTTTCTTATTATTCAAATTTGGAAAGGATTCAAAAGAGTATCGCGATTATGAAGAGAACAAACAAGATGAAAAAATTTACAATGAATACATTCTAAAAAGTAAGGATCAATTGGACAGCCTTTACAGCAGCTTTTCCGGAGACATGAGCAATGAAATGAAAAAAGAAAAAAAGAAAGCATTGATCCGCGAAATAGCCTTGGGAGTGAACCAACTCCCTTTGAATAAAACCAAAAATTATTTCAACTACACCTTGCAAGCTTTTTATGAAGGAAATGCATTTTTTATGGCCTTCGACAGGTATGATTCACAATATGAAGTATTTGAGAAAGAATACAGAGAACAATTCCACTCCAATCTATCTGATTACCTGCATTTTTTAAAGAGCAAATACCCCTCGCTTTGATTTGGCAAAACTGCCTTATTTCATTATATTTGTACCTGCCTGCCGGCAGGCAGGGCTTAAGTAAATTAGACTCAAATATTAGCGATGAATACATTTGTAACTGAGCCTTACAAGGCAAAAAATAAGATCCGTATCGTAACTGCAGCATCTTTGTTTGACGGACATGATGCAGCTATCAATATCATGCGCAGAATTATCCAGTCGAGCGGTGCTGAAGTGATCCATTTAGGTCACGACCGCAGTGTTCAGGAAATTGTGAACTGTGCTATTCAAGAAGATGCTAACGCTATAGCGATCACTTCCTATCAGGGAGGACACATGGAGTTCTTCAAATACATGTATGATCTTTTGAAAGAGAATGGCTGTGGACATATCAAAATATTTGGTGGTGGCGGTGGAACCATCCTTCCAACAGAAATAGAGGAATTACATAAGTACGGCATTGCCCGTATCTATGCTCCTGATGATGGACGTGCCATGGGATTGCAAGGCATGATCAACGATATGCTGGAGAAATGCGACTTCCCTACCGGTGCAAATCTAAATGGTGAAGTAAAACACTTAAAAGAAAAAGATGTAAAATCAATTGCAAAATTGATCTCTGCAGCAGAGAACTTCCCTGAAGAATTTTCGAAGTTCAGTGCCGAGATCGCTACTGCATCAAAAACCAAAGTAACTCCTGTACTTGGTATCACCGGAACTGGTGGAGCCGGTAAATCATCCTTAGTAGATGAATTGGTTCGAAGATTTTTGATCGACTTTAAAGACAAATCCATTGCTATTATTTCTGTTGACCCTTCCAAACGCAAGACCGGTGGAGCATTGCTGGGCGACCGTATTCGGATGAATGCCATTAAGAATGAACGTGTTTATATGCGTTCATTGGCTACTCGTCAAAGTAATTTAGCACTATCAAAATATGTAAAAGAAGCGGTAGAAATTGTTAAAGCCGCTAATTACGATCTGATCATTCTTGAAACATCCGGTATCGGACAAAGTGATACAGAGATCACCGAACACAGTGACATGAGCTTGTATGTAATGACACCGGAATATGGCGCTGCAACTCAGTTGGAGAAAATTGACATGCTTGATTTTGCCGACATCATTGCATTGAACAAATTTGACAAACGTGGTGCATTGGATGCTATCCGCGATGTGAAGAAACAATACAAACGCAATCATCAGTTGTGGGATGTGGATGACGAAGCAGTACCTGTTTATGGAACCATCGCATCACAGTTCAATGATCCCGGCATGAATAAACTCTACAAAGCGATCATGGATAAGCTGGTAGAGAAAACCGGTGCAAACCTAAAATCGAATTTCACTGTTACCGATGAGATGAGCGAAAAGATCTATATCATTCCTCCTCACCGCACACGCTATTTGGCTGAGATCGCTGAGAACAATCGTAACTACGACAAATGGGTGGATGAGCAAAAAGAAGTAGCTCAAAAATTATATTCTATCCGCAAATCCATTGATGCACTGAAAGAATCAAAAGTTGAGGACAAAGACCGTATCATCAAAGGATTGGAAGAAACGTATGCACAGATCGGATTGTCGTTTGACGGACACAACAAACAGATCATTGAAGGTTGGGCTGATAAAGTTCAACAATACAAAAATGAATTTTTCATTTTCAAGGTTCGTGATAAAGAGATCAAAATTCAAACACATTACGAATCATTAGCACATACACAAGTTCCAAAAGTGTCCACTCCTCGATACGAAGCTTGGGGTGATATTTTGAAATGGAACTTACAAGAAAATGTTCCGGGAGAATTCCCATACACAGCAGGTGTATTCCCATTCAAACGTGAAGGCGAAGATCCTACACGTATGTTTGCCGGAGAAGGCGGACCGGAGCGTACCAACAGACGTTTTCACTATGTGAGTTTAGGAATGCCTGCACACCGCTTGAGTACAGCATTCGACAGTGTTACATTGTACGGACAAGATCCAAACATCCGTCCGGACATCTATGGTAAGATCGGTAACTCGGGTGTTTCTATCTGCTGCCTGGATGATGCTAAAAAACTATATAGCGGGTTTAATCTTGCTGATCCGAAAACATCTGTATCCATGACCATCAATGGTCCTGCAGCTATCCTCACCGGATTCTTTATGAATGCGGCTATCGATCAGCAATGCGAGATCTATATTAAAAAGAATGGATTGGAAAAAGAGATCGAACAAAAGATCGCTGATATCTACAAAAAGAAAGGTGTTGCTCGACCGAAATATCAAGGGGAACTACCACAAGGAAACGATGGACTGGGATTGATGTTATTAGGCGTTACCGGTGACCAGGTACTTCCAAAAGATGTGTATGAAAAGATCAAAGCAGAAACAATTGCTGCTGTTCGTGGTACTGTTCAGGCTGATATTTTAAAAGAAGATCAAGCACAAAATACATGTATCTTCTCAACAGAATTTGCATTGCGATTGATGGGTGATATGCAGGATTACTTTATCCAAAAGAACATCCGTAATTTCTATTCAGTATCCATCTCCGGTTATCACATTGCCGAAGCAGGTGCAAACCCGATCACACAATTAGCATTAACATTATCCAATGGATTTACATATGTTGAATATTATGTAAGCCGTGGAATGGACATCAATAAATTTGCGCCTAACCTATCATTCTTCTTCAGCAATGGTATCGATCCGGAATATTCAGTGATCGGACGTGTGGCGCGAAGAATATGGGCAAAAGCCATGAAATTAAAATACAATGCGAATGAGCGTTCGCAAATGTTGAAGTATCATATTCAAACATCAGGTCGTTCATTGCATGCACAGGAAATTGATTTCAATGATATCCGTACAACTTTGCAAGCATTGTATGCGATCTATGATAACTGTAACTCATTACACACAAATGCTTATGATGAAGCCATCACCACTCCTACTGAAGAATCGGTACGTAGAGCAATGGCCATTCAGTTGATCATTAACCGTGAGTTAGGATTGGCAAAAAATGAGAATCCATTACAAGGATCATTTATCATTGAAGAACTGACTGACCTTGTGGAAGAAGCAGTATTAGCTGAATTCGAACGCATCACAGAACGTGGTGGTGTATTGGGTGCTATGGAAACCATGTATCAACGTGGGAAGATCCAGGAAGAAAGTTTGTATTATGAAACATTAAAACATACAGGTGAATTCCCGATCATTGGTGTGAACACTTTCTTATCATCAAAAGGTTCACCAACTGTATTGCCGAAAGAAGTGATCCGTGCAACAGATGAAGAAAAGAATTATCAGATCAGCATGTTGGCGGAACTTCAAAAAGGAAATGCCGATAAGTCCGGAGCGCTATTGAGAGAGCTACAAACATTGGCCATTCAAAATAAGAACATTTTTGAAGGCATCATGGAAACCTCTAAATATTGTTCATTAGGACAGATCACCAATGCATTGTTTGAAGTGGGTGGTCAGTATAGAAGAAATATGTAGGCTACGAATTACGAATAAGGACGAATTTACGAATCTTAATTCAGCTAGATCTTTGAAACTTTTATAATGGCAATAAGACACTATAAAATCGTTTTTATACTATTTGCCCTTCTTGTTTCCTGTGAATCAGAAACAGCAACCAACAAAACGAAAGAAAAAGTTGGAGAGATAAAAGTCGATTCTTCAAAATTGAGTTACGTTTCATCAGTTTATGATAAAGCTCCAGCTTTATTCAAAAAAAACTGTGCGGAATGCCACTGTAGTCCTAGCAGTAATTGTGAATCTCCAAATGAATTTAGATTGAAAGAGTATTTTAAAAACATCTCTGACAAATCACTTTTAGAAGTTTTAAGAAAATTAAAAGATTCCTCTTCAATAGAATCAAATGATAATAAAATTTATAATCACAACTTAGGTGAAGAAATTAATGACGAACAATTAAAAATTATTGTTGAATATTTAAGAATAGAATCAAAAAGATAACTTAACAATAACCTCCGCGAACTCTGCGAAAGTCTTTGTGTTCTCTGCGGTTAAAAACAAAAAACAACATGAAATCAAATCACGAAATCGATTACAAAATTTTAGGAGAAGAGTTACAAGCAGTAGAAATTGAACTGGATCCAAATGAAACAGTAATAGCCGAAGCCGGTAACTTTATGATGATGGATGATGGCATCCGCATGGATACTATTTTTGGCGATGGCTCAAAACAACAAAGCAGTTTTATGGATAAATTATTCTCAGCAGGCAAGCGTATGCTTGTAGGAGAAAGCTTATTCATGACAGCCTTCACCAACACTGGGAATCTAAAAAAACGCATCACTTTTGCATCGCCCTATCCGGGAAAAATTGTGCCTTTGGATTTAAGTACCTACAGTGGAAAGATCATCTGTCAGAAAGATGCATTCTTATGTGCTGCTAAAGGTGTAAGCATCGGTATCGAATTTCAAAAGAAACTGGGAACAGGTTTGTTTGGTGGCGAAGGTTTCATTATGGAAAAATTGGAAGGTGATGGAATGGCCTTTGTTCATTCAGGTGGATACATTGTAGAAAAGCAATTGATGCCGGGAGAATTGATAAAAGTAGATACCGGATGTATTGTTGCATTTACACATGATGTAGATTATGACATTCAATTTGTTGGCGGCATCAAGAACACTATTTTCGGTGGTGAAGGTTTATTCTTTGCCACATTAAAAGGTCCGGGAAAAGTTTGGATCCAATCATTACCTGTTAGTCGCTTAGCAGGAAGAATGATGGAATACAGCAAAGGCGGGAAAGAAGAAGGAAGTTTATTAGGCGGATTGGGAAGAATGTTGGATGGAGATAACAGCTAATTAAACCTTTGGCATAATTTTTCGTCTGACCTTAAAACACTAAAATCTTAATTTATGAAAAATTTTTTTTTAGCAGCAACGATCGCTATAAGCGCATTAACTGCACAAGCACAGGAACCAGTTAATCCACCAAAGAACAAACAACAAAAAGTTGACCCGGCAGTTAGAGCTCAAAAGCAAACAGAACGAATGGCTGCAAAACTAAATTTTACAGAGGATCAAAAAGCAAAGATCACTGCTATTAACTTAGATAAAAACAAACAAGTAAAAGCGGTGAATGAACAATACAAGGATAACAAAGAGATGTTGGATAAAGAACGTAAGCGCATCAACAAGGAACGCGCTGCTGAGATCAAAAAACATTTAACAGCCGAACAGCTTCAAAAATGGGAAGAGCTAAAAAAAGAGAGAAAAGCACAGAAAGATGCAAAGAAAAAAAATGAGAATACTGATGGTGAAATTTTGGAGATCTTAAATAACTAAAATAAAAAGCACAACCAAAAGTTGTGCTTTTTTAATT
>JAFLBF010000029.1 GCA_017303895.1 Bacteroidota bacterium | reverse complement strand
TTTTCGAACGCAAATCGATCAACATACAATGATTATCGGTTCCTCCACTGATCACCTTGTAACCTTTTTCCACAAAACACTCTGCCATCAACTTTGCATTTTTCATCACCTGCACACAGTATTTTAAATAGCTGTCCTCTAATGCTTCGCCATACGCTACTGCTTTTGCTGCAATCACGTGTTCTAACGGACCACCTTGTGTACCCGGGAACACAGCAGCATCCAACAATTGCGACATCATTTTAATTTCTCCTTTTGGTGTTTTTTCACCAAATGGATTCGGAAAATCTTTCCCCATCATGATCATTCCGCCACGTGGTCCACGCAATGTTTTATGTGTAGTTGTTGTTACAATGTGGCAATATGGCAATGGATCGTTCAACAATCCACGTGCGATCAATCCTGATGGATGTGAAATATCGGCCATTAGCAAAGCACCCACTTTGTCTGCTATTTTACGGAATGTTTTGTAATCCCAATCACGTGAATAAGAAGAAGCACCACAAATGATCAATTTCGGTTTTTCGCGCAACGCGATCTCTTCCACTTTCTTCATGTTCACACGTCCTGTTTTTTCCTCTACACCATAAAAACTTGGAACGTATAGTTTTCCGGAAAAGTTAACAGGTGAACCATGTGTTAAGTGACCACCATGTGAAAGGTCAAATCCTAAAATTTTATCTCCCGGCTTTAACACCGCTAACATTACAGCAGCATTCGCTTGTGCACCTGAATGTGGTTGTACGTTTACCCATTCTGCATTGAATAATTGCTTTGCACGGTCAATTGCTAATTGCTCTACTTTATCTACCACTTCGCAACCACCATAGTAACGTTTGTGCGGTAAACCTTCTGCATATTTATTGGTAAGTACGCTTCCCATCGCTTTCATCACTTGCTCGCTCACATAATTTTCGGATGCGATCAATTCTATTCCAACTGTTTGACGTTTTTTTTCTTCAGCGATTAAATTAAAAATGGTGGTGTCTTTTTTCATAATAAATGTTGTATTAAGATTTTGAGGATTATCTATTTAACGGGTACAAAAGTAGGAAAAAAATAGGAATTGGGATTAGAGATTATTGGATTTGAGGATTGAGGAATGATACCTGTAGACGCACTATTTACCTAATTGATCTGCTCCTTCTCTGCCAACATAAAAGCGGGAATAAGCACCATCAGCACAACCGGTGATTGCGCTAATCCCATTAAAAAGCGGGCGATCTCGTACATGCTTTCCAAAGAAGATGGCATTAACCATCCAATTGCCATGAGCAGACCGGAAATAACGGCTAATCCAATAAAGGACAAAAGAACAATCCGGTTGTAGTTTTTATTATTAAACAGGTATTGAATGGTAAACCGGCTAATGAAATAGAAGATAGCAGCAAATACGAGTGTAAACAGCCATTTTAAATTGAGCACTGTATCATAATCAAAGGATTCAAAAAAGCGTAAATGAGCGGGCATAGGATAATCCATATCATAATCCCATGCCAATAACATGGCATTGACGGTTCTGAAAAAATAATCGCGGTAAAAACTTATGAAAACGATCAGTGTTACAATAAGCAACAATACAAGGTATTTCTTCTTTTTTTGCATTATTTACCTACAATAACAAACTCTGTTCTACGATTCTTGGCTCTACCTGCTTCTGTTGAATTATCGGCAATAGGAACACTGGCACCAAATCCTTTAAAAGCGATCAACCGCTTTTCGCTGATCCCTTTTTCTAACAATTTATCACGCACGGTAAAGGCCCGGTCGGTACTCAAAGCAAGGTTATCTTTCGGATTACCTACATTATCGGTATGACCGTGTATCTCGATCTTGATGGTTGGATTGGCCTTTAAAAATTCTACAAATTCATCAATAACGATCAATGAACGCGGTTCCATATCGGCTGAATTGGTTTTATAATAGATATTATCTAATAAATATTTTTTACCCACAGCAATTGTATCGGCTACAATGGGTTTAATGGGCAAAGGTTTGGTATTCTTAATTGAATCCTTCATGACTAATTGTGAACTGAAAGCATAATTATCTTTTTTCACGGTAACGATCAAATCGTTCTTTGCCTTATTATTTACAACAACAGCAAAATCACCTGTAGTAGAATCCACAACAGCGGTTGTTACTTTTTTAGTTACTGCATCTTTTACTTCCACCGTAAAATTCTTTATTTCCCCTTGAGCCTTATCTTCTACCTTTCCTTTGATGAAGGCTACATCCTGAGGACGAGCTTCCTTGTACAATTCGAAAGAGAAGAGATCGTATTTCCCTACCGAACGACCTTTGGTACGGTTTGGTTCGTTAGAAGCAAAATACCCTAAATGTCCATCGGTGCTTACAAAGAAACCAAGATCATCACCAACGGTATTGATAGGCACACCAATATTTTTAGGCTCTGACCATTTGCCATCTTCTCCTTTGCGGGAAAAGAAAATATCAAAACCTCCTACACCCGGGTGTCCATCCGAACTAAAATACATGGTTTCAAAATCGGAGTGAATGAAAGGTGATTTTTCATCGAAAGGCGTATTGATGATCGGGCCTAAATTTTCGGGCTTACTCCACATTCCTGTGGTTTTATCTTTAACTGTTTTGTAAATATCGACTCCTCCTCTACCTCCTTTACGGTCACTGGCAAAATAAAGCGTTACTCCATCCGATGCCAATGTAGGCTGAGAATCCCAATAAACAGGATCGTTGATACCTTCCACTTTTTCGATCTCTGTCCATTCACCATTTACCATGTCGGAATGATAGATATCACAATTGACCTGAGCGCCACCTTCATCTTTACAGATCGTAAAATATAAATGTTTATTATCAATACTCATGGTGGCACCACCTTGTCCACCTTGCTTATTGAATGGATAGGTCATACGACTTCCTTTTGTGAACTGCCCTGTTTTATCACGTTTACTATAACTGAACAATTCTATTTCCTGATCGGTAGTCATTCCCGCAATACCATCTTTATTCACATAGGGCATTTTACGTGTAAACAAGATCATTTCATCATCGGCAGTGATAATTGGGAGATACTCATCATTGGGTGTACAAACACCTGTAACCGGATTTGGATCGAAAGGAACAGGATTTTTAAAGATCTCACCGTAGAGCTTAGCATACTTCAACATTTTTTTTGCTTCCGAAAGCAAGCCATCATAATTCTTATCGAACTTGTCGGTATTATCATCTTTAAAATTCAAAAACTCTTTCAGGTATTTAGCACTTTCTTCCCATTTCTCCTGCTCGTAATAGCTGAATCCTAAATAGTAATAAGGATTAGAATGATATTTCGGACACAATTCCACTACCTTTAAAAAGTAGGGCTCCACAGGCTTAAAAGGCTTGTCTTCATAGATAAGTGTTCGGACACGTTCCATTCCAAAAGCAAAATTAGCATCCACATAATCAGGCTCCAGCTGAATTGCCTGCTCTAGAAATTTCATCCGGTCATCTTTTTTGTTCTTTTTATCGATGCCTTGTTCGTAAAGTTTTTTTGCTTTTTTATTTTCTATTTCCTGACAAGGTTTTTCTCCATCATCTTGTGCATTCACAAGCAGTGTCAATGAAAGAAAAATAAATGTGAGCGTGAAATACTTTTTCATGTGTAAATAATTTGTATCTAAAACTACAATAATCAAACCATTATAAAGTATGATTCAGAAGCGTTCCACCTTCTACCAATTTCAACAAATACGGCTCATACACCACTTCTTTCATCAGATTGATATGTCCAACATGGTGGCAATCAGTTCCAATAAAAGAGATCATTTCTTTATCGATCATTTGCTCGGCTACTTTTTTGGTAGGAATTGAATAATATCCTGTTAAGGAATTAATATTCATTTGCAACAAAACACCTTTATCAATAAATGCTTCGTATTTCTCAAACTCCCTGTGCCAGAAATTGTATCGTTCGGGATGTGCCAGCACCGGTTTATAACCCTGCGTTTGCATCTTAAAGATCACATGAAATAAATTATCGGGAGGATTCATGTAGGAGATCTCAAACAACAGGTAATTGTTACCAAAAGTGAGCAGTTTTTCATTATCCAACTTTCGTTCAAAATCAAAATCGAGATAATATTCAGCTGCTGCTCCCATTTCTACCTGAACACCTGCTTCTTTTAATGCAGGCTTCACTTTTTCCAATCCTCCTAAAATAGTTTCCGGGGTGTTTCTATATCCATCCCCCATGATATGTGGTGTGGTAATGATCTTTTTATACCCCATGCTATTAAGCATCGTAATCATATTCACACTATCTTCTACACTTTTAGAACCATCATCAATGGCCGGGACCAAATGCGAATGAACATCGGTAACCAGTTTACTCAGGTCAACCGGAGTGCTTAATCGTTTTGCCTTTTTTTTAAATAGATCGAAAAGTCCCAATGTAAAGTATAATTAATATGAATACTGTTTTTTAAACCATTCAAGCGTATTGCTCAACCCATCCTCTATCTTCACTTTCGGATCATAGCCTAAAATTGTTTTAGCTTTAGAAATATCTGCCAGAGAATCTCTTACGTCACCCGGCCGATCCGCTCTATGAGTTTGTTTTACCTCAGTACCGATCAGTTTACGGAGAATATCGATCAGTTGATTTAGAGAAACCCGCTCACCAACTGCAATATTAAAAACATCACCCTGTGCGTTCTTCAGATCGGCAAACATTGCTTTGATATTTGCTTGTACAGCATTTTCCACAAAAGTAAAATCCCGTGTTTGTTCACCATCACCATTGATCATGGGTGATTCTCCTTTCAACAAAGCATTAATAAACAATGGAATAGCAGCGGCATACTCTCCTTGAGGATTTTGACGGGGGCCGAATATATTAAAATAACGAAGCCCAACAATCTCCATTTGATAAGTCTTTGCGAAGATCTCGCCATACAACTCATTGGTCATTTTTGACACCGCGTAAGGTGACAATTGCTTCCCAATTTTATCTTCCACTTTAGGCATTACTTTACTATCGCCATACACGGAAGAGGAACTTGCATATACCACACGCTTTACCTTAGCATCGCGTGCTGCTATTAGAACATTAATAAAACCTGTAGCATTTACATTATGAGTAGCAATTGGATTTTTGATCGAACGGGGAACTGACCCCAAGGCTGCATCGTGAAAAACATGATCAACTCCCGCACAAGCTTTATGACAATCGTTGATCTCGCAAATATCACCTTTAAAAAATTCAAAATTAGGAAGTGAAAGATACGGTTTCAGGTTCTCTTCGAAACCTGTCGCCAGATTATCCATTACGATCACTTTCTTTGCCCTGTATTTTAACAAGTATTCTACCAAATTGGAACCAATAAATCCGGCACCACCGGTAACTAAGAATGTTTTTCCGGAAATATCAATGTGGTGAAATGAAGTTTCGTACATACACATTAGATTGGAACCAATTATCGCTTAACGTATTGTTGCTCGTAATACTTTTTATAATCTCCTGAAGTTACATTATTTAACCATTCTTCATTCGCCAAATACCAATCAACTGTCTTTTCCAAACCTTCTTCAAATTGCAAAGATGGCACCCAACCTAATTCTTTTTGAAGTTTAGTAGAGTCGATTGCATAACGTAGATCATGTCCTGCTCTGTCTTTCACAAACGTGATCAGCTTAGCCGACTCCCCTTCCGGGCGATTCAATTTTTTATCCATGATCTTACAAAGCACATGGATCAAGTCGATATTGGTCCATTCATTATGGCCACCAATATTATAGGTAGAACCTGTTTGGGCATTATGGAAGATCACATCAATTGCTCTTGCATGATCCTCTACCCATAACCAATCACGCACATTCTCTCCTTTTCCGTAAATAGGAATAGGCTTATTGTTTTTGATATTATGAATAGATAATGGAATTAATTTTTCAGGAAAATGATGACTTCCATAATTGTTTGAACAATTTGAAATAACAG
>JAFLBF010000028.1 GCA_017303895.1 Bacteroidota bacterium | reverse complement strand
TCTGTCCAATTATATTGTGTATGGTATAATTGCTTGTATTCATTTGATTGTTGATCCTGATTTGCAATAAGTTCATGGTGGGATTTGGATAAACAGACAGTTCATTCGATAATTCATCGATGCTTGTTGCTACCGGATACTGATAGGTAGACAGTCCAATTCCCCAGTAGTCGGGCATCACATGTATTCCATTTCCATCCACTGTTACATTGTAAGTTGTATCGGTTCCACTGATATCGGCTATATGGTTTCCTGCATAATAGATGCGCAGTAAACCATTATCATCCATTAAAGGTGTGATGGATCGTATCTCCGATAAATAGTTGCCATTGGTCCAGCTAAAGTCGACCCGGGTATGAATAGGCACATCGTCATGATACCAATTGCCATTTAAGGCTTCACATTTAAATTGATGCAATGCCACTTGTGTCCATGCGCCATTAATAACCTGTGCTACATCCGTGAACAGATAAATACTGTCATTGATCGCTAATGGTGAAGGCGTACTTAATCCCCAATATCCGCTTGCAGCAGGATACACATCTGTAGGTAATGTAACAGCAATTTGTGGGGTGTTAAAGTTTGTTCCATCTGCCGAACTCATCATGCCAATGCATTGGATCGGACTCGTATTTAAAATTCCACCGGCAGTAAAAAATAAACGGATGCTATCGTTATACAACATCACTCCCGGTTCGCCAACAATGGAACCATACCAGGTGGCTGTTCCCGGTGATTCTAAAACAGGATTCGCATCCATGGTCCAAGTTATCCCATCGTTGGAAGTAGCATGTGCGATCAGAAAATCTTCCGCCACATTTGCCGGATAGCAAGTGGTGTACATGTGATAAACATTGTCTTTAACCACAACAGAAGGTGTTTCAACTCCTCCTTCATAATAGCTGCCGGTAAGGGGCTCAAGGACAGGTGTGGTAGGTGAGAGGCTCCAGTTGATGCCATCAGTGGATACCTGACGATAGATCTTTACTTTGTTTACACCTGTGATCCCAACGGCTGCGGAAATATACATGATGTACTGGCCATTCTCTTTTAGCAGACAAGGGTCATTCCAGGCAGCATCGGCAAATCCATCACCATATTTAATGATGGGTAAAGTCCCTTGAGGACTGAATTGTGGAAAGAAATTGGTATCGATCTGAGCTGTGGATGGCTGAAAGCAAATGACCGAAATGGTTATGAGTAGTAAGAGTGTGACTTTTTGTTTCATTTATTTTTAGTGAATAGTAAATAGCGATTAGGCAATAGTGAATTGGGAATTGGGAATTGTTTATAAGACAATTTACTCACACATAATCAACTCTCAACTTTGAACTTTAAACTCCCAACAAACTTCCATCCTCAATCCATCCTCCATCATCCATCATCAATCCTCCGTCATCCAACTCCGTTACTTACATTTCGCTTTGTTGTAATCGGCTTTCACATTCGGATTGTCAAACACCTGGAAAGTTAAGTATGGTTTTCCAAAGAGTTTGCAATAGCGGTCGTGGTTCACTTTTTCTGCCTTTTGAAGGGCTTCCACAAATAAGCGCGATTTGATCAACTCAGGTACTTGTGAGCAGAAAGAGATATATGCAAACAATACTGCCTCTTGTGGTTTTTCCTGTTTGATGAATGGAGCCAATAAATTGGTAGCATATTTATAATCTTTGAAGCGGGCAAATACATACGCCAGCTTCAAATTGTTCTGCCAGGACGATTCTTTGATGTTGTAGAATGATTTTACCTTGTTGATACACGCTTCAATGACCGGTTCAGCACCATCCATTGTGTCATAGGTTTCAATGATACGGAATTGCCATTCGGTGTTCAAGGCATCCACATATTTTTTAGGGATATTGCTTTTGTATAAAGCATCAATTCTGCCTTGCATTTCACCTTGTGCTTTTTTGTCGCCAATAGCACTGTCTAATTTAACGGCACAGAATAAATTGTTGAAGGTGATATAGCTGTTTGATGGATCAAGTGTTGCCAATTTTTTCATTTGAGCATAATCTTCATCATCGGCATTGTTGTTCTTCATTTTGTAGCTGTTCACCACCTGATTATTCAACAAGCCGGAAAATTTTGCGTCCATCGGAATGTTCATTTTGGCAGGCGCATCGGCTGTATATTTTTTAGCCGCTAATTGCTTGCCGATGAAATACTGGATCTTGTAAGCCTGTTTCATATCTGCCTTTTTAACGGCCTGATTGAATTTGCTGACAGAGAATTTTTCTTCTTTCGGTCCGGTGATATCATAGGTTACATCCATCACAATTTGCGCAAAACGTTCTTTGGATAAGATCGGTTCCAGCTCTTCTGCCAAGCCTTTTGAATTGATCTCTTTGATGGCTTTTTCCTTGGTCATTTTTGATAGGTAATCATATTTGCCATCTTCGGTTTCCATTTGGAACAAACTCCATGAATCGCTTGTTTTTACATTGGTTACCACACCCGGCTTCTGATATTTTGCCATGGCTTTGATGATGCTCTCCGCACGTTTCTTTTGAAGCTTCGCATTGGCAGCAGCGTCCCCTTCAATAGAAGAGTAGGCGGTGATGTATAATCCTTCAATAAAGAAATCAGGCTCCTGCATAGCATCTAAAAACGGTTGTACATCGGTATCTTTATAATCCGATTTGTTCTTTTCGAAAGGAACAGTAAAGGTTAATAAGGTAGATTCCGATTTTGGTTCAAATGGAGGTTTGTTATAGGCATCTTCCTCGGGCATGTATAACATGGTCAATGGAGAATTCGATTCCTGATCGCCTTGCTCTAAGTACGATTTCATAACCGTTTTACACACTTTTCCATCCTGAATGATCAATAAGTTCAATTCATAATCACCTGTAATTCCTTTTGGTAATTTACCCAATTCCACATCCAGCTTGGTTACTTTCTTGCCTTTTTTCTCCGGCTTGATCAGGTTTTTGCTCAGGATCTTATCCTTGGTCATTGTTTTTAGCAATTTCCCTTTGCTTAATAAGTTGTAGTCGATGATGTTGTAATTCTCTTTTTCATATTGTGCACGTTGAACCACATCTATCGCCAAACCATCGGTAGGTTTTTTGATCAATTTTAAAAATGCTTTCAGGTTATCGTATTCCAGATAGATCTTGCCATCCTTTTCATAGATGCCGTTCACTAATCCTTCATAATCTTTGAATTTTTCACAATTCTTACACACACGGTTATCGGGTGCTTTTATCTTTTTGTTTTTGGAGGTATAGGGAACTTTTAGTTCTTTCTTTTTATCGGCTCCGGTATTGAAGGAGTTATAACTTCCGAATACCATGGAAACATAGGCTTTTTTGCCATTGGGCTCTAAAGCTAATTTCGGACTACCGAAAATGTAATTGCCATTTTTAATGATCAGTAAAGCTTTTTTGTCCATTTTCCACTTGGTAAGAGTGGCATCTGCAATTTCCTGTGGGGTGGCAGCAGCTTTTCCTCTAACAGCAGAGGCTGCAAAAACGATCTCTTCTGCATTTTTGGTTCCGCCTACAACTACTACACGTTTTTGAGTGGTTTCATATTTCCCTTTGCTGTTCACTAATGAAGCTTTGTTGTTCTTCGCCATGTCCTGCGCCTGAATGTCGGCCGCCTGAGCTAATGTTTCATTATACTCCAGGGTGTCCAATCCATTTTCCACCCGGTATTTATTCAATCCTTTTAGAATAAGCTGTGCGGCCTGATCCAGATTGGTATTGGCAGCAGCAGGTTCCGCTTTTTTAGCATCTTTTTTTTGAGAAAAGGCGCTTAAAGAGCCGAAAAGAAAAAGGGTAACAAAAAGGTAATTTTTGATCATTAGTTATGAGCTGTTATTTGTGAAAAATTGTAGTTCTGTTTATTAGTTCTAATTCGCTTTTTTTAGTAGGTTTGTGAAGCTCAAAAAATGAGTACACAGCTTTACAAATATATTTTTTGAGGGATTAAAACAAGAATTTATTAATCAACATTTTATGAACAAAATATTAGTTGCCAACAGAGGAGAGATCGCGCTACGTGTTATGCGTTCCTGCCGTGAGATGGGTATTAAAACGGTAGCCGTTTATTCGGAAGCCGACCGTAATGCACCATTTGTAAAATATGCCGATGAGGCTGTTTGTATCGGGCCACCGCCTAGTAACCAATCCTATTTGTTAGGCCATAAGATCATAGAAGTCTGCAAACAATTGAATGTGGATGGGATCCATCCCGGATATGGCTTTTTGTCGGAAAATGCTGAATTCGCTGCTGCTGTGAAGCAAGCGGGGATCACCTTCATCGGACCATCACCGGAAGCAATGGATATGATGGGCGATAAGTTATCGGCTAAAGCAGCAGCTAAAAAATACAATATTCCAATGGTACCGGGCTCAGAAGGTGCTATCGACAGTGTAGAAGAAGGTAAAAAAATAGCCCTGGCAACAGGATTTCCTTTGTTGATCAAAGCCAGTGCCGGTGGTGGTGGAAAAGGGATGCGTATTGTGGAGAAGATCGAAGACTTTGAAGAGCAGATGAAGCTGGCAGTGAGTGAAGCCACTTCTGCGTTTGGCGATGGGTCGGTATTTATTGAGCGTTATGTGGCGGGACCACGCCATATTGAGATACAAGTATTGGGCGATACACATGGAAACATTGTGTATCTGTTCGAGCGTGAATGTTCGGTGCAAAGACGTCACCAAAAAGTGATAGAAGAGGCACCATCCAGTGTTCTAACTCCTGAGATCCGCAAAGCCATGGGCGAATGTGCTGTGAATGTTGGGAAAGCTTGTAATTATGTGGGAGCAGGTACAGTGGAGTTCCTTTTGGATGAGAACAAGAATTTTTATTTTCTGGAAATGAATACCCGTTTACAGGTGGAACATCCGGTAACGGAAATGATCACGGGCATCGACCTTGTAAAAGAACAAATTAAAGTAGCAAGAGGAGAGAAGTTGGCATTCAAACAGGAAGACTTGAAGATCAACGGACATAGCGTGGAAGTGCGTGTGTATGCCGAAGATCCTGCGAATAATTTCTTGCCGGATATCGGTAAATTAGTTACTTACAAGCGTCCGCAAGGATTAGGAGTGCGTGTGGATGATGGTTTTGAAGAAGGAATGGATATTCCTATTTATTACGATCCAATGATCTCAAAATTGATCACATTTGGAAAAGACAGAGCGGAAGCGATCGATAGAATGATCCGTGCGATTGATGATTATGAGATCGTAGGGGTAGAGACCACTTTGCCATTCTGTAAATTTGTATTGCAACACGATGCTTTCACTTCAGGAAATTTCGACACACATTTTATCAAACATTATTTCAAACCCGAATATTTAAATAAAGAAACACCGGAAGAAGCCGAAATTGCTGCTTTGTTTGGCGCACGATTAGTGTTGAAGAAACAAGCACAAAAGGTGGTATCGAACGAGAATGCACAGCCGGTTTCGAAGTGGAAATTGAATAGGTTGTAGGAAGGTTAGTTTAAAGTTGGAAGGTTGGAAAGTTAAAAGGTTGGGAGGTTTGTCCTGATACTTTATACTTTTTTGCCTTTTCACATAACTTTTTGACACTTGCTTCGTTATAGTACAAAATGAGTGCAATTAAATTGTGTTCAAACCTGCCAAATGGCTAAAAAAATATTCATAATCCTTTTCTTTTTACCGTTTCTGACGGTAGCTCAAACTGCTTTACCGGTTGCCGGCTCCATTGTTACTGATCCTAAAACAGCTTTAAAAGGAGAATTGGTGTACCAAGTGTATTACGATGGCGATACCATTCCCTACAAACAGTTGGCTTCGGTAAGTTGTTATGCCGACCGTACGTTCAAAACAAAAAAGCAAAAAGCAGCCTGGGATCGTTTGAAGTACAATGTTAAAAAGGTGTATCCTTATGCTATCCTTGCAGCAGCTAAACTAAAAGAGTATGATCAGATCCTGGCGAAAATGCCGGAGAATGATCGTAAAAAATATACCAAGATCGTTGAACAACAATTGAAAAAAGAGTTTGGTGATGAGCTGAAGAAGTTGTCTGTTAACCAAGGACGTTTATTGATCAAACTCATCGACCGTGAAACAGGAAAAACAACGTATGATGTAGTGAAAGATATGCGTGGTTCCTTCTCCGCATTTATGTGGCAAAGTGTAGCCATCATGTTCAATTCCAGTTTAAAATCAGAATACGATCCCGAAGGTGATGATAAAGCCATTGAGGCTGCTATCCGTTTGGTTGAATCAGGGGAATTTTGATCTTTACCATTTAAAAACATCCGCTACCGTTTCGGGACGTTCGTTTGCTCTCCAGCTGAATCCTTTTAATTTGAATTCTTTGGCATCAACTTGTTCCAATGGATACAAAGTAGCATCAGGCTTGGTAATAAAGGTGATCTTGTTGATCTGATTGTCTTTTAAATAAATATGCAGGTCGCTGCAATCGGCTTTGTTCACCGCTTTTAATTCATCCAGCTTTGTTTCTTTGTTTTTCTCTTTTGCATAATAGATCGTTTGTCCGTTACCCGAAACATTCACCCGCACCAGTTTATTATCATTGAAAAATCCTTTCATGTATTTTCCTCTGATCTGATTGTAGTGCAAACTGTCTTCTTTGGAAATGATCAATCCTGTTCCGAATAATTCCAATGCTTTTAATGCTCTATTGCCCGTTGTGATGTGTATACTGTCGGCTGTCAACTGGTTAGCATCACTCCATAAAATGGGTTTCCCGATCATTTTCATCAATGAATCGCTGATGGAGTAGTGCAGGGAATCGCATTTGCCTTGCATATCACTTTTATAAAATTTCACATGATGGAATGCTAACAGCTGACGATTGTCTGTGACTGACGTGTCTTTTGAATTTTTGATTTTTGTTTTTGGCTGACCGATCGCTTTCAATGTATCGGCATGCATGAATAAGGTATCCTTTTGATACACTTGTGTTAGCAATGCATTGCCCGTTACTACAGAAATATTGATCAACTCTAAGTATTGTGCATACTCTCCGGTGATAGTGATCTTTTGTGTGGTATCAATGATCTGCACATTTTTAATGGCTCTGCCGATCCCTTTTTTACGGTCGTAATACAGGCTATCGCCAAACATTTTTTGTTCTTTCGTTAGGATGTAGGAATTTTTGCTGAAGCGTGATTGATCTTTGAATGTATCATACCAGCCATCTTCACAATAGATCAGATTCGATTTGCTTTTGATCGTGGTTGGTCCTTTGAAATAGGTCACTTTCGAAGCGGTATTGTAACGCATGGTATCGCAATTGATCACAAATTGCGGATTGGTCAGCACCACATCTTTTTTAAATGTCAGGTCGTTTGTTTTAGCAAAAAAATAACCGGTTGTACTTGTCAGTATATTGTCTTTATTCGTTATGCGGGCAGGTGTAACGTAATAGCCGACACTGGTGGATACATCGTAATTCAATGCATCGGTAGTGAGTTGCATATCGCCTTTGTTGACGATCACATTTTTAGTGATGATCGCTTTTTTGGTATTGCCGTCATACTTCAACAATTCACCAAACATGTGTAAGCTATCGCCTTGTTGAATATGGATATGCCCGAATGCATCCAATGAATTATCATTATAAAAATAGGCACTGTCGCAAAACATGAATGTATTGTCCTGTTTGAACTGCACATTGCCGATCAAACGTTTGGCACCATTGCCCAGCTTTTTATCAAATTTTAAATGGTCAGCATTAACGATCTCGATCTTCTTTTGCGAAAAGAGTAGAGTAGAGGAAAGGCATAAAAAAAACAAAGCAGAAAATAAACGCTTGTTGAATATCATCAATGGATTATTTTCTGCTTTGTTCATATGGTATAAAATGGTGTTGCTCTATGGCAATTACTATACCAGTTCTTTTTTACGGATAAGTGTTTGTGTTCTATCCGGACCAACCGACACGATCGTAATAGGTACACCGGTCTCTTTTTCAATAAAGTCGATATAGTTACTCAATGATTCAGGGATCTGGTTGATATCGTTCATGCCTGTCAAGTCTTTGTCCCAACCTTTCATTTCGGTGTAGATCGGACTTAGTAATTCAGGAGAATAATCGTATGGTAAATAATTGATCGTTTCGCCTTGATACTTGTAGGCTGTACACACTTTGATGGTATCCAGTCCGGTCAATACATCGGCTTTCATCATCAATAGCTCGGTAACACCATTCACCATTACAGCATATTTAAGTGCAGGAAGGTCTAACCAGCCTGTTCTTCTTGGGCGACCGGTAACAGAACCAAATTCACGACCGTTGTTACGGATCTGATCACCTGTTTCGTCAAACAATTCAGTAGGGAATGGTCCACTACCTACGCGTGTACAATATGCTTTGAAGATCCCATATACTTTACCGATCTTGTTAGGAGCAATTCCTAAACCGGTACAAGCGCCCGCACAAATGGTGTTGGAAGACGTTACGAAAGGGTATGAACCAAAGTCGATATCCAATAAGGAACCTTGAGCACCTTCCGCTAAGATCGATTTTTTATTATTGAAAGCTTCGTTGATATAATGTTCACTTTCAATTTGTGTGTATGTTTTTAGCTGATCCACCGCATTGAACCATTCCGGCTCCATGTCGTTCAAATTGTATTCAAACTGATGGTGCGATAAGATCTGTTTGTGTTTTTCCACTAAGGCATCGTATTTTGCTTTAAAGGTAGGCAACATGATATCGCCTAAGCGCAAACCATTACGACCGGTTTTATCCATGTATGTTGGTCCGATCCCTTTTAAGGTCGATCCGATCTTTTCTTTTCCTTTAGCCGCTTCCGATGCAGCATCCAATAAACGGTGTGTAGGAAGGATCAGGTGGGCACGTTTAGAGAATAAAAGTTTTGACCGTACATCCACACCCATCTTGATCAAAGCTTCAATTTCACTCATTAATACCACAGGATCGATCACCACACCATTACCGATGATGTTGATGGAGTTGCCATGAAATATTCCGGAAGGAATGGTTCTTAATACGTGTTTGATTCCGTTGAATTCAAGTGTGTGCCCGGCATTTGGACCGCCTTGAAATCGACCAACGATATCATATTTTGGAGTTAAAACATCTACGATTTTTCCTTTTCCTTCGTCTCCCCACTGAAGACCTAACAATACATCTACTTTCATTATTTCTTTTAATTAATAGGCTTATTTTTTTAATGTGCTGATCGCTTTTTCTTCAGAGTCGCACACGTTGAATACACTGTTCAATTTGGTGATCACCAATAATTCATTAATCTTTTTATTGATGTTGCAAATGGCCACATCGCCACCGGCTTTTCTTGATTTTGTCAGAATGTTGATGAGGATATTTAAACCACTGCTGTTCAAATATTTCAGATCAGCCAGGTTAAGAACAATAGAAGATTCTCCGGCAGCAACAGCCGTTTCAACTTCTTTCATCATGGCATCTGCTTGATTTCTGTCGATCAATTCGCCTTGTAAAAGAAAAACATTCAAGCCTTCCTTTTTACTTGATTTGTATCCGAATATCATATTTTACTTTTTATTTTTTTATGTTCACAAGTACCATTGTTGGCTAACTTCTGGCATTTACCGTAGAAGTTAAGTGAATGATTGGTAATGTTGAATTGAAGAATATCACCTGCTGTTCTTTGAATTTGCTGTAAACGAGGATCACAAAATTCAAATACTTTTTCGCAATCGGTACAGATGAGATGATCGTGTTGTTTGTATTCGTATGATTTTTCAAAGTGAGCAATATTCTTTCCAAACTGATGCTTGGTAACTAAATTACAATTCAATAATAGTTCGATCGTATTGTACAAGGTCGCACGGCTCACTCTGTATTTTTTATTCTTCATGTGGATGTACAACGATTCGATATCGAAGTGGCCACCATGCGAATAGATCTCGTTCAGGATAGCAAAACGCTCAGGAGTTTTTCTATGACTATGCTTTTGCAGGTATTCTGCAAATATCTGTTTTACCGTTTCCTTGGTATCAATAGCCGACATAAGTTCTTTTGATATTTTGAGCAATAAAATTACGAAAATTATCGGCTTCTGAATGTAAAGTTTTCCACAATATACAAGGCTTTTGTTGATGGTAGGGGAATAAAAAAATCCCCCGCATGTGCGAGGTTTTTTCTCGATAAAATAAAATTCAATAAAATTAAACAAGAGCTCAAAGAGTCCTAAAATAGGGCTCTTTTCTTGTTTTTGTGTAAATTGGAATAAAATCAAATTCAACTGAAATAACTTAAATCTGTATGTAATATCGTATGTAACGGCACACTATTTGACTATGCTATTTATATAAACAATACGAAGAAAAACATACACAATGGCAGAAGTGAAATTTTACCTTGAAAAACGTAAAGATAAGACTACAGGCAAAATTAATACGATTAATGTTCCCATCTTGCTATTTTATAGCTTTAATGGAAAACGATTACAATATTATAGTGGTTATAGGATAGATGCTTCAAAATGGGACGAAGAGAGAATGAAAGTAAAAAAGAACTATTCAGAAGCAGCTGACATTAACCGAGAATTAACCAAACTGGAAGCCAAGGTTGAAGACATACACAATAAAGCCAAGGCACTCGGGGAAAAAGTAAGCCCAGAATATTTTAGAGATCGTTTAAACGGAAAACGAAAAGATGCCAAGAATGGGGATTTAATTTGGGATTCTTATAAAGAATACCTTGAGTCCCTAAAAGTAACACATACTAAAAAAAGCATACAAGAATCCACTCGAACAAACATCGTATTAAAAGATTTTTCAAAAGAGCGAAGATGGTCAATGACTTTTGATAGTATAGATACTATCTTCTGGCAAGAGTTCTTCGATTGGTGCTACAATACAAAGGGTTGGTTTAATAATTATACCGGAACCCATATCAACAAGCTAAAAGCCTTTATGAACTGGTCAGTAAAAAGAGGCTACACAACAAACTTAGAATTTAGAAGAGTTCGCAGAATGCAGGAAAATACTGAAATTATCTACCTGACCTTTGAAGAAGTACAACAGTTTCTGAATCATAAATTTAAGAAAGAAGAATACGCTCAAATGAGGGATTTATACTGTTTGGGGTGCTTTACAGGATTACGCTATTCAGACATATCAAGACTACTTCCTGAGAATATTCTAAATGATAAGATCGTATATAGAGTGGTCAAGACGAAAGAGCCTAACATTATTCCATTGAATCAATACAGTAGAAAAATATTGGAACGAAACAAAAGCATTCATCCTATTTATTCTATGCCACAAATTCCGAAGGTAAAGACAAGTGAATATTTAAAGGCGGCAATGAAAGAAGCAAAATTAACTAGAGTAGTTCAAATTGTACACTTTAAAGGAGCAGAAAGATATGAGGAAAGCAAACCATTGTGGGATGCAGCTACTTTTCATACAAGTAAAAAGACGTTTGTTACCAATTTCTTAGAACGTGGAGGGAGCCTAACTACCGCAATGGCTATTACTGGCAATAAAAGCTATTCGGTTATGAGAAGGTATTTTAAGATCGCAGACACCTTTAAAGCAAAAGAAATGGAACGAATTTTTGGTTAAGTAGTTAGCGAGATTTGAAATAATTTCTTTTAAATAGTTGCTAATTGATACTTTTTAATGATTTCTATCCATTTTGAATAACATATTTCGATCATCTCATCGAGATAGAATAAAATAGATCCATCACCATCCTTAATAAGTGCTTTAATTGCAATAGTAGGTAGCCCGTTTTCATTTATAATATTCCCTTCTATATCATACACCTTGCTACCCATGTAAAATCCCTGATGAACATCTGTAATAACAGGACTTTTATTTGAACGGCTTCTTCTCAAGTTTGTGCCATGTTTATCTTGATTATCTATATCTATTAATATCTGTAAATGTATTGATTCGTCAATAGTTCTCTCTACTAGCAAAGGATCGTGTCCCTTTTCTTTTAAAGAATTTTTAAGATGGTCTTTTAATGTGGCAAGCAAATGAATAACACTCATAATTGGCAACATTAACCCCTTTTCCTCCTCTGTTCCGAAGGTAACAGTTACCCTTTGTTCACCATTTTTTTCGTAAAAGTGATAGTGAGCATGCTTGTCAATATCATTGTCCACTTTTGCATTAATCGCGACATAAGTTCTGTCAATCCTACTCTTAATATCGTCATAATTCATAATTGCATCCTATTTCTACAAAAATAAGAAATAGAACTAATTTTATGGCAAAAGTATACTTGTTGAGCAAAAATCTGGATTATGATTAACGATTCTCTTTACTACATTTTATTTCAATTAACTAAAATTAATTTTTCTGAAAAATGTTTGTATAATTTATTTTATTTATAAAAACATTTATATATTTGCATAATGATAACGGATAAAAAGATAACTATAAAACCTTTTTTGAATATGAATCTTCTTCCTGAATGTTCTGATTCAGATGGGAAAACGCTTTATCCCTTGTATTTACAAATTACCTATAATCGCAAGAACACCCAAATTCGTAGTAAATATGGAAAGTATTACGAGAATTTAAATGATCAGGAAATTAGAGACATTTTATTATTTGAGTGCTCTTTGGCAGAAAAGCTTGTCAGATGTGAAATCAATAATACTAAAAAGGAATACAGTCTAGCGGGACTAGGTGGACGCTATGAGGTTTATGCAACTTCTATAGCAATTGTCATTGGTGAGTATTTAATAGGTAAAATGAAATTCGAGTTAAAAAGAATGAATAGTCCCTTTTATGATATTTTAAATTTTGAAAACAAAAGAAAATATTTCGAGGACTTTTATAATGCTTCGCTCTTGCTTTTTAAAGATTTCGACAAAAAAATCAGCAAGGAGTTTAAACATGAAATCAATATTTATCAGCTTTATAGGGATTTTGAGCCTATTAGCATGGGTGGGTACAATTTCCCAACAATTACAGACTGGATCTATGGCAATTACAAACAACAATTTGAACAGAAATTAGGCAGAGTTTTTAAAAATAATAACCAAATTGTTGAAACGATTGAATTTATTGATAAGCTAATCCATGCTAGACTTCAAACTATAAAAAAGTAAGTGTATTTTTTTGCAAACAATGTTCGTATAATATAATATTAATATACACTCATAATATATATAATTAAATGCAAAATGAAGAAAAACCATTATTCAGCCTAACAGTTAATGAGTTTATGTCTATTACTAGACGTTTAGTCAACGATGTTCTTCAAGAACAAAAGGGAGAGCCTGAGGTAGAATTGACCGATGAAGACCATGTAGAGCACTTTACAATTAAAGAACTAGCAGTATTCTTAAGATGTTCGATAGTAAGTATCCATAATTACAAAAAGATGGGTATGCCTTTTTATAGAGTTGGCCGTAAGGTCTTGTTTAAAAAGAAAGAGGTTTTAGCATTTATGAAATCAATTAATTTAAAAACCAATAAAAAACAAAAACGATGAGAACAGTAACATTTGAAGTCCCTGCCGAAGTAATGGCAGACTTTGCAGAAAAACTAATGGAGTTGGAACTGACAAATTCAATTGTTGGAAAAAACGATGATGGAGAATTTGAAATTGAAGTTCAATATGACAGATCAGAATCAGATGATGTTGATGAACTGGAAGAGTATTTAGATGAACTTAAAGAGGAGGAGTTTCCGGAAGATAATGATGATTAAAAAGTCTTAATTTACATCAACAATATTCGACTAGACCCATTAACCATTAATCTGCGTTATTAGCAAGAGAAGGGATGTTAAGGCTACACCCCTTCTCTTTTGTAATTACTTCCCTTTTTTAGGCTCGTTGCCTCTTCCTTTTCCAGACTTTTG
>JAFLBF010000027.1 GCA_017303895.1 Bacteroidota bacterium | reverse complement strand
CTGCTAATCCTTGTCATGTATCGACACGCCCTCCGAGTCGGAGAGGCTGCCAACCTGCGCTGGGACCAATTTGACCTAAATCGAGGAAGGCTGCATGTAAACAGGTCTTAATTGTAAATACCAACTTTAAGGAATATGAAAGGGTCGTTAATGATTATAATTTTAAATCATTGCATTCGGACAAACGCTGGAAAGATTATCTTGAAAGAATAGAACAGAATGAATTACCTGAGGGTTGCTATCGAGCTGGTAGTAAACCGCAAAGTTACCATATGTTTATCTCCCACGGAGCAGGACAGGAAGGTCGAGATGTTTTCACAATTAAATCAAAGGACAAAGAAATTGACGGATTTGGGACTTTAATGCAAAACTCGCTACCTCCAGAATTTTTAGGAAAGAAAATACGAATGACAGGTTATATGAAATCAGAAAAAGTTGAGAACTGGGCTTGCTTTTGGTTACGTATAGATCAACCAGACAAAGATGCTCCCAAATCCTTTGATAATATGCGTGAAAGACAAATAAAAGGGACGACTGAATGGAAGCAATATGAAATCGTTTTATATGTCCCACCTAAATCAACTAATATATCTTTTGGTGGTCTTCTTAATGGAACTGGACAAATTTGGTTTGATAGAATAGTTTTCGAAGTGGTTGATAAATCCGTATCGACAACCGCAGGTGAATATAAATAGGTTGTTGTTGTCTCAGCAACCATCGCAAGTCTGTTTTCTCTTGTACATTTTGCTCCGCAAGACAAAAAATATTTCACTTTGGAATAATGTTTTATAATTTATAATATTTAAGCCCTTTAATATTAGAGATAACTAAAATTATTTGACTCATATTAATATTAAAGGCATTGCAATAAAGAATTTTAGGAACATCTTTGATTTTGTTACCTCCTGCTTTAAAAAAATTAAACGATAACTAATGAAAACAACCTTGTTAGGTGTAATATTTATTAGGATATTTAACTAATATTTAATGGAGAATTATGAAATCATGAATGAGTATAGAATTCAAGCATACTGTACTTTTGTTAAATATGATTGAAGGGGTACAAAGATCCTAAAACAAACAGTTGTCTTAATCATTTTTTTCTAAATATATCTAAGTCCAACCGGCAGAAAGGTTACTCACACTTCTAAAATTCAGGAATTTTTATTCATTTCTGTGAGTTATTTGTAAGGAATATTTGCCAACTTCATGATTATTGATAAAGTTAGAAATGCAAATGGACGCTACTTATTGCGGTTAGCAGTTAATCAGTTTATTGTTATGCATTTATCTATGAGACAAAGATTATATAAGCAAAGTATATGAAATTTTAATTACCCCTTTTTAAGGATACTAAACTCTATGTTTATAGTTTTGTTCGCGATACAAGAAACCAATAGAAATTCCCCCTCAATATCCTCTTTCTTTAAATTTATTTTATAAGAATTTGAAAAAGACAATGTAGAAACAGAATACTTTTTCATTTCATCACCACTTTTAATGCTTTTCAAATTAAAAGTTATAATTATATCTGTGCTTGGTTCTGCAGAAACATTCGTAATAAGAAACTCGCAATCGGAAGTATCCACTCTTACAGGAATTTTGAATCCAAATTCCTTGTTCTTTTCTAAGTTTATTTTTTTCTGATTAAGTATAAAATGTTCCATTAGGACGTAAAAGTATATAAATATTTGAATTTTTCAGTTCAATTTAGATACAAAAAAAACTTTATTAATTACACAAAAATGTGTAAACATTAAACGGGTTGAATTCTCTGAAAATACTATTCCTGTTGAGTTTTTTTTAAATAAAATTACATTTCAAAACGACAGTATGTAATAATAAATATTTTTTAGGGATTAATTTTTGAAATAATTTTGTTTTAATAATTGTTAAAAAGATTAAATATGAAAACCAAAATATGTAGAAATTGTGCTATTGAGATTCCTGACGGATCAAGCGCTAAGCGAGCATTTTGCTGTGATAAATGTAGAAATGATTATAACATTTTAAGAAGAAATGAAAGAGATGGAAAATTTTTGAATTTCTTAAATGGCCTTTCAAACAACTATAAAGTACTTCGTATCTGGGAAAAAAATCCTGAGTTAAGTGTTACTTTATTACAGTTAATCGACAACGGATTTTCTATAGAGTATCTTCCAGAGTCTCGAATAGACAAGTATGGAAAATACTATTGTTTTGGAGATTTTCATTTGTATGAAATCGGGACTGATTTTTCAAATTTTATTTTTCGAAACACGAAACTCGCTTAAAATGGACATCTTGAAATCAATAACAAGACTTCCAGATTCAAAACCTTTGGTTAGAATTGAATCCACACCCCCCAAAATATCGACTAATGTTCCTATTGAAAATTTTAATGTTTCTAGGAATAAAGTAAATATTAACAGTCCTGCTGATCCTGTAAATATTGCAAGTACCAGGCCTAAAATAAATAGAGCTGGTCTAATCACTGGGCTGATCGTTGCTTCGGTTATTATGATAACTATAATTGTTACAATAAATCATATTAAAAAAACAAAAAATGAAAAACATGAAAATGCCTAAACGTCTAACTATACAAGAAATGAATGATTATAGAGATCGTATGAAGAATACTAAAAATAATCAAAGTCAAGAGAACAAAAGCACGAATAGAGAGAAGAAATCTACTGTTTTTGAAAAAATAGGTCAATCGAAGGTGGTTCGAATTATTAAAAATGGAATTTTAATAGTTGTTAGTCTTTTTGTTGGAGCTGAGTTGAACCCGAGACCTCAGGGTTATGAACCCTGAGGTCTATTCTTACGGTTTTCCGCTTTTTCGGAGAGAAAACCTTCGGTAATTCGAAGGTATAAAATTTGGCCATAGTTCAAAATTTATTTTGTTTTTTCTTTTGAACATATTCCACTGCATTGAATACAGTTTGCACATTTATTATTGAACACTCTATTGGCATGCGCTTTTTTTAATCTGTTCTTTACATTAAAACCCAATGGTTTTCCAAAATAAACTTCATAAGGTGTTTTAGGGCGGTGTTTATAATGCGGTCGAAGCATGTTATAATCATTTACCACCCATTTTAAGAATTTATCCAATTCACGGATGCTATAAAATCGTCTGTTCTTGAGATACCTTCCTTTTACTGTTCGGTGAACGGCTTCAATGGCGGAGTTGGAGTATTTGATGTCTTTCAGTGAGCGGATCTTTACAATTTTATGCTCTCTTAAAACTTTTAAATATTCATCCACTTCTTTGTTATGATTCTCCCGTCCACCATCTGCCACCAAATAACTTTTTGTTTTTACAGGATGTTGTTTTATTGTTTTGATGGAACGTGAAATGGTCTTTCGTACGTTTGATAAACGCAAGGAGCTCCCTACATAATAACCCAGTATCATTTTTGAATAATTATCCATCATAACAGTGATATAGGCAAAGGAGCCATTGGCCATTGGATAATAAGTAGTATCAAGATGCCAGTATTGGTTGGGGAAGTCGGCTTGTAAGCCCACGCGTTTTAGTGATTTCTTTACCAGTTTGCGTTTATGCCCAAACAGGTTCGCATATTTATACCAGGAATCAAGACAGGCAACCATTCTCTTCTTGCGCAGGTAATGTGATTGGATTGCTACTACCGGCCAATGTTCGAATTGAGGATTGCACAAGGCTTTTTTTATCTTTTCAACTTCCTTTAATTGTAATTGATTTGGATGCCGTTTTACACAGAGGGAAGTATAGGAATCAAAGCAGGTGAATTTCGATTCGAGTATCCATTGGTCGTACATGGCTTTATTGATACCAAAAAGTTTAAGAACCTGTTCCGTTTTCATGTGCATACTCAAATGTTGTATGGATTGTAAAACCCGTTTTCGAAGGTTCATGTCCTTGCGACCTTTGAGCATAATGGGAGTAATGTTGGAGCGCAGGGCTATCCAGCAGCGTGATAATGCCAATAGTGTTTGCCGGTAGCGGGTGGCTTCCTGTTGCCATTGTTGTGTTTTAAATGCTTCATTGAAATGATAACGGAATTCATGTCCCAAATAATTTCCAAGATTTGTTTTTCGCCAGGTGCTAATGGTGGAGTAGGGAATGGTTCGCCTGAAATCGAGTGGCAACAAATTTTCATTGCCTGTAGCGTAGAGAAACACTACTGATGAGTCGTATTTGTTTTTCATATTTAAAAGGTTTTTTCCTTTTTTGTACGAATGGAATGGAAGAGAATAAGTTGAAAATGTTTTTAGTTTTAAACAGGTGATTTTTGAAATTGTTGAAGGGTGATTGTTGATTGAGGATAGATGAAGGGTTAGTATGATATCATAAGGTCGCAAAATGCGACCTAAAAGAAGTACTCATTCATATATTGGCCCAATGTTTTTACAAAGCATGGTATTTTAATGCTCTCAAATGTTCTAAAATAAAAGGATAGAAATAATGTTTATTTATTGAATTTTCTGACATCTTGTGTCTTAAATCTAATGTCTTATATCTCTTTTCTCACATCCCTTTCAACACATGTCGTGCGCGGGCATGAAATGCAGCTGTGGTTTTAGGTAATTGATCCTGAATAGCGGCTTTGAGTTCGGTGATGAGTTCAGGGTATAATTTACAATGGTTAGCAATTATTTGCATAGCATGTACTTTTACGGCTACTGTTTCATCAGACGATAACATAAATTGAAAACAGATATCAATGAGTTTGCCTTGATGCTCTTCGGGTATTTCCTGAAAAGATAAAGCATGTACCATGTTGCGTTTGATGCCATCGATCTTGAACGACTGAACAGTATCGATCAATTTTGGAATGTATGGTTTAATAAGTTCAGGATGTTTTTCGGAAACGGTTGCCAGTATCCAGGAAGCACGTTGTGGTAATGGTGCTTTTTCATTGTAAATGATCTCAATGATCTTTTTGAACTCCGTTTTGCTGTCCCCCACTGCAGCAGTGATCAGGTCGGCATTATGCCTCGAATGATCTACTAAGAGCTGTTTTTTGTAATCCATTTTCGGGGTTTGAAGGTTTTAAAGTTATTAAGTTTAAAGGTTTAATGTTGATTTGTTAAATGGTTGATTTGTTAAATGGTTGATTGTTTTATAGGTTAAATATTGAACTGATATTTTTAATTCTACAACTTTCTCCCCTTTCAACCTTCCAACGTTCCAACCTTCCAACCTTCCAACCTTCAACGTTCTAACTTTCCAATCTTTAACATCCAACTTACTCCACATGCACCACCAATCCTTTCAGGTATTCACCTTCTGGATGGAAAATATTTACGCAATGGTCGGCCGGCTGCGATAAGTGATGTAATACTCTTACAGTTCTTCCGGCTTCAATAGCTGCTGCCATCACCGTGCTGTTGAAGGTGTATTTATCCACCACCTGTGAGCAGGAGAAGGTAAATAACAATCCGCCCGGTTTTATTTGTTTCATGGCTTCATAGTTCAGGCGTTTGTAACCCATCACTGCATTGTGTTTTACATTTTGATGCTTTGCAAATGCAGGAGGATCGAGTACGATGATGTCGTAAATGTTTTCTCTGTTCTTTAAAAAATCAAATGTATCAACGGCATGCGATTCATGATTTTTGATGTTGTTGAGTACAATGTTTCTATCCGTTAGTTCAATTGCTTTTTTGGAGATGTCGATCGAGTGTACCTCTTTGGCGCCTGCATTAGCAGCATAAACGGAGAATCCGCCTGTGTAACAAAAGGTGTTCAACACTGTTTTGTCTTTGGAATAAGAACCCAGCAAAGCTCTGTTCTCTCTTTGATCCAAAAAGAATCCTGTTTTTTGTCCGCCTTCCCAATCCACTTCAAATTTATTGTTGTTCTCCAGTGCAATGGTATTGATCACTGCATTTTCTTTTTTCCAGAGATAGCCATTCGGTGCTTTGATAGCCGCCTGTTTAGGCATGGTGTCTTCACTTTTATCATACACCGCTACCAGTTTTTCTCCCATCACTTCCTGCAATGCTTTTACAAATTCATGCTTGATCAAATGCATGCCGATGGAGTGCGATTGAAACACGGCAGTGCCATTGTAATAATCGATAATGAATCCCGGCAAGCCATCGCCTTCGCCAAAGCATAAGCGGTAGCAGTTGGTAGCAGGGTTATTGGTAAGGTTCAGTTGTGTGCGGAAATTGTAGGCACGTTGAATTTTACTTTTCCAGAATTCATAACTAGGTTCAACTTCGGCAAAGGAGAACATACGCACAGCAATGGAGCCGATCTGATAATGTCCCATCCCCAAAAATTCATTTTGAGCCGTGTACACTTCCACCACTTCTCCTTCGCTCAGATCATCTTTGGGATGATCGGGAGGAAGTGTTATTTTTTTGATCGCTCCGGAAAATACCCAGGGATGAAAACGTTTTACACTATGATCTTTACCGTTGTGTAATATTACTTTTATGAATTTCATATTATAAATATTCTTCTAAAATGCCCATTCCCTGACGGATGATCTCGAAATCACCATCGCTGCAATCAACCACTGTGGATGCTTCGGTGTTCCCATATCCACCTGCAATCACAATGTCCACAATGTCTTTGTAACGTTCGTGTATCATCTCCGGATCGGTGGTGTATTCAATGATCTCATCATCATCGTGCACCGATGTGCTCATGATGGGATTGCCTAGGTGTTTGACGATCTCTCTGCAAATTAAATTATCAGGGATACGGATACCGACTGTTTTTTTTGTGCTCTTAAAAAGTTTAGGAACACTGTTGTTTGCTTCCAGAATAAAGGTGAACGGACCCGGCAACGCTTTCTTCATTACTTTGTAGGTACCGGTACTAATCGGTTTGGTAAAATCCGAAAGATGACTGAGGTCGTGGCAGATGAATGAAAAATTTGCTTTTTCAGGATTGATGCCTTTGATCTTGCATACACGTTCTACTGCACGTTGTTTGTGAATATCACAACCAATTCCATAAACCGTATCGGTAGGGTAGATCACCACACCACCATCGCGCAGGCAGTTTACTACCTGTTCGATCTCTTCAAAGTTGGGTTTATTGGGGTTGATGCGTAAAAGCATGATGGTTGTTGGATGATGGTTGTTAGTTGTTGGTTGTTAGTTTGGTGGCTATTCTTTGCGTGCCTTTGCGTATAGCTTTGTGCTCTTTGCGGTAAAATTACGAAATGGCAATTTGTTGATCACACTTTTAAACTAAAACAGTAAACGCTTGTTTATGAAAAGATAATGATCCGTTCAGAAAACAATTGTTTACTGTTTGCTTTTTTGTTGTCTATTATTTTTTCGCGTCAGCTAAGAACTGCGCCAATCCGCTATCCGTTAAAGGATGTTTTAACAAAGCAGTGATCGCGTTTAGTGGACAAGTAACTACATCCGCACCAATTTGAGCACAGTTGATGATGTGCATCGGGTGACGGACAGATGCCGCTAAAATTTCAGTTTCATAGGCATAGTTATCATAGATCAAACGGATATCTTCGATCAAACGAAGACCATCAGTTGATACATCATCCAAACGGCCAATGAACGGAGAAACGTATGTAGCACCTGCTTTAGCAGCCAATAAAGCTTGTCCGGCAGAGAACACCAAGGTACAGTTCGTACGGATACCTTTGCTTGAAAAATATTTGATCGCTTTTACTCCGTCTTTGATCATTGGAATTTTCACCACAATTTGTTTGTGCAATTTTGCCAATGCTTCGCCTTCTTTTATCATTCCTTCAAAGTCGGTTGAAATAACCTCAGCACTTACATCACCGGTAACAATGTTACAAATGTCCACATAGTGTTTTAAAATGTTCTCTTGTCCTTTGATGCCTTCTTTGGCCATTAATGATGGGTTAGTAGTAACGCCATCCAAAACGCCAAGATCTTGTGCTTCTTTAATTTGCTCTAAGTTGGCTGTGTCAATAAAAAATTTCATGGTATATGTATTATGTTTTTAGGTTGAATGATTTATTATGCTGCAAATTTAATCTTTCAGAAGCAGTGTAAAAGCAATGTGGAAAAGTGTTGATAAGTTAGTTTTGAAGAATTAAGATGTAAGAATTAAGTATTAAGAATTGCGAGTTATTATGTCAGTTCGAGTGGCGAGGAACGAGCTGTATCGAGAACGCTTTTTTGCCTTTGTTGGTGTTATCACCAACAAATTGATCGCCTCAACTCTTGCTGGTGATACACATGTAAGGGCATTAAGTGATTCTTCCCTCTCATTTTTATCTAAAGGGACTGAGGGGTGAGGTTCAAAAGTAAGCGTGTAATTTTTTTGTGACCAACCAGTATTAGATCTGTAATCTGGTGTCTTAGATCGAATAGAAAAAAAGAAGGGGTAAGCTACTTATATCGCACCGCTACAACCTTGTACCTTTGCTTGCTTCCGCACCTGGAGGAGTAAAGGGAGCTGGTCGTATAAGACTTACCCCGCGCAAAAATAGAAATTTTTTTTGATTGCCAAGGAATATCTTTTATTCATGGGCTTATTTTGTTAAATTTTATTAATCGGTTGAATTCCTTTTCAGCCTGTCTGATATTTCCCGAAAACTGTCTATATTTGCGCTGCAATGAACATTTCTATAGTTATACCTTTATTAAACGAAGACGAATCGCTTCCGGAATTGCACGATTGGATCGTAAAAGTGATGAACGAAAATAATTTTTCGTACGAGATCCTTTTTATTGACGATGGCAGTAAGGATAAGTCCTGGAGCGTGATCGAGGCCCTTTCGGCCAAGAATGCGAATGTGAGAGGGATCAAGTTCAGAAGAAACTATGGAAAATCAGCTGCTTTAAATGTGGGCTTTGCTGCAACAAAAGGCGATGTGGTGATCACCATGGATGCCGATCTGCAGGATTCACCCGATGAGATCCCTGATCTGTATAAAATGATCACGGTGGATGGATTCGACCTGGTGAGTGGCTGGAAACAAAAACGCTACGATCCATTAAGCAAAACCATTCCTACTAAATTATTCAACTGGGCAACCCGCAAAATGAGCGGTATCAATAATCTGCACGATTTTAACTGTGGATTAAAAGCCTATAAAAGTGATGTGGTAAAAAGCATAGAGGTGTATGGCGAGATGCATCGTTATATTCCTGTAATTGCTAAATGGGCAGGCTTTTCAAAGATCGAAGAGAAAGTGGTGCAACACCGCGAACGTAAATACGGAAAAACGAAATTCGGATTGGAACGCTTTATCAATGGCTTCCTCGACCTGATGTCGATCTCCTTTGTTTCGAAATTCGGAAAACGCCCGATGCACTTTTTCGGTTTATGGGGTACGATCTCTTTCTTCCTGGGTGGTATCGTATCCTTTATACTTATCATTGAAAAGCTTTATAAATCGTATAATCATATTCCTACCCGGAATGTTACCGATCAGCCCCTGTTTTATCTTGCTTGTGTGGCCATGATCATCGGAACACAGCTCTTTTTAGCCGGCTTTTTGGGTGAATTGATCTCCCGTAATTCTTCCGAAAGAAATAACTATCTGATCGAGAAAGAGTTATAATTAACAGGCTTTCGATAAATCCTTATTTTTATTCGCTGTTTAGTCTTTGTAGGCTGATTAAATTTCACTATTTTCGTGTCCCCTAAAAAAGGGATAATAAAACATGAAAAATAAGGTGAAATATGTGCTACTTGTTGTGACATGCATTGGCTATTCATATTTGTCGGCACAGGTATATAAAGATTCCCTTATAACAGACCGTATCCAAACTTTATCCGGCTTTTGGAATAAATACAATTCTATTTCTGCTCCCAATAAAAATTATGAATCGATAGCTGTTGTGCCTTCTTTTTACACTCTTAAAACAGAAAGTACTTCGGTATCAATCGATCCGCAGGCGAATGTGTACGATGCACACATTCAACAATTGAAACGTGATGTTGGCTTGGCTGCTACCGGAAATTATCAGGAAAACTTTGCACCGGGTTTTGGTGCCGATGATGATCTGATCTATAATCGCAGGTTTCAAGCGGGTCTCGACTGGAATGTGCTGGGGGATGGTTATTTGAGTAACCGCTACAAACGTCAGGTGATCGAGAATCAAAAAACGATCAATGGATTAAAACCACAAGTGAAGATCAGTGCTGCTGATTATATTGCTATTTCCCATCAGATCATTTATTCTTTCAATGAGCAAAAGATCGCTCTGCTGGATAAACGTCAAGCCATCATTAATGATAAAATAGATGTTGCCAATGAGTTATACCTCATGAAACAATTGCCTAAGTTGGACTTGATGCAGATCATTCAGCAACAGGTGGATGTGAGCAGCATGTACCAGATCTACCGCAATTATAACGAACAGTTAAAGTTGCAGAACACACAACAGTTGAGTGCAGGGAAAATACTACCTGTATTTGATATTGATTTTGAAAAAATAAACGGTGCCTCGGATTCCAAACTGGCTGACAGCATTTTGCAATTGCAAATGGAGAACATCGAACTTCAAAACAAGCTTATAACGGATATCAATTTAAAAACACAATTGCGTTATAACTATTATGATCTGATAAGCACAAGCAATCCGAACCGTTCATTCATGTCAGCCGGATTGAATTTATCCATTCCGCTTCCACTCAGCATTCATGCCAATAAAAATGTGGTAGAGGCCGAAAAACAATTGTTGTTGTATGAACAGAAAAATGCTGCTCAACAAAAAGATAGAGATGTATTGAATTCCATTTATGAATACCGTTATAAATTGAAGCAGTACAATAACTTTATTGAAAAGAGAAAGAAGTATGAAGAGTTGATCCGCATCGAACGGGTGAAGCAAAAGCTGGAAGACCTGGAATTTAACCCTGTAACTGCTCTTAATCTCTTGGATGAATTGTTGAGTGTGGATATTGAATTGGTGGATCTGCAGCAGGAAATGTATCTGCAGTTATTGGATATCATTACCAAGAATCCGGGAATAGATATTTTATCGGTGATCAAGCCACATCAATTGCCGGAAACAAAATTACAATCTTCAGCACGTCAGCAGTCCATGTATATCTGGTCGGCTGCATTCGAAAAATACGATGCTGCTTATGTGGAAGAATATCTCCGGATGAATAAGATCAATGCAGCTATTGTTTCCATTAAAAAAGGTGAGAAGGATAAAGCCTTTTATAATTCATTATTTGAAAAATTAAATAAGAATGCCATCAATGTGGAGCTTTTGATCGGAAGTAATAAACTATTAACGAGTAAAGATCCTTCCATTTATTTTGACAGTATTTTCTCCGGTCTCGATGCGGCAGCTATTTCTGCTATTCATTTGGATGTGGAGCCCCATGTATTGGATGATTGGCAAAGCAATAAAGAAAAATATTTGAATCAATATGTGGAAATGCTTACAAAAGCAAAGCAATATGCCGATGCAAAAAAAATAAAGTTATCGGTTTCTATTCCTGTATTTTATCCGGAAGAAATTTTAAAGCAGATCTACCCACTTTGTGCACAGGTGTATATCATGGCTTACGAACATCCCGAGGCTGATTTTATTGCAAGAAAAGTAAAAGAGGAAATGACGATCAGTTCGCAAAAAACGATCGTTGCCATTCGCTCCAAAGATTTTAAGGACAGGAAACACCTGGAAAGTGTGCTTACTGAATTGTCGCAACTATTAAATACGAACCAATTTGCTTTGCACGATCTGGAATCGTTTGTGTTATTTGACGAGAAGGCAGTTGGTGGAAATAAATAAAATTTTAAAACTGAAAAGGTTTGAAAAGTATTGATTTTAAAAGAAAAAGCTCGGTCATACGGGTGATGAATGACGAGGTTAAGAAAGTGAAATATAACTGGGACAGGGTTATATACATTGTATTCTTGATCCTGGTGTTGATCTTCCTTGGCTATTACCTCATCAATAAGGTCTTTTTTATTAAGGCGGATGGTCAGGTGTTATTCGAAAATGTTAGTATCCGTTTAACGGATGATTGCCGTATCCTTGATTATCACCGCGAAGAAGGGGATACCGTTAAGGTAGGTGATTCCTTATTTACTTATGCATTGGATAAAGATAACATCTGGGGCAATGCTTCCTTATTGGGTGGCTTTTCAGAAACTACCTTTGCGAATGAATGGGATTGGATCGATAAAGAGAAATATGCTTTGAATAAAAAAACAGCCTTAAACAATATTGAGAAGGCCGAAGCACAAGCCTTGATCAAGTCCTATCAAAGCGAGATACAACGTTTGCAGAATGAAGTGGTGTTGGATGTTCTTCCGAAAAACAGATTGGAATTGGTACAAAATGAAATTTTAAAACATAAGACCAATATTGAAAAGCTGGATCAGGAAAACAAACAGTTGTTCAGTTTGATCAAGCAATTGAATAGCATGGCTCGTAATGCGAAAGTAAAAAGCCAGCGTAGCGGTAATATTTCCGGTGGAGGAGGAGAGGATGAAGAGAATGGACGTAGAGTGTTTTATTCTCCGATCGATGGTAGTATCACACGCATTTATACACATCAGTTTGAGGTAGCATTAAAGTCGGAGCAGATCATGGCGATCCATAAGAATACACCTATGTATGTAAAAGCATTCTTTGAGCAGGAGGATATCAATTATTTTAAAGAAGGGGATGTGATGACACTTACTTTCCCGGATGGATCAAAAAGTGAAGGTATTTTGAAACGTTTTTACTACGCTACATACCCTTTGCCGGATGAGTTCCAGAAACGATACGAGCCAACTACCCGTACGGTAGCAGCTGATATTTATCCGATCAATGAAAGCGATTATGCACACTGGAAATCGTTTTATAAAATGAGTGTAACCATTACCAAGTATAAGTACTAAACATGGCATTAAAAGATACGATACAAAAAATTGAGGTAATAGATAATAAGATCGAATATGAGAACTTATTGTTTTATATCATTGATAGCAACAGCAGTTTAAAGATCGATCATCTTTTGATGTACGATGCATTGATCATTGATGCCAAAGATGCTGAGTTTGCCCGCATCATGGTGAAAAAGATCAGAGCGCATTACAATCCGGAATATTATTTGAAGCCTGTTTTCTTGATAAATTATAAAGAATCAAAAGATCCGATCTTAAGTCATTTACATGACGGCATCATTTATTCTTATGATCAAATTAAAGAGCTGGCGGAACTTACCAAACAGATCTTCTTTAAAACAACACAGCTTGATTATCAGCTCATCACTTCTTTTGAAGCACAAACGATCAAAAAGGTGTTGAATTATATGTACACACGTGAGTTGCGTACCTTAAAGCCTTATGCCGATCTACATTCTGTGATTGGTTATACCTATCCGGAGATCTCTGTTAATTTTGATAATAATGAAGAAGCACAAGTGCTGGAGATACTCGAATGGGCAGAACGCGAGGGTTTGATATGGCCCGATTTTTTAGAGCGTATCTATTTGTGTAACACTTGCAGCAGCGGTTTCTTATCATTCAGAGAGGTTTGTCCGCATTGTAACTCTTCCAATTCAAAAAGTGAAGACTTAGTGCACCATTTTCCATGTGCATTCATTGGTCCGATCACCGATTTCAAAAATCCGATCGATAATACTTTGTCTTGTCCGAAGTGTAATAAAACATTACGCCATATTGGTGTGGATTATGATAAGCCATCGATTATCCATCACTGTAATAATTGCAATAATAATTTTCAGGACTTTTTTGTGAAAGCAAAATGTGTTTCCTGCTCCAATGATACGGACGTTCAGTTCCTTGTTCCGAAATCCATTAACGTGTATAAACTTACTAAAAAGGGTAGAAGTGCTGCTACCAATGGCTTCTTATCTACGGGTCAGGAGATCGAAGATATTTTTGGAACCATCAACATGGCAACATTAAAAATTATGTTGCATTATGAGTTGGAGCGTATCAAAGATAATCCTGAGCAAAAAACAAGCATCGCCTTGTTGCACATGGAAAATATTTTTGAGCTGTTCAACAAGATCGGAAAGAAAGCACAAAAAGCTTTGTTGGAGGATCTTGTCAACTTGATCCGCGAGAATATCAAACCGGCCGATTTTATTGCATTTGAGAATTCATCTACTTTGTATTTAGGATTTGTGAATTGCTCATCTATTGAAGCGGCTCAGCAATTGGATAATCTGACCATCTTGATCGAGAAGATCATCAAAAATAATTTTAATGATTTCTCTGTTCGTGTGATCACCAAATCAAGAGCTTTATCAACTCATAATAAAGCCGATGTTCAATTACAGGAATTAACAAAAGATCTGTTTGAATGATTGAGTTTTTGGATGAATTCATTAACTATGTTACTTCGGTAAATGCTGCCAAATTATTCAGGATATTTTGGTTCTTCTTTGTGTTTGAATTCTTCCGTTTTTTCCTTGTTGAGATCACAACCTTATTGCTTTGGAAATTTACAAGCTTTTTCAGAAAGTCGCGTGTAGCCGATGCCCGCCTTACACTGTGGGAAAAACAACCCTTTGTTTCAGTGATCGTTCCGGGAAAGAATGAAGGGAAACATATCTATAAGTTAGCGAACTCACTAAAAGAGCAGACTTACCAGAATTTTGAATTGATCATTATTGATGATGGATCAGACGATCAAACACCGGAGATCTGCCGGAGCTTAAAACAAAATGGATACATTGATGCTTATTATAGAAACGAAGTAAGAGGAGGAAAAGCATCAGCAGC
>JAFLBF010000026.1 GCA_017303895.1 Bacteroidota bacterium | reverse complement strand
ATCGCTTTAGAGATGCCGCTTTTGTGACCTTCCGGTATGACTACATGGATTTTTCATTTTCAGCAGCTTATGATGTTAATATCAGCGGTTTAACACCGGCTACTAAAACAGTGGGTGGCTTTGAGTTCATGCTCATGTACAGAGGCATCTTCGGGAAGAACCAAAACTCAAAACGATCAAGTGTGAGATTTATGTAAAAAAGAGAGGCTTGTGCCTCTCTTTTTTTGCCCATTCTTTTCCACAATGGCTGGTTTATAAGATTTTAGAACAGCAAAATATAAGGCTCCTGCATTTAGTATTTTTGAATGTTAAAATACATGCAAACCCATGGCTGAGCCTAAAAAAAATACATTAAAAAACACACTGAAAGAGGACAAGTCCGACTCGAAATCAAACGGCAAAGAGTCGAAAGCGAAAAAGGAGAAAGCGGCTGATACTGAATCTGTAAGCCGGTTTGCCTTCATGGAAAAGTTTAATTCCTTTTTCTCATTTCTTCAGAACGAACGCTTTCAGAAAATTTTCGGACTTACACTATTCTTATTCTCTATTTATTTAGCCGTAGCATTCACATCCTTTGTGTTTACATGGGAAGTGGATCAGGATAAAGTGATGGGTGGGTTGTTCTTGCCGGAAGTGCAAGTGCAAAACTGGTTAGGTAAATTCGGTGCTTTGTTGTCACACATCTTCATTCACAAATGGTTTGGTGTTGCTTCTTATCTTTTTTCATTTGTAGCACTGCTAACAGGTTTGAGAATAACATTCAATTTAGAGTTGATGGATGTGCGTAAAGCCTATGTACATTCCTTCTTCTTTTTAATTTTTACTTCAGTTACTTTAGGTTATATTTTTAAAGATTCTTTCTTTTTTCTTGGTGGATCGTTTGGATACACCATCAGCAATAAACTGAATGCTGTTTTAGGTTTTATCGGTACCGGCATATCTCTGGCTTTTGCTTTTTTAGTTTATCTAATTGCAGCATTCAACATCAATATGGATCTCAGCAAAAAAGATCCTGATCCGGAACCTCCAACAGAAGAACCTGTTGAAGAAAAACAAATGCCCGTAAATTCTTTTAAAGAAGAGATCGTTGAAGAGGAAGAAGAAATTTTTGAAGAAGAGGAGATCGAAGAGGAGCCCATAAATGAAAATGAGTTTGTGATCACCAATGATGTAAAACACGAAATTGTTGAAGAACTAGAGAAACCCGAAGTGAAAGAACCTATTGTGTTAAGTACGGATACGAATGGTGTTCAATTTACAGTGGAACAGGTAGAAGTAAAAGAAGAAGAATTAACACCTGAACAGATCTCTGATGCATTGGTGGCACAAGTAGGAGAATATGATCCGACATTGGATCTAGGCTCATATCAATTTCCTCCACTTGATCTATTAGAGAGTTATGGTGGAACAAAAGATATCGTGATCAATACCGAAGAGTTGAATGCAAATAAAGATCGTATCCTTAAAACATTGGGTGATTATGGTATTGAGATTGAAAAGATAAAAGCAACGGTAGGACCAACGGTCACACTTTATGAGATCGTGCCGGCTGCTGGTGTTCGTATCTCTAAGATCAAAAATCTGGAAGATGATATTGCTTTGAGTTTAAGTGCACTGGGTATCCGTATCATTGCTCCGATTCCGGGCAAAGGAACCATTGGTATTGAAGTGCCGAATCAAACGGCCGAAATGGTGCCGATGAGAACGATCCTTGCTTCTGAAAAATTTACGAATACAACCATGGATCTTCCTATTGCATTAGGAAAGACCATCAGCAATGAAACATTTATTACCGACTTAGCAAAAATGCCTCACTTGTTGATGGCGGGTGCTACCGGTCAGGGTAAATCGGTTGGATTGAATGCCATCCTCGTTTCTTTGTTGTATAAAAAACATCCTTCGCAAATTAAGTTTGTTTTGGTCGATCCTAAAAAGGTAGAGTTAACACTGTTTAATAAAATTGAACGTCACTTTTTAGCAAAGTTGCCGGATAGTGCAGAGCCGATCATTACAGATACCAAAAAGGTAATTCATACATTGAATAGCTTATGTATTGAGATGGATCAGCGATATGATCTTTTGAAAGATGCGCAGGTTCGTAACTTAAAAGAGTATAATGGAAAATTCATTGCCCGCAAACTGAACCCGAATAACGGACATAAATTCTTGCCATACATCGTATTAGTTGTGGATGAGTTTGCTGATCTGATCATGACAGCCGGTAAAGAGGTTGAAACCCCGATAGCTCGTTTGGCTCAGTTAGCCCGTGCTATTGGTATTCACTTGATCATCGCTACACAACGTCCATCGGTTAATATCATTACCGGTACAATTAAAGCCAATTTCCCTGCACGTATCGCCTTCCGTGTTACATCCAAGATCGACTCCAGAACGATCCTTGATGCAGGTGGAGCAGAGCAATTGATCGGAAGAGGGGATATGTTGCTTTCTACCGGAAATGACCTGATCCGCTTGCAATGTGCGTTTGTGGATACACCTGAAGTGGAGAAGATCTGCGACTTTATTGGTGGACAAAGAGGATATCCTGACGCATTCCTATTACCTGAATATGTGGATGAAAATGGGGAAGGTTCAGGTAAAATGGACGATCCTTCTGAAAGAGATAGTTTATTCAATCAAGCGGCTGAAATTGTGGTCTCAACACAGCAGGGATCGGCTTCTTTGCTACAGCGCAGACTGAAATTAGGGTATAATCGTGCGGGAAGGATCATCGACCAGTTAGAAGCTGCCGGAGTGATCGGACCATTTGAAGGATCAAAAGCCCGTGAGGTGAAAATAAAAGATATGTTATCTTTGGAACAGTTTTTGAATAATCAGGATAAAATTTAAAATAAACAGTAAAATGCTAACTAAAAAGATCACCATAATAGCACTATTAGCAATAGGTTCTATTTCATTAAATGCACAGAACGATCCAAAAGCAAAAACAATTTTGGATGAATTATCAAAGAAAACGAAAGCATACACTTCTATAAAAGCGGAATTTTCTTTTACCGTTGAGAAAAAAGATAAATCAAAAGATACACAAGTCGGGAAGATTGAAGTAAAAGGACCAAAATATAAATTAACTATCCCTGGTCATGAGATCTATTGTGATGGGAAAACCGTTTGGGATTTTATTAAAGATGCCAATGAAGTACAGGTGAAAGATGTGGAAGTAAGTGCTGATAATATCAGCCCATCAAACATCTGGACCATTTATGAAAAAGGATATAAATACAAATTTGATAGCGAGGATGCTACGAAACAGATCATCAGTCTGTTCCCTGAAAATCCGGATAAAAAGAAGTTCCATACCGTAAAGTTGATCATTGACAAAGTGAAAAAACAGATCGTGAGTGTGAAAATGATGATGAAGGATGGAACAGTTCATACTTATGATATCAAATCATTTGTAACAAACACCGAAATGGCTGATCCAAACTTTGTATTCAATGCGAAAGCACATCCTGGTGTTAGTGTTGAGGATTTAAGATAATTAATACAAAAACGCATTAAAAAAGCCCCTTACGAAATCCGAAAGGGGCTTTTATTTTGAGCTATTTTATTTGCAGTCGCAAGTATCATTTTCTAATTTCAGATCGATCGCTGTTACAAGCTTTGAGATCGTATCGCAATCCGCAATGATGATCCGGATGTTTTGACCATCTTTCGTATTGCCTTCCACCGCATATTTGCCACAAGGTTCTGCTCTTACTTCGCTTTTGTCATAATTGATCTTCCCTGTTTTTAAAACATCTTTGATCTCTTCTAGGCTGATACCTCTGCAATTCATCCGGCATTCGCCATGTTGTGTTAATTCAAGTTTTTGATAGCTTAATTCATCTAGTTTTACAGAGCCGGGCATTTGACAGCCTTTGCCTTTGTAGATCAAACTAACGGCTAATATTCCGAGTAAGAATCCAAATCCATAAAATCGTAATCTTCTGAACAGATCAGAATTTTTTCCTTGTATTGCCATAATTGTGGTTTAAAGAACAGCCATTAATAAATTGATATCCTTATACGGCAATTGGAACATTTCTCCCAGGTCTTTATTGGTAAGTGAACCATTATAGATATACACACCGTTTCTCACACCTTCGTCTCTTCTAAGCATGTTTTCCACTCCGCCTTCTTCACCAATGTTTACAAGAATAGGAGCAAAGATGGTACTTAAAGCATAAGAAGCTGTACGCGATACACGCGAAGCGATGTTGGGAACACAATAGTGAATAACACCATGCTTTCGGAATACCGGCTTTGTATGATTGGTTACTTCTGAAGTTTCAAAACATCCTCCTTGATCGATGCTCACATCAATAATAACAGAGCCTACTTTCATTTCACTTACCATTTCTTCGGTAACCACACAAGGTGTTCTGCCATGTTGCGAACGGATCGCACCAATAACAACATCAGCTGTTTTCAGATGTTTCGCTAATACGCGTGGCTGAATAACAGATGTAAATACTCTGCTGCCGATATCACTTTGTAAACGTCTTAATTTATAAACGGAGTTATCGAATACTTTAACAGATGCTCCTAATCCCAATGCTGCTCTTGTTGCAAATTCTCCAACGGTTCCTGCTCCTAAAATAACAACTTCGGTAGGCGATATTCCGGAGATACCTCCTAAGATAGCTCCCTGACCATTGTTGGCATTACTCAAATATTCCGCTGCAATCAAAATGGACGCACCACCGGCAATTTCTCCCATTGAACGGATAACGGAATAGATCCCATCACCATCTTTGATCCAATCGAATGCAATGGCCGTAATTCTCTTTTGCATCAATTGCTTTAAAAAATTCTCAGGCTGAACCGTTAGTTGAAGCGCTGAAATAAGTGTTTGACGCTGTTGCATCATCTCGATCTCTTGAGGAGAAGGTGGAGCCACTTTTAAAATAATATCGGCTTTGAAAACATCTTCCGGACTGTAAACGATTTGCGCTCCGGCCTCGCTGTAATCATGATCCTGGAAGTTGGACATCTTTCCTGCATTGGTCTCTACTACCACATTATGACCATTGTTGACCAATAAGGCTACTGCATCAGGCACCAAGGCTACACGGTTTTCCTGAAAAGAGGTTTCTCGTGGAATTCCAATGTATAAACGACCTTTCTTTTTACCTACCTCAAGCATTTCTTCTTGAGGCATTAATGCTGTTTGGGTTAAGGATGCCAATAACTCTTTAGATGTTTTCATTTTCCAATTAAGGTTGAATTGTCCTACAAATTTAGGAAAACAATCTCAATAAACGTCCTCAAATTGGCTTGAGTTATTAAGGATTGAATGTTGATGAATGTTAAAGCTCAACCGAAACGATCCGTGTTTCCTTATCAACCTGAATGTTTACTTTCACGGCTTCTGCAGGGATTAAACTTTCGATCTTTTCTGGCCACTCAATGAATGAATAGGCATTAGAATACAAATAGTCTTCATATCCCATGTCAAAGGCTTCACTCTCCGTTTTTATCCTGTAAAAATCGAAATGAAATATTTTTTCGCCTTTCGGGGTTCTGTATTCATTTACAATAGAAAAGGTGGGGCTGCTGATGGTATCTAACACACCCATAGTTTCACAGATGGCTTTGATAAATGTAGTTTTTCCTGCTCCCATACTTCCGGTAAATGCAAAGATCTTCTTGCCGGAGCAGATTTGAAGGAACTCTTGGGCTGCAGACTGAAGTTCGCTGGTATTATTGATTTTGATCTGATGTTTCATTTAATTTCGAATGTGATAAGTGGCTTTCCCATTAATATAACCACCATGATACTTCCATTTCCCTTTTTTTACCTTTTTGACTGCGTTCTCACTCACAATGGTGACGATCATTGAATTGTCTTGAAACCAGTCTTGATAGGTTCCTTTCCGGTATTTCTCTTTGGCAAACCCAATACCATGTTGAATGTTGAACAGATATTCCATTTTGGGTGCTATCTGTATCGTGCTGTCAGGATGTCCTTTAAATTTTATGAAAATAGGAGTCTGTGTTTCATTTTTAGCAGAGAATGATAGAGAATAATAGGGGTCGCATCCTACTAAAATGATCGTAAAAAATAAAAACAGAAACGCTCTCATCATTTAGTACTTAATGAAATAAATGGAATGATCATCTCTTCAAGCGAAACTCCTCCATGCTGGAAGGTATTTCTGTAATAACCTACATAGTAATTGAAATTGTTAGGATAAGCAAAGAACAGATCTTCTTTTGCAAAAACATAAGTTGTACTCACATTCTGTTTTGGCAAGAAAGCATCTGCTGGATTCTTCACTTCAAATACTTCCTTCTTTACATAATCCAAACTCTTTCCTTGTTTGTAACGCAGATTTGTATTGACGTTCTTATCGCCAACAACCTTACTTGGTTCGGTTACTTTTATCGTTCCATGATCGGTGGTGATCACCATTTTACACTTTTTAGCAGCGATCTGCTTGATGATATCATGCAAAGGTGAATGTTCAAACCACGATAGTGTAATAGATCTGTAGGCTTTTTCATCGTCCGCCAATTCACGGATAACCTCCATTTCTGTTCTGGCATGCGAAAGCATATCCACAAAATTGTAAACGATCACATTCAATTTATTCTGCATCAGATTACTGATGTTTTCAGAAAGTTTTTTTCCTGCAGCATTGTTAGTGATCTTGTGGTAGCTCATCTTAATATCCTTACCCAAACGTTTCAACTGTTCTGCCAGCAGCTCTTCCTCATGCATATTCTTTCCACCTTCATCCTCATCATTCAACCATAATTTCGGGAAACGTTTTTCAATCTCGCTAGGCATCAATCCTGCAAAAAAAGCATTTCGAGCATATTGAGTCGCAGTAGGCAAAATACTACTGTACAATTCTTCTTGTTCTACTTTGAAATACTGCGTAATGATAGGCTCAATGATCTTCCATTGATCGTATCTCAAATTATCGATCAGCACAACAAATGTTGTTTCATCTTTTTCCAATAAGGGAGCAACTCTTTGCTTGAAGATCGTATGAGAGAATAGGGGAGGATTCGGATTTTTACCGTTTAACCAGCCGATGTAATTGCTTTCGATGAATTTTCCGTACAGTTTATTGGCTTCCGATTTTTGCATCTTTAAGATCTCAAACATGCTTTCATCTTTGCTTTTTTCAAGCTCAAGCTCCCAATACACCAATTTTTTATACACGTCCTGCCATTCAGTCCAGCTTAAACGGTCACTCAATGTCATTCCTATCTGGCGGAATTCCTGCTGATAATTGGAGGTTGTTTTTTCGCTGATCAAGCGCTTGTTATCAAGCGTTTTCTTTAATGAAAGAAGTATCTGATTCGGATTGACAGGTTTTATCAGATAATCGGATATCTTAGAGCCTATTGCATCTTCCATAATATGCTCTTCCTCACTTTTAGTGATCATGATAACGGGAAGATGAGGATTCTTTGCTTTTAATTTATTGAGTGTTTCCAAACCGGTCAAACCAGGCATGTTTTCATCTAATAACACAACAGAAAATGCGTTTTTCTCCACCAGCTCAATTGCCTCATCTCCACTTGTTGCCGTGCTGACTTCATATCCTTTATCTTTTAAAAATAGTATATGCGGCTTTAATAGATCGATCTCGTCATCTGCCCATAGAACATTTATTTTCTCCATAATTCGTTCGTTTTTCAGTTCTTAAAATTAGCTATTTTTGAAGGAAAAGCACTGTTAAAAAAAGATAAATTATCTTTGCACCAATGAATACATTTTCCAACAAGTTGAAAATATTTAACGATCCAATTTACGGTTTCGTATCTATACCTTATGAAATTATTTATGATCTTATCAATCATTCGTACTTTCAGCGATTAAGAAGGATCAAACAATTAGGTTTAACCAACCTGGTGTATCCCGGTGCTTTGCATACCCGCTTTCATCATGCCATGGGTGCCATGCATTTGATGGGACAAGCCATTGAAACGATCCGTTCCAAAGGTCATGATATAACGGATGAAGAAGCAAAAGGTGTTACCATTGCGATTTTATTGCATGATATTGGCCATGGACCTTTTTCACATGCTTTAGAACATAGTATTGTCAACAATATCAATCATGAGGATATCTCCGAATTGTTAATGGACCGCTTAAACAATGAGTTTAATGGAGAGTTATCTGTTGCGATTAAAATATTCCAAAATAAATACAAAAAGAAATTTTTGCATCAATTGGTCTCCAGTCAGCTGGATATGGATCGTTTGGATTACCTTAAGAGGGATAGTTTCTTTACAGGTGTTTCTGAAGGTGTGATCAGTTCCGATCGTATCATCAAAATGCTGAATGTGGTGAATGATCAATTAGTGGTAGAAGCGAAAGGTATTTATTCGATCGAGAAATTTATCATTGCCCGTAGATTAATGTATTGGCAAGTGTATTTGCATAAAACCGTCTTGAGTGCCGAAAATCTGTTGGTAAACATTTTGCAGAGAGCAAAAGAGCTGGCCGAGAAAAAAGTAGAGCTGTTTTGCACACCACAGCTAAGAACATTTTTATACAACAAATACAGTAAATCCGATTTTATTAAAAAGCCTGAACTGCTGGATACATTTGCCAAATTGGATGATTATGATATCATGTCTTCTGTTAAAGTCTGGGTAGATCATGAAGATAAAGTATTGTCTATGTTGTGTAAACAATTGGTCAATAGAAATTTATTCAAGATCGAGCTTCAAAATCAGCCTTTTAAAGATGATAAAATAGCGGCTTTAAAGAATAGAGCCAAAAAGCAATTAGGTCTTTCTGAGAAGGAAACAGCTTATTTTGTATTTACAGGTAATGTAACAAACGATGCTTACCGTGCTGATAAGATCAGGATCAATATCTTGTTCAAAGATGGAGTAGTAAGAGACATAGCTGAAGCTTCGGATCAATTGAGTATTGATGTATTAGCAAAAACAGTGAAAAAATACTTTTTGTGTTTTCCTGTTTTAAACTAAACTATTTCACCTTTGTTTCTGAATTATAGATCTGCTCTGTGATCGCATTTCCGTCCTTGAAAAAGTAAACGGCTCCAAAATTGGTTTCTTTCTTTTCGTAAAGAACACCTTTGTAACCTGTTACCACAATGCGTCTGGTTACCTTGGTGTTTCCTTCTTTTACAACCTCTTCCGTCACACCAACAGGATATTTTTTCGCCAGATCATTTTTGAATGCATCTGCATTTGCGATCATAACATCAATTTCTTTCAATTTACTTTTTGGTAATTCATCATTCGGCTTGATCGTTAATGCTTCGTTGAAAGCTTGTTTTGCTTTGTCAAAATTCTTTACGGCAATAGCAGAATCACCTCTAGTGAGTATGGCTTTGTACTTACGCTCAAAGGCTTTTGCTTCTTCTTCCTTAGCAATACGCTCTTTTTCAGCTGCTTCAGCAGCAGCTTTTTCTTTTGCCAGTTTCTCTTTCAATGCCGCTTCTGCTTCAGCTTTTTCTTTTGCAATACGTGCTTGTTCAGCCGCAGCTGCATCTGCCTTTTCTTTCGCAATTCTAGCTTTCTCAGCTGCTTCAGCATCTGCTTTTTCTTTTTCTAATCGTGCTTTTTCGGCTGCGGCATCAGCAGCTGCTTTTTCTTTCGCTAACTTTTCCTTTAAAGCTGCCTCAGCATCTGCTTTTTCTTTTGCAATTCTTGCTTGTTCGGCAGCTTCAGCATCTGCTTTTTCTTTTGCAATTCTTGCTTTTTCAGCAGCTTCCGCATCCGCCTTCTCTTTTGCTAATTTTGCTTGAGCAGCATTCTCTGCTATCAACTTATCTATGCTTGCTATTTTTTCTTTTGGCAATGCTTCTGTTGGTTTTAAGTTGGAAGCTTCTGTGTAAGAAGTTTTTGCTGCCTCATAATTTTTTTGAAACAAAGCCGCATCTGCTTTTGCTATTGCAGCTGTGTATTTATCATTCAATTCTTTTTCTTTTGCTGCTTTTTCTTTCTCAGCCTTTTCTTTTGCTGCCATATCAGCTGTAGTCGCTTCTATCTCTTTTATCTTATCTTTGGGATATTGCTCATTACTTTTTAATGCAGAAGCTTCTGAATACGCTGCTTTTGCTGTTGTGAAATCCTTGCTCACTAAAGCTTTATCTGCTTTTTGAATTGCAGCATTATATTTATCGTTAAGTTCTTTTTCCTTCGCCAACTTTTCTTTTTCGGCATTTTCCGCGATGATCTTATCAATTTCAGTTAATTTACTCTTCGGGTAGGTTTCGCTCGATTTTATGATCAATGCTTCGTTATAGGCATCCTTTGCTGCTTTGTAATTTTGTGCAGCTAATGCTTGATCGCCTTTACTGATAGCAGCTGCATATTTTGCTTCTTTTTCAGCTGCTGCCGCTCCTTTGTTTTTTTCCTCGAATGCTTGTTGTTGTAGAACAGTCTGTTCTTTTTTCATCGACTGAAGGATATCATCATCAGAGATCATCTTGTTTTCATCGGAGCTATAATAAAAACTCATTAATGGTTTGTTGAAGGTCTCATTGATCTTAGCAACTAACTTAGGATCTTTGGGCATTTCAAATATCTCGATCTCCGGGTTGGAACTGCCTTTGAATTTTTTTGAATCTTCAACGGATAGACCAATCGTAGAATAAATGATCTTTGCTGTGTTGTATCCTTCTTTTGTGATAAAGATGTTGTACTCTTCGTCAGGCTTTAAATTGTAGGTAAAATTTCCTGTCGCATTTGTTATCAGATCTTTTATCTTTTCATTGTCGAAATTATAAACGCTAACGATAGCTCCTTGTAAAGGCTTTCCATCTTGCTTTACAGTTCCATTTACGATGTAACTAAACTGAGCATTCGATAGTTGTGTGAAAAGTAAAACAAACAAAATTGTATTGAATATTTGTTTGAAGGATTGGGAGTTATTTCTGCGACTAAAAAGTTTCATATTTCAGTAAAATTGCATTGCAAAATATCAAAAAAATATGGATGAGATCCATTATTTATGACTTTATAACAAATATTTTGCCGAAATATTCTGTTTTTACAGGTTTTAATGTCACAATGTCACTGAAAACTTTTTGGCAAATCATTTGACTACTTCAAAATACAATTTTATCTTTATAGGGTTAAATTAAAACTATAAATCATTCATTTATTCATAATTAATATCTAAAAAAAAATGGCTTTAGAAATCACAGACGCAAACTTCGATGAGTTAGTAGCAAAATCAGACAAACCTGTATTATTAGACTTTTGGGCAGAATGGTGTGGACCATGCCGCATGGTAGGACCAGTTGTTGAAGAATTATCAAAAGATTATGACGGCAAAGCTGTTGTTGGTAAAGTGAATGTCGATCACAATGCTAACGTTTCTGCTATGTTCGGTATCAGAAACATCCCTACGATCCTTTTCTTTAAAGGAGGACAAGTGGTGGACAAACAGGTAGGAGCAGTTCCTAAATCTGTTTTAGATGCAAAATTAAAAGCATTACTTTAATCTTAGATCTTTATAAATATGCAGTTGGTAGCATTACCAACTGCTTATTTTTTTATTATGCCGGTTCCAACCATTAATAGACAAGCGATTCAGCCTTTCTCTCACCTCGAGCTTATTGCAAAGCAGGTGGTAGAAGGTTTTATTACCGGTTTACATAAAAGCCCCTTCCACGGCTTTAGTGTAGAATTTGCTGAACACCGTTTGTACAACAAAGGTGAATCAACAAAGCACATCGATTGGAAACTCTTTGGAAGAACGGATAAGTTTTTTATTAAGCGCTATGAAGAAGAGACAAACTTGCGTTGCCATATCATCATCGACAATTCCTCTTCTATGTATTTTCCTGCAGCCGACTTAGCAGGTGACAAGCATAATAAAATCACATTCTCAGTTTACTGTGCTGCTGCATTGATTGAATTGCTTAAAAGACAAAGAGATGCAGTTGGGCTTAGTGTTTTTTCTGAGAAAGTGGATGTGCATACTCCCGATAAGTCGAGTTCTTTGCATCATAAAATGCTTTTTGCTGAGCTTGAAAAATTGCTGGAACCATATGATAAAGAAAGCCATCGTACGACTTCTGCTATACAAGCTATTCATCAAATAGCTGAAATTATTCATAAACGCTCACTAGTGATTATCTTTAGTGATATGATGGATTCTCAGGCCGGATCAGAAGAGCTATTCTCTGCTTTGCAACATTTAAAGCACAACAAGCATGAAGTCATTTTGTTTCATGTAAATGACAGATCAAAAGAGCTTGATTTTGATTTTGATAACAGGCCATATCGCTTTTTAGATATGGAAACAGGGGAGGAGCTGAAGCTTCATCCTAACGAGATCAAAGAAACATATCTCCAACAAATGACACATTTTAAAAATGAATTAAAATTAAAATGTGGGCAGTATAAGATCGATTTTGTTGAAGCGGACATCAATCTTGGCTTTGATCAGGTACTAATGCCTTATTTGATCAAACGAACCAAAATGATGTGATCATTCTAATAATAATCGTTCGTAAAATCCACCGGTCTCTTTTTTCGGATCAATAAAATGAATTTCATAGATCCATTGTAATGGAACTCCAAATTTATCCAGCCTTCTCATCGGTAAATGATTGTCTGGATGAATATAGTTTTCAATAACTTCTCCTAAAAGTTTTTCATGAGGGAATTTACCTACTAAATGTCCACAGTGTTCATTTCCATACTCCCAGCCATATTCTTTAGCTAGCTTGCATGTGTATTGATAGAGTTCAGAGCATGTGATCGTTTTATTGTTTCGGTAATAGTCTGTTCCTTTTTGAAAGGCTTCTCTCACATCTTTTTGCAGTTTCAATTTATCCGGATCAGTTCCTATTACATACGTATCACCGATATCTGCTTCCCAATCTTCAAACACCGGTCCGAAATCAAAGAACAGGATCTCATCCTCTCTGATGGCAAGATCTTCAGGATTCTCTCTATATGGGAATAAGGTGTTTTTACCAGCTCTGACAATACGTTTGTGCCAGAATTTTTTTATTCCATAAAGCTCTAAAGCCAGATCATATAAAAGAGAATTTAATTCTTTTTCTGTTTTTGAATTTATGAAATAAGCTCTTTCTTCGGCAACTTCAATCATTCGAAGTGCCTTGTCCTGGGCTTTAATTAACTCTTTTAAGATCATTAGGTATGCTCAGCAAATATTTTATTTAACCACTTCAACATCATAAATATGATCAATGCTGCACCGATCAATAAACCAAAATTCACAAGGAAATAGTAGGATTTATCCTCGTATTTATCCCACATCGTAGCTAATATTCCCGATAATTTATTTCCTATGGATGTAGAAAGGAACCAACCGCCCATCATTAATGCGGTTAGTCGGGGTGGACTCAATTTTGAAACCAAGGATAAGCCCATCGGGCTTAAAAACAATTCCCCAATAGTAATCACTCCATAAGAAGCAATTAGCCACCATGGACTAGCTTTTACTTCGCCATTGTTACATACATACACTGCTGCAACCATTACAAATGTGCTGAGTGCACTGATCACGAGCCCCCAAGCAATTTTAGCAGGTGTACTCGGTTCTTTACCTCTTCTTCTTAAGAAACTGAAGAACAATACAACAACAGGAGTTAAAAGGATCACCCAGCCTGGATTTACAGATTGGAAAATTTCTGTATTGATCAAATTGGTGGCTTCTCCCTCTGCTGGTTTTTCTGAAGCAGGAATGTTTTTGTAATAATCGTTGTAGGCATATTCTTTTGTCGGATTACCTGATTCATCCAATACTTTTCTGAAATGATGATCGGTTTTGTTGATCGTATCCATTTTGTAGGTCAATGTCTGCGCTAATTTTAGTTTTTCTGCTCCCGATGAAACAGCTGCAGGCATTGATCTGTCTGTATAGGATTCAGCCCAAGTAGTAAGAGCTGTACCGTTTTGTTTGAATACAGCCCAAAATGCAACAACTACAGCAAATATGGCAAGCATGGCACCCAGTGGCTTTTTTTCTTCCACAGAAGCTTTTGCATATAAATTAAAATAGAAATATACAACCGGTAAAGAACCAAAAATGAAAGCATCTGTTGAGTCATTTCCAAAGATATTTCCTGGTATCATCCAGCCTACAATACCAGCAATAAATGCCGGCAGGATTGTTAATCCGAATATTCTTGATAAAGAAGCATCTTCCTTTTTAGTCGGCTTCAAAACATCTGCATGTTTGTAATGTTTTACTCCTACCCAAAAAATGATTATACCAACAAACATTCCTATTCCTGCGGCCATGAAAGCATGTCCCCAGCTGAAATAATTGCGTAATGCAGCTCCGAAGAAATTACAAATGAAGGCTCCTATGTTTATACCCATATAGAAGATGTTAAATCCGGCATCTTTTTTATCCTTGTATTGTTCTTCAGAGTATAAATTCCCTAGAAGAGTAGAGATATTGGGCTTGAAGAATCCATTACCTAATATGATCAAGAAAATAGCAACATAGAATGCTGTTATGTTATGTACTGCTAAGAGACAGTATCCGGTTCCCATCATCAATCCTCCAATAGTGATGGATGTTCTGTAGCCTAATTTTCTGTCTGCTAATAAACCTCCCAAAAATGGTGTTAAGAACACCAATGCAATAAAGGTCCCGAAAATATCGAAGGATTCTGATCTACTCATTCCAAATCCTCCTTTGCTTTCATCTGCCTGTAAGTAAAGTGTGAAAATGCCAAGCATTAAATAATAGCCGAAACGTTCCCACATTTCTGCAAAGAATAAATAATATAGACCTTTGGGATGTTTTGATGTTTTGCTCATAAAAATAGATTAGAAGTTATAATATGCTCTTAAGCTGGCTGAGTGTTGTAATTTCAATTTGGTGTCCTCAACGATATTTACATTCTCTAAAGTCGGGCTGTATAATAATTGTATTCTAAACTCCTCACTAATTCCGATATTTAAACCCAGCCCTGCAAATGCGCCATATCCCGTACCGATTGGTTTTCTGATAACGTAAGCCGGATTGCCTGCAACATTATATGATTGGGCTAGATCAATAAATAGGTCATTGATAAGTATTTCGTTCTTATCAAACTTTGCAACTGTAATATTTAATCCTCCTTCTGCGAAAAAATTGAATTTTTCATTCTCACCAAATAAGTGCTGAAATCCAAATTGGATCAATAATCGCTGTTCGGCTCCTCTAATAGCAAATGTTTGAATGTTTCGTGGGATCTGATTGATAGGAGTAGAGGTATTCGTTGTTATAGTGAAATTACCTGACACATTGATTTTGCTTCCGTGAAGATTTATAATGATCGCATTTCGTTTGTCAACTGAATAGCGTCCCAAAAGACCAATTAAGAATGATGGATTGTATCTCATGTTGGCGGGCATATCGCTTTCATTGAATGACCATTCACCATGGGCAACACCCAAAGCTTGAGCTATATAATCTGTTTGTCCATAACCACCACCATATTCCATGATGATTTTATTATACATGAAACTATTCTCAAAGCTGTTTCTCTTTCCATCTATATCAAAGCCATAGCCGTCATATAGACTAGCGGTGTACTTATTTGGGAAATAGGCACCGATATTTAACCCTATATTAAAGCCCTTACTATTATATATAGTAGTTTCGCTTTCCTCTTGGCTCTCCTGTGAGAACAAGAATTGTGATGTTACAAGAGTTATAAAAACAGGTAGATGTACTAATTTCATTGGTATATACTTATTATGCGCTAAGATACTATAATATATTAAATAGCACATATTGCTGGCTGGAGGTGTTTAAATATAACTTTTGTAGAAAATTATGAAGCTGCAAATCAGCATTATATGCCTTTTTTTCAAAAAAAAGTATTGGGATGCTTGTTTGTATTGAAAAAGGCTGTACATTTGCACCCGCTTTACAGAAAAGCACTCGTTCTCTGAAAAAACAAGTAGAAAAATAATTTAAAAATTTTTCGAAAAAAGTTTGCAGATTAAAAAAGTTTAGTACTTTTGCAGCCCGCTTTTGAAATAAAGCGCTGTTCATTGAAGCAAATAAGTAAGCGAAAAAATAATTTTAAAAATTTTTCGAAAAAAGTTTGCAGATTAAAAAAGTTTAGT
>JAFLBF010000025.1 GCA_017303895.1 Bacteroidota bacterium | reverse complement strand
TCGCCATATTATATTTTAACTCTTTTTTTTTCGTTGAACCCGTGTCCGCCTGGGCGGATATGAATCCTGCGCTCTAACCACCTGGGCCTTGTCGGCCTCTGGCGGATACCTCGCCATATTATATTTAAACTCTTTTACTCGTTGAACCCGAGTCCGCCTTAGGCGGATATGAATCTTGCGCTCTAACCACCTGGGCCTTGTCGGCCTCTGGCGGATACCTCGCCATAGGTTTTGAGGGCGCAAATATAGTATTTATCTTTTCAGATAAAAAAAAACTGCAATATTTTTACAAGAATTAGCTATTGACAGAATAATATTTTTTTATATATTGCAAGAGTTTTGTTCTAAAAAGCAATAAAATGGGCAAAAATCAAAAAAATAAGAAACAAGCGAAACCTGCCTCTAAGGCTGGTTCAAAGGGGAAAAAGACGGTGGCTAAAGCCAAAGCGTCTAAGCCTGCTTCTAAAATAAAGCCAAAAGCGGCAAAAGGAAAAGTGGTGAAAGTTATTAAAAAGGCAAAACCTGCCCGTGCTGCTGCATCAAAGGCTGTTGCAAAGAAAAAAGTGATCAAAAATACCAAGGTAAATTCCAATAAATCGAAAACCATTGCTAAAAAAGGTAAGCCGGTAGTTAAAAAATCGTCTCCCAAAGCAAAGCAAGTTGTAAAAAAGGCGGCTAAAAAACTTGTAAAACCAACTAAAGCGGTTGCCAAAAAACAAGTAAAATCCAAAGTTTCAAAGCCTGTTAAAGCAGTTAAAGCTAAGAAGATCGTAGCTAAACCTAAAAAACAGGAAAAAATAAAGGCTGTAAAACCGGCAAAAGTTGAAAAGAAGAAGGAAGTAAAACCGTCTAAGAATCAAGTTGTTAAGCAAGTTAAGCAACCTATTGATGCAATTACTTTACCTAAAAATAAGTCTGAAAAGGTAAAAAAAGGTAAAGGTGGAAGAAAACCTAAGAAAAAAGATGGAGATGAGGATGAGCCGGAAATTGGGGAAGATGCATTTATTGAAGAGATCATCAAGAGTGTAAAACCTCAAAAAAATCAGTCGAAACAACCGAAGATCATCAAGACGTTCATTAATCCAATGACATCATTGATCCCGGTAGAGACTGCTAAAAAAGGGATTCCTAAAAAAGAACCGAAAGGAAAATTTGAGTTGGAATACGTTGTACGTACTTCAGCCGGTATCTTATATGAATTTTTATCCACTCCTAGTGGATTATCTGAATGGTTTGCCGATGATGTAAACATTCGTGACGGTATCTTCACATTCTTTTGGGATGGAAGCGAACAAAAAGCAAAACTTCTTGCATTAAAAGAGGAAAAATTCATTCGCTTAGCCTGGGTTGATAAACCGGATGGTTACTATTTTGAATTCAGAATAGAAAAGGATGAATTGACCAGTGATATTTCATTGATCATTGTTGATTTTGCCGATGAAGCTTCTGATGAGCAAACATCCAAACTATTGTGGGATACACAAGTAAATAAATTGTTGCATGTGATCGGTTCTTTCTAAAGAAAGTTCTGCCCGATTGTTCACGAATTAGTCCTATTTTTGCAGCATATTTATTTCTGTGAAAACAATAGTAAAGCAAAATCGTACATTTTTACTTTTATATCTGTTGTTCCTTGTAATTGGAGCGCTATTGCTGTTGATCTTTTCAAAGCACGATCTGCACCTTTTATTCAATCAATTTCACAATTCATTTTTCGATTCTTTTTTTTATTATGCTACATTTTTAGGTGATGGTATTGCATCGGTATTAGTAGTGATCATGTTTTTAGCCGTAAAGTACCGTTATGCCTTGATCATCGCTTTGTCGAATTTAATATCGGCTTTGATTACACAAACACTTAAGCATACTATATTTGAGGATGTTGTCCGTCCTAAGAAATTTTTCGAAGGGATCCAGGATCTTTATTTTGTACCCGGAGTGGAGAATTATATGTACAACAGTTTCCCTTCCGGACACACCACATCGGCATTTGCTTTGTATTTTTCTTTGGCATTGCTGACCAAGAATAAATGGATCGAATTATTGTTGTTCATAATTGCTTTAACCGTAGCTTATTCTAGAATTTATTTGTCTCAACATTTTTTTAGTGATGTGTATGCCGGTTCCTTAGTTGGAATGTTAACGACCATCCTTGTTTATTTTGTAGTTAGAAATTGGAAAAAAGAATGGATGGAGCGCTCACTGATCGACTCGTTCAAATGATATGATGAAGAATAAAGTCATTCAATATAATATATACATAGCAATAATCGCCTCCTTATTGTTCATTCCTTTTTTGGGGAATGTGCACTTGTTTGATTGGGATGAGATCAATTTTGCAGAATGTGCCAGAGAAATGATCGTTACCGGTGATTTTTTCTCCGTAAAGATCAACTACCTTCCTTTTTGGGAAAAACCTCCTGTTTTTATATGGATGCAAGCCCTTTCCATGAAAGTGTTTGGTGTGAATGAATTTGCAGCCCGTTTTCCGAATGCCGTTTGCGGTGTAATTACGCTACTTGTATTATTCAATATTGGAAGGAAATTGTTTGATATCCGTTTTGGTTTTTTATGGACACTTGTTTATGCAGGCTCTTTTTTGCCACACTTTTATTTTAAATCCGGCATCATCGATCCTTGGTTCAATCTGTTTATTTTTTTAGGGATCTATTATTTTATTCAGTTCACAAATAATAACAGCTCGGGATACAAATACCCGGTATTATCGGCATTGTTCATTGGTATCGGCATTATGACCAAAGGTCCTGTTGCCTTCCTGATCTTTGCACTTTGTTTTGGCGTGTATTATTTGATCAAACGCTTCCAACCTGTTATTTCAATCAAACAAATGTTGGCGTATGCTGCAACATTAGCTGCTGTTGGTGGCCTCTGGTTCTTAATGCTTGCATTAACAGGAAACACTTCTATCATTAAAGAGTTCTTTTTGTATCAGGTGCGTTTGTTTAATACACAAGATGCCGGTCATGGCGGACCATTCATTTATCATTTTGTTGTATTGCTGATAGGTTGTTTTCCTGCTTCGATCTTTGCTTTACGTTCGTTCCGCAGTAATGCGTATGATACCCCTTATCAAAAACATTTCAAGTTGTGGATGATGATCATATTCTGGGTGGTCCTTTTATTATTTAGTATTGTAAAAACGAAGATCGTACATTATTCATCCTTATGTTATTTCCCTTTAAGTTTCTTAGGAGTTTACGTAGTGCATAAATTACTTAATGGGGAATTAAGTTGGAAGAAAAGCACCGGTGTTCTTTTGATGATCATCTCTTCGTTGATAGGAATAGCGATATCGGCCTTGCCTATTGTAAATGCGTTGAAGGAAACGATCATTGAAGCCGATCTGATCAAAGATAAATTTGCAGTAGAGAATTTAAAAGCTACTGTTAATTGGACCGGTTTTGAATGGTTGATAGGAGTGGGCTTGATCCTAGGTGCTATGATACTATTGATGTATCGTGCGAAGCAGCCGAAGAATGCCCTGATCGGTATATTCATCATTAGTTTACTGAGTGTCAATTTAGCATCACTGGTGATCGCTCCGCGTATAGAACCTTATTCTCAAGGTGCAGCAATCGAGTTTTATCAGTCGCTGCAAGGAAAAGACTGTTATGTGGAAACAATTGGGTTTAAAAGTTACGCTCATTTGTTCTATTCTGCCAAGCAACCACAAGATAATCCTAATAATACCGATATTGGATGGCTGCTTACGGGTGAGGTGGATAAACCAAGTTATTTTGTAAGTAAGATCACTTCAGTTGATGAGATCAAGCAGAACTACCCGCATTTGATCGAGTTGTATCGTAAGAATGGCTTCGTTTTCTGGAAGCGTTAAATTTATTTAACAATTTTTTTGATGATTTTTTTAGGATGGAATAATAATTATTAGTTACTTTGCGTTACAAAGTACTTTAAATTACTTCAAATGGAAGAACAAAAAGAACACTTAGATGCTTTAAACGACATCCGTTCAATGATGGAACGTTCATCACGCTTTATTTCCTTAAGTGGTTTGTCGGGTATATTTGCCGGGATCTTTGCATTAGCAGGCGCCTATATTGGTTTGTTATTTATGGAACACGTGGATGAGGTGGAGTGGGAGTATAACAGAAATGGAGTGATCGCCTTTTATATTTTTGATGCGATGCTGGTATTGTTTGCATCTGTAGCTGTAGGAATTTTGTTAACGATCCGTAATTCTAAAAAAAGAGGGATCAAGATCTGGGATAATACTGCTAAGCGAATGTTGATCAACCTGATGATCCCTCTTGCAACAGGCGGGATATTTTGTTTTGTATTGTTATATCATGGAGTTATTGGTTTAGTGGCACCGGCAACTTTGATCTTTTATGGACTTGCACTCTTGAATGCAAGTAAATATACCTTTAATGATATCCGCTATTTAGGAATTTGTGAAATACTGTTGGGCTTGATCTCGTCTATTTATATTGGTTATGGCTTGATCTGTTGGGCGATTGGATTTGGTGTGTTACACATTATTTATGGTGCGGTAATGTATTTTAAGTACGAACGTAACGCTTAATTTTTGTGAAGAATTATATTCAGTTTTTAAATAAAGCTTTTGAAAATCGTATCCGCTTAGGGATCATGAGTATTCTCATGGTCAATGATTGGGTGGAATTCAGTACGCTTAAAGAAATGCTGGATATAACGGATGGGAATTTAGCATCGCATATTTCAGCTTTGGAAAAATTAGAATACCTGGAAGTTCAAAAGCAGTTTATTGGTAAAAAGCCGAACACCACTTATCGTGTTACACGTATTGGGAAAAGAGCATTCAACGAACACCTGGATGCTCTTGAAAAGCTTATAAAACAAAGAGATTAATATTTTTTTATGCCTAAACTTTGAATTGCAAAGTACTTTTATTTATTAAACTTAAAACTTAAAAACATGATCTTTCTGCTTGCTATACCTTATCTACTGTTCCTTGTCTTTGTTTTTGTGAATGTAATGCTGAATTTGACTAGAGCCGAAAAACAAAGCAATAGTGTATTTGTAAATATTGTTATGATCTTTTCGGAGGTCATGTTTACAATTGTCGGTCCCATCATTGGCTTTATCCGTTTCGATGAATTTATGCCGGAAATACCTTTTGCCAAGCAGCATGTGTTAAGCATCATCCTATTGGTTATTTTTTCATCTTTATCTTATTGGATCAGTCGATTCAGTAGTGGACTAAAATATCCATTCATAAAGATCATTTTGTCAGTCGGACTTTTACAAGGAATTATTCTTTGTGCTTTTGTTACCATTCATTTTACAACATTCCTGCCCTTAGGTCTGATCTTCCCTTTTGCAGGGTTTGAATTATTAGCACCTCCTATGGCACTTATGATGCTCATCAAGGAATTTTATTTCCTCAACAAAGAAACACTTGACCTTCCCGAATTATTGCCTTACAGAGCGGAATTAGGTTTTATTCCATTGCCCTATATGATCTGGCAGAAACCATTAAGCAACCGTTTGTTGATTTACTTATTTCTTTTGATGATAGTATTGCTGGTTCAGGTTCTGTTGAGTCTGTTCATCGGACAGGATGTTGACAGTATCATTAAAGCATTTACACATTCAAAAGGATTTTTATTCTCTAAGTATTACTAAAAATTGCAGACATGACATACATAAAAAAGATTCGTTCCCGTTTACTCGAATTTCTGACACATCAGATCGCTTTACCTGCTATCGTGAAATTCAGAAATAATGCACCCTTTTATTATTCTATGAAGGAGCTGGAATCCTTTCCGGATGGAACACTTGGGAAAGATCTGGTTGAATACCTCAAGAAAAAAGGATTTCAGCTGCTACGCAATTATGAGCGGCACGATTGTAAGCACTTGATCCTGGGGTATGAGATGGATGAGGTGGGAGAGGCCTGTATGCAATTTTATTTTTTAGGTAACCGGCATTATTCTGTTCCGGTACTCAGTACGGTGTTTATCACATTTATATTAATGCCCGAACACTGGAATAAGTTTTATGTCGAATTCAAGAAGGGAAGAAAAGGGAAGGTGTTTGATGGACTTGACTATAATCAATTGGTGCATCTCAAAACGCTCGATCTGCGAGCTGAATTTAAAGCATAAATAATTGGTTAAACATCCAATAATCTGTAACAAAAAACGTTTTAAATCGTCACAACTAAAATACATCCTCATGAAAAAAAACGACTGGTTATTACTACTCTCCGTAATCCTTTATAGTATCTTATTTTACGATCAATCTGCCGGGATCAATTTCCTGCTTTTTAGCGTTGCTTTGGTTAGTTTTCTGCTTATCCGTGATCAAACACTCATCAAAAACAAAGTGTGGCTTGGTGTTGCTCTTGGAACATTGATCTCCGGTGTTATGGTATTCTGGTATGGTAGTGCATTGGCTTTGTGGGGAAACATTCTTTCATTACTCATTTTAGCTGTTGTAAGTGTTGATGCAAAAGTGTCATTCTTTTCATCCATCATCATTTCATTTGTTACCATCTCCACATCAGCAGTGTTCATGTTCATCGATTGGGGGAAAAGAAAAAGTGAAAAGCTTGAAGGTGTTTACAGACGCCCCTTTTATGTGAAGCTATTACTGGTGGTTTTGCCTTTGTTGATAGGGATCTTATTCTTTTTCTTCTACCAGAACTCGAATCCTTTGTTCAAGGATTTCACGAAAGACATTAATCTTGATTTTATCTCTATTCCATGGATCTTCTTTACCATCAGCGGATTGTTATTATTGTATGGATTTTTTTACAATAAGATCATGAGTTCCATTATGAACTGGGATGCACAAGCACCATTGGAGTTAACAAAGGAAATGGTGCAGGAGAATTCTTTCTGGAACAAATTGATGCGTATTGAAAATGAATTCCTTTCCGGAATGATCTTGTTCTCCATTCTTAATTGTTTGTTACTGATCGTGAATGTACTCGATCTTAATTACTTGTGGTTTGATGGCAAATTGCCGGAAGGCATAACCCATAAACAATTTGTGCACAATGGGGTAGGTGTATTGATCACGTCCATCATCATCGCTATTTTGATCATTTTGTTCTATTTCAGAGGTGGAATTAATTTCTATGAAAAGAATAAATGGATCCGCTGGATGGCTTATATCTGGATCGTGCAAAATTTGTTTATGCTATTCTCTACCGGTTATCGCAATAATTTATACATCGAAGAGTCGGGTCTGTCCTATAAAAAAATAGGTGTATATGTTTACCTTTTACTCACGTTTATAGGTTTGTGTACCACTTTTTACAAAGTGTATAAGCTTCGTACCAACTGGTATCTTTTCAAGATCAATGGTGTTTTTTATTATTACATACTTATAGTTTCGGCTTTGCCTAATTGGGATGTATTGATCACTGACTTCAATATTCGCAAGCATACCGAAGGAAAAAAGGATCTCGAGAAATATCTGTTGCTGGATCTCAGCTATAAAAATCTTCCTCAGTTATATAGCTTGCCTGATTCAACAAAAAACAAAGAGGACTTAAAGGCACGTGATTATTATAATTTTTTGAGAGGTTCTACTTATACCAATTTTAGAAAAGACCTGGATAAAAAATATTATCACTTCATGGAAGATCATTATGAATTAGATTGGCAATCGTGGTGTCTTGAAAAAGAAAGAACCTATTCCGATCTGTTGAAAATGTCAGGAACAATGAAAACGCTTGATCTTTCAGGAAACCATCGTGTTCGCTCTTTGAAATCCTTAGAGCATTTAGAGAGCCTTAAGACACTCGACCTAAGCAATACTTATTTTCAGAATTTGGAAGAATTATCATTGTTTCCGGGAATAGAACGTCTCGACCTGAGCGATAATAATTTAGAAAGTGTTGCTACTTTACCTGAACTGAAACAAATAAAGTACCTCGACTTGTCGAATAATAATTTGCAGGAGATGAATAAGCTGGGCGATCTTACTAGTCTGGAAGAGCTTGATATTTCAGGATATAACTCACAGATCCATTCAATTGCTCCTTTGTTTAAGCTCAGAAAGTTGAAAAAAATTACTGTTCAGCATATTTCTACACAACAGATAGCGCTTATTGAAAAATATTTTCCTCAAACCATTTTGATCGTTAAATAATTCATGAGACCAATTGTAAAAACGCTTTTTTGGCTGACTGCCTTCAGCATTGCTATGGGATTTTTAGAAACAGCGGTGGTTGTTTACTTGCGGAAATTATACTATCCGGCAGGATTTGATTTTCCTTTGGTTCCTGTTAGTAATGATATAGCTGTGACAGAGTTCTTCCGTGAATTAGCTACGATCATCATGTTAGTAGGAGTTGGCATCTTTGCAGGCAGAAATGGAATACAGCGCTTTGTATTCTTCCTTTTTAGTTTCGCTATTTGGGATATTTTTTATTATATATTCTTAAAGATATTACTCGATTGGCCGGAGTCGTTATTCACCTGGGATATTCTGTTTTTGATCCCTGTTCCCTGGGTAGGTCCTGTGATAGCGCCTTGTTTATTGGCTCTCTCTATGATCATTTTAACATTGCTAGTCGTTTATTTTCAGGAAAAGGGAAGATATGTTCATTTGAGTTTCATGGAAATATTATTGCTCATTATGGGAAGCTTAACGGTTATTCTTTCTTTTGTCTGGGATTATGTGATGTATCTATCCAAATCGGATAGTGGTCAACAAATATGGACATTGAACAGTAAGGCAGGTATGTTTGAAGAAGTACAGCAGTACGTTCCTGAAACGTTCAATTGGCCTTTGTTTGGAATAGGGCAGGGGATCATTTTACTGGCAATTGTCGTGTTTTATAATAGAAATAAAAAATAGGTGTACGGCACTTCCTTTTCCTTACTTTTGAAGAAGCGTTTCTATATGCAGCAAGAATGAATAGTAAGAAAGAGCATAATGACTTTAGTTTTAAACGAAGACTAAAAAGCTTTCAATTTGCTTTTGAAGGATTAGTCGTCTTCTTTAAAACTCAACCCAATGCCTGGATCCATTTGTTAGCAGCGATATTGGTGGGTGCTGCAGGATTTTATTTTCAGTTGGATAAGTTAGAATGGTTCATGATCATAACGGCTATTGCACTTGTTTTTATAGTTGAAATGATCAATACAGCTATTGAATTTTTATGTGACAAGATAGAACCTACTTTTGATCCTCAAATAAAAAGAATAAAAGACATCTCCGCAGCAGCAGTCCTTTTTGCAGCCATTATAGCATGTGTGATTGGTGGAATCGTTTTTATTCCTAAATTCTTTTAGGATTTCATGTTCACGAATTGCAATGGTAATTCATAGTTACCACTGCGCATCAATGCAATAACACCTTGCAGGTCGTCTATTTTTTTGCCTGTTACACGCACCTGATCGTCCATTATTTGAGCCGTAACCTTCAGTTTGGAATCTTTAATATCCTTTACGATCTTTTTTGCCACTTCTTTATCAATCCCTTCTTTTATGCGAATGTCTTTACGGATCATCATTCCGGAGGCGGCACTCTCTTTACCAAAATCCAGGCAAAGTGGATTCAAATTTTGTTTGATCATGCGGGAACGGATCGCATCAATGATTGCTTCCAGTCGCATATCGTTTTCCGTTAGTATTTGGAGTGTGAGTGCTTTTTTATCGTAATTGATCTCACTTTTTGAACCATTAAAATCAAAGCGGTTAAGGATCTCTTTTCGTGCTACATTGATGGCATTATCCAGCAATTGTGCATCTACTTTATTCACTATATCAAAAGAAGCCATGAGTATGTGTATTATTTAGTTCGTATATCTGCTATCATACATCGTGCACTACCACCGCCATATCTTTCAATGGTATAGAGTGGTGTATGAAGAATTTTACCATGCGAAGATACAGTTTTGATCTGATCTTGAGAAAGTGATGAATAGGCTTGTTCGCTCATGATGATGATTGAATCCCCATTTTCATTGAATGCTTGATACATATTGCCTGCAAAAGAATTGATCTGTTCCATAGAAATAGAGATGATCTCATGTCCGGTTTTTTTTAATGACTCAACAACTCTTTTCTTTTCATCACTATTTGGAATACAATCCTCGCTGAGGATCGCAAAGGTGTTGCCGATGCACATCAACACATTGGTGTGGTAAATATCTTGTCCTTTTGTATCTACTGCCTTGAAACTTACGACTCTGTATCCGATCAGTTCGCATACCTTGTCGAGAAGTTCCTTGTTTGTTCTGGGCGAAATATTAGCGTATGCTATCTTGTTCGTATAGTCGAATACAATACTGCCGGTACCCTCTAAAAAAAGCTCTTTTTGCTCATATTCACTCAGATCGATCACGTTTGTTGTGCTGTTTTTCAATGATTCAACGATGTCCATTCTTCGTTCCATTCTTCTATTTGTGGCAAGCATGGGATAAAGAATAATAGAATTTGTTTCATGAAAAGAGATCCAATTATTCGGGAAGATAGAGTCGGGGGTATGCGGAGCGATGGTATCGTCTTTTACAATTATTCTTACTCCAGATGCATTTAGCTTTTCCACAAAGGAATCGAATTCCTGAAGTGCTTTTGTTTGAATGGAGGTTGCCTCTTCTTTTGCCTGCGATTGCTGAAATGAGTTGCTCGATGCTGTTTCGGCATTGTATCCAAAAGCAACCGGTCGGATCATTAAAAGCGTGGATGGTTTATTCATTGTTACAAATATAAAAAAAGCCCCCGTGTGCTGACGGGGGCTTTTTAATTATTCTAATTTTTGTATCCAAACATCCGGATATTCTGCTTTGTATTTTTGTTGCTCCAGTTCTGCATCGGTCTGACTTTGCAACTGTTTTACATATACATAATACACTTTTGTTTTATGATTCTGGATGATCTGAGTTCCATTGTATCCTTTGATCATGTTTGCATCCTTAAATTTAGTAGCATTGGCTTTGTTGCTGAATGTTCCAATAACAACGTAGAAGCCTGCTCCTAAACTCATCCCGTTATCATCAACGAAATCGTTGCTGGATGCAACACGCATCAACTGTTCAGTTAAACTTTCTGTTTTTGATGCTTCAGTAGTGCCATTTGCTCCATTTTTTAGTTTTAATAATTCAGCTTTCAATCGTTCCATTTCAGCTTTGCTACTGTCAGAATCGGCTTTTAATTTCGCAATGGCCGCATCCACTACTGCATCTTTTCCATCGTCTTTTGCAACCGGTTCTTCTTCTACTTTTTTAGAACCAAAGGTGTAACTCAATAAGAATTCAGAGGATGTTCCCATATAGTTTTTTACTTTTCCGATGTTGAAGTCGTAAGCATATCCTGCGCTGATGTTCTTGTAGCGTAAACCAATACTTGCAGCTACAGCGTAATTGCTATGGTAAGTTACACCTACCCAGCCATACTTTTGCCAGTCAAAAACAGCATTGATATCATACTGAACCGTTGAGCCTTCTGATCCTCTCACCATGATCAAAGGATAGGCTGTCATTCCTTTATCTTTATTGACATCAAACGTATATTTAACAGAACCTTGATAATGTCTAGCTAACTGGTAGCTGGTAGTTCCGCCATTGTTATCCTTATACTTGATCTTGTTACCAATAAATTGAGGCATTGCAAATCCTACTTCTAATTGTTTCCAGGTGTAACCTAATCCGAAGTCGGAGCTAAACACTGTTTTAGACTGTGGTGCAGTGTACATCAATGGATCGTCTGCATCGCGAACTACCGCTTTTGAAAAGTCGATGCGGTTATTCAAAACACCTACGGCCAAACCAAAGAATAAATTATTATCGTCATTGATCTTCAGTTTATAGGAGTAGTTGGCAAAAGCACCCATTCTGCTGGTAATGTCTGTTACATCAGAATATATTTTCAAGCCCAGCCCGATATTTTTTGCCTGAATAGGTCCATCGATCGTTAAATAGCTTGTTTGTGGACCACCGGTAACACCCGTCCATTGAGAACGGTGAGTTAAAAATGCGTTGGTGTTTTCTTTTGTTCCTGTAAAAGCAGGGTTAGTAACAAAGAAGTTAGAGTAGTACTGGCTGCTAAATGGCATTTGTTGTGCCATTGCAGTGATGCCTGTTAGTACTAATGCTGTTGTTATGATTGAATTCTTCATAGAATTTTGTTTTTTAGTTAGTTGATCTTTTTTGTTCAAATTAGATTATTGTTCGCCTCTGTCCGTATCTCTTATAATTGTAATTGAACCTTTATAGATCTTGTCACTTCCATCAAATTTGATCACGTAGTAATAGGTGCCATCATTCAATGGTTTTCCGAATGTATTTGTTCCATCCCAATTGTTATCGTAGTCGCTCGATTCGTACATTAATTGGCCTTCTCTATTTACTACCATTACCTGTGTATTCGGATAGTTTTCTAAATTTTGTATGATCCATCTGTCGTTGTATCCATCTCCATTTGGAGTCATCATGTTAGAAACAGTTACATTGTAATCAGCTATTACTGTAATTGTCAATGAATCTTCATCTGTACAGCCATTGATGTCGGTACCAATTAATTGGTAAGTGGTTGTTTCAACCGGGCTTGCCAATGGATTAGGGATGCTTGCACTGTTTAAGCCTGTGTTAGGGAACCATGCCCATGTTACGACACCTGCTCCCATAGCATTTAATGGCATTGAGCCTCCTAAGCTTAAAGTAGTATCATTTCCTGCAAATACAACCGGTGTAGGTAATACAGTTACTGTAATGATATCACTTGCATTCGAACATCCTGTTAGTGTATCTGTGATCGTCACATCAAAGTTCCCGGAAACAGTTACATTGATGCTGGATGTGGTATCGCTTGTGTTCCATAAATAATCAAATCCACCTGTTACGGCTGATAATACTAATGTATCACCATCACAGAATTCTAATGGACCACTTGCTGTTACCACATTGGATGGTAAAGCATTTACCAATACAGAAACTGTGGCTGTATCCATACAGCTAAAGTTGGATGTAGTTATAAGTGTTGCCGTATAGCTACCTGCTGCACTATATACATGTGTTGGGGTAGCCGATAAAGATGTATTGTTGTCACCAAATTCCCACTGATTGAATTGGATAAATCCACCAGCGATCGTTGATGTATTGGTGAATGTTGTTACGTTGTTAAAACAAACGGTATCAGCAGTAAATGCTGCAACCGGTTTAGGGTATACAATTACTGATGTAATGCTGCTTGTATCGGCAGGACAAACACCGTTTTGTACGATCACTCTGTAACCTGTTGTGTCTACTAAGTTTAAATAGGTTTGAGTGGCAGTAGTGTTTGTTAATCCGGTCCATGTAATTCCATCTGTAGAATTCTCCCAGTTTTGGATAGAACCGGTATATCCGTTCAATGTTAATGTGCCGGAGTTGTTACCTTCACAGCCTGCCATTGCACCACTGATAGTTCCTGCATTGGAAATAGCATCTACCGTAATGGTGTCGATGTTTGAGTAGGCCGCATTACAAATGCCACTTTTTACGCTCACACGATACATGGTGGTTATTGTAAGGTTGTTATAATTCAAAGAGTCTGCTGCATTTGTTAAAGGGATCCAGTTAGAACCACCATCAGTAGAAATTTCCCATCCTTGGATCGTTCCAACATACCCTGTTAAGTGAAGTGTTCCTGAATTGTTTCCTGAACAAACAGTATCATTAGCAGATAATGTTCCGGCAACAGTAGCAGGATTAACGTAAATTGTAGCAACTGTTGATGTGTCGTTTCCACAAGAACCGCCACCAACAATTACTCTGAACCAGGTAGTATCAGTCAGGTTGGTGTATGTATAAGAAGTTGTTGTATTAGCTAAAGTGCTCCATGTAGCACCACCATCAGTTGATGTTTCCCAATTCACAATAGAACCGGCACTATTAATAAGGTCTAATGTTCCTGAATTGATGGTGTCGCAGAAGCTAGCTGTTCCATTTAATGTTCCACCAAATGGAATAGGATCAACGGTGATAGTAACCATATTTGAAGTTGCCGGGCTACAAATACCGCTCTGAACAAGTACCTGGTAGCTGGTACTCATAGTAAGGTTATTATATACTAGAGAATCGCTTGTGTTTGTGAGAGGGATCCAGTTAAATCCTCCATCTAATGACATTTGCCATCCCTGGATCGTTCCGGTATAACCACTTAAATTTAATGTAGCACCATTGCTTGAGGCACAAACAGTATCACTTACAGAAAGTGTACCTGCAATAGTTATTGGATTAACGTAAACAGTAGCGATCGCTGAAGTATCATTGCCACACAATCCACTTGTTACAATTACTCTGTAGGATGTGGTGTCGGTTAAGTTTGTATAGTTCTCCGTTGTGGTCGTGTTGGCAATTGTGGTCCACGTTGTTCCGCCATCGGTAGATGACTCCCAATTTACAACCGTGCCAACAGAACCGGTTAATGTTAAAGTCCCATTGTTAGTTGTTCCACAAACGGTTGTTCCGCCATTGATCGTTCCACCAACAGCAATAGGGTCAACAGTGATTGTTACCGCGTTAGATGTAGCAACATTACAAACGCCACTCTTCACATCTACTTTGTAAGAGGTGGTCGTAGTTAAATTAGAGTAAATCTGTGAATTAGAGGTATTAGCAATAGTTAACCAGGTAATACCACCATCAGTTGATGATTGCCAATTTTGTATTGTTCCGGTTTCACCGCTAAGTGTAATTGTTCCAAAATTGGAAGATGCACAAACCGTTGCATCTGATGATAGTGTTCCGCCAACAGAAGGGGGATCAACAGCGATGATCGCAACAGATGAAGTGTCATTAGAACAAACACCACTTGCTACGATCGCAGCAAATTGAGTCGTTGCAGCAACGTTTGTATAATTAAACGTAGCACTTGTATTTCCTAAAGAGGTCCAAGTAGCTCCACCATCGGTAGAAGTGATCCAGTCCTGAATAGTTCCCACATAGTTAATTAAGGTAAGCGTTCCGCTATTAGAACCACCACAGGCAGTTGTACCTCCATTTAATGTACCTCCAACAGAAACAGGATCTACTGTTAATGTTGCCGTGGAAGAGTTTGCTGTGGAGCATGTTCCATTTTGGACAACGGCTCTGAAAATTGTAGTTAAAGTTAAGTTAGCGTAGTTGTGTGTTGTTGTTGTATTAGCGATCGGACTCCAATTGATACCTCCATCGATCGAACTTTCCCATCTTACTACGTTTCCTGTATGGCCGGATAGCGTTAATGTTCCGGAATTCGTTCCGAAACAAATATTTGAGCTAGCAGAAACACTTCCTCCAACAGAAGGAACATCAACAGTGATGGTATCTATAGAAGAGGAATCAGCAGTACAAACACCACTTTTTACAACTGCTTGGTAATAGGTAGTTGCTGCTAGATTATTATATGACTGCGATGTTGTTGTATTTGTAATGTTTGTCCAAGTAATACCATCAGTAGATGATAGCCAATTCGTAACACTGCCAGTATTTCCTGATAAGGTAATTGTTCCGCTGTTCGCACCACTACAAACTGTATCATTAATAGCAGTTGTTCCGCCTACGGAAACCGGATTAACGGTGATGGTAGCACTCGTAGAATTTGCTGCAGCACAACCTCCATTTTGGACGTTTGCACGATAGATGGTTGTTGTAGTTAGGTTATTGTAGGTTTGGGTAGTTGTTGTATTGGCAATATTTGTAAATGTTGCTCCACCATTAATAGAAAAAGCCCAGTTATTAATGCTACCGGTATGGCCACTTAATGTTAATGTCCCTGAATTTCCACTAGCACAAACAGTTGCGCTGGCGCTAACAGAGCCTGCAACAGTGGCAGAGGTAACAACAACAGAGTCAATGGAAGAGTAAACACCTGCACATCCACCACTTGTTACTAGTGCTCTAAAATATCTGGTTGCAGTTAAATTAGTGAATGCTTGTGTTGTGGTTGTGTTTGCAATATTTGTCCAGGTAGCTCCTGCGTCAGTTGAGAATTCCCAGCGGGTAACATTTCCAGTATGTCCAGATAGTGTTAATGATCCACTATTTGTTCCACTACAGACAGTAGCACCACCAGTTACGGTTCCCCCTACAGAAGCAGGATTAACTGTAATGATCGCTGCACTTGAAAAAACAGGAGTACAAGCACCACTTTGAACCTGAACCCGGTATCTTCTAGTGGCAGTTAAGTTGGAGTAGGTAATACTTGTTGCTACATGAGCGGTATCAATCCATGTTGCCCCTCCATCAGTTGAGTATTGCCATTTAAGAATTGTTCCTACTCTTCCGGTTGAGTTTAGGGTTCCTCCATTTGTTCCACTACAAACAGTAGCTGTTCCAGAAACTGCTCCCCCAACCGAAATTGGATCAATGGTCATAAGTGCTTCTGTTGAAGTTGCCGTTGCACATGATCCGTTTTGCACCTTTGCTCTATAGCGAGTTGCCACAGTCAAGTTTAGATAGGATTGAGTAGTAGTTGTATTGGAGATACTGATCCAGGTACCACCACCATCGGTAGAATATTCCCAATTCAATACATTTCCTGTATGACCGCTTAATGTAAGGTTACCGCTATTAGTGCCAGTACATACATTGGTTCCACCACTTACTGTTCCTCCGGCAGATGCTGCAGTGTTAATTACAGTGTAACCGGTAAAAGCATCATTACTCGGGTTTATATCACCTGCCAAAGCACAAGTTGCATCAATTGTATAGGTGCCGGGTGTGCTCAAGTCGGCCTGAGTTGTAAATGTATATGTAAATGTAGAGTTCGTCAAAACATTGCTTCCTAAAGTGAGAAGCTCTGTTACCGGAGCACCTGCATTAATTGTATAGCTTACATTGAATGAAGTTCCTGCTGTAAGAGTAGGACCAAAGTTGAACATTCTGATCGTAACATTTTCAGTCGCAGTTAATGCACAGCCGGAAACCGGTTGGGTAATTGCTGTAACACTAAGGTCTTGTGAAAATGAAAATTTACTGATGAGAACAATCGAAAAAAGCGTAAGAAGTTTTTTCATAAATTATTGATTTGTTGTGTATTATGGTAGTTTATCTCGTGTTTAGTTACCGAAACGTTCTACGAATATATGTTTTTTTTGTTTCGAAGCGCTAAAAATATCGACTAAGGTGTACTTAATGATACCGGTATGATCTTGCCATTCAAGTATTTATGGCCTGTAATTGAAAAATTTGCTATAAATTCTGCCATATCAGATGCACTAACCGGAGCTTTATAGCCCGGAAATGCTTCTTCCAGCATTTCGGTTTGTGTTGCACCTAAGGCTAAACAGTTAAATGCTATGTTCTGATCTTTAAATTCTTCTGCTAAGCATTCTGTCAAGCATACCATTGCTGCTTTGCTGGAACTATAAGCTGATAATCCTGCAAATTTTACACTTCCTTGAAAACCTCCCACGCTGCTGATATTAACAATATGAGATCTTTCGTTCCTATTCATAAGTGGAAATAAGGATTGGATCATGCTAATGACAGAGAATACATTTACTTGATATACTTTTTGTACATCCTCCTGTTTAAGTTCCAGAAAGGGTTTATTGACAATAGCTCCTGCATTATTAATGAGTATATCAATAGAATGAATATGTTTCTTTATTTCATTTGTTAATGAATGGATCGATTGAGGAGAGGAGAGATCACAAGAAAAAGGGATAACATTGCCATGGTTAGGGTTGTGATCACATTCCTTTTTTAACTTTTCTAACTTTTCTTGATCCCTTGCAGTACAGATGATCGTATTTTTTTCATTTTTTGCAAAATGTTTCACCAATTCATAACCAATACCTCTGCTGGCTCCTGTTACAACAATATTCATATTCTTGTGTTAATGGATTTAGACTCAAAGAAACGTATTTTTTTGCTAACTTTACCACTCTATGAATATCAAAGTTTCATATCTGTCCATCATTCTTGTCTTCATCTTGCATGCTGCACATGCGCAGGATAGTACGATGATCAGAAAGCAACCACCTAAATACAATTTCAAGGATAGGATCTTCTTTGGGGGGAATTTGGGTTTGCAGTTTGGTACAGTAACATTTGTGGATGTATCGCCATTGGTTGGTTACCGGATCACAGATAAAGTTTCAGCCGGGATAGGAGTTACGTATCAATATTACAGGTATAAGGACAAGTTCTACGAATTAGAAACGAATGTTTATGGTGGCCGGGTGTTTGGTCGTTATATGTTTACCGATTATTTATTTGCCCATGCAGAATATGAATACTTGAATTTGGAAGCTTTTGATTTTTTCAGAAGGAGGGTAGATGTGAATAGTGTTTTAGTGGGTGGCGGATATTATCAGCGTTTTACCTCAAATGCAGGAGTGATGGCCATGCTTTTGTATAACTTTACCGAAGACAGATATACTCCTTATACCAATCCAATTTTCCGTATCGGATTCAATATCGGTTTTTGATCAGATCCTGATCTTTACTTCCTCTCCTAAGAATTTTGGTTCGGTATGAAATACATATAGATCCAAAACAGCCTTTAGTTTGGCAAAATATTCTCGAATGGCAGTTTTAATGGAATATTTGGCGGGTACATCCTTCGCATTAAAACCGATCACATTCATTTCATAATAATTGCCGATAAAAACAGCTCTTTGGTTGTGAAACTCCTGTGATATTACCGTTACATTCTTTTGTTTAAATACTTTTAAACATCTCACCATTGAATCAAATGTCCGGAAGCCGGCATAGTCGAGCGTGATACAGCTATCGGGTACGCCTTCCCATATCAATGCATCACACATATCGGTTGCTTCATCATACTCTTTGATATGATTATCGCCACTCACAATGATGTGCTTGATCTTGCCCGCTTTGAGTAGATCCGATGCAGCTTTTATTCTGTTTTTAAAGTAGAGATTATCGCCACCTCTTGATGACTTTTTATTGGCACCTAAAAGCAAGCCGATAT
>JAFLBF010000024.1 GCA_017303895.1 Bacteroidota bacterium | reverse complement strand
CTAAAGAAAATTGATTATTGATGATCTGGTACTCCGGACTTAACTTATATTTTTCAAAAGGGATCTGCCAATCGGCATCGCTCATGGGAGGCAAGGAACCAACGATCATATTCCATTCTACCATCGACAAGCCCGAATGTGTGAGTCGTGTAATACCACCGATCACCACCATAGCATATATCAGGAAGCAACCGATCAGAAGCCACATGATGATCGCTTTTTGAGGATTATTTTTAAGCATACATGATATTTGAAAAATTATCATCACAAAGGTAATAATAGTTTTTTGTACAATATTTAATAATAAAGTTTAGTTTTATACTCAGAAACACAAGATCCCCACTACCATGAAAAAATTAATTTTACTCAGCATTCTGCTTGTATCAATTACGGGCTTTGCACAGGAAAGGGAGAAACTCGACAAAGAAAGCGGTTATTTTCAATTAGGAATTCGGAATACAGTAAGTGCCTTCAGTGATGATGGGGCCTATGGATTCGGATATGGTGGACAATTCCGTATCCGTGTTTTAAGCAGAGTCAATACCGACTGGTACATGGATTACATTACAACAGATATCAGTGGAGTAGCAAGAAGAGTTGACTGGCATATCGGCTGGAGTGTATTAGGCTATCCATTGAACTATGAAACCACAAAAGGCAAAGTTGTTCCATACATTTTGGCCGGACATTGTTTCGACTATACAAAAGTTTCCAAGAACAATAGTGATTTTTATAAGGACAAATTCAGCAGCGCAGTACAAGCCGGTATTGGTGCACACTATAACGTGACCGATAGAGTTGATATTTCGTTGACCACCCAATACATGATGCACCTGGGATATGATGTAAAAGCCGAAGTATTTGAATTAGATGGCAAGAAAGATGTTTTGATTGAAAAGCAAAGAAACAGAGGAGTGGAAGGTCATCTTTTGGTCAACTTAAGCATGAACGTTCGCTTGTTCGACATGTGGGATCAGCATCGTAAAAGAAAATAATTTCACCCAATACTATCATTATGAGAACGATCATTTCAACAGTACTGGTGTTATTATTCTCAACACCAATAAGCGCTCAATATGAGCGTCAGCAATACATACACAAACACTTAATGCGGGCCGATGCATCCATTGTTTCGGGTTATATGTATAAAAGTGGAATTCAGAATGTTCATGTAAATGGGAATTTAGAATATTACATGGATAATAAGATCTCCTTTCGTGGTGATGCTAATTACCTTTTAGGAAGCAACGGCATTTCCGACTCTATGGGATTTTTGCATAACCATTCTGTTATGCTAGGCACTGTATTTCATATACAAACCAAAGGACATTTTGATCCATATTTTATCCTACAACCCGGCATTGCTTATACTCAGTCATACAAACAGCGATTTATTGATGACCCTGACAAATCAGACGGCAGAACAAATTATCCGGGCGTATTAAGTCCGTTAGGAACTGCAGGTTTGGGTTTCAACTATTATTTCCAGCGTTTCGCACACTTATTTATGGAAGCCAGATATGTGTATGGTCAGCATTTAGCGGAAGCACCTTATCCACTATCTTTAGAAGAAGTAAGGATCACATTCGGACTCGGATTCAATGCCTTTATCATTAAAGAGAAAAAAAAGCCTGAATAAATCAGGCTTTTTTTATTTATTGTTCAACATCCGATGACATGGAGGCTTCTACTCTCGACTCTTCCCTGTTTCTTTTCTTGATCTCTTTTCTACGCATTTCCATTTTATACTCTTTGGTAGTGATGATCACCAAACCTCCTGTACAATCGCCATATTCGGCAGGCACACCACCGGTTAACACTTCCATTCCGGAGATACCCATTCCCGGTACGGCAGGACTTCCGATCACTTTGTTTCCATCCACAAAATACAGGGTACTTCCGGAGCGGGACCCTCTTACATAAAGATCCTTGCCATCATCGGTTGCCAATACTCCCGGAGTAACAGCTGTAATGATCGAAACAATATCCCCTTTTGTTACAGCCATGTGCTCGATCTGATCGTGTGAAATAGCCGTTACTGTAGAATAAGTTGGATTGATGATCGACTCTTTGTATTCCCCGATCGCCTCCACAGTAGTTAACATGTTTGTAGATGGATTCAATTTAAAATTTACCTGTGCCACCTTTGCTGCATCCAGCTTCACACGTTTGATCAATTGAGAATTATAACCTGTATAGGACGCTTTCAAATTGTATTCGCCCTGATTATTCGATTTAATGATAAAATAGCCTTTATCATCGGTTGTTGTTCCACCAACGAGAACGGTATCATCCAATAAAGCAACAGTTGCAAAAAGCATGGGTGCTCCATTTTCATCCAAAACGGTTCCTTTTACAATACTTAGATCTTGTGCTTGGGTCGATCCGGCTATTCCTATAAAAGCCAGCATCATTATTTTTTTAATTGTTTTCATGATCGTGTTTATTTTAAGATTAATTGATTCAAGGTGCGCTTCCTTATTGCTTTTGACAGATAGACGAATCCTTCCCAACAATTCCATAAGCGCTGATGATTATTTTTTGAAATTTATTAAAACCGACCACTTATTTCTAAAATCTGACCGTTTGCTCATCCCGGCTAACAAAATGAATCTTTTTAGGTAAAAAAATGTGGAATCTGGAAATTCTAACGTCTCTTTTCCAAGAACCGGTTCCGGGAAAACTAAAACTTAGGCTCTATGAACAATGCTACTTCAAACTACAGCCACTTCAGCGACAACCAATTGGTTGAAAACTATAAGCGTTCCGGAGAAAAAATATATGTAGGAGAGCTCTACAAACGATACACACATCTTGTTCTTGGTATGTGCATCAATTACTTCAAAGATAAAGAGATGGCAAAAGATGCCGTGATACAGATCTTCGAAAAACTATTCACCGAACTAAAAAAACGTGAAATAGAAAATTTTAGAATTTGGCTATCATTCGTTGTGCGGAACTATTGTATATCTGAACTAAGAAAAATGCAAACAGAACAAGAACGCATTTTGGATTATCAATACAGCAGTACTCAACAAAAAAATGAATCAGAAGAGCAGGAAAATGATGACAAACAATTAGAGAAGCTCGAACATGCCTTAAATGAATTAAATCCTTTTCAAAAAAAATGCATCGAATTGTTCTATTACAAGAACATGAGTTATACCGAAATAGTAGCCATCACCGGATACTCTGCCAATGAAGTAAAAAGCTATATCCAGAATGGAAAGCGTAATTTAAAAATGATCCTTACCAACACTAAATAAACATCCCTATGATAAGCAACTGTTTAACATATCAAGAATTATCTGCTTACTCTAGTAACACCTTAAGTGTGAAAGAGAAAGAGAAACTATATCAACATATCTCACATTGTGAGTTATGTGCAGGTGCGGTTAATGGATTTGGAGCCATCCCTTTTACATTAAGTGATGTTGTTGCCATAGATCATTCCATTGATGTAAAAGTGAACACCCACGCTTCACATTCATTAACCTTTGCACATGCTTTGATTGCAAGTATTTCCATCGCATCCATTTTTGGATTCTATTTTTTGACCAATACTCTTGGTAAAACGATTCAGACAAACACAATTTCGGAAATATCGGAGGTAGATCATTCGAACACGATAATAAATAATGAACTAGCTATACCCAAAGAAGAGATCAAACACACCAACAAAAAACTAAAAAAAGCGGTGCAAGTGATCCAGCAAAAAATATTTGAGCGAACCATTGCGAATGTGGAGCCTCTTGAGCCTATTCAGGCAGAAGCCATTATTAATGACCAGGTGATCAACAAGGAATTATTATTGCCCCGTTATAACTCGGATGTGATCTACATTTACGATCTAAAAGTCAGTGATTATACCAATTTATACTTTGGATATGCTAAAAAGGAACTACTGCCTGGTGGAACTCCTGTTTATAAAGAGCATAAAGAAAGTATCGTAAGTGAAATGGAAGAACAAAACGAAAGTATTGCTACTGACCAATTATTAAAACAAGGTCTACGTTACTTCAACAAAGAGCAATTCCAAAAAGCATTAACCTACTTCAACGAACTGCATGCGATCAACACAAACGATGTGAATGCCTTATTCTACTCTGCTCTCTCCTACTATAACATCGATAGATTCGACAAAGCATCTACAAAGTTGGAAGAGCTGCTAAAAAGCAATAACAATGCATTCTATCAAGAAGCCAAATGGTACTTAAGCTTGAGCGAATTAAAAAGAGGGAACAAACAGATAGCAAAGGGATTGTTTGAAGAGATCATTGCCGAAAATGGATTTTACGGCAAGAAGGCGAAAGAAAAATTGAAAGCATTATAAAAGAAAATCCCCGCCTTGTAAGCGGGGATTTTTTTATTTATTTTTCTCAGCTCGATTTTTTTGATCATTCAAAAAGGCTTCCGTGCTTGCAATAATTCTTTTTTCTTTTGCAGAGATCTTAAAGGTTTGTAATCTGAAAATATACTCCTGAGCTTTTGTATAGTTTCCGAGCCAAACATACGCTTCACCTAAATTCATTAACAAGGCTTCTGTCACATTTTCATTCACACGGGCTTTTTTACTTTTAAGATTACTTTCTTTCAATGCCGTTTCCCATTTTAAAATAGCTGCATTTAATTGATCTACTCCTTGCTGAAATGTTCCCGGCTGACTAATAGATGCATATCCGGATTTTGCAGAAACCAAGGCCTCTTTCAGATCTTCATACTTCGCTTTTGCATCAACAAATGCTACTTGCACATAACGCGTTTGAGGAACGAAGCCATAATTATTGTTCAACTGATCATTGATCTGTTTTAAATTATCCATCACCACTTTGTCCTGCGCAGTAGCAATGTCAACATTTTTTTGTGTAGCCCAATAAGCGTCCAACTCTGCCTGAGTAGCAAATTCTTTTGAACGGAATGAAGCATAATTCATACTTGGAGCAAAAGACTCATCTAAAATGTATTTTCCATCAGGACCAAGGATCTTAATCTTGGTCACATGACGATAATTGAATTGATATAAATAATAAGGAACATCTGTATATTTACCATCAGCACCTTTTACAGACTTTTTTTGCGTTGTCAATACTGGTTCCTGATATTCAAATCCTGTAAGGTTTAGCTGAATGATCGCTGCTTTTTCCGGCAAACGGTTGAATCCTTCTAATTTAATATTCTGCGATGCTAAAAGATCTGTATTGAATACCTTATCATACAAAGGCTCCACAACAGGTGTTTTAACAGGAGCGGGCTGAGGAATGAAAGTCGGTTTTGGCGTTACTGCCTGCTGAGCAGGAGTTAAACGAAACCACACATTCAACTGATTTTCTACATTCAAAGAATCTTGCTTTCTGGCTTCCCAATATTTTTTGGATGCAGCTGCATATTCTGTCTCAGCCGCCTTCACATTTGCCTGATAGGTTGTTTTTAGCTGTTCATTCTTTTGCAAGTAATCTGCCAGCACCAAAACCTGATAGTTCTTCACCTCTTTTTTGAGAGGGGTAAGCGGCAAACGGATATAATCAGCCTTCACATTGGCATAATCAATATCCTGAGCAATGGATGATAATGCGATACTAAAAAACAAGAAAGTAAATGTCTTCTTCATATTATTATTTTATTTGCTGCCAAAAATACAATTTTTAGGCCATTTTATTGAATGATAAGCTTACGAACACTGTTTCCCTGAGAAGTAGTAAGGATAAGAGTATACGATCCTGCATCTAATGCATTCACATCTACTTTTTGTGAATACACTCCATTTGTGTGTGTTCCATAATTCTCAGAATAAACCACCTTTCCTGTCACATCATAAATAGAAGCAGCTACTGTTGAAGGAGCATTTAGTTCATAATTTAACTGCACATGATCTGCTGATGGATTAGGAAATACCTTTAATTTATTTTCATCTTGAATTTCAGCAATAGAGGTTGGTACAGCCATTACACTTCTAAAACTGAACGCTTCTAAAAAAACACCTGAATCAAATTGTCTATCCCCTACATCGGCAATCGCTACTTTAAAATGGTAAGTGCTGGAAGGAAGCACTTCAGCAAATGCCGTTAAATTGGTTGTAAAACCATCATAGCTGCAAAACTGACCAACAGGGTTTTCATTATCGTAAAAATAGCTGCTATTGCTTCCTGCATTTACATTGTCGATTGAGACTGGTGTGCCATTAGGCAAAGCAGCCGTATTAATGGTGCCTGTAATTCCGGGGCCACTCAAAAAGATCGCAAATACATCATTAAAGGAAGCATTCACAAACTCAGAATACTCTTCTGAACCAAATGAGAAATTAAATAATAAGGTATCACCTGTAGGAACACAATCAAACTCCAACACACATGCATCGTAAGTCGTCCAAGGCGGGGTTAGTGCCTGGAGATCAAGATCACCGGACATATTGTTAATGTAGGTTGTAAATAAACTTGCCGGACCTGCTACAGAATCCACCAAACCGGTGCTTAACACCAAGCCTTGTGTGATCGGCATTTCAGATGTTCCGGAGAACTGACCTATGGATTCACCCGGGCAGTTTACCATCAAGTTGGAGATCGTTAGACCGGAACCTTGTAATAAGGAAGCAATTTGTGAATTGCTTAAACTATCTGTTACTGTTAACTGCGCTTCAGCAGTATAACAAGATAGACCTAACAAAAGTAGAAGTAGTTGTTTTTTCATGTGTGCGGGTGTTTTTTTCCGTATTAAATGTACATCAAAAAAAGTCGAAAACAAAATTCTAATCTTTCTTCTCCATTTTATTTATTTCATACATTTACAATACATGAAAGAAGGAGATCAACTTTTAAAAGATGGCATGATCGATCAATTGCAATTAGACACAATTGATCACTACGAACGGTCAAAACCGCTATCGGTTCATTGGGAATTAAGAACGATTCTCTACTTGGGTATTCTGTTATTTACTTCCGGCATCGGCATACTCGTTTATCTGAACATTGATACGATCGGTCACCAGGCGATCCTTGCCTCTATTCTTTTGGCATGCGGTGCCTGCTTTTATTACGCCTACAAAAACAGAAAAAGCTATTCCCATGAGCAAGTAAAATTCGACTCCCCCTTTTTTGATTATATCGTATTATTGGGATGTTTGTTGTTCGGGATCTTTATTGCATATTTTCAATATCAATACACCTTATTTGGAACACACTATGGATTAGCCACTCTTTTTCCAACGCTTGTCTTCTTTTTCTGTGCCTATTATTTCGATCATAAAGGAATTTTATCACTAGGAATTAGCGGACTAGCTGCATGGGCTGGACTATCGGTTACGCCTATGCAATTATTAGAAGAAAATGATTTTTCAGATGTAGGCATCATACTTACCTCTATTGTATTGGGCTTGTTGATAGCAGGGATAGCAAAGTATTCCGAAATGAAGAACATAAAAAAACATTTTGCATTCAGCTATAACAATTTTGCGATCAACATGATCTGTGTTGCTGCTTTGGCTGCCCTATTTGATCAACCCTTAAAGCTTTTCAGCTTCATACTTCTGGCTGGCATTTGTACATACTATATTTTCTATGCACGGAAAGAACAATCATTTTTATTCCTATTGCTCTCTGTTATTTATGGATATATCGGACTAACTTATACCTTTTTTCAAATACTATTTGAGATCGATAATGAATTTGCAATCACCATGGGATTCTTATATGTTATGGTCTCTTGTGCAGCAGTAGTTCTGTTCTTCATTTTTTATAAACGAATTTTAGGAATTAAGAAATGATCGCTTATAACCAAACATTCATCAACAATTTGGCTGTTCTTAAAAAAGCCAAACAATGGTATGCACATGGATTTATTTCATCCGGGCAAATGAGTGCGATCCTTAAAAAGTATCATGTTGATTTTTATGATCCGAACATTTTTGTAAAAATAGGCTTATTCATATTCACGACTATTACTGTAAGTGCCGCCCTGGGATTTTATACACTTTTTGCGTTCACAGCAAGTAATGGACTGGAGTTTTCCGATCTATTTCCTATTATCACATCCATCTTTTTCGCAATAATATGTATTGCAGCACTCGAATTGTTTATCCGGAATAAAATGATCTATCGCTCAGGAGTAGATGAAGCTTTGCTTTACTCCGCTTATGGATTCATTTTATCTGCTATTCTTTTTACAGTGGACAATGACAGCAGTAATGGCGCATTGATCTCATCTATCCTGTTTCTACCTTTTTTGGCAGCTGGTTCTATCCGCTATTTAGATACTATAAGTAGTATATTGACTGTTCTTTGTGTGTATGTTATTTACTTTTTGACATTGCTGAATTTAGGTGATATAGCCAAACTGATCATGCCTTTTGCACTAATGCTTTTGTCGGCATTCATCTATCTGATGGCTAAAAAGCAAAAAAAGAAGGATGCAGTACTCCCATGGAAAAACTGTTTAATAGCAGCCGAAAGTATCGCCTTGATCATATTCTATCTTTCCTGCAATTATTTTGTGATACGCGAAAGCAGCATCGAATTTTTTGATATGAATTTAGCTGAAGGAGAGGATATTCCTTTAGCTTTTATTTTTTATGCACTTACTGCATTGGTTCCTATTGGCTATATATTCATGGGATTGAAGAACAAAGACAAAGTAAGTTTGTGGATCGGATTATTGTTGGTAGCAGTAGCGGTACTCACCTTCAAATATTATTTCAGTTTGGGACATCCGGAAGTCACATTTACTATAGCAGGAATGATCATGATACTGATCGCCTATTTCAGCATACGATATTTAAAAACCGACAAGCATGGAATTACCTTTAAAGAGGATGTAGATGAGGATAATTTTTTAAAGACCAATGCGGAAGCGCTTGTGATCGCGCAAAGTTTCTCACAGCAGGTACACAGTCCTCAACAAGCAAACAACGATCTTGGCGGTGGTGATTTTGGTGGTGGCGGATCGGGAGGAAAATTTTAACCATTCTATAGTCCCAATAGCTCTTTCAATTTTACATATCCCGAGCGACTCAAAGGAATTTTCTTTCCGTTCTTCAAAATGGTCAGATAGGTATTTTTCTCCAGCTGTTCAATTTTAGTTAGTTGCTCGAGGTTCACAATAAACGAACGGTGTGTGCGGTAAAATACAGCCGGATCCAATGTCTGCTCGAAATAATTCATCGTTTTTTTCTTCAGATAATAGGAGTCGGCAGTAAATATCTTTACATAATCATCATAGGCCTCTATGTAGTGGATCTCTTTAGATGGAATGATCTTTATGTCCGCACCGTTTTTCACAACTATCCTATTCTTCTCTTCCGATTGTTTGGAAGGATTCTCCAACAATTGATCTATTTTTTTATCATCAGCACGGTATTGTTTTCTCCATTTTTCGATTGCCTGATCAAAACGATCTTTGCTGAATGGTTTCAGCAAATAATCGATGCTGTTGGCCTCAAATGCTTTGATGGCATATTCATCAAAAGCAGTCGTAAAGATCACTGCAGGAGGAGTATCCAACAACTCCAGCATTTCAAATCCGGTGATCTTTGGCATTTGAATATCTAAAAATATCAAGGAAGGCTGATGCTGTTGAATGGCTTTCATTCCTTGAAAACCATCATCACATTCGGCCACAACAGTGAAGTCCGGAAATTGATTCAAATATTCCAGTACCACCATTCTTGCCAATGGCTCATCATCAATAATGATCACTTTATGCATTTAGTTGAGGTATTTTTAGCGTTGTAATAAATAGATTTTCCTTCTTCTCTATCGTTAAAAGATCGTTTCGAGCATACAATAAGAACAATCGTCTTTGAATGGAACTTAATCCGAAACCGGTTCCGCTATTACTTTCTTGCGTTTGTGGATCAAAAGGATTTTTGACACGCACGATCAAATAGTTCTCCTCTTTTTGTGTTTGAATAGAAATAACGGTATCCCCCAGGGTGTCGTACAAACCATATTTAATGGCATTTTCAACGATGGGTTGCAATAACAATGGAGGGGTCTGCAGATCATCCGCATCGGGCGCATTGTCCATTTCAATATTTAAACGATGTCCGAATCGCACTTTTTCAATTTTGAGATATAAACTTAAATGCTGTAATTCATCTTTCAGCGGTATCACTTTCTCTTCATCTTTCTTCAATGTTCCTCTTAAAAAATCGGAAAGTTGCTGGATCATTTTTCGTGCCTGCTCCGGCTTTGCTGCAGCAAGTGCACTGATGGAATTTAAACTATTGAATAAAAAATGAGGCTGTAATTTTTGACGCAAGGTAGCCAGTTCTGCATCTTTGGCTAATTGTTCCATGGCCACTCTTCTCTTTTCTTTTTCGCGTTGTTCATTCAGTGTATTCCACATCCAATGCAATACCACTACAAACAAACAGATCACCATGGTAAAAATCGCTCTCACGGGCATCGACAAAAGAAGAAAATTCAGATAGGCTTCATTATCACGGAAAAACCAGGAGAGTGTCCATTTTAAAGTAATTCCATACAGTATTGTAAAAGCAATAACAAATAAGAAACGATAAAAGTAATTGGACCTACTAGGCTGATAGAATGTAAAAATGGTCAGTATATCCAAACAGAAAAACACTAATAATCCGATAGAGAAAAAAGCATCGGTGAATGAAATTTTCCAATCCCATCCCATACGGTGAATGATGAGGGTTTGAAACCCAACAAACACAGTCATAAAGACGAGTCCGTACTGGATCGTTTTAAATATCGGGAATCGTGTTTCTATTATTTTTGATTTACTAGGCAAAAGTTAAGCTTTTTACTTGAAGCATCATTGATTTTTCTCTAACAAAATTGATGAAGGTGGAAGCGTTTTGCTCTTCGTGTGTAATGGAAAATAGTTGTTCTCCATCTTTTGCATTTTTTAGCGGGAACAATTCCACCACATCAATAAATTTCCAGCTTACCAATTTATTATCCTTATTCAAAAAAGAGGATTCTTCATTTTTGCCGATGGAACGGGCCTTTTGAAAGGCTGTCTCAAAATCGGTCGATTCAATGATGCGCACTTGTTCATCGAACTGTGCATCGTACTCCCCTTGTTCAACATCAATATTGAACATGAGTTTGGCTAAATATTGCTGCATGATCTTTATTTTATGAGTTTTCATTTTATTAATAACTTTTAATGTCTATTCCTCCCATGAATACAGTTCCGCGAAGGATCAGTATTTTAGGACTTACCTGGCTGATGTTGGCATGAACCGGACGTTTGTCCTCAATGCTTCCCATAACAGATACCAGCTCCGATTGAATTTCCCAGTTGGCAGGGATCACCAATGCTGCCCCACCTAATACATTGGTAACTTCAAGAGTTGCTGTTCCTGTAAAATCGGCCTGACTCAGATCGATCTCTACGCCACCCATCACATTGGTGATCTCTCCCCCTTTAAAGTTCTTAGAAATAATGTTTTTTTTTACACCTCCCATGAATGTAGTCGATTCGATCTTATCATCATCCGACACTTCATAGCCTTCACCAAAATGCCATTGATGACGTTGATACTTGCGGTGCATTTTATGTTTGAAATGATGCCTGTTTCTCGGTTTAAAAATGATGTACAAACCGATAAGGATCACCAATATTGGCCACATGAGTGAGCGCAAGCCCATGCCCGGAAGCATATCGGCTACTAGGAACATTCCACCGATGAGGATGAGTAAATATCCTTTTAAGTTTTTACGATCATCTTTTACAATGATGAGTGTACCAATGGCGATAAGGAGCATTTTCCAGGAGAAGATCCAGTGCGGAAGGTACATTCCCAGTTCACGTCCTAAGAATAAAGCACCGATCACTACCAGCAGGATACCACCGGCTATTTTACCACGTTTATGTCTTCTTTCTGCTTCTTTCCAAAAGTCAGGGTTCATTTGATCTTGATTTTCCATTTCTATGATTTTTTTGACAAATGTAGAATGGGTGTACAAGTGGTACAAGTGAAATTAGGTAAGAGGAGACTGGCAGTCGGTGAACGTTACCTTGGGGCGGTAAAAAGGGAATAAAAAGGCCCTATCGGGTGATAACACCTGCTAGGGCGAAAATCTTATACTATTTATTAACAACTAACTTAGAATAAACCCGATCATTCTCTGAAATCAATTCTATAATATAGATCCCACTACTGTTTAAAACATTTTGACACGAAAGGCGAAAGTTTGGGCTGTTAAAGCTTGAACTGTAAACCACTCCACCTAATGAGTCATATATTTTTATTTGCCCAGAGGAAATAGTTGATATAATTTCTATTTCATTTCCAGAATTAGGATTAGGGAAAACAGAAATGCTTTTTAATTGTATTGAATTAATATTGCTATTCGTGATTACTCCAGGCAAACACCCTACTCTCTCCATTTTTGCAACAAGACTTTCATAGGCACCATTCGGTATTATGACATCATTAAGACAAGCAAAAGTTGAAGAGTTTATATTCATACTTGCATGTCCTAAAACATAGTAATTATTGTTATCCATTTGTAAAGAAATAGGCATTATACCTGAATAAATATTTGAATTACTTATATAATACACATCATGTAGGACACCAGCTGTATCGTAATCTGCGACAACAGCATCTCCTCGATTAAGTGTAATACTCATACTATCGCCATTTGTTGACATAATATCTCCTGTCCATGGAGTAAAACCTGTAATGTGTACTTTTCCAATCAAACCTATTCTATCATTAAAAATTGCTAATTTGGGAGAATAGCAGGCTGTTGAAGACTGCTTTTTCATACCTGTAATCCAATTCAAAATACCATTTGTATTTATTTTCATTAAAAAAAAGCTTCCCACATTAGTCGTATGTGAAGTATAGCTATCAGTCACAATAAAATTATTATTGCTATTATTAGTGCTAATTGCTGTAACTCCACAAACATAGCTATTACCAAGTGAATCAACAACAATTCCAGTTCCTGCTGATCCATTATTAGGTATATTTGATGTTATACCTTTTACAAGCCATTTCACCAAACCTGTACTATCATATTTTACAACATAAAATTTCTCCCCAACACTTGATGAGCTAATGGATAGAGAAAATGGAGAATTAGATGAATAAAATGTTGAATTATACTCATATGATCCAGTGATATATATATTATTAGAATGATCTATATTACATTCAGAAAATTGAATAGAATTTGAATAATTTAAAGAAATTTTACTACACCATATTAAATTCCCGTTGTTATCTATTTTAAGCAAAATTTTTTGATTACCATCTACATTGGGTATTGGTTGTGAGCTATATGATTTAAAATACAAACTATTCGAACCTACATCGGCCATTAACAAAATATTATTTGATTTGTCCAGTGTTATATTAAATGGTTTACCGTGTGTAATTACAGTTCGCCACAAAAGATTTCCTAATGAATCTAACTTTGCTATATAGCAATGACTTGTATAGGAATATGGTCCGCCTAGCGAATCGGGATTTGCTATTTGAACAGAATCGCCATTATTTAAATAAAAATATGATCCACCTATGCTATTTCCTGTTATATATATTCCCATCTTTATCTGTTGCGCAGGAGGCAACTAGTGATTCAATAGAACCCACTGGTGTTGGTGTAAAATCTCTATTCATAATCATCCACTTTAGAACACCATTACTTGAGTACCTACACAAAACTCCACCTCTAGTTTCTGTTCTTCCGTAACTCAAACCTAACCTAGAAGTAAATATATCTTTATAAGTTCTACCAGAAATCAGATATCCAGTTTTTACTTTATTTATATCCAAGAAACCTGGGGAATAATAATTCACATAGGGAGGGTCTTCACCATCAACTGCAAATGCCCAACAAGTATCTTCAGGTTGAGGTTCAATATAAACAAATGGACCAGTTTTCACTATTGAATCGAAACATCCATTATCACTCCAGACGACAAGTTTTATTTCATTATACCCGGGAATAGTAAAGCTTACAGTTGGATTTTGTATTGATGAACTAACAGGGCTGCTTCCAACAGGAAATGTCCATAAATAATTTTGAGCATCATCTGAATTGTCAAAAATTGTATTTATTTCAGTTGTATTTGAATTGATATATGAATTATGAAAATTAGCTTTTGTCTTTTCAACAACAATATCAATTGAATCAGTAATAATTTTATAACATTGCGAAAGTGTACTTGTGACTTTGATAAAATAACTACCACCAGTATCTAAAGAATCTGAATTCAATATAGCAGAACCATTACCCCCCATACAAGCCCCCAAGTTATTAGATTGCATAGCAGTATTCAATGAATAAACATACCCTACTTGACTAGTATCTAATGTTATTACAATAGCTTCTTTTTTACATAGAATCGAATCATTTACATCTACTGTTATATTTGTAAGTGGTGGTAAAACAACCTCTATTATTTTCGAAACTGTATCATAAATACCTGAAGAATTCCATACTATGTAAGAAAGGGTATATGTTCCTTCAGTATTAAACGTATAATTTAACCCACCACATGTTGAAGATATTGGCAAAGAATTAAGCACCCAATTACAATTAGTTGCAGAGCCAGGGTGAGCAACTAGTGATGACAAATCACCCTTACAATTAATATTTGAACTTAAAATTCTTGCATAGGGTTTATTCGGCACCCCTCCTTGGCTAGTTTTAACAACCAATCCATTTGGACCAACTGCATAACCTAGAGTTGAGGATGTTGATGTAAACCAAATTTTATTATACTTCAAATTACCAGAATTAACTTGAAACTCAGCATACGTAGCATTAAAATCAGTTAAATATATTCCTGAATTTGTTGCGATATAAAAACCAGATGTTGAATAAAAAATATCATTCCCATTTAATATTACAGGATCATAATTACTCATACTTGTATACACCCCACCACCAGAGGTGAATTTGTAAAAAGTGGAACCCACTCCATAAATCGAAGTTGAATTAACAGGGTATGCTGAACGAATATCAACCAAGGGGTGATTATAAACAGTTGGAATCAGGGTTGAGCCATTATCTGTACAATTGACCATAACGCCATCACCTGCAATAACAACTTTTCCAGCATTTACTGAAACCGAATTTAAATCATTATTTATGCCAATACTTACTATATTGTATGCAGACAAGTTTGACCTTACAACAAATCCGTTATCCCCCACTGCAAATAACAAAGACCCTGTAGTATTGAATTTAATATTATTTAAAGCGCTACCTACTGGACCTACAAAAACAATAGCATATGTTAATGTATTCACATTAAAACTAAATATTACTGATCTGTTGGCAATTGTATCCTGTCCACATATATATGCTATATTACTTGTGTGTGAATCAATTGCACTAAAACTGCATTGTTCATAAACTAACGAATCTGTATAATTTGCTGTTATAACAAATCTATTCCAACTTGAAGGGCCGTTTCCTCCTGTCTGTGTATAATAAAATCCTTTCTCACCAACTACTACCCCATTTGTACCCCAAAACCTAACCCCTTTAAGATTATCTACTATACCAGTGTTTAAATCAGACCAATTAGCAAACAATTGACTAGAAAACAATATATAAAGTAAAAAAGCTTTTAATATTTTATTCATTTCTATTTAGATTTAAAAACATTTCTCATCCCAATACTTAAGCAAAAATAGGCTTTTTTGAGAAAGATCAAAAAAGGAACAAAACAAGAAAAATCCATCCTCTTTGATTTGATTAACATATAACACAAAACCCCAACTTTTTGGGTTGGGGTTTCGAATTTATACTTGTTTTATTTCTTAGCTTCCACAAGCTTCGCAAGCATCCGGATTATCTAAAGAGCAAGATAATTGTGATGCTACTTCAGCTGCTTTTTCTGCTGTTTCTTTTTCAAGTAATGCTTGACGTTCTGCAGAGATCTGTTGCTGACGCTCTAAGATCAATACATCTTCGTTTCCTAATACTTCAGGTGTTTCTGTTTGTGCTTCAGCTTCAACAGTAAACTTAATAGCATCAGCAGCAGCTTTTGTACGTAAGTAGTACATACCTGTTTTTAATCCTGCTTTCCAGCCATAGAAGTGCATACTTGATAATTTCGCAAAGTTTGGATCCTGAACAAATAAGTTCAATGATTGTGACTGGCAAATGTATGCACCACGGTCAGCTGCCATGTTGATGATCACTTTTTGAGAGATCTCCCACACTGTTTTGTACAATGCTTTGATATTATCTGGGATCTCCGCAATGTTCTGAATAGAACCATTTGCTGCAATGATCTTATTTTTCAAACGATCGTTCCAGATACCTAATTTCACTAAGTCTTTCAATAAGTGTTTGTTCACGATCACAAATTCACCTGACAATACACGTCTTGAATAGATGTTAGAAGTATATGGTTCGAAACATTCGTTGTTACCTAAAATTTGTGATGTACTAGCAGTTGGCATTGGAGCTAATAACAAGGAGTTACGCACACCGTGTTTTTTCACCTCTTCTTTTAATACATCCCACTCCCAACGGTTGCTTGGTTTAACACCCCACATATCAAACTGGAAGATCCCTTTTGATACCGGTGAACCTGCAAATGTTTCGTATGGTCCGTCTACTTTTGCTAAGTCTTTAGAAGCAGTCATAGCAGCGTAATAGATCGTTTCGTGAATGTCTTTGTTCAATTGAACTGCTTCTTCCGAATCGAATGGATAACGCATCAAGATGAAAGCATCTGCCAAACCTTGAACACCGATACCGATCGGACGGTGACGTAAGTTAGAGTTACGTGCTTCCGCTACCGGATAGTAGTTACGATCAATGATCTTATTCAAGTTCTTCGTGATCACATAGGTGATCTCGAATAAACGTTGGTGGTTGAATTGTCCATCTTCCACAAAACGGTTCAATGCAATAGAAGCTAAATTACAAACTGCGATCTCATCAGGAGAAGTGTACTCCATGATCTCACAACATAAGTTGGAAGATTTGATAGTACCCAAATTTTGTTGATTCGATTTGCTGTTTGCAGCATCTTTGTACAACATGTATGGGTTACCTGTTTCAATTTGTGATTGAATGATAGCAGCCCAAAGATCACGTGCAGGGATTGTTTTACGTGCACGACCTTCTTGTTCGTATTTCGTATATAATTTTTCGAATTCTTCACCCCAGCATTCTGCTAATCCCGGTGCTTCGTTCGGACAGAACAAGCTCCATTCCGCATTTGCTTCTACACGTTTCATGAACAAATCAGGAGTCCACATAGCAGTGAACAAGTCACGTGCACGCATTTCTTCTTTACCATTGTTCTTACGTAGGTCAAGGAAATCAAACACATCTGAATGCCATGGCTCTAAGTAGATAGCAAAAGAACCTTTACGTTTTCCACCACCTTGATCCACGTAACGTGCAGTATCGTTGAATACACGCAACATTGGGATGATACCGTTAGAAGTACCGTTTGTTCCGCGGATATAAGAACCTGTAGCACGGATGTTATGGATGCTTAATCCGATACCACCTGCACTTTGAGAGATCTTAGCGCAAGATTTTAATGTATCATAGATACCATCAATGCTATCTTCTTTTGTAGTTAACAAGAAGCAAGAAGACATTTGAGGTTTAGGCGTACCTGAGTTGAACAATGTTGGTGTAGCATGTGTAAACCAACGCTCGCTCATTAGGTTATATGTTTCAATAGCAGAAGCGATATCATCCTTGTGGATACCAACAGACACACGCATGATCATGTGTTGTGGACGCTCAGCTACTTTACCGTCTAATTTAAGAAGGTAAGAACGTTCTAATGTTTTGAATCCAAAATAATCATATCCAAAATCGCGATCATAGATGATCGTAGAATCTAATTCTTGTGCATTTTTCATGATGATCTCATACACATCGTCAGCGATCAAAGGCGCTTTCTTACCTGTTTTAGGATCAACATAGTTGTAAAGCGCTTCCATTGTTTTGGAAAACGACTTATTGGTATTTTTATGCAAGTTAGAAACTGCTATGCGGCTCGCCAATAGCGCATAGTCGGGATGTTTGGTAGTAAGCGATGCAGCAGTTTCGGCAGCAAGGTTATCCAACTCGCTGGTAGTAACACCTTCGTAAATACCTTCAATAACTTTCATGGCAACATTAATTGGACTCACATGAATAGGGTCCAGGCCATAGCAAAGCTTTTGAATACGAGCTGTTACTTTGTCGAATTTTACTGATTCGCGGTTACCGTCTCTTTTGATTACGTACATAAATTTTTAAAGTATTAAGTAGTTTGTATTATGTATAATGACTGTTTAGTTGTTCTTTATTGTTTGTTGAAGTTTAAATGTCATATTTTGAACTTCGTTGATCTTTTTTACGGCTGAATCAAGCACTTCATCTTTTATATATCCTAACTTATTCGCAATGATCAATTGTGTTTCTAATTCACAAGAGGATCCATTTGATATTCCTAAAAAAAGTCCAAACTCCCCGTTTGTATTTCTTCCCGCTCCTTCTGCAATATTTGATGCTACCGAGGCAGCACAACGTTTTATTTGCGAAGTCAATCCATATTGTTCTTCTTTCGGAAGCTCACCGGCTATTAGATACATCTCCACTGCTAAATCAACTGCTTTTCGCCAAACTGTAAGCTCCTTGTACTTATGCATCTTCTTAATTCTTTGTACTTTATACTTTGTACTTTCAAATTAAAAATCAGCATCCAAGCTGAATACATTGTCTTCTTTGTTTCCTGTAACACCGGCTTTTTGATATTCAGCCACACGTTTTTCAAAGAAGTTTGTTTTTCCTTGTAAGGAGATCAACTCCATAAAGTCAAACGGATTTGTTGCGTTGTATGCTTTCGGACAACCTAATGCAACCAATAAACGATCAGCAACGAATTCGATATACTGGCACATCATGTCGGCATTCATCCCGATCAAACGAACAGGTAATGCATCTGAAACGAAATCTTTTTCGATCTCTACCGCATTCGTGATGATGTCTTTCACTTTGTCTTGTGATAATTTATTTTCTAATTGTCCGTATAACAAACAAGCAAAATCACAATGTAATCCTTCATCACGGGAGATCAATTCGTTTGAGAAGGTTAAGCCCGGCATAAGGCCACGCTTTTTTAACCAAAATAGGGAACAGAAGCTTCCTGAGAAGAAAATACCTTCAACGGCAGCAAAGGCGATCAATCTCTCCTGGAAAGTTCCGTTTCCTATCCATTTTAAAGCCCATTCAGCTTTTTTTCCAACACATGGCAAAGTGTCTATGGAATGAAAAAGCATGTCTTTTTCTTTCGGATCTTTAATGTATGTATCTATTAACAGAGAGTAGGTTTCAGAGTGGATGTTCTCCATCATGATCTGGAAACCATAAAAACAGCGTGCTTCAGGGTACTGAACTTCATTCATGAAGTTGATCGCTAAATTCTCATTCACGATACCATCGCTGGCAGCAAAGAAAGCAAGTACATGTTTAATGAAGTGTTTCTCATCATTATTCAACTTATTTTCCCAATCAGACATGTCAGGACCTAAGTCAATTTCTTCAGCAGTCCAGAAACTCGCTTCTGCTTTTTTGTACATTTCCCAGATATCATGATGTTTGATAGGGAAAAGAACAAATCTGTCTTTATTCTCTTTTAATATTGGTTCTTCCATGGTACTCAATTTCTTTATATTTTGATAACAATCAGTTTGTCAGTCGTTTACAATTCCGTCACTTTTAAAATAAGAGGGAAAAAATCCCCTGAGGCTCTAAACCCCTCTATTTTGTTGATTTCAATAAAATCGTGCTAATAGAAATTGTGGTCTACAAATGTGTAAACAAATTCAGAGTGTGTCAAGGATATTGAATTAACATTTGCCCGAAGTTATAAACACGGAAAATTAACAGACGAATGTTAAGAATTGACCAACGTATTAAAAAACAGCCTTTTAGAAAAATTGGAAAAAAATCTAAAAATTTCCCCTAAAAAAATTTGTTTCAGTCAAAAAAAACGTTTTTAGAGTTATTGCGGTTTCGGGCGAAAAGGCGCCAAATGGTCAATAAAATCAAGCTATTTAAAGATCGTTCATTTCAAAGAAAACCAAAATTGTTTCCTGAAATTATTTTTTGAGCTCCGCAGCAAGCTCTAATTGTTTGTACCAATTTTTACCATACTTACGGATAAGTGGCTCTTTGAGGAATTTATATACCGGAACATCCAATTGGGCACCGCATTCACAAGCAGGTTTGCAGATATCCCATTTATCGTAGTTCACAGCATCATAATCCTTGTATTTTGTAATACGGACAGGATACAAATGACAGGAGATCGGTTTTTTCCATTTGATCTTTCCATCGATATACGCCTGTTCTATTCCGCATTTGGCTATTCCATCATCAAAGATGGTAAAAGCACAATGTTTTCCTTTTACTAATGGCGTGGTAAAATCACCATCTTCATCGATCACACATACACCTTGCTTTTCAATGGCTTTAACTCCATCTTTAGGCAAGTAAGGCTTCACCTCATCCAGGATATCCTCCAGGATAGCAATTTCTTCTTCATCGAGCGGAGCACCGGAATCACCGGCAACACAACATTCCCCTTTGCAGGCATTAAGGTCGCACACAAATTTTTTCTCTAATAAATGTTCCGAAACGATGGTATTGTCAATTGCTATCATGGTGCAAAGGTAAGAATAAAAAAAGCCTCACAAAAAGTGAGGCTAATTGAAATACATAATTTATTACTAATTATGGCTCAATTTCATATACGATATAAACAGAACTTGTTTGCCCAAGTCTTGGATCATCTAATCCATTAGGATTGTAAACAAGAAAAGGTCTATCAGATGAAGCTCCATTTGCTGTATAATATCGAAATACGAGTGTTTGTGAGCCAGTAGTTGTATGCCCCGCGATAATGGCTTTAGTCGGGAATAACTTATTCCAGTTGTTTGGTTCATACATTAAGCCTTGTGCCAATACCTCTGTTCCGCTTCCTAATTTCCAACCTTGTTGCATTGCTCCAGAAAAATTACCAAAACCACTTATCGAACCATCAACTATCAAAATGCTTGTTGGTGAAAGTTTATCAACATTGAAAGAAGCCATTGTTATACTACTAGAAGGAGCTAAACCCATACGTGTTGAACTTACAAAATAAGTCACATTGATCACTTTTCCATTTGCTCCGGTTGCACCTTGAGGTCCAGTTGCACCGGTAGCACCATCCACCCCATTTGCTCCTGCTGCACCCGTTGCTCCTGCTGCACCCGTTGCACCTGTGCTACCCGTTGCACCATTACTTCCGTTTGTTCCTGCTGCACCTGTTGCTCCTGTTGAACCTGTTACACCATCATTACCTGCTATTCCTTGTGGACCGGTTGCACCAGTACTTCCCGTTGCACCATTGCTTCCATTTGTTCCAGCAGCACCTGTTGCTCCTGTAGCACCTGTTACGCCAACTAAACCTTGAGGACCGGTTGCACCAGTACTTCCTGTAGCACCATTAGTTCCGTTGGTTCCGGCAGCACCTGTTGCTCCTGTTGACCCTGTTACGCCCGCTATCCCTTGTAAGCCTTGTGGACCGGTTGCACCAGTACTTCCTGTAGCACCATTGCTTCCGTTGGTTCCTGCAGCACCTGTTG
>JAFLBF010000023.1 GCA_017303895.1 Bacteroidota bacterium | reverse complement strand
TTTCCCGGATAAGCAAAACTGATGTTTTTTATTTCTACTTTGAGCGCTTTGTCTAGAGTGTGATCGAGTGATGAGTTTTGATCTAAATTTTCAAGCTCCAGGTCGGTTACCTGACCTACTTTTTCTAATGATGTTAAAATGTCAAATATATTTTCCAGATTCAAGATGATCTTTTCTGAAGAATCGATCACGAGAAGTATGATGATCTCTGATGCAATAAACTGACCGATATTCATTTGTTGATCCAGTACCAGCAATCCTCCTACAACCAATAAGCCTAGAGCAATGATCACTTTAAATGCTAACAGAAGAATATATTGCATCTTTAATACCTTAAAGTGATCTTCACGATACGTTAAATATCCTTCCACACGTTCGTCAGTTTTTATTTCAGGAAGATTGGTATTACCTGATAAACGGAAGGAATCTTTTGAACGGGCAAGTTCTTCCAGCCAGGATACAACTTTATATTTATATTTTGACTCATTCAAGCTGGTTTCCAGTCCTTTTTTTGCAGTGTATTTTATGATACCGTATACTAAAATTATAAGTAGTAAACTAAATATTATAAAGAATGGATGGTATAATGATAATAGGATCAATCCAAATATGATCTGCAGAATGGCTGTAGAGAAATCAATAATGATCTTTGCTAAACTTTTTTGAAGAGTAAGTACATCAAAAAAACGGTTCATTAATTCCGGTGCATAATGTTTGTAGATAGATTCAAGTTTGATCTTAGGAATTCTGTAGGTAAAGTCGAATGCTGCACGGGTAAATATTTTTTGTTGAATCGTTTCGGTGATTCGCATTTGCATCAGCTGCATATATCCTCCCATTGCAATTCCAAGTACAACAATGCCTACAAGAACCATCCATGAAGTGGAAACCTGTCCACCTTGTATCAAATTAACAATGGATTGTATCCCGATAGGAAGAGATAATGCTATTGCCCCCTTAAAAAAAGCGTAGGTATATACCTGATAAATTTCCTTTTGATCGGGTTTTAGTAGTAACCAAAAACGTTGATAAGGTGTTTTCATATTATTTTTTGATTGCCTTTAATGCCAGTTCTGTGTAAAATTTCGCGATGTAATCTTCTGTTTTTTGCACATTCGTGAGCCGTGGAAGGTGTTCTGCAAAAAATACTTGCAAATGGGCACCTTCAATAATTGTTGATAAAAGCATGTTGGGATATTTGTAGCCTGAATTGATCTCTTTTATTATAAGTACAATCCTTGATACAAATTGTTTATAATTTAAATACGCTCCTTCTTTGTTCGCTTTGTCCACATCTTTTGTTAAGTAGGATTTACTCGATTCACAAATAACAATTCTATGAAGTTTCTTAATGCTTATATCCTCCACCACCATATCTTCTTTCATTTCATTGGAAATAATAGCAATACTTTTTTCTAATCTCTTTTCAGCTGAGGCAATATTGGCTGTTTCAAATACAAGTCTATATTCCATCCATCCCCAATACCAGGAGATGAGGTAAGCTAACAATTGGTTCTTGCTTTCAAAGTATCTATAAATAGATGCTTCGGGAGAATCTATCTTTTGACCCAATTTCCTGAATGTAAAGGCTTCATAGCCGATCCCTTCGATCATGATAACAGAATGATGAATGATCTTTTTTCCCAAATCACTGGAATTGGGATCCTTTACAAATAAATTCTCGTTGATCGCAATTTTAATATTAGCTAACAAATTATTCATTTATGTTCTTTTTTTATGCAAAAATAATAGTAATACTATTGATTGTGTTGATTTTAGTGTTAAAAAGTGTGAAAAATATACATTTAATTGATTTTCAGCTGTTTAATTTTATTGGAATCAACATGCTTTTTATTTTTATCTTTGAGATGTATAACCTATCATTCGAATTATATGAAATTATTAGAAGGAAAAGTTGCTTTGATCACGGGCGCATCGCGTGGAATCGGTCGTGGTATCGCATTAAAATTTGCTGAGCAGGGAGCTAATGTGGCATTCACCTACTTGTCATCCGTTGAAAAAGGGGAAGCATTAGCAAAAGAGTTAGAAGCTTATGGTGCTAAAGCCAAAGGCTACCGTTCGGATGCGGCCGACTTTAAAGCTGCAGAAGAGTTGGTGAATTCAGTTGTTGCCGATTTCGGAACTGTTGATATTCTGGTAAATAATGCTGGGATCACTCGTGATACATTGTTGATGCGTATGACAGAGCAACAATGGGATGAAGTGATCAATGCCAATTTAAAATCGGTATTTAATCTTACTAAAGCTGTTCAAAAGCCGATGCTAAAACAACGTAAGGGTTCTATCATTAATATGAGTTCTGTTGTTGGGGTAAAAGGTAATGCCGGACAAGCGAATTATGCTGCTTCAAAAGCCGGTATCATTGGATTCACAAAATCTGTTGCATTAGAATTAGGCTCACGTAATATCCGCTCCAATGCGATTGCTCCGGGCTTCATTGAAACAGAAATGACAGAGGTGCTCGACCCAAAAGTGGTTGAAGGATGGAGAGATAGTATTCCTCTAAAACGTGGTGGAAGTGTGGATGATATTGCTAATGCAACTGTTTTCCTTGCATCCGACATGAGTGCATACATTACCGGACAAACATTAAATGTTTGTGGTGGTATGTTAACCTAATTTAATCTATCGTTAATTTTTAGAGCCGTAGAGTGCAATATTCTGCGGTTCTTCTTTTTTATAATGAACATTATCACCGAATATCCATTGTGGTTTATACTTTTCTGTCTGCTTGCAGGTGGAATATATGCCGGTGTATTGTATTATAAAGATAAACGCTTGAATGAGCTCAACAAATGGCTCATTCGTATAATGGCTTCATTCCGTTTTATTGTAGTCTCTCTTTTATGTTTTTTGTTGCTTTCTCCCTTGCTTCGCTCAGTTGTTCGTGAGGTTGAAAAGCCTATCATTATTATTGCACAGGATAATTCCGAATCATTGATCAGCGGGAAGGACTCCGCTTTTTATCGTGGTGAATACAAGCAAAAGATGAATGCATTGGCTGAAGAGTTGTCCGATAAATATGATGTAAAAATCTACTCTTTTGCTGATGGCATAAAAGAACGTTCATCATTCGATTCTCTAAGTTTTAATGAAAAACAAACAAATATCTCCGCATTGTTTAAGGAGATTGAAACGCGCTACAGCAACAGAAATGTTGGTGCTGTGGTGCTGGGTACAGATGGAATATACAATCAAGGCAGTAGTCCTATCTATGCTGCCGGCCAAATGAAACAAAACATCTATACCATTGGGTTAGGAGATACTACTATCAAGAAAGATCTTATTCTGTCCAAAGTAGAGCATAACCGGATGGCCTATTTGGGAAACCAATTTCCATTAGAAGTGATCATCAATGCAAAACGCCTTAAGGGAAAGAATAGTGTTTTGACGGTTAGCAAAGATGGGCAAGTGCTTTTTACAAAAGCACTGTCAATAGGTCAAGAGGTTTTTGATCAAACTGTCCCTGTGCTTCTGGAAGCAAAGCAAGTGGGATTACAGCGCTACCGGATAGCACTTTCATCTGTGGATGGTGAAATGACTCTATTGAATAATTCGAAAGATATTTTTATTGATGTTTTGGATGCCCGTCAAAAAGTACTCATTCTTGCAGACGCTCCACACCCTGATCTGGCGGCTATAAAACAGTCTATCGAGAACAATCAGAATTATGAAGTAGAAAGTTTTTTGTCGGATGAATTTAATGGGACATTCAAAAAATACGATTTGTTGATCCTGCATCAGATCCCTAATTCCAAAACAGGAACAAATAAATTATTGGTGGAACTTGAAAATTCCGGTGTTCCTGTTTGGGTGTTTTCGGGGGCCAATACGATCTTAAAGAAAGAGATTGCTGTTGCCGGAACCACTTCAAAAATAAATGAGGTAGAACCATTGGTTGATGTAAATTTTCCACTGTTTACTCTAAGTGATGAATTGAAGCAAGCAGTAAAAGATTTCCCTGCAGTAACTTCTCCCTACTCAAATGCATCATCCGATATTCCCGGAAATGCATTGTTTTATCAGCGGATTGGAATTGTTGATACTAAAAATCCTTTAATGTCATTCTACAATAGAGGCGATACAAAGCTGGCTATATTTTCAGGGGAAGGGATTTGGCGCTGGCGATTGCAAGATTATGCATCGCATGGCAACCATAATGTGTTTGATGAACTAATTGCTAAAACCGTTCAGTATCTATCGCTGAAGGTGGATAAAAGTTTTTTTAGAGTGATCTCAAAAAATAATTTTTTTGAGAATGAAGCAATTGAGTTTGAGGCCGAAGTTTACAATGATAGTTACGAGTTGATCAATGATGGGGAAGTGGAGATCGTCATCACAAATGCTGAGAATAAAAAGTATCCTTTTGTATTTAGTAAAACAAATACAGCCTACCGCCTCAATGCAGGGAGCTTGCCGGTTGGAGAATATAAATATGAGGCGAAGACAAAAGTAGGTGCTAAAGCGTATTCTCAAAAAGGTTCTTTCTCTGTGTCATCGCTCCAGATGGAGTATGTTAATACAGTTGCCGACCATCAGCTCTTGTATAATTTAGCAAAGCAACACAACGGTGATCTGATCTATCCAAACGATATCAATTCATTGGCTGAAAAGTTGAATGCCAGAGAAGACATTAAACCGGTTTCTTATTCGGAGAAAAAGTTAACTGATCTGATCAATCTGAAATGGTTGTTCGTTCTTTTGTTGGTTTTCTTATCTGCAGAATGGTTTATCAGAAAACGTAATGGTGCTTATTGATCGGTAAAATGGGACAAGCGCTCAAGAAATCATATAGCTTTTTAACACTGATGGTGCTATTGCTATTCATGGTGTTCTTGTCATTTAAATTTAACCTATGGAAGTCCAATAGGATCATTGTTGATGCTCCCAGCTATTACACTTATTTACCTGCTTTCATTCTTCATCACGATCTTCAATTAAAATACATTGATAAAGATCCTGCTTACTATAAAGACAAGATATGGTTCTATACCATAAAAGATGGGAAACGTTTGATCAAGCATCCTCCGGGATTAAGTGTGGCGCTTTCGCCATTTTTTTTAATGGGTCATTTAACGGCTAAATTCACCGGGGCCAAACAGGATGGGTATTCAAAGCCCTATCAGAATGCAATGACCATTGGTGTATGGTGTTATCTTTTTTTAGGATTATTCTTTCTTCGAAAATACTTGTTGATCTTTTTTTCAGAATTTGTTGTTTCGCTAACCTTGCTGGCACTTTTACTTGCGACCAATTTATTATGGTACTCAACATTCGAGTCCATTATGCCACATGCAGTTTCATTTGCACTTTTTTGTGCCGGCAATTATTATTTTTTTAATTGGTTACAAACATCAGGTGTCCGTTCGCTCCTGTTGTTTTCAATTTGTTTCGCTTTAGGTGTACTCATCCGACCACTGGCAGTAACAACGATCATTTATTTCTTGATTGTTTTAGTAGGTGAGAAGCAAGGGCTAAAAAATGCACTCCTTTTTTTTAAAGCGCAATTAAGACCGGTCCTTTTCGCTTTGATATTGTCGTTTTTTATTGTTTCCATTCAATTTATTTATTGGAAATATGCCACAGGAAATTGGCTGTTCGATGTATATGTGGATGAGCATTTTATTTTCGACAGTCCACAGATACTTCCCTTTTTGTTTAGCTTCAGAAAAGGAGTCTTTATTTATTCACCTATTTTGCTGTTTGCGCTTTTAGGTTTTGTGTACTTGTTCAGAAAGTACAAAACATATTTTTGGGCTACTCTTGTTTTAATGTGTATGACGATCTATTTGTTGGCTAGCTGGTGGGCCTGGAGCTACGGGATCAGTTGGGGGATCCGGCCAATGATCGATTACTTTGCCTTTTTAGCATTTCCTTTAGCAGCCGGCTTTACTTTTTTTGATCAGCAAAATTGGAAAAAGTACTTGCTTACTTTAAGTGTTGTTTTATTGACTGCACTGAGTTTGTTTCAAACATGGCAATACAAAAAGGGCTTGATCCATTATGACGATATGTCGAAAGAAGCTTATTTGAAAGGCTTTTTTCAGACAACAGCTTCTGCCGAATGGGTTGATCTCTTGAAACCGTATAATTGGAAAAGGCGAATTGAAGGAAAGGAACAGATCACCTATAACAAGGACTTGATCTCAACATTAAAAAAAGATCAAGCAATTTATTTGAGAGGATTTAATCAAAAATTTGTTTCAACCAGTAAACAAGCCGATCGATTGATGACCTGCTATTATTCGGAGATAAGTCCTGAAGAATTATTTTATATAGAATTTCTGGACGCAGAGAAAGTGGCCATCCGCTCAACAGAAGGCAAATATCTTTCTTTGAAAAAGAATGAGCATCGCATTTTAGTTGCTGACTCTCCTGTTATTTCCGATGATGAAAAATTTATATTGACGATTCTGGATGAAAAGGATAATTGTATTCGTTTGCAAACGCTTGATGGTAAGTTTTTATCCATTGGCGTTCAGTTCCCTTATATCATCAGAGCAGTAGTTGATCAGGCAGGAAACAATGAAACCTTTCGCTTATTTTTACAAGAAGATTATCAAGGAAATTAATGAAAGGCAGCAAAAGAACATATTTTGATACAATTGCATCCGGTCGGATAAAACAACGGAAAGCGAAAGCATACTATTGGAATGACATTACTGATCATTGTGATTTTTTTATACATCCCGGTCATATTGTTTTAGAGATTGGATGTGGTACTGGTGAGTTGTTGGAAAAGATACATGCCAATAAAAAGATCGGTATTGATTTTAGTCCTGCAATGATCACTGAAGGGAAAAAACAATTTCCTCATTTGGACTTGCGGGTGATGGCGGCAGAGGAATTGAAATTGGAGCAGAAAGTAGATGTTGTTATTTTGTCAAATCTGATCGGTTATCTGGATGATATACAACTGGTGTTTGAGCAATTGCATTCTGTTTGTCATCCTCAAACAAAGATCATTGTTACGTATTATAATTTTTTGTGGGAGCCGGTTCTCAAATTGGGTGAATGGATCGGATATAAAACGAAAACACCCCGTCAGAATTGGTTGAGTTTATCAGAGATCAATAATTTGTTATTCGTATCAGGTTTTCAGGTGTACCGTAATTCAAAGCGTATGCTATTGCCGGTTTATATTCCTTTGCTCTCCGAATTATTCAATCATTTTTTTGCTAAAATGCCTTTTTTTAGGATCTTTTGCATTAATAATTACACATTTGCAAAACCCACAGCGAAAGTTTGTGAACAGGAAGATGTCTCCGTTTCTGTGATCGTTCCTGCCAGAAATGAACATGGAAATATAGCGGAATTGGTAAAGCGTATGCCTATGATGGGAAAGCATACCGAATTAATATTTGTTGAAAGTGGATCGAATGATGATACCTGGAGAATGATCAATGAAATAAAGGATTCAAATACTCACATGAATATTCATTGCTTTCAATTGAATGAATTAGGGAAAGCAGCTGCTGTTAGAAAAGGATTTGATGTAGCTAGTGGCGATGTGTTGATGATCTTAGATGCAGACCTGACTGTTGCCCCTGAAGTGTTGCCAAAGTTTTTAGATGTGCTTTGTTCCGGGAAAGGAGAGTTTGTAAATGGTTCCCGTTTGGTTTATCCAATGGAAAAAGAAGCCATGCGTTTTTTGAATCTTTTAGGCAATAAGTTTTTTAGCTCAGCTTTTACCTGGCTTCTCGATCAGCGAATTAAAGATACACTCTGCGGAACCAAGGTGATGTTCAGAAAAGATTATGAACGGTTAGTGAAGAACAGAAGTTATTTTGGTGATTTTGATCCATTTGGTGATTTTGATCTGCTTTTTGGAGCCTATAAATTGAATTTATCCATTACCGAACTTCCTGTTCGCTACCAAGAACGTAAATATGGGCGGACCAATATTTCCCGCTTTAAACACGGATTATTGCTGCTCAAAATGTGCCTATTTGCTGCCCGTAAGGTAAAGTTTAAGTAAATTCATCTGTAAATTCTTTCAGTTCATCTATTTTTCTTAAAATCTCATTGATTTAAATGAAATAAATACTTATTTTTATCTATAGATAAATCTCTCTTTATGGTTACAGCAGAAAAAGTTTCGATCAAGGTTCAAAAAACAACGAACTCTCGAATCAGTCAATTGGATTATAATAAGATCGTATTTGGTCATTTGTTTTCCGATCATATGTTTATGGTCGATTATAACGATGGCAAATGGCACGATGCTCAAATATTGCCTTATGGTAATATCCCGATGAGTCCTGCTACTTCTGCCTTGCATTACGGTCAGGCTATTTTCGAAGGAATGAAAGCCTATAAGAACGAAAAAGGGGAAGTGTTCTTGTTCCGTCCATATGATAATCACAAACGTATCAATATTTCAGCGGAGCGTATGGCAATGGCAACTATTCCGGAAGAAATATTCATGGAAGCTTTAAAGCAATTGATCGCATTGGATAAAGATTGGGTACCTGATACAGAAGGTTCATCATTATACATCCGTCCTTTTATCATTGGAACAGACGAGTTCATTGGAGTAAAACCATCTGACAACTATCGTTTTTACATCATAACATCTCCTGCCGGAAAGTATTACAATGCTCCTGTAAAGGTGCTTGTTGAAACAAATTATATCCGTGCAGTGGAAGGTGGTGTAGGTTATGTGAAAGCTTCCGGAAACTACGGTCGTTCTCTTTTCCCTACTAAATTAGCACAACAACGCGGCTATCAACAGATCATTTGGACCGATTCAAAGAATCACCGTTATTTAGAAGAGTCAGGGACCATGAACTTAATGGTTGTAATTGACGATGTGTTGATCACACCTCCAATCGGAGACACTATTTTAGCGGGTATTACGCGTGATAGTGTGTTAACATTAGCTCGTGATTGGAAAATGAAAGTGCAGGAGCGTAAGATCAGTATTGATGAAGTGATCGATGCACACAAACGTGGTACATTAGAAGAAATGTTCGGTACAGGAACAGCTGCAACCATTGCACACATTGCTGCTTTCGGATTTGAAGGGAAAGATTATGAATTACCTCCTACTGAAGGTAGAATATTCTCTAACCGTGTAGCGCAAGAGCTTGAAAATATCCGGAAAGGAAAATCTGAAGATAAACATAACTGGATGTACAAGGTGGTATAATCCGGTTTTCATTTACACCAAAAAGAGCCGTATGATCTACGGCTCTTTTTTTTAAACAATTCTCAACTTAACTTGTTATATAACTAAACACAAAATTTATGAAAATTGAAATTGGACAAAAAGCCCCTCTGTTTATTTTAACAGATACTGAAAAGAAAGCTGTTAATCTTGCCGATCAGCAAGGAAAAAATGTGGTATTGTTGTTTTTCCCTTTGGCATTTACGAGTGTGTGTACAGCTGAGTTATGTGCTACACGAGATGACATAGCTACCTATAACAATGCGAATGCACAAGTGTATGGCATCTCCGTAGATTCATTATTCACATTAGGGAAATTTAAAGAAGATCAACGATTAAATTTCCCGTTATTATCAGATTTTAATAAGGAAGTTTCTGCTGCTTACGGCTCTTTGTATTCTGAATTCGCTTTCGGAATGAAAGGTGTTTCTAAACGTTCTGCTTTTGTGATCGATAAAAATGGTATCGTTCAATATGCTGAAGTATTAGAAAATGCTGGTGAACAACCTAATTTTAATGCGATCAAAGAAGTATTATCACGATTAAATTAATTGCACGTCTAACCCCCAACAAATGCTACGAAAAAGCCCTGACAAAATTTTTGTCAGGGCTTTTTCATTACACTGCTTTATTTAAAAATTATACTTGTATTCTATTGCCAATACATATTTCCTGGTAAGCCCATCCGGTCTGACTTTTCGGGTAATAAACGGGGTGCCAAAACTAATTTCAAAACCATTTTTTTGATTCGGGTGATATTCTAATACCAGGTTCCCATTTAATGTTAATCCTTCGGATCCATCAATTGTTCTTTTTACTCCGGTACGATCCGTGTATTCATCATTTTGCAAATGATAAATTGGTAAAACGCTAGGGGTAATTATTATTTTTTTGCCAATAGGAATCATATATGCTACTCTCAATAAAACATCTCCCTTTCTAATATATTTATTTGTCGATTGGAAGGAGTAAAATTCACTCGTGCTATCATGATCAGTTTGAAGAAAGCTATTATTGTTTTGTTTTACCGGCTGTTGCGCTGCAACAACAATTTTGAGTTTATTATATACCAGTGCTAGTCCTGCAATTGCATCAACCGTTCCTAAACTAGATTGGTAATCCATTGGCAATGGAATTGTACCTTCTTTTTCATTTGCATTGTTTAAAGGCAATTTCACTCCGAGACTAAAGTTGATCAAATTATTTAATTTATAATTTCCGTTTATATAGATATCAGAAAGGCTTGCTGTAGTATGTTCTTTTCCTGACTGGGATAAGCTTGCAAGCTTAATATTCAGCCCCAAATTCTCCGTTAGGATTCTCGAATACTCGATGTTTGCACCATATATTGTTATGTTTCTATCGGCTGTGCCAGTGCTTAATGAAATTTTAAATATGTTTTTTAATACATCAGAATTGTTAGTGCCAACACTGTCAGTGTTATTGATAATTACTGTGTTGGGCTTGAAACTTTCTGCTGTACAAAATCCTGCATCACTGCAGCCTTGTGAAAATGCAGAAGCATGGATACACAATAGAACTAATAAAGAGAGGAAATGGATTTTTATCGTTTTCATTTATATAAAAAATAAGCCGTACAATTTCTAAACACAAATTGTACGGCTTTGTTGTATGATTATTACATTTATTTTCTGAAGCTGTCAGCTACTACCAAGTCTTTCGAGCCTGGAGTATATTTATAGAATCCTTGTCCTGATTTAGCGCCTAAATGGCCCGCAGTTACCATGTTCACCAACAAAGCACACGGAGCATATTTCGGATTACCGTATCCATCTTGTAATACGCGTAAAATAGATAAGCACACATCCAATCCAATAAAGTCAGCTAACTGTAATGGCCCCATCGGGTGCGCCATTCCTAATTTCATAACGGTGTCAATTTCTTCAACGCCTGCAGTTCCTTCGTGTAATGTAATGATCGCTTCGTTGATCATTGGCATTAATATTTTATTGGCAACAAATCCTGGATAGTCATTTACTTCTACAGGGATCTTGTTTAGTTTTTTAGATGTCTCCATGATCAAATTGGTCACCTCATCGGAAGTAGAATATCCTCTGATCACTTCCACCAATTTCATAACCGGTACCGGATTCATAAAGTGCATTCCAATAACTTTGTCGGCACGCTTCGTTACAGAACCGATCTTTGTAATGGAAATAGAAGATGTGTTACTTGCTAAGATAGTATTCGGAGGACAGATCTTGTCCAATTCTCTGAAAATATTTAATTTGATCTCTACGTTTTCCGTTGCTGCTTCAACAACAAGATCCGCATTTTTTACTCCATCGGCCATTACAGTGTATGTTGTAATGTTTTTTAATGTTTGTGCTTTATCTGCTTCTGTAATTGTTCCTTTAGCAACAATACGATCCAGATTTTTTGAGATCGTTGCCAATGCTTTTTCTAATGCCGGTTGAGATATGTCGATCAATGATACATTGTATCCAAATTGTGCGAATGTATGGGCAATTCCATTTCCCATTGTTCCTGATCCAATTACTGCAATATTTTTCATGTTTTTTGATTTATTAAAATGATTACTGATCTTAATGCGTGACGAATTTACACAAAGTAAATCATTACTGAAAATAGAAAATCAATGATATTTAAATGTTGAGGATCGTTCCAAGATATTATTTTCCACGGCCTTGGATGACAATAAGGGCTGTATAGATCAAGATCTTGATGTCAACGCCTAAACTCATATTTTCTAGATAAAGAAGGTCATACTTTAAGCGTTCCACCATTTGATCTACATTTTCGGCATATCCGTATTTTACTTGTCCCCAGGAAGTGATCCCCGGGCGAACCTTATGCAAATGTTTATAATGTGGTGCCTTTTGAACGATCTGGTCAATGAAAAATTGACGTTCCGGTCGAGGCCCCACTATACTCATTTCTCCGATAAGAACATTATAAAATTGTGGGATCTCATCCAGTCTCACCTTTCTTAAAAAGCGACCCAAGGGTGTAATGCGTGGATCGTGTTTACTGGAAAGAGCAGGTCCCATTTTTTCTGCATCGGTATACATCGATCGGAATTTGTGGATCATGAATGGTTTTCCATGCCAGCCAATACGTTCGTGGCTATAAAAGATCGGTCCTTTAGAACTGAATTTAACAGCTAATGCCACGATCAAATATACCCAGCTGAAAGTTGTTAGTACAAAAATAGAAACTACAATGTCAAATATTCTTTTTAAAGATTGTTCCCAGGCAGGCATGATCTCTTTGGAGATCTCTATTAATGGAGCTCCGAAGATGGAGGTCATTTTTACTGATCCGGATAAGATGTCATACATGTCTGGTATCACCTTAATGATGATCCCTCTGTAGTCGAGCTCATTCACGATCTTCCCCAGATTATCATGCTCAAATGATTCGATGGCAATGATAACTTCCTCGATCTCATGATCGGTGATTATTTTTTTGAGATCTGCTAATTCCCCTAAATGAGGAATACTTTTTTTAAGTTCTTCGGAAAATCCATTTTTATTATCGATGTGTACAAATCCAACAAATTTATTTCCTGTTGATTTGTGCAGGTTTTCCATTTCGTTGAATAAACGGATCGCATTCGCATTACTTCCTACAAGCAAGGTGTTGAAGCCAATGATCCGCTTATGAATTCTGTTGTTGGTGATACTTGATAGGATGAAACGCAGTGTTGCAGTTATAATAAAGTGTAAGGCTAAAAGAGCCAAAACACTCTGATAATAGTTTTTATACGAAACGATCTCATCATCCAATAACAAGGTGAAAAAGATGGCAAGTGTTCCAATAATAGAGAGTAATAAGGTCTGCCCGACTTCTCTCAATCTGGATTTTCGATAAATGTTCCTATAGCTGCCAACCATAAAATACAGAAGTAGCCAGAAAGAAGTAACGATCAATAGTCCGAGATAAAAATGCTGGTCAAATGTAACAGGAACATCTAATCCGAATTTTTCTGTTTCGATGTAGCGTTTTCTGAATGCATAGAATAACGTCCAGGAAGAAGCAGCTGAAATTGTGTCAGCAATGAGATATTTTAAAACTTGTAATTTTTTATTCATACAGCCCCTTCTGGTCCTTCTTCTAATAAACGATCTTAATGTTGTCCAGTTGTAATGCCAAACTATCCGCACCTGCACTGTTAAGCATTCCTATAAAAATTTTGAATTGATTAGCACTACCCGAGGCTCCTATTGTAGGAGTCAAATAAACATAAGCTTTATTCCAATCACTACTAGGGTTAAAATCCAAGGTTTTTTCTTTCGTAATATTCGTTGTGGTAGAACCGATAACGGTATGGCAAAATAATCCTACAGCAAAGTTAGAATTAGCTTTATAGTTGAATTCTAAAAAAACTGGAGAGGAATTTTTGGGAAGCGGGAACAGTGTATTGGGATCAGAAACACATTCAAATAAAGTACGTGTAGCATCGATATAGGCTATTCCTGATTTACTGCCTTCAAAAACCTCCGATGGGGTAGTGGTAACGGCCAGTGTTGTGTCGGTTCCTGTAGGACTATTATAGAGGATAGTGCCTGTGCTGGCTTCAAAGTCTTCCATGCACGTAAAATCGGCACTGCTTAAATATTTCACAACCGGACTAATTGTTTGTACTTCCCCTTTATTTAAAGTAATGGTTTGGGTATAGGAATCATAAAAAGGATAAGGGGAACGGGTAGCAGAGATTCCATTCACTTTGATCCCTGCCCTGATTCTTAGTTGATGCACTCCTTCTTTTAAAATAGGAATGGTAACAGGAATTTCGAAACAGCCAACCAACTGTTCATCTATATATACCCAGGCATCACTGATCTTGCTGGAATTGCTTCCTTGTCCTGCCACAGTGGTCAAGCTTATACCATTAATTCGAATATAAGAAGGAATAGGTTCTGCCGGGTTGATGATATTACAAGAGTACCAACTCAATGCCGGGAGTAATAAAAAAAATAATTTGTAAAAACGCTTCATCCAATAAGTATTATCATTCGTTTACAAAGTTAGACGTTACTTTCATTTTATCAATGATTTTGTAAGCAACATCTAAGGCTTTGTAGCCATCATCAATACTCACTAAGGGAGTTGTATTGCTGATTATTGAATCAGCAAACGTTTCAAGCTCCATTTTTATTGCGTTGGTTGGTAAAATTGTTGGATTTTCGAAATAGATCTGTTTAGAACCCTTGTCTTTCCCTAATTCTATGATCACAGCCAATGGGTCGGCTTCCCCTTCCACATTCTTTAAACGGATAACATCTACTTTTTTATCCAAAAAATCGACTGAGATATAGGCATCTTTCTGAAAAAATCGCGATTTACGCATGTTCTTCATCGAGATCCTGCTGGCTGTAAGATTGGCGACACAGCCATTGTCGAACTCAATGCGGGCATTACTGATATCCGGACTCTCGCTAACAACAGCCACACCACTGGCACTAATACGCTTGATATTTGATTTGACCACACTTAAAATAATATCAATATCATGGATCATAAGATCCAGAACAACCGAAACATCCGTTCCTCTCGGGTTAAATTGCGCCAAACGATGTGTTTCAATGAACATCGGGCCGGAGCAATAGGGTTGGGCGGCTATAAAAGCCGGATTAAAGCGCTCCACATGGCCTACCTGTACCTTCACATTCGCTTCTTTTGCTAAGCCCATCACACTTTTTGCTTCTTCAATCGTGTTGGTAACTGGTTTTTCAATAAAAATATGTTTTGATTTCTTGATGGCTTTGGAAGCACAATCGTAATGGGTGATCGTAGGGGTAACGATATCTACAGCATCCACCTCATTTAAAAGTTCATCAATGGAGGCGTAGCTTTTTACTCCCAATTCAGATTCTACCACCTTTGCCGCCTCAGGATTAGCATCATAAAAGCCGATAAGCTGAAACTTGTCGATCTCTTTTAGCAGACGGATATGGATCTTTCCTAAGTGCCCAGCGCCTAAAACTCCTATTTTTATCATATATATATGTATCTATACGGACAAAAATACTTTTTTCCACATTGCTATATTGAAAAATAAGCCTTAATTATGAAGAGTGAAATGTTAATTTTGTGGACACGAATATGACACGACAGGATACATACAGGCACAAAGGACTGAGAAGGCAGCTCGCTTTGCAATTAAAAGAGAAAGGAATTAATAGTCCTGAAGTACTCAAAGCGATTGAGACAATTCCCCGTCATTTGTTTTTGGATAATGCCTTTATTGAAAGGGCTTATGAAGATATTGCTTTCCCAATCGGGGCCGGTCAAACGATCTCCCGTCCTCATACTGTAGCGTTTCAAACAGAGTTGCTCCAGTTGAAAAAGGGAGAGAAAGTGTTGGAGATTGGGACAGGCTCGGGCTATCAAACAGCCGTATTACTCGAAATGGGAGTAAAGGTATATTCTATAGAGCGCCAAAAGGCACTTTTTGATAAAACAAAGGATTTTTTGCCTTCCATCGGCTACTCAGCGAAGTTTTTTTATGGGGATGGCTACAAGGGTTTGCCGGTTTTTGCTCCTTTTGATAAGATCATTATTACGGCAGGAGCTCCGGAGATCCCAAAACCTCTTTTGGAGCAATTGGCTATAGGGGGAATCATGGTAATTCCGCTCGGGGATACCGTTCAAACCATGACTTTATTGAAAAAAACAGCTGTTAATAAATTCGAAAAAGTGGAGTACGGAGAGTTTAAATTCGTACCATTATTGGAAGATAAAGACTGGGGGAAGGGTTAGGTTATTAACATTCGCTAGTTAAAAACAAATAAATTGTTAATAACTTGCATATTTAAAAATTAGTCGTACCTTTGTCCCGTTAATTATTAAACTAAATAATTCAAACTAAACAACAAAAACTATGAAAAAATCAGTTTTTATGATTGCTTTAGCATTTGGCGTATCAAGTGCTTTCGCGCAAGATTTAACTTCTAAAAAAGGTGAACCAATTTTACCAGAAGCTGGTGACTGGGCTATCTCTATGGATGCAAGTCCTATTTTCCAATATGTAGGAAATGCTTTCAATGGAAATACAGCTAACGCTGCTCCAGGTGCAAATTGGTTAAATGGTAACAACACGATCATCGGAAAAAAATTCATTGATGAGAAATCAGCTTACCGTGTATTAGTACGTTTAGGTTTCACTAGCCAAACTTACAAAAACAATGTAAATGATGATGCTAACACAACTGCTCCAGTTTTCCCTGCAACAGCTCCAGAAGTAACAGATAAATTCTCTATGAAAAATACTAACATCGGTATCGGTGTAGGTAAAGAATTCCGTAGAGGAAAAACTCGTTTACAAGGTTATTATGGTGCAGATGCGATGATCTGGGTTTCTATGTCAAGCAACAAGTTTACATATGGAAACACAATGTCTTCAACTAACTCTGCTGGTGTTACAACAACTCCAACTTCTACAACTTGGAACACATCTACAGGTGCTGTTTTAGGTGAAGGTGCTGTAGGTAGCCGTTCATTGAAAACTAAATCTGGTATGACTTTCGGTATCGGAGTTCGTGGTTTCATTGGTGCTGAGTATTTCATCTTCCCAAAAATTTCAGTAGGTGCTGAGTATGGTTGGGGTATCGGTTACCAAATGAGCGGTAAAGGAAAATCTGAAACAGAAACAACTGGTGGAACTCCATTAACAGTTGGTGTTGTTGAAGGTGAAACTGCTGGTTCTTCTAAATTCGGTTTTGATACTGACTTAAACCAAGGTACAATCTTCGGTTTCCGTGGATCTAACACTGGTACAGCTTCATTACGTGCAACTTTCCACTTCTAAGAAGTAGAAAATAAATAAACAAAAGCCCTCTTCCAACCGGAAGAGGGCTTTTTGTTTTTATCATAAAAACAGCTTCATTTCATCCTTACTCAATAGTCGCCATTCTCCTGGTTTTAATTTTCCTAATTGAATGTGCATAATGCGAACACGTTGCAGTTTTAATACTTGATACCCGAATACATTACACATTCTCCTTATTTGTCTATTTAGCCCTTGCTTAAGAATGATCCTGAAGATCCGTTTTGTGCCGGGCTCTGTTTTTATGATGCAAGGTTTAGTTATGGCATCACCAATGTTCACACCTGCAGCCATGTCTTTTAGGAACTGATTTCTTATAGGAAGATTTAAAGTAACTACATATTCTTTTTCATGTTCAAAATCCGGATGAATGATCTTGTTAATGATCTTGCCATCGTTGGTTAATAATATCAGGCCTTCTGAATCCTTGTCCAAACGACCAACGGGTAATAGATTTTCCGGATGCTGGATGGCATCAATGATATTGTTCTCTACTTTTTCTGTTGTACAAACAACCCCTACGGGTTTGTTGTAAGCAATAATTACAGTATTCATTGTTTACAAAGATAAAATATATATATTTGTCTCGCTTTTGGTTCCCGATTGAGGTCGGGATTAAAAGGGAATCAGGTGTAAATCCTGGACATTTCCCGATGCTGTGAGTTCTATATTTTGTTTTAACATTCTTTGCCACTGTTCGCTAAAGCGGATGGGAAGGCGTTAAAACCGGAACAAAGTCAGAAGACCTGCCAATAGTATAACATTTGTAGCTTTCGGAGAAAAGGCGAAGAATAGATAATTAATTTACATTTTCTATCCTTAGTGATTTACCGTTTGTTATGAATGATTACTCAGCCCTTGGGCAGAATGATCGTTTATAATGATGTACTATTTTAAATACATATTTACACTTCTATTGTGCATTGGCATGTTAAGGGCTTTTGCACAAAAGGATTCATTGCAACTCTTAAAAGCGGTGGAAGTCATTTCTATTCGTAACCAAAGCTTTTCTTCTGCTTCAAAATTTCAAACAATAGATAGTCTTAAACTCGATCGATATTCAAATAGTAATTTGGCTGATGTGTTAAGTAATGAGAGTATGGTTTTTATTAAATCATACGGATTAGGTAGCTTGGCTTCTTCTTCATTCAGAGGTGCAGGAGCATCTCATACGGCAGTTCTGTGGAATGGCTTCAATCTTCAGAGTCAAATGCATGGAATGATCGACCTGTCTCTTATTCCTGCTAATTTTTTAAATTCAGTTCAATTACAATTTGGAAGTTCCGGTGCTTTGTGGGGAAGTGGTGCAGTGGGTGGAGCAATTCATTTAAACAATAGGAATTCCTTCAATAAAGGATTAAGTCTATATACCAATACTTCTTATGGTAGTTTTGGGGATAAGCAGCAGCAATTTTCAATTGAACTCAGCAAAAAAAGATTCAGTTCAAACTTGAAAGTGTTTCATCACGAAGCAAAGAACGATTTTGAATTTACCAATAGAGCTGTATATGGAAAGCCTACTCAAAAACAAACAAATGCGGAGCTGAAGCAATATGGTTTTTTGCAGGAAAATTATTTACGCATTAATACAGATCAGTTGTTAAACACCCGATTCTGGTATCAGTTCAATGACAGGGGAATGCCTCCATCTATGACACAGAATATCAATATAGCAAAGCAAAAGGATGAATCCTTCCGCTTTACAACAGAGTGGAGCTTGAGAAAGAAGAAAATTAAAGCGAATGTTAGATCGGGCTATTTCAATGAATACTTAAACTATAATGATTCATTGATCGATGAATATTCAAAAAGTAGGTCTAACACTTTTATCGCAGAAGCTGAAACTAAATTTAGCATAACTAAATATGATGAATTGAATATTGGTGTTAACAATACTTGGAATGCAGCCAATACCGAAAGCTATGAAGAGGCGCAACAGCAAAACCGTAGTTCTGTTTTTGCCGGTTATCATCTGCATACACTTGATCATCATTGGAGTTTGATCGTCAATGGTCGCCAGGAATTTATGGAAAACAGATTTCTCCCTTTCACTATCTCAGCCGGGATTGCCGGAAAGTTCTTGAACTTTTTTCATCTGAAAATAAATGCAGCGCAACACTATCGTTTGCCTACATTGAATGATCGTTATTGGGTGCCTGGAGGAAATGTTGATCTAAAGCCTGAAAGCGGTTGGAGTGAAGATATAACGCTCGCCTATAAGCAAGGGAGAAAAAGATTAAATTGGGAGTTGGAAGCAGCAGCCTTTAATAGAGAGATCAAAAATTGGGTGATATGGCAGCCTTCGGCATCAGGTATTTGGTCGCCCCAAAATGTTCAGGAAGTATGGTCACGTGGAATAGAATACAAATTAAATGTAAACTATCAATACGCGAAGTTAAAAGTTGAAGCATCCGGTTTATACAATTATGTATTATCCACCAATAAAAAAAGTGTTGTGCCGAATGATGCCACATTGAATAAACAGCTTATTTACACGCCTATCCAAAATGCGCAAGGTTCATTGTCCGTTCAATATAACGGTACAAGTATTTCTTTTAATCAGATCTATGTCGGCTACCGTTACACAAGTTCGGATAACAAAAATTATCTGAAGCCGTATTCGGTATCGAATGTGCGGATCGCACAAGCTTTTTGTCTTACGGGAACGACTATAAAAGTATATGTTCAATTAAACAATATTTTTAATGAACAGTATGAAGTGATTGAATACCGGGCGATGCCCTTGATGAATTATCAATTTGGATTAGCGCTTTATTTTAATGAGAAAAATAAATAAATAAAAAACAGATATATGAAAACAAACAAATTATTAGTCTATGCAGCCTTTGCTGTAGTAAGTGTTTTTACTAGTTGTAAAAAAGATGATCCGGAGCCGGATCCAACAGTGCCAAGTGCTGGTACCACCTATGATAATGGTGTATTCGTTACCAATGAAGGACCTTTTGGTTCCGGAACAGGAACCTTAAGTTTTATCAGCAGAAATGGAGGTTCTGCTTATAATGATATTTTTGAAGCGAAAAACTCATTTCCCTTAGGCAATATTGTACAATCCATGACACTTCATAACAGCAAAGGTTATGTGGTGGTGAATAATGCGGGAAAAGTAGAAATTGTTGATGCCAATACAATGGCTACAGAAGGAACAATAAGTGGGTTTACCTATCCGCGTTATTTTTTAGGGATCGATAATTCTAAGGCATATGTTTCAGAGTGGGGAACAGGTGGTTTAGCAGGTGCTGTAAAAGTTGTTGATCTGAATTCGAAAACGATCACGGCTACTATTAATACAGGGAAAGGTGCCGAGAATATGGTGAAGGTTGGAAATAAAGTATTTGTTGCATGTGGAGGTGGATTTGATAATGATAGCGTTGTAACAATTATTGATGCTGTAAGCAATGCTGTTGATACAACAATCATTGTTGGCGCTAATCCATCTAATTTGCAAGTAGATGCTAATGGGAATGTATGGGTATTGTGTAAAGGAAAATACAATGCATCATGGACGGCTTTGGAGCAAACCGGAAAATTAGTTCGATTGAATGGAACATCGTATGCAACAGAGTTATCATTACCATTTGCATCTACATCTTCTCAACCCGGCAACTTGGTCGTTAATTCAGCGAAAACGACTTTGTATTATGTTTATTCCGGCAATGTTTATGCACATGCTATTGCATCAACTGTCTTGAATTCATCTGCAACGATCAATAGAAGTTTTTATGGCTTAGGTATAGATCCTGTTTCTGACCAATTTTATGGTTCGGATGCAGTTGATTTTTCCAGTAATGGAAAAGTGATCCGTTATACTTCTTCCGGTGTGGTGGTGGATAGTTTTACTGTGGGTGTTATTCCGGGTAATTTCTGCTTTAAATAATGATAAAAAAAGAGAAGGTAATATTTTGCTGGAGCGGAGGAAAAGACTCCGCTTTGGCTTTATATAAAATTTTGAATGATGAGTCATTGGAAGTAGTGAGTTTACTTACAAGCCTCAACGAAACTTATCGTAGAATTTCCATGCATGGTGTAAGAGAAGAACTTTTGGATGAGCAAGCCCAAAAGATCGGATTGCCTCTTGTAAAGATGTATGTGAAAGAAGGTACAAACATGGAGTATGAGCAAAAGATGGAAGAGGTGCTCTTGGATTTTAAGAGTCAGGGTGTGGAACAAGTAGTATTCGGAGATATATTTTTAGAAGATCTGAGAGCCTACAGGGAAAAGAATTTGAGTAAAATTGGAATGAAAGCACTCTTTCCATTGTGGAAAAAAGACACTTCTGCTTTGGTGAATGAGTTTTTGGATCTTGGTTTCAAAACAATTGTTTGTTGTGTGAATGATGCCAGTTTGGATGATAAAAAAGTTGGAGTGGAATTGAATTTAGAATATTTGAAAAATTTACCCGGTGGGGTCGATCCTTGCGGTGAAAACGGAGAGTTTCATACGTTTTGTTATGATGGACCGGTTTTTACAAAATCTATAAAATTTGATATTGGAGAAAAAGTGTATAAGGCTTTAGATCCATTGTTGGTTCAAGGTAAAACGAAAGGCTTTTGGTATTGTGATCTTATGCCGGAGCATTCTGATTCAGTTTAGCATATATATCCAGACTGATGTATTTTCCATTTTTTAGTTCACATTCCATCAATGTTCCTTCGTGATCAAAGCCCAGGCGTTCCATTAATTTTTTGCTATTCGTGTTTTCTGTTTCAACAATGGCTTCTATCCGGTGAAGTCCAAGTTGCTCAAAGCCATATTTTATAACAAGAGGAACGGCTTCCGTAATATATCCTTTACCCCAATGTTCTTTTAGCAACCAATAGCCGATCTCCGCTTTTTTATGGTTCTTATCCAGATCATTCAAGCCACAAGCACCATAGAATATTTTATTGTCGGGTGAGCCAATGGCCCACCAGATACCTGTTCCATTTTTTTCTAGCTCATAAAAAAAATGCATTTGATTTTTTGTGTCTTCTAAAGTAGAATAACTTACTCCATAATGTTCGATTATTTCAGGGTCGGATAGGCCTTTGAAAACATTTTCAAGATCATCCGGCTTGAATTGGCGCAGTAGTAATCGTTCAGATTGAATAGTTGGGAACACTTTGCTCATGAGCTTAATTGTGCATTTATCAATAGATCAATATTCTTCATTCCATTGCTGGCTATGGAATCTTTTCGTTGAATGTCAATTATTTTGAAATTATTTTTGATAAGCGTAGTCGTTAAATGTTTTTCTTCATGAAAATTCATAAATATTTCATCCCCTTTGCTGCTTTTTTGAATGCCCGATTTGGAATGATCATCTTCCATCGTGCTGACAAAAAGAACACCCTGCTCGTTTAATTGGCAGGCTGCATCATGTATAAATTGCTCTACTTCTTTCTGGGATAGATAGGGGAAGAAAAAGCCTGAAACTATTCCATCAAATTTTTGCTCCAGCGTCATTATATTTCTTCCATCCATTAGCTTAAATTCTGCGGTTGGAGCATTTTGTTTTGCTAACTCGATCATGCTAGGGGCAAGGTCGGTACCCAAAATGTTAAGATTCGGTCTTTTTCTTAAAAGGTAAGTGGTGATGTTTCCCGGTCCGCATGCCACTTCTAGTATTTTTGCATTATCCTGTGGAAGTGTGTCACAAAAAATATCCAGCGATTCATGATAAATGGAAATATCCATAAATCGTTCCTGATACTCTTTTGCATATTTGTTAAATATTTCGTGTGCTTGTTGACGCATCATAATTTAGATTATAGATCGATCATTCCTGCCACTTCTTCACCAACTAAACTTCCAATAGCAACTCCCATTCCACCCATTCTTACAGCGCAATATACATTTTTGCTGGTAGCTTTGACAATGCTTCTTTTTTCAGGCCCAACGCCCATGATACCGCTCCAGCGCATATCTACCTTATATTTCACTCCCGGTAAGATCATGTCTTTTAGTAATTCATCCAGTTTGTTTTGAATAAGGGTAGTAAGCCCAAATTCAGTTGTTTCTTCGTTCTTGAAATCGAGATTTCTTCCTCCGCCAAATAATACTCTGTCGCCAATATTCCGGAAATAATAATAGCCTTCATCGTAGTGAAATGTACCTTTCAATTTTAAATTTTTGATAGGTTCAGTAATAAGAACTTGCGCTCGTGCAGGTTGTACAGGGGAGTTCGGTAGCAATTGTTGAGCGAAACCGTTAGTGGCAATAATTACTTTTTTTGCTTTCAAAAAAAGTTCATCATTGCAATGAATGACAACATTTTTTCCATCATCATCGATCTTTTTTACGTTTACCCCATTAATGATATCAATACCTAATTCACGAACTTTTGTGGAAAGTGCTTTTATCATTTTCCCTGTATCAATTTGACCTTCGGCTGTATTTAATAGCATGTGTCTTACGTTTTTTAAACCAAAGGCCTTTATCGATTTATCGGCAGAAACATACACCTCCTTTTTTTTGATGATCTTGGCGGTATGTTTATTCAGGTCAGCAATTTTAGAAGCACATTCATCATATTTTTCAGATTTATCAAATACTTCATAACCTCCCCAGTTGTGAAAATCAATTGCTTTATCACCTAAGTTTTTTCTTAGCCGGAGCAGTCCTTTCCATCGTTTTTCAACTAATGAAAAAACTTCGTTTTCTGAATTATTCTTCAGGTCGCTCAATAACTCACTTGGACTTCCAAAACAGGCGAAGCCTGCATTTTTTGAGCTGGCTCCTGTAGGCAGTAAGCCCCTTTCAAGAATCAATACATTTAGTTTTTTTTTGTTTTTCTTTAGATAAAAAGCTGCATTTAGTCCAACGATCCCACTTCCGATGATCACCACATCAATGTTGGTAAAAAAACTGTTCTTCTCCCAATAACTTAATTGCATTTTATTTGATTTTTTGTTAAACAAATGTACAGGAATTATTTCACTGTTATAGTTTACTTAAGTGTCTGTTTATTAGATTGTTATTGGTTTTTAGTCTTGGCAGAATAATTGCTGTGGATAAGGCTAAATTTCCTATATTTGCTAACTTGACCATAAAGTAAATTAAGTAATTGAGGATTAATATTTTGAGAATGATCATGTCTTTGAAAAAAACGATAAAGATTTTTATGTTGTTGGCTTTTATAGCCATCTATATACCTGAGATCAATGCACAAGTAAAGTATGCAGTATCCGGTACGGTTAAAAAGAATAAAAAGAAGTTAGATGGTGCTGTTGTGACTTTG
>JAFLBF010000022.1 GCA_017303895.1 Bacteroidota bacterium | reverse complement strand
TTGCACCAGGACCTGCGGCCGGCCGAGGTCGTGACCGATGCTGCGCTGCTGCACGCGCTGCTGCACGCGCTCCTCGACTGGTGCGTCGAGCACGCGCGCTCGCGCCTCGAGTTCGCGGTCGACGTCGAGCCCGGGCCGGCGCACGCCCGCCTGCAGTGCCGATTCGCGCACCGGCCGGCCGACCCGGCCGCCGAGCGCGAATCGGCCGGCCAGCCGGGCGCCGGTACGGCACTCGACAGCACCGCCTGGCGCCTGGTCGAATGCTTGGCGCAGGCGCTGGGCCTGCTGCTGCAGCGCGACGCGCGCGACGGCATGGTCCAGCTGACGCTCGGCTTCCCGCCCACGGGAATTGCAAATTCGATAAAAAAGAAAGGGAGCCGGAAACACCTTCTTCTATTTTTGACAATTTTGTAATAACAGCGTTTGCATCTCCTTCAACTGTTCCACCCAACAAACCTGCTACTTGCTGTGCTGTAAATTTACTCATGATATAGAAATTAACGAAGGCTATAAAAACAGCCTTTTAATCATGATTCAAATTTAAAAATTTTATTGGTCTTTTGCTTAAATAAAGGCAGGGAAATAATCAATAATCCAATGTGCAAAACTTTACTTCTTTTTCCAGTAAACCACAAAAAAGATGATTAAGCCAACCAAGCCCATGGCAAATGTGAAAAAGGTTTGGCCGGCATGGATCAATGTTGCCAATGTTTTAAAAAACAAGCCGGTCACACCATACAGCAAAACAACTTGATTGACCAAAAAGTGATAGGCTCCCATGCCACCTCCCTGAATAGGTACTGAACGCCCAATGGTCCCGATCGACACAATGGCCAAACAAGCGCCCCAGCTTAAAACGGATGTTTCTTTAAAAACGAAGAACCAGAAATAGGTCATAAAATAATAGCCTAGCCAGATCAAAACGGTATATATAAAGAACAAACGCTTTTCTTTAAGTTTGGCAATGCTGATCAAGCCTTGTTTCAAGCCTTCCAGAAATTTCATGATCAATTTTGGAGAACGCTCTTTGATGTATTTCCGGAAGTAAAAGGTCAGAAAAATGAATAACAAGAGGAATGTGATAGCAGCGATGAGCATCCAAAAATTACCCGCTAATATCTTCAGGATGATCCCTTCATAGATAGGCTTGAATACATTCACCTGCATAAATTCAATGATCTGATCAAATTGAAGAATGAGTGTTAATAGCAGCATGATCATTAGGCTGATCACATCCACAACACGTTCAATGATCACCGTGCCCAGGAGCTCCATAAACGGGATATTGTGCTGCTTTTTAACAGACAAACACCTGCTAACTTCACCTAAACGGGGAACTACAAAACTTACAAAATAGCTGATGGATAATGCAGCAAAGATATTATGAAATTTAGTTTCATGTCCGATCGCTTTAATGAGCATTTGCCAGCGAAGTGTGCGGAACACATACACAGCAACCGAAACAGCCATCACTACATAAAACCAGAAAAAATTACCGGTACCCACCACCTGCTCTAACTCCGAAAAGTTGAGATCTCTAAAGAACATCCAACTTAATCCAAATCCAATCCCAAGTAATGAGATGTATTGCAGCACTTGTATGTATTTCGACTTCATCATAGATATGCTTCACAAATTTATAGGAATAATTAAAATGAAGCAGAATAATGATCAATATCAAAAAAAATCCCCACTCAATGAGCGGGGATCCTATTATTTTTTAGTCACATCTTCTTTGCTGGAAAGATCCAAAGGATGATCCACTTTTTCTTTTAAAAGTGCATGCTTTACCACATCGATCATTTGCTCCACATAAATGAATTTTAAGCCCTTGATATAATCAGCTTTGATCTCCGCAATGTCCTTTTTATTATCGACACTTAAAATGATCTCTTTAATGCCGGCACGTTTGGCTGCTAAAATCTTCTCTTTGATACCACCCACTGCCAATACTCTTCCACGAAGGGTGATCTCACCGGTCATGGCTAATTGCTTCTTCACCTTCCGTTGAGTAAATGCACTTGCTAAAGCCGTAAGCATGGTAATACCTGCACTTGGTCCATCTTTAGGTGTTGCGCCTTCAGGCACGTGAATATGTACATTCCATTTGTCAAACAGCTCTTGCTTTAATCCCAAAATAGAGCTATGCGATTTTAAGTATTCCAGCGCAATAACAGCTGATTCTTTCATCACATCACCCAAGTTGCCGGTAAGGGTCAACTTACCATTTCCTTTTGTTAAGCTACTTTCAATAAACAGAATATCACCACCTACCGGTGTCCAGGCTAATCCTGTTACCACTCCGGCCACATCATTCCCTTGATAACGGTCTTTTTCATGAGCAGGACCAAGGATCTTGGTCAGATCTTTCTCAGTAACATCAACATTATACTTTTGCTCCATCGCAATGGATTTCGCAGCATTACGAACCACTTTCGCGATCACTTTTTCCAAACCACGCACACCACTTTCTCTCGTATAATTCTCAATGATATATTCGAGCATGGCTTTATTCAAATTGAGCTGATCTTTTTTAACGCCTTGCTCTTGCAATTGCTTCGGTAATAAATGACGCTTGGCGATCTCTATCTTTTCTTCAATGGTATAACCTGTTATTTCAATGATCTCCATTCTGTCGCGCAATGCAGGCTGAATAGAGCTTAATGAATTGGCAGTAGCAATGAACATGACATTGGACAGGTCATAATCCAACTCCACGTAATTATCATAGAATGCATTGTTTTGCTCCGGATCCAACACTTCCAATAGTGCAGAAGATGGATCGCCATGAAAATCATTTCCAACTTTATCGATCTCATCGAGAATAAACACAGGATTGGAACTGCCGGCCTTTTTAATATTTTGAAGCACACGCCCCGGCATAGCGCCAATATAGGTTTTACGGTGACCACGAATTTCGGCTTCATCGCGCAAACCACCCAAACTCATGCGAACATATTTACGTCCTAAACTCTCAGCAATACTTTTTCCAAGTGATGTTTTACCAACACCCGGAGGTCCATATAAACAAAGTATAGGCGACTTCATATTTCCTTTTAATTTCAATACAGCCAAGTGTTCCAGAATACGTTCTTTCACCTTTTCCATACCAAAATGATCTTTATCCAATACTTTTTGAGCTCGTTTCAGATCAAAATTATCTACTGTATTTTCATCCCAAGGAAGATCCAGCAACACTTCCAAATAATTCGTTTGAATAGAATATTCAGCCGCATTGGGATTCATACGTTCTAATTTGGTGATGGCTTTTTCGAACGACTCCGCCACTGCCTTGCTCCATTTTTTACCTTTTGCTTTTTCGCGCATTTCACGAATATCCTGAGCAAAGTTGTTCTCACCTAACTCTTCCTGAATGGTTTTTAATTGCTGATGTAAAAAATAATCGCGTTGCTGCTTATCTAGATCTACTTTAACTTTCGACTGGATCTGATTTTTTAGTTCCAGCATTTGAAGTTCTTTGGTAAGATTCGTCAACAATAATGTTGCACGTTCTTTCAGATCAGCTACCTCCAGCATTTTTTGTTTATCTGCAACAGGAGCATTCATATTCGATGATATGAAGTTGATCAAAAATGATGGGCTTTCTATATTCCTCAAAGCGAAATTCGCTTCTGTTGGGATGTGTGGACTTTGTTTGATGATCTGAGTAGCCAGGTCTTTTAACGATGAAACCAATGCAACAAATTCCTGATCGTCCTTTACTGGACGCGTTTCATTGAATGCAGTGATCTTCGCTTTGATGTATGGTTCCGTTTGTATCGCCTCCCCCAACTCAAAACGTTTTTTACCCTGTATAATAACAGTGGTATTACCATCGGGCATACGCAACATCTTAATGATATGCGCTACTGTACCAATTTTATTGAGATCATCCAAGGTTGGATCCTCAATACTATCGTCTTTTTGTGATACAACTCCAATTGTTTTGTCACCCTTATATGCATCCTTTACTAAATTGATAGATTTATCGCGTCCTACGGTAATAGGGATCACTACTCCGGGAAACAATACAGTATTGCGTAAAGGTAAAATTGACAGTTCTTCGGGCGTTTTCTCCGAGTTCATCTGATCCTCATCTTCAGACGATAACAAAGGAATGAACTCCGAATCCTCCTCCATTATATTCCCGCTAAACATTGGAGTTAAGCCGTTTAAATCAAAATTATCAGTCATGTTCTATTGCTTTTTGCTCGTGATTATTAAAAATACGGAAAATAAAGGTCAATAGCTATGCCAAGGGGAGAATAAAGACAGTTTGGCAGAATTATTTCTTTTCCTTTCTCATCTTGAGCAGATAATAGACATGGATCATCAGAATAACACTATTGGTAAGAATGATAGGAATAGAATACTGTAACATGATGCCATAAGCCACAAACAAGCTACAACCGGCAAAATTGACCAATCTGAGCTTTAGCATATCTTTCATTAAAAAAGATAAGAGCACCACAAATGATGCAATATATCCTATGATCTCCGTAATATTCACTTCCATAAATTACAATTTGGTTTGTTCGCCTTCTATTGCTAATACAGTATTGTCAAAAACCGACCTCGCTTCATCCAACAATGGCTGTAGATCCTTATAACGGGCAGAATAATGTCCTATCATCAATTTCTTTACAGATGCCTTTTGAGCGATCTGTCCGGCTTGAAGTGCCGTGGTGTGATGTGTTTCTTTTGCTCTCTCCAGTTTTTCATGAAGAAAGGTAGCCTCGTGATACAACAATGTTACATCCTTAATGCATGGAATGATCGTTTCATCATAGCAGGTATCCGAACAATACGCATAGCTGCGTGGCTCTTGCTTACTAACAACTAACTTTTCATTGGGTATGATTGACCCATCAGGCAAAGTAAGATCTGCTCCTTTCTTGATCGGAAGAATTTGTTCTACTGGAATATTATAATATGTGATCGTGTCTTTTGAAATATTCGCTAACAAAGGTTTTTCAGTGAATTTAAATCCACAACACGGAATTCTATGATTCAACACGATACTGGTAACCAGCACCTTTTCATCCTCAAATAATACGACATCATTTTCGTAAGTATGATGATGGTAGATCAATTGATAATTAAGTCGTGTTTCAGAATGTTTGTATTGTACCTCAATAATCTCCTGCAATTCGGCAGGACAATACAAATGCAATTCGGCCGTTCTGCCTAATAAATGCATGCTGGACAATAGTCCTAGTAAACCCAAATAGTGATCCCCATGCAAATGAGAGATAAAGATATGGTTGATACGCTGAAATTTCAGCTTATATCTTCTTAACTGTATCTGAGTTGCTTCGCCACAATCAATCAAAAAAAACCGCTCAGCTATGTTTAAAAGCTGAGCGGTAGGATTTCGTTTTGATGTAGGAGTTGCACTGCTGCAACCTAAAATTGTCAATTCAAAATTTTGCATTATTTGCTAGTCACAACCATACGTTTTGTAATGGTTTGCTCTCCATTTTTTACTGAGTAAATATAAACACCAGGTGCAAAAGAGTTCGCATCAATTTTAATGATATTTGAACCTTTTTGAGCATCAAATTTATCAGCAAAAACAACGGCACCCACCATGTTGTACACTTTAAATTCTACTTCAGAATTGCTTACTGAAGAGAAATAGATCTCTGATTTTTCAGAGAATGGATTGGGAGCATTTTGTTTAACATCAAATTTTGTAAGATCAAGATCTGCGATAGATGTAGCTGCTACAACCACACTGCGGTATTGCTCATTTGTTTGAGGTTGATCTACTGGAATACCAAATACTGTAGTATGCGCTACAGCGTTTACTATAATTTGCTTGTTCCATACTTGTGTAGGTGTTCCTGAAATAAGGAAACATCCACTTGAACTACCAGGAAAAGTACAGTTTGCAGGCGCACACTGATAAGTTAATCCAGGGGCTAAACTATCTACACCTGTTACTTCAATGGAAACAATTACAGCAGTAGGGAAACCAAAATCAGTTCCATCGGCAGGAACCATCATACTTACTATTTGATTGTATGGAACACCAACAGTTCCTACAGCCAAACCGGTTGCACTATCAGGGCAGATACCATACGTTTGACCTCCAGGAATACAAGATACGTTAGGAGTACATACTTGAGCGAATGAACTTATGTTCATTAAAAACAAAGCCGAAGCTGAAAGGAGTAATTTTTTAATCATGTTTATCGATTTAGGTTATATATTGACGTTTATTTTAATTTTTCGATTGCCTCATTCAAATTTTCGGTGATCGTAAGGATAGTATCCAATTGAGAGATCACGATCAATTTCTTAACGCTATCCTGCAAACCGCTCAGTACAAAATGTCCGGATGAATTCTTGCAAAGACGATTGGCGACAAGAATGGCACTCAAGCCTGAAGAATCGCAATAACGTGCGTCCGTCATATCTATAATAATATTCTTAACACCATCTGTATTCAAAACCACTAACTCCGATTTTAAAGATGGCGCCAAATTGCTGTCTAACTTTTCAGCTGTTATCTTTATTACAGAATAGGAATCCTTATTCTCAACGACTAAACTCATAACATTTTTTGATTTAAACAAATATAGAACAAATTTAGAGTAAAAAGCAAGTTTTTATATCAAAGTATTTAAAACAAACAGCCCCTCGTTTGAGCGAGGGGCTGTTAAACAATAACCATTCTTTTAGATTACTGCTTGATCAATTTATGAACTGAAGAGGAATCTGCAGAATTGATTCGCAAGAAGTAAATTCCATTTCCTTCTTTATTTAGATCAACCGCAATCATATTGGAAGAAGTTCTTCCTGATTCAACTAATCGTCCTTCAACAGTAGTAATATAATAATCTACTACCGCATTTTTTCCTCCCAATTTGATATTTACAACACCATTAGTTGGATTTGGATAAATTGAAACAGCAGTAGTTGATGCTTGCTCAATTCCGGTCAAAGAAATTGTTTCACAAGCTGAAGTAGTTGTACAACCATTGAATGTTACTTCCACGGCATAACTTCCACTAGCTGTTGCTGTGAATGTTTGTCCGGTTTCACCTGCAATAGGAGCATTTCCATTATTACAATCAACCCATTGATAAGTCGCTCCTGCTTGGTTTGAAGATAAAGTAGGACTTGCTGTATTATCAACTGTACCATCAACTGCAGCGCCTATAGTAATTGAAACAGTTTGAGTCATTTCTAAATTACAAGTTGAACAAACAGTTGAACCTGCACCCCAAGCAGCATTCGCATCCATGTTTTGGAGTGTACCGTTATTTGCATTTGAAGTAGCGTCAACCAAACTAGTACTACCTGTTCCATCTTCAAATTTATAATAGGCTAATAAATTTGTTTCAGCACCAGTTAAACACGTGTTCATGTTTGCTTGAATTTCAGATTGAGATCTTGAAACAGCCCAAACCCTTACTTCATCTATAGAACCTGCAAATTGATTGTCATCAAAAGGAATAGAAGTATATGCTCTACCTATTTTTAAGTTACCTGTACCTAAAAAATTACTAGATGACACATCTCCTGCAACTGCTACTCCATCGCGGTAGATCATTCTTCCTTTTGTTACAGCATCAAAAGTCACTGCCCAATGATGCCAGTCGGTATCTGCTAAATTAGAAGGAGCATCTAGATCGTTACCAAAGAACGCAAAAGTAAATGAATTCCCCCCTCTGAAGCCAATATGAAGCGCATTATTTGAACTTGTATTATCACCTAAACCAATGATGTGATCATCACTCCCAGATGAAAGTACACTTTTCTTTGCCCAAAATTCAACAGAAAAAGAACTGTTGGCAAGATTTATTCCTGTTCCTGCATCTACATAATCATCATTTCCATCAAATACTAAACCGGTAGAAGGAGCCACACCTTCTCCATATACATTAAAAGTAGTTGGAGTAGAAATAATGCTAGTATTAAAAGAAATAGCAGAGCCATTTCCTGCTATTGGACCATCAATTACTGAATCATCGCTATCATCTCTTAAATAATAATTCACTCCATTTTGAGATGACCCCAAATTAATTGTTGTTGAACCGGTTCCACAGATTATACTATTAGCTGCATTTACAGTCTGATCTGCTATTGATTCAATTGTTAGGTTAATTGTTATTACGCTATCACAACCAGTAGAATTTGGAATAATATCTGTAAATACTCCAGTTGCTGTTAGGATTTGCCCTGCAGGAGATACATAGCTGCAAGCCGAAGTTGGAGAAATCGTTGAAGCTGAAGGTGTACATCTTCTATAATAATTGAAATCGCCATAATCATCACCCGCCATAAGATCGATATCACCATCATTGTCCAAATCTACAAAAGCAGGCGTAGACTTTCCAACGGAATAATAACCAACCTCAGATAAGTTAAACGGATTAACCTGATAGGCACCAAAAGCCGGAGCTGAAGCAGTTCCTGTGTTTTCAAAATAATAAAAATCCCCATCACGTTCACCCGAAAGAATATCAAAATCACCATCATTATCCATATCAATAAAAGCTGGTGCTGATCTGCCGCCTATCTCGTATAAACCAAAAGGATTGTATGAAGCTGCGGCAAAAGCAGGAGCATTTGCCGAACCGGTATTTTCAAAGTAATAGAAATCCCCATAATAATCTCCTGTCATCATATCTAAATCGCCATCATTATCTAAATCGGCAAATGATACAACTGAGCAATAAGAGTCTGAGCCCGCAAAATCAGTTAAACCAAAGTGATTAATTTGAGCAGAAGCAAAAGCAGGACTAGTAGGTGTACCTGTATTCTCCAAGAAATAGAACATTGGAGCATAATAGTTCCCATAAACAATATCCATGTCCCCATCTGCATCAATATCAACAAAGGTTGGCGCTAATTGACCGTATGTATTTGGACTTGTAATTCCAAACGGATTAAACTGAGGAGCTGCGAAAACCGGATTAGTAGCTGTTCCTACATTTTCAAAATATTGAAATTGATACTCATAGCTGTAAGTACTGTAATTATAGGTAGTATTATCGCTTCCGGCAAGCATATCGTAATCACCATCTCCATCCAAATCAGCAAAAGTAGGAGTTGCCTGATCGTCAACATCCACTAAGCTAAATGGATTGATCTGTTTAGCAGCAAATGATTGCGCATTCGCTGTTTCAGGAGCAAAAGCCATCGCGCCAATTGCAATACCAGAAACAACAGTCTTTTGTGCTATTGTCATTTTTAGAAGTGACAACTTTTCAAAAAGCCTTTCGATATGCTTTTCTAAAATTAACTGACGTCTGGCATTTTTATTAGCCCTACGCAAATTAATCAATTTCCTGCGGTATTTATTATATATCCGCAACAAATTATTGAATAAGTAAATGTTTCTTTTCATAAATAATCCTTTTTTGAAATGTTTAGTTTCTAAATATAAAAAAAATTGAAGCACCTCCATCCCGAAGATGACAATAGAATGCCATTATGCTGAATATCAAATCAATAAAAAAACACCCAGCATATTCAGGAATTTCATAAAGCTATGCTTGAGGCTCCTTTTGTGCCCAAAAGGTAGATGATGGAGTTGCTAAAGAGTATTTATGGATCTCATCTGCCGTATTCAATATATTCGGTCGAATAGAGTCTTCTAAAATTGTAACTTCATAGATTTCATCTACACTTGTTTCATAGATAATTTCTCCAACCTGAGCATTGGTAGGCATGTGAATTATTTTTATTCCTGCAAAATTTGCTTTGTCAGAGAAACTTAATTTAGCAAATGTACTTGAGTTCTTTCTTAATTTCGAAAATCCGATGAATGCAAAATCCTGATAAAATGCTAATCCCCTACAAAAACCATCAAATTTTTTTATGGTATCATACGCTCTTGTTTCTGTATTTACCTTTATAAATTCACCACTTGCCGACATTAATAAATACAATTCATTATTATACACTTTAGGTGAATGAGGCATTGACAAACCATCCAATATGATTTCATTCCGTTCTATATCCAGAAGAATTCCACCATCTACAATATGCTCTCTCCATCCTTGGGGAACAGCTGTTTTCCCTAATGCTGTAACATATTTTGGCTTACCATTTAAAACCACCATTCCATTAAGATGACAAGCATCTCCCGGCATTACTTTTTCAATAAATGGCGGTTGCCAATAAGGAGTAAAGTTATACTCTCCGTCTACTTTACAAATACAAGAAAAAGAGGTATTTACGGCATAAATACCATCATCTCCAAAATCAACATCATGCATATCTACTAAACCTGTATAATAAGTTGCTCTGGGCAACCATAAACTATCATAGGTGTTTTGCTTATTAGGGTAGTGCGTGGCTAATTCTTTCGAATTCTGAAACTGAATTATTTCATCATATAAACTAATGACCATTTTATTTCCGGAAACAGAAATTCCCATTGGTTTTCGGAATGCACGTGGCAAAGTCATTAATCGTTCATTGTCCTGAGTTGGACTGATAAAAACTATTTTCCCTGCTTGATAGGTTGATAATGCAATAGAACAGTTGAGTTTATTTAATAGTTCAGGCACCTGAGGACTAAATCTTGCCGAAAAAGGGGCTAATTGAGGAGTATTATTGGCTTCCATATATCATCTTAAATTTAACGAATGTAATATTAAGAAATATTCGCTAATAAGTCTTTAAGAAACAATAGATATAAATTACAGAAGCTGATGGAAAAAACTAGGCTCTACCGGCAAGCAAGAAAAGTACAGCCATACGAACCGCCACTCCATTCTCAACCTGATCGAGGATGATACTTTGGTCGCTATCGGCTACATCACTGGTGATCTCTACTCCTCTGTTGATAGGGCCGGGATGCATGATCACAATCTTTTTAGTAAGTGAATCCAATAACTCTTTATTCAAACCAAAGAGCATGGTGTATTCGCGTAATGAAGGGAAATATTTAATATCCTGACGCTCTAACTGAATACGTAACATATTCGCTACATCGCACCACTCTAATGCTTTTTTAAGATCATGTTCCACTTTAACACCTAAGCTATGAATATATTTAGGCATAAGCGTTGTAGGCCCGCATACCATCACTTCAGCACCCAATTTTTGCAGACAAAAGATGTTGGATAAAGCCACGCGTGAATGCAAAATATCACCAATAATAGCGATTTTCTTGCCTTTGATGCTTCCCAGTTTTTCTTTTATTGAAAAGGCATCTAACAATGCCTGAGTTGGATGTTCATGTGCTCCATCACCGGCATTCACAATTTTAGCATCTATGTGTTTTGATAAAAACACAGCTGCTCCCGGATTGGGATGACGCATGACCACCATATCCACCTTCATTGCCAAAATATTGTTTACTGTATCAATTAATGTTTCTCCTTTTTTTACTGAGGAAGAAGATGCAGCAAAATTGATCACATCGGCACTCAAACGCTTTTCAGCTAGTTCAAAAGATAATTTGGTGCGGGTAGAATTTTCAAAAAATAAATTAGCAATGGTAATGTCTCGTAAAGAAGGAACTTTTTTGATGGAACGATTAATGACTTCTTTAAAGTTTTCAGCGGTGTTCAATATTAAATTGATGTCATCTGCTGTAAGGTCTTTAATGCCTAGTAAGTGCTTCGTACTTAAGTTCGTCATTCTTTAGTTTTCGTTAGTCAATAAAGTAACTTTATCTTTTCCATCGGTCTCACTCCATTCTACCACTACTCTCTCCGATGCAATGGAATCAATCGTTTTTCCAATATATTTTGCTTGAATAGGCAAATGTCTGCTTAATCTGCGATCGATCAATACCAACAATTCCACATCATTCGGGCGACCAAATGCCAACATTGCATCCAAACCGGCACGGATGGTTCTACCTGTAAATAGCACATCGTCCACCATGATCACATTTTTATCTTCAATGATAAAATCGATCTCGGTGCGATTAGGTACTAATTCTTTTTTACGAAAATCATCACGGTAAAAGGTGATATCCAAGCTTCCACACTTGATATCCTTCTTTTTGAGGATCTCTTGTAATTTTTTTTGAATTCGTTTGGCTAAAAATATTCCGCGGGGTTGAAGTCCGATGATAACGGTATTAGAAAAATCGTTGTGAACCTCAATTAATTGATAACAAAGCCGGGTTACGGTAATCTCGAAGTGTTTACTGTCTAAAATGATCTTTGGCTTCATCATATCTAGGGAACAAATATATACAAAAAAAACGGCTTCACTACTTTTGTTAATAGAATTTGTTATTTCTGATTTTTCGACCAAGTCCCCACCCTTTTTATATGGAGTAGATTCTGTATCTTTCGTATCAGAATTTACTATACTTATATTATGAAAAAACTACTACTATGTTTCTCGTTGTTTATAGCATCTATAAATGCTTTTGCTCAGCAGGATCTGTATTGTGGTGCAGACGAAATGCGGATCAATACATTAAAAGCCAATCCAAAGGTAGCGGAAGCTGTCATCAAAAGAGATATTGCCTTGGAAACTTACACACAAGAGTTTACCCAAAATTTTTATCAAAAGAAAATGACGGGAGGAATGATCTATACCATCCCTGTTGTATTTCATGTGATACACATGTATGGTAATGAGAACATCAGCAACGCTCAGATATATGACGGAATTAATGTTTTAAACAAAACATTCCGCAAACAGTCAGCAGATACTGCCTCGATTATTGCCGCTTTTAAACCGATACATGCCGATTGTGAAATTGAATTCCGCTTAGCAACATTAGATCCAAACGGAAATTGTACAAGTGGGATCAACCGGATAGCTTCCCCCCTGACAGCAACGGGTGATCATGCCGTAAAATCATTGATCCAATGGGATCCGAGCAAGTATTTAAATATTTATGTGGTACAAAATGCAGCAGGACTTGCCGGACATGCGGTTTGGCCGGCAGATGCTGATTCTATTCCAGCATGGGATGGGATCGTGATCTCACACGACTATGTTGGAAGTATTGGTACATCCAACCCCACCCGCTCGGTTGTATTAGCACATGAATGTGGCCATTATTTGAACTTACAGCATATTTGGGGCGGTAATAATGTTCCTAACTTTTATTATTACCCATGCGCTGATCCATTTAAAGACTGTAATATAGACGATCTTGTTGCTGATACTCCTCCTACCATTGGCTGGCAAAGCTGCAATTTAAGCGGTGCTTCTTGCGGAAACATGGTTGACAATGTTCAGAATGCAATGGACTACTCCTACTGTAATAAAATGTTTACTTATGGACAAAAAGCTCGTATGCAAGCATGCTTGAACGATACTATGGCGAATAGGAATAACTTATGGCAACCCGCTAATTTAATTGCAACGGGGGTAGCAAGCTCACCAGGTACACTTTGCGGGGTGGATTTCACGGCCAACAAAAAAGTAGTATGCGCCAACTCCAATAATCAAATAACATTTACCAATACTTCTTTTAATGGCAATTTTACGAGTGTAGAATGGACATTCCCAGGAGGAACGCCTTCCACCTCATCTTTAGCGGGTCCGACTGTTACATACGCTACAGTAGGCAAATATGATGTAACTTTAAAAGTAAAGAATGGAGTCGATTCGCTCCAAACAACCAAAACAGATTTTATTTCCGTGCTTCCTTCAACTGGTAATCCCTACCCTTTTTCAGAAGGATTTGAATCTTTATCGGATCTGAATGGCAACGAATGGTTCTCCAATTCTTTTGATCAGGATAACGACTGGCAGATCACCTCAACTACTTCTTATAGCGGATCTAAATCTGTCATGATCAATAATTTCAGTAATACGCAAAGTACAAAAGATGAACTGATCAGTCCGATCATCGACTTAACAGGCACTAACAACTTGGCAATTACCTTTAAATATGCATTCGCAAAAAAGGACAGCAGTAATACTGATCAATTACAATTATTGGTAAGCAATAACTGCAACAATACCTGGACATCGCGATTGAATTTGACGGGCACTAACTTGGAAACAGCTCCCATCACTACCAATTCGTTTACTCCATCCTCTCTTTCGGAATGGAAAAGTGGCTATGCTACTATTCCTAACACCTATTTGAATTCCAGCTTTAGGATGAAATTTATTTATACCTCTAAAGGAGGAAATAATATCTTTTTGGATGATATCAATATCCAGGCTCAAGTTGGGATAGAGGACATTGATCCAGTAATTGGATTATCAATATTCCCAAACCCCGGAAATGAACAAGTAAATGTTCTTTTTGAATTAAATCAACAGAAAAAAATAACGATCAATATCTATAATATTTTGGGAGAGTTGATCGAATCAACTACAGGCTCCTATTCTGCAGGAGAACAAAAAATAAGTTTATCCACCCGAAATTATCCAAATGGTTACTATACGCTTAATTTAAGCTGTGACAAACAAGTTACAATACACCCCTTGATCATCAACCAGTAGTTATTGCAGGCAATGCTTGGTGTAATTAGGTCTATTCGTTTTATGATCATTTGTTTAGATCTATACAACAACCTACTGTCTCTTTTTGTTCATACGAAATAAAAAATAAAACGCCCTCCCGAAACCGGGAGGGCGTTTTTCCTAAAAACCATGGCGTGATTTTTAGATCTTGTAAGCGCGTATTCTTACAAAATATGTTTTAAAGAGTAAATTACTTCTTAGCGTTTTTTTCAGACTCTTCCATATTTGCTTTCAAATTGGAAAGAACATCCATATCGCCAAGTGTTGTTTTTTCAACACTGTCTTTTACTTTTTTAACTGCTTTTTTAGCTTCATCGCTAGCTGCTTTCTTCTCAGTAGCTAATGCTGCTTTTTCAGCGGCAGTAACTTCTTCGTTGATCTTGCTGTGAGATACGATGATCTTCTTACCTTCTTTATTGAATTCAATTACTTTGAAATCCAATACTTCTTCTGTTTTTGCAGAAGATCCATCAGTTTTTACCAAGTGACGAGTTGGGCAGAATGCTTCAACACCGTATGGCATAGAAACAACAGCACCTTTATCCATCACATTGATAATAGTACCTTGGTGGATCGAGTTTTCAGTGAAGATCGTTTCAAACACATCCCATGGATTTTCTTCCAATTGTTTGTGTCCTAAACTTAATCTTCTGTTTTCACCATCAATATCAAGAACTACAACATCGATCTTTTCACCGATCTTAGTGAATTCAGATGGATGTTTGATCTTTTTAGACCAAGAAAGGTCAGAAATGTGGATCAATCCATCAACCCCTTCTTCTAATTCTACGAAAATACCGAAGTTAGTGAAGTTACGAACAGTTGCAGTATGCTTAGTACCTTTTGCATACTTATCCATAACACCAGTCCAAGGATCAGGCATTAATTGTTTGATACCTAAGCTCATCTTACGCTCTTCTCTGTCTAAAGTTAAAACAACAGCTTCTATCTCATCACCTACTTTTAAGAAGTCGTGAGCCGTACGTAAGTGTTGGCTCCAGCTCATTTCTGAAACGTGGATCAAACCTTCAACTCCTGGAGCGATCTCAACGAAAGCACCGTAGTCAGCGATAACAACAACTTTACCTTTTACTTTATCACCTACAGCTAGATCAGCTTTCAAGTTATCCCAAGGATGAGCAGAAAGTTGTTTTAAACCAAGAGCGATACGTTTTTTATCATTATCAAAATCAAGGATAACCACATTGATCTTCTCGTCTAATTTAACGATCTCTTCTGGGTGGTTGATACGTCCCCAAGAAAGGTCAGTGATATGGATCAATCCATCAACACCACCTAAATCGATGAACACACCATAAGAAGTAATGTTTTTCACAGTTCCTTCTAATACTTGTCCTTTTTCTAATTTAGAGATGATATCTTTTTTCTGTTGCTCTAACTCAGCTTCGATAAGCGCTTTGTGAGAAACAACAACGTTTTTAAATTCATTGTTGATCTTAACAACTTTAAATTCCATTGTTTTACCAACGTACACATCATAATCACGGATTGGTTTCACATCAATTTGAGAACCTGGCAAGAATGCCTCGATACCAAATACATCAGCAATTAAACCACCTTTCGTACGACATTTAACATATCCTTTAATGATCTCATCATTGTTAAGAGCTTGGTTAACTCTATCCCAAGATTTCATTGCACGAGCTGTTTTGTGAGAAAGGATCAACTGACCACTTTTGTCTTCTTGACTTTCTACATACACCTCAACAACATCACCTACTTTTAAATCCGGATTGTAACGGAATTCAGATAACTGAACAACTCCGTCAGATTTGTATCCAATGTTAACAACAACTTCTTTGTTGTTCTTAGATACTACTTTACCATCAATGATCTCATTTGCGGTCACTGATTTTAAGGTTTTCTCATACATTGCGTCTAATTTCTCACGCTCGTCTTTTGAATAACCTTCACCTTTTTTTCCAACTGCATTCCAGTCGAAATTCGCTAAGTCAGCTTGCGCTGTTTGTGTTTCTGCCATTTTAATTGATCCCGGAAGAAAATCCGGTGGCTTTTTGTTTGTATTCAATTGCTTTGTGTAATTAACAGCAATTGAAGGGGTTAATAATAAATTATTTATCTCCCTATGTTTCAGGGGACGCAAATATACGATTTATTCCAAAAATAAAAGGTGATTTTTTCATATTTTTTTACTGCTATTTAGACTAACTTGATCGAAACAGGGAGAAAGATGCAAAAAACACTGATTTTCAACCACTTAAACACAATACGCTTTCAAGACCTCCAACAACTTTACCATGGCAAATGTGTCTAATTTGCAATATTCGATCAACTGCTCGCGGATTTCCAATGCCTTAAACATATCTTGCTCATTTTGAAGCTTTTCAAAAGCGATCATAGCAATACTGCCCGATGAGATCGATAGATTCTCATAGCCCAACCCGGGAACTAAAGCCGGTAAAACACTCTTTATTGAATGTGAATTTTTCATTAGCGGATGATAAAAAATGCGCTCTTGAAAAACTTGCATTAAATCTAGTAATTTATTTAAAATCAAATCTATATCATTTGAAAATTCAGAGAATTCTTTTTTCAAACCATTTAATACATTCCGCTCCATCAAAGCATCATAAACCAGGATCGCCTCCGCCCCTTTAAGATGATCCAATAAATTTTTCAAAAATGCTCTTCTCGGATCTTTTCCCTGTTCAGCTAAAAAATCAACCTGCTGAAGATCACTGCCCTCTTTTTCGTAATAATGAATAGAATATTGAAATGGAATATGCTGATAAGGTTTAGTCCCTTCATACATTGGTACAGCAGGCATAAAAGTTTCGAAATCCATAAAATATAGTGGATAACGAAGTTTGGACAAAAAATCCTTTAATCTCTTTTTCTCCACATATACTTCGTCAGCCTTCAAAGCTTTTAGATGAATGTTCACATTTTTATCCAATGTGTTTTTCACCGGAATCTCATCTATCAAACGTATTCCGGAAGAATACAAAGCAAACTGTTCAGCCTTGGGCAAGCCGCTGATCTCAAAAACCGATCCCTTAGGAACATTCTTCCAGCATGTACCCATAAAATCACACGCATACGGACTGAAACACTGTTCCCCAATGGCAATATCAGGCATAGCAGCAGAAAGTGCAACATCTTTTAGTTCAGGAGCTTTGTCACTTATGAAAGGTTGATTTTTTAAAACATCTTTCAAAACAGATGTTTGAGCAAATAATTCCTGAACGTTCAACTCTCCCTTTTTTACATATTTACTGTTCAAGGTAACCAAACTGATATCCTCTAACTCTATCCCTGAATTAGTAATTACCCAGTACTGCAGAGAAGCATCCAACAGATAGGTATTCGAAATTTTCACAGAACTCTTCACCTCGTAAGCATACCACTTCCCATCTTTCTTGACTAAAATATCCAAGATTGCCAAAACCTGATCATATTGAAAAGCCGCTTCATAGATCACCTCCACACCGCTAGCTATCAACTCTTTTGTTCTTTGTACAGCAATTAAATTATCACTTCTTTTGGCAGGTGTAGCATCCACTCCCCCGGGAAAAAGCTTTTGAGCCAGCACACCAACATTATTTCCTCTGCTAAAAATCGCTTGTTGTTCTGCACTGGGTTGGTCACGCATCTGAATAAAATTCTTATACAGATACAAGGACTTCTTGCATTGCAGTCCACGTAAAAAGGTTGATTTACTTAACAGATGTTTTTCCACACGCATTTTTTTTACAAAGAAAAGAAATTGTTTTTCTCCTTCATAAAATTAAAAAATAAGCCAAGGATAAACCTGGATTAGTCTAAAAAAAACAGACACTCATCGACAAAAGGCTACTTATCAACAAATTTGGTGTAAAATATCTCAAAAGCCACTACAACTTTTTCTTGATAATTTGACTCAAATAAGTTAACATTGTGGAAACTAAACTCTAAACTAAATTTAATGAAACGAATTTTACTCTTTACATGTTTGTCATTTCTTTTATCAACGTCCTTTTCTTCTGCACAGACAGCTTTAAGCCTAAATACAACAAACACGTATTACATTTATCTTGATAATGTTACCCCACAAAATTTAACACAAGCTACTGACCTTCTAACACGCATCACATTAGCAAAATCCGTTGATTACAATTCTACGGATAGTGTTTTTGTTATTATTACAGAAAGTCAATTAGATAAAAACAAGATAGAAGGAAAGGTTCAAAAAAACTTTTTCCCACTAAGAAAAATGATCAAACTTGAAGATATTGCTGATTCTATGCCTAAAATGGTAATTACTGGGAATCCTGAACAAGATGAAACTAACTATCAATTAGAAAAAGCAAAATGGATAAATAATAATCCAGAAGCTTATAAGCTATTGATTCAAAATGCTCAGCCTAAATAAGCACTTTAATTTATTAATCTCTCTCCTTTAATTTATTTATATGATCTCAATCAAACGAATTGTACTTTTTTGTTTCTCTTTACTGAGTGTTTCTGTAGCTAATTCTCAAACGGTAGTTTCTGAATGGAATTTTCCAAATAACCCCGACAACAACTTAGCAGACGCTGGTATTGCTGCCAATAATGGTATTGCTTCACTTACAACTGTTGGAGGAACCTCTGCAGTTGTTTATAATGCAGGAGGAGCTACAACACAAGCTGCTGAAGCTACTGGTTGGGATAGCGGTTTGGGCACTAAATATTGGCAAATTAGCTTTTCTACCACTGGGTACTCGAATATGACTATTACTTCTAAACAAAGAAGTGCAGGTGCAGGTCCAAGAGATTTTAGCGTTGAGTATAAAATTGGTGCAGGTGCATGGACTTCATTTGGAACAACTACTGCGGGAGATGCTATCTGGAATACATTCACCGCTATCCTGCCTTCCGCCTGTGACAATCAAGCCAATGTATTGGTTAGATGGATTATGACTTCAAATACTCAAGCGGATGGTAGTGGATCAGTAAATGGTAGTAGGATATCTAGGATTGATGATATAGTCATCCGAACTACTCCTGCCAACGACCAATGCTCTGGAGCTATTTTGGTTACTTGCGGAAGTACTACCACAGGAAGCACTACCTATGCAACAACTACTAATGACCCAACTGCAGCGTGTAGCGGTATAACTCCGGGAGCAGCAGGAATCTGGTACCGTTATGTTGGAACAGGTAGCAGTGTAACTTTCAATACATGTGGATCGAATTTCGATACACAATTAATGGTTTATACTGGTACGTGTCCAACACCGGCTACTTGTGTAACATCAAACAACAATAGCACCGGTTGTTCACCTGCATCGGAAGTCACATTCACGGCAGCCAACGGAACTACATATTATATATTCATCAGTGGTGCTAGTGGCGCTAACGGCAATGTGACATTAAATGTTGTTTGCCCACAAGCCAATGATGCTTGCTCTGGTGCAGTTGCTGTTACATGCGGATCAACAACAAATGGCTCAACAACCACAGCTACAACCACAGGTGATCCTACGTCCTTATGCGGAACAACTCCGGGTGCTCCTGGTGTTTGGTATGCCTACACTCCTACTGCAGGAGAAAATGGTGCTACTGTAACTGCAAGTTTATGCGGTTCTTCCTATGACACAAAAATAAATGTATATACAGGAACATGTGGATCATTAGTATGTAATACAGGAAATGATGATTATTGTGGATTATCTTCACAAGTTAGTTTTGTTGTAACTACAGGAACAACTTATTACATATTGGTGAATGGATATTCATCAACATCTACTGGTAACTTCACGCTAGCATTAACATGTAATGTCCCCGCACCACCAAACTGTGCAACATATACTTCACCTGCAAATGCTTCAACAATTACTTGTGCATCGGCTACACTAAACTGGACAGCACCAACAACCGGTGGAACACCTTCGGGATACCTTATGTATTTTGGTACAAATAATGCTCCCAACAACATTGTAAATGGAACAAACCTTGGAAACGTATTAACTTATTCAACAGGAGCATTAAGCCCAAATACAACTTATTACTGGCAAGTAGTACCGACCAACGGTCAAGGAAATGCAACAGGATGTGCTATTTACTCTTTTACTACCGGATCGGGAGTTATTGCAAATGACGCCTGTGCCGGTGCTATTGTATTAACATCTGGAGTTACCATTAACGATGACAATTCATGTGCTACCAGCGAAGCTTCCCCTGCTGTTCCTACTTGTTGGAGTTCTGGGAACTTAAACACATTATGGTATTCAGTAAACGTTACAGGCTCCACTCTGGGTGTTTTAACAACAGCAGGTACATTAAATAACACACAAATAGCTGTTTACTCAGGTTCTTGTGCATCCTTAACACAAGTGGGCTGTAATGATGATGCTCCCGGAGCAGGCTGTTCTGCCGGAACAACAAACAACTCTCAACTAAATTTGACAGGATTAAGTGCTGGAACATATTATATTCGAGTAGATGGTCGTAACGCAAATATTGGAACATATTCAATTATGGCCAGTACATCAAGTGTTGTTGGAACATCAGTACCTGTTCCCGGCCAAGATTGTACATCTCCAATTCCATTATGCAGTAACCCTATGACCATAGGTAATCCAGGATATCAAAACACAGGAAATATTTGTGATTTTACAGGGGCTTCCAATTGTACTTCCGGTGAAAAAAACTCTCTTTGGCTTGATGTTTATGTTACAGGAGCAGGAACATTAAACTTCGATATTGTAGCAAATGATACTATAGGTGTTTGTGGTTCTGAAACTGACTACGATTTTATTATGTGGAAAACAACAGGAACAAGTGCTACCAATTGTGCTACTATTTCCAGTTCAGGTGGAGCTAGTTTTGTAGCATGTAATTTTAGCTATTTAGGAGTAACGGGAGTTGCGCCTAGTGGTAATGCTCCTGCATTATATGGAACTTGTTATGATGCAGCATATGAACCTACTATCAATGTTGCAGCCGGTGAACATTATTACTTGGTCATCCAAAATTATTCAAGTAGTACATCCGGATTCACAGTTGAATTCAATGGAACTGCAGTAACTGGTGGTTTCCTAAGCACCTCTTCTCCTAGTACTGTTCTTTGGACAGGCGGAGCTGGAACCACAGCATGGACTTCTGCTCAAAATTGGGGTGGTTGTTCTGCACCGGATTGTACAAATAACATCGATGCAGTTGTTGCTGCTTCGGTTGGTACACAACCTGTTATTTCTGCCAATCAGAATGTTGAGAATTTAACTATCAATTCAGGAGCTACGCTTACAATTAATGCAGGTATAACGTTAAATGTTTGTGGAAACTTTACTAATAATGGAAATTTAGTGTGTGGAGTTGGATCTACTGTAAATTTCAATGGAACAGGAACACAAACCGTATCAGGAAATTTAACCGGCACGAATAAATTTGCAAACTTTACAGTTACAAAAACGGCAGGAACAGTTAGCTTACTTAACAATATTGAAGTAGGTGGGAATTTAACGACTTCAAATTCTACTAGTATAATCAACACGAATGGAGTTGATATAACTTTAGGTGGTCACTTCCTAAACTCAAATGGAACTACCACCTTTACTGGTATAAATAGTTCCACTAGTACATTCACATTCAACGGTACTACTGCACAAAATTATGATCCAACAGTAACAGGAGGAACGAATGTTACTTTAAATAATGTGGTATTAAACAATACCAGATCCGGTTATGGAGATGTTACATTACTCGACAACATGCTAATTGGATCAAGTTCATCTACAGGAACACTTACACTAACAGATGGAGATATTTTGACCAATGCTTTTATGGTACAAGTAAACAATACAACAGCATCTTGTGTCACAACAGGAAACACTACAAGTTTTGTTAACGGTAATTTAAGACGTTATTTAACAAGCTCCGGTTCTTATGACTGGCCTGTTGGTGTAACAGTAAAAGGCTACCAAAGAGCAAATACTAATTTCAGCACTAACACAATTGGTTACATTGATGCTAAGTTTACCGTTTGGCCTGGAGCATACCCTGTTCAAGGTGGTTCGGAATGCAGCATGACTTATAACCAACCGGCAGAAGATGTAGGTTATTGGACACTTACGGCTAACAGTGGTACTGGAACTTATGATATGACACTCTACCCTCTTGGTGCCGGCAATACAACAGGAATGGCAGGATGGACCATTATTAAAGATCCTCTTATCAGCTCTAATACTTGGTCCCTAAATGGAACATGTGCTGCTTCAACTGCAACTGTTGTAAGAAGAAATGGCATGTCCGGGTTCTCTGTGTTTGGTGTTGCACAATCACTTACTCCTCTTCCAATTGAATTACTGAGCTTTACAGGGAAAAATTTAGGAAAAAGAAATTTATTGGAATGGGCTACTGCTACAGAGATCAACAATGACTATTTCACTTTAGAGCGTTCATCAGACGGATCTAATTTTGAGAATATTGCAATTGTTGATGGAGCAGGAAACAGCTTATCGACCATAAATTACAACAAATATGATGAAACCCCGTTCTATGGTATTACATATTATAGATTAAAACAAACTGACTATAATGGAGAGTATTCCTTTTCTCAAATTATTGCCTTGGAAAATGGATTAAATGATGTTGAATTATCAAATGTTCATCCAAACCCAACAAGCAATGATATCAATTTTGACTTATACTCTCCAATTGCCGGAACCATTAAAGTTCAGGTAATGGATTATACCGGAAGAGTTGTTATAGAAGAAACTATGGTTATTTCAAACGGCACAACCCGGTTAAATGCTAAAATGAGGGAATTGGCAAAAGGAATTTACTCCCTGAAAGTTACCTTTAATCAGACAGGGTATAGCTCTGTAAATATGATCATCAAGCAATAACAAAACTTATTTTCACTCTCTTGAAAGCCCGGATATTTTTCCGGGCTTTTTTTACCCACTCCATTTCGTCTTCAAAAAAATACCGTTTATCGATTTTTTTTTACTACTTTTATAAAAAAATTAGCTTGCAAAAGCAACTTTTCTACTCCACTTTTCGTCTAAATAAGATAAAAACTAGCACATGAAAGTAAAAATATATTTTCTGCTTTTAGGTATCATTATCATCGGAAATAAGATTTCCAAGGCACAAGCGCAATATATTGATACTAACTATAAGTACACCTACAAACTTAAATTGCAAGGCGTTCATAGCCCTGGAGAAGCGAAAATTGCAAAAAATAATTTAATTAATTTGTTCGACTCAAGGCATCAAACATTTTCTGTAGTTGATAGCACAATCACAATCAGATCTTCTTTCAATATAGATGAATTAGTTTGCAAAAACAAGTTACAAGATAACGGCTATCCAGTGCTATTGTTCTCAAAAACAATCGATCAAATACCTATTAATGAAACAAAAAAAGAAAATTAGATGAAAAATAAAAGTGCAATATTTTTATTCTCTCTTTTAGTTTACAACCTTGCATGTTTTTCACAAGGTGATAGTCCGTGTACTGCAACACCTGTGACTATTAACGCAGGTTCTCTATGTGGCACATATACATCAGGGACAACTGTGGGAGCCACTTATTCCAACAATGCAGCCAACGGTGGCACCCCTTCATGTGCAATTCCCGGTGCCCCGGATGTTTGGTATTCATTTGTTGCTCCTCCTAGCGGTATTATCCAAATATACACTTCGTCTGGAACAATTACTGATGGAGGAATGGCACTATACTCATCCTCCAATAACTTGTGTTCAGGCACCCTTACTTCAATTGTTTGTGATGACGATTCTGGTCCTGGAACAATGCCCCAAATCGGTGGTTGTGGAATTACACCCGGGAATACCTATTTTTTAAGATTTTGGCAATATGGAGGCAGTGGAACAGGAACTTTTAATATTTGT
>JAFLBF010000021.1 GCA_017303895.1 Bacteroidota bacterium | reverse complement strand
GGTGCAACGGGTGCTCAAGGTGTAACAGGTGAAACAGGCTCAACAGGTGCTCAAGGTGTAACAGGTGAAACAGGTGCAACAGGTGCTCAAGGTGTAACCGGTGAAACAGGTGCAACAGGCGCTCAAGGTGTAACAGGTGAAACAGGTGCGACAGGTACTCAAGGTGTAACCGGTGAAACAGGTGCGACAGGTGCTCAAGGTGTAACAGGTGAAACAGGCTCTACCGGAGCAACTGGAACAACCGGCTCGACAGGAAGTACAGGCTCAACGGGTGCAACAGGTGAAACAGGCAGCACAGGTTCTACCGGTGCAACCGGAGCAACTGGTGCGGATGGTGCATTAAATGCATGGGCATTGTTGGGTAATGCTGGTACAGCGCCTGCAACGAACTTTATCGGTACAACTGATGCGGTGGATTTTGTAACAAGAACGAATAATACAGAAAGAATAAGAGTGCTGAATGATGGTAAGATTGGTTTTGGAACAAGCACTCCATTCTCATTTATGCATGCTAAGAATGATGATACATATCCATTCTTAATTGTGCAGAGTGCAACAAATCCAGGAGGTTTTGTTGCTGTTAGAACAGGCGGTACATTAGCTTCTCCGAATTATAATTCAGCGGGACAGGATATAGGTAATTTTGGTTTTGCTGGATATGATTTTGAAAATTATGGAACATCTGCATCTATAATAGGTCAGACAACAGAAAACTGGAACGCTACATCAAGAGGAAGTGAAATGCAGTTCTATACAACCGCTAATGGACAAACAAGTCCATTATTAAGAGCAGTGATAGCAAATAATGGTAATGTTGGAATAGGAACAGGTTCGCCAGCTCAGTTGTTAACCATTTCAGCAACTACAAATCCGGTATTCAGATTAGAAAGAACAAATATATCGGCATTCGACTGGGAAATTTCAGCTAGTGGTCTTGGCTTCCAGATCAATGGTGGAGCTGACAATACCGGTGCTGGTTTAACCAATTTTGTAACAATTGACGGATTTGGTAAAGTGGGTATTGGAACAAATGCACCTTCAACCTTATTGCATTTGAATTCTGCTTCTTCACCAGCCTTTAGATTAGTCGATGGAACACAAGGTGTAGGTAAAGTGTTGACTTCTGATGCCAATGGTAATGCAACATGGCAAAATCCTGCAACGGGAACTAATTGGTCGTTAACGGGTAATTCCGGAACAGTAGATGGAACAAACTTTATTGGAACAATCGATAACGTTCCGTTTAATATTCGTGTTAATAATAACAAAGCAGGTAGAATCGATCCTTTATCGAGCAATTCATTCTTTGGATACAGAGCCGGAGAAATTGCTACAGGTGGTCAAAACACGGCTATGGGTACTAATTCTATGTTGGCAAACACAACTGGTGCTCAAAACACTTCTATTGGTGTAAGTGCACTAAGTACAAATACATCAGGATCGAATAACACAGCAGTAGGTTACAATGCAAATGTATCGTCAGGTGCTTTGACAAATGCAACTGCAATTGGATCGAATGCAACCGTTTCTCAATCCAATAGTTTAGTCCTAGGAAATGCTGCAAATGTTGGTATTGGAATTTCCGCTCCAATGACTAAACTTCATGTTGCTGAGAATACAAACTCTGTAATATTTAACCAAGTAGCGGCTGGAACAGCGAGTGTTCAAAGTGGAATATTAATGGCTCGTTCAAGAGGTTCGATTACAAGTCCAACTGCAATTCAAAATGGTGATAGTTTTGGTGAAATAGGATTTGTTGGATACGATGGAACAGGATTTAATAGTCCTGCTGCCGGTATGAGAGCTCAGGCTACTCAAAATCATACAGGTGCAGCACATGGAACAGCATTGTATTTTAGTACAACAGCAAATGGTTCTTCAAGTAGTACAGAAAAGATGATGATCGACCAAAATGGTAATGTCGGTATTGGTACAAACGCTCCAAGTGTATTGTTGCACTTAAATTCTGCATCTTCGCCTGCGTTTAGATTAGTAGATGGAACACAAGGGGCTGGAAAGGTTTTAACTTCAGATGCTAATGGTAATGCAACATGGCAAGCAGCTGCTGCGGGTGTAACAGGAACCGGAACTGCAACTCAGGTGGCATTCTGGAATACACCAACATCGCTTTCTTCAAACTCTAATTTATATTGGGATAATACAAATGGCAGATTAGGTGTTGGTACCAGCACTCCACAGTATCGTTTAACGGTAGCAGGTGATGGTAGTGCTAACTTATCTTCTGTTTTTGGAGTTGAAGCGTATGGTACAGGAGCGGGAGGAAATACACTTGCTATTATAATGAGAAGAGCTGGAGGAACACAAGCCGTACCTTCAGCAACTTCTGCGAATGAAAGTTTGGGTACTTTCGGATTCCAGGGACATACCGGTGGTGGTTTCTCAGCAAATCTGAGTTCGTTTATTGGAGCTCAAGCTACTGAAAACTGGACAGCCGCTGCGAATGGCTCTCAATTGAATTTTCACACTACTCCAAATGGTTCAAATGCGAATGTTCGCAGAATGAACATTGCATCCGATGGAAATATTTTGATTGGCAGTGGCAACAGTGCTACAGAAAATAATGCGATCACCGTTTCATTGATCAACAATACCGGAGCTACTTGTACTCCAGGGGACATTGTAATTGTAGGTGGAGTTGATAATTCATTTACTCTCACAAATAATCCGGGTCACTATGCTGTAATAGGTGTTGTAATAGACGGTGTTGCTACTGGTCAGTTAGCACGTGTTGCTATTTCAGGAGTTGTTACTGTAAATGTTGATAATACAGCGAATGTTGTAAGAGGACAGCATTGCATCACCGGAAATCAAAATGGTAAAGTAAGCGGAATTGCTATTCCAAATGCTGGAACTAGTGTTGGTGTATTCTTAACGAATGGTACTGCAGGTGGTACTGCTAAAGTTTTATTGAAATAATTAATTCTATAATAATATATAGTATGAGAAAATATTTAATTCTAACATTAGTTTCCTTGCTTTTTGTTGTTGATTCAAAAGCACAAGTGGAAATAACATCGGCAGGTACATCCACTGCCTATACACTGAATGTTCCCGGTGTATTCCCTTTGAGGAATGGTATTCAAGTTACCTTTAAAGCACACACCGCTTGTTCGGCTACTGCAACAATGAATGTATCAGGAACAGGGGCTTTACCAATTCGTAAAGACGGAAACACTAGTGCTTTGGTAGGAGGAGATATTAAAAGTGGACAAATAGTTACACTCGCTTACGATGGTTCCAATTGGCAAATGATGTCTCCATCGGGAAACGCAGTTTCTGTCCCTTCCACTTATTGGGATCCGAATGGTTCAGATATTTATAATAATAATGGTGGGAATGTTGGAATTGGGACATCAATACCTTCATCTAAATTAGAAGTACAGAGTAATGCTACTGGCATTTCTGATGCATTGTTTTTATCAAATACTACTAGTGCAGACAATTATGGGGCAAGATTAGCCTTCAGATCACAATTCATAACCACACCATGGACAACCGGTGAAATTTCTGGAATTGTATCAAATGGGAACACTCAGGGAAGTCTATTATTCAATGTGATGAATAACAGAGCAACGAGTTCTATGATAGAAGCAATGAGGATTACTGGAAATGGTCGCGTTGGAATTGGAACTACAAATCCTGCGGAAAATCTACAGATCTCTAATGCGAATAATTCAAATATAAGTTTGATTGGTTCAGCTTCACTTTCAAATAAGCTATATTTTGGCTCCACGGCTTTTGCATATTTGGGTGCAGTGGAGTATAACAATAACAATAATAGCATGAATTTTTGGACTAATAACACTCCCAATCGTCTCTATATTGATGCTAATGGAAATGTAGGGATTAATAATTCATCTCCAGGAAGAAGATTGGATGTGATTGGTGATGCACGCATTTCTAGTTTAGTTGGACCAGGTACTGTTATTGCTGATGCATCAGGTAATTTAAGTGTTGCTGCAGGCACCACGATTACCGGATCAGGTACAAATAATTATTTAGCACGTTGGACACCTTCAGGTTCTCAATTAGGAATTGGTGCTACTTATGATGACGGGACAAATGTGGGTATTGGAACCCCTGTTCCAGCGAAAGCTAGCGGTGCCAATAAATATTTAACAGTCTCAGCTACTGATATTGGTACGACAAATGCCTCTGCTTCATTAGAAATGGTTGGTAATGCTGCTGCTTTAAATTCCATGGCTTCAAGGGTAGATTTTTTAGGAGTTACTCCTGTTACAAATGTGATTTATACAAGAGCCAGAATTGAAGCAAGAACAGGGAACGGTGCTACAGGTCATGGGCAATTAGTGTTTTATACATTCAATGGGACTTTAAATGAGGCCATGAGGATCAGAGAAAGTGGTCATATTGGTATTGGTGGCTCAGGGGTTGTTGGTTCTCCATTGTCCGTAGGAACAAGTAATCAATTTCAAGTAGATGCCAATGGTAATCTAATTCGAATAAACAATGTTACTTTGTCTTGGCCAGCAGCGAATGGATCAGGTTTTTTAAGTAATAATGGATCAGGAACACTTTCCTGGAGTACGGCTGGTGTACTAGCCGGTGGAACAACAAACTATGTTCCTAAATGGTCATCTGCAAATTCATTGTCTTCGACATCTTTAATTTTTGACAATGGAACTTCTGTAGGAATAAACACTGCTGCCCCTTCAGCTTCTTCAAAATTACATATAGTGGGTGCTGGGAATGGAAGTACTTTAAATGTTGATGATAATGGTTTAACAAATGGTTCAGTATTGTATTTAGCATCCAATTCTACAGCAGGTACGGCATCTAACAGCAGTAGAATGATTTCGATTGCTCGTTCGGGAGCCAATGTTAATGCATCTCATACTGCTTATGGCCTACAAAGTATTGTTACAAATACAGGAACAACAAATACGAATGTGGCGGGTTATTTCAGTGCATCTGGTGGAGTAAATGATTACGCAATTATTGTTCCTAATGGTGGTGGAAGAGTTGGTTTAGGGATCTCTAGTCCATTATTTGCACTACACGCAGAGACTTCAGTTGAAGATAGAACGGCTTATTTTTATAATTCCACAAACACAACTAATACAACTTTTGCTGTATATGGTGGTGCTTATGGTGCGGGAAGTGGGGAAAAAAGAGGTGGTAGCTTTGAAGCCGTAAATGGTACAGGTACGAATATTGCCCTAAGGGCTTATGCAGCGGGTGCGACAAATAACTATGCATTTATTTCTCCTCCGGGTGGTGGAAGAGTGGGTATTGGTACCACTGCCCCACTCTCTCTTGTTCACATGGAAATACCAAGTACAGATGCTGTTAATGCGATCGGTTTAACCGTAACTAATAATTATACAGGTGCTTCAAATAAATATGGGATTGATGTGAACGTGGACGGTGCCGGAAGTGGGGTAAAATATGGCATTAACTCTAGTATTGTGGGTTTGGCGGGTGATGCCAGTAGTATCTATGGTTACCAAGTAGCAATGACCCCAAATGGTACAGGTACCTCTTACGGGGTTTATTCTACTCAATCAAGTGTAGGTACCGGCTCAAGATATGGTATGTTTAGTTCTATTTTACATTCTAGCTCCAGTACCAGTACCAGTTACGGCTATTATAGTACAATGAGTAAACCTGCAGGAGCTACTGGAAATATTTTTGGGACATACTTAAATACATCACATGGTGGTACGGGTACAGCATATGGTGTATATACATTAAATGAAACATATAATTATTTTTCGGGGGATGTAGGTATTGGAACCAATGCCCCTGCGTATCAATTGCATTTGTCGTTGAATAGTGCAGCTAAGCCAACATCAAATGCTTGGACTGTTGTTTCTGATGCACGTTTAAAAACGAATATTCGCCCTTATGAGGCAGGATTAGCTGACCTTATGAAGATAAAACCTGTATGGTTTACTTATACCGGTGAAGCTAATATGCCAAAAGAAACAGGTGTCGGAATTATTGCACAAGAGCTACAGGAAGTAGCGCCTTATATGGTTTCAGAATGGACTTACGTGCCTAATGTAGATCCTACCAAAGAAGATGTTACAAAAAAAGAGGAAAAAAAATATTTGGCTGTAGATAATGGTGCGATGACCTATATGTTAATTAATGCTGTTAAAGAACAACAAGCACAAATTGAAGAATTGAAAAAACAATTAGAGGCACAGAAGAAAAAAATAGAAGCCTTTGAGAAAAAATAAATTGAAATCTATCATTCAAATATTATCCTTCTTGATGTTATTCTCAATCAATACCATCGCACAGGTACAACCGAATCCCCGTCAGGTATTAGGTAGTACAGGAGGTAGTTCTGCCGCTCCATGGGGAACGGTTGATTTTACCGTGGGTGAAGTGATGACAGAAACATTTACACAAGGTTCTCCTTTTATAATCAAAACAGTGACACAAGGTTTTCAGCAACCAAATACCGTTGGAACCTTAAGTGTAACACAAGCAAGTGTTAACTCAACATGTATTGGTGGAAGTAATGGTAGCATTGCACTTACTCCTTTAAATGCAGTAGGTAATGTTACGTATTCTTGGACACCCGCTGTGGCAGGCGATACCAATGTTGCCATTAATTTAGCTCCGGGGACCTATCAATATACTATTTCGGATAGTTTATCTTCTATCAGTGGTGTTGTGGTTGTGACCGAAGACCAAGTAGAATGTTTATCCGTTTTGTGTAATTTCTATAATGGGATCACACCTAATGGTGATGGAAATAATGATACATGGATCATTGACTGTGTAACGGAGTTTCCGGAAAACACCGTATCTATCTATAATCGTTGGGGAGATTTGTTATGGGTAGGGAAAAATTATGATAACATAAATGTAGTTTGGGATGGAAGAAACAAGAATGGAGGACAACTTCCGGATGCTACGTATTTCTATTTGGTAGAAATTGAAAAGAAATCATTTAAAGGCTGGATTGAACTAACACATTGATATGAAAATGTTGAACAAAATACTGGTACTTGTACTTGTGGTATTTACCACAGGGAAGATGGCTTTTGCTCAGCAGGATCCTCAATACAGTCAGTATATGTTTAATCAGATGGTGTTGAATCCAGCTTATGCAGGAAGTAAAGATGCTATCAATACGGCCATATTCTTGCGTAATCAGTGGACAGGGATTGATGGTGCACCTAGTACAGAAACAATGTCTATCCATGGTCCGACACGTAAACGTAAAGTAGGACTTGGATTTGCAATTGTAGCGGATCAGATTGGGCCTAAAACAAGTATTGGTGCATTAGGTTCTTATGCTTATCGTATCAAAATAAGAGATGGTAAATTGGCTTTTGGTCTCCGTGCAGGTGTGTATCAATATGTTTACAATTGGAATGAGATCAACTATAAAGATCAAGGAGATGTATATAATACACAAAATAGAACATCCATCATTGTTCCTACTGCTGATGCCGGCTTGTATTATCATACACGTACTTTTTATGCAGGTGTAGCAGCAACACATCTTTACAATGGACGATTAACAACCGTATCTAATTTGAATGGTGACGATGCTGTGCTCTCTCCTCACTTGATATTCATGGCCGGTAAAGGCTGGGAGATCAATGATAAATTTACATTCAATCCTTCTCTTGTTGTGAAAGCTGTAAAAGGAGCTCCAGTTAACGCAGATGTTAATTTTAGTTTCTTACTTCAGAAAAAATTATGGGTTGGCTTCTCGGTAAGAACAGAAAAATCACTTGTGGTGTACACGCAATTTTATGTTACAGAAAAGTTTAAGGTAGGGTACTCATTTGATTTTGGCTTGAGTAAAATAGCCCGTCTAGGAAGAGGAACACATGAGGTGATGTTGGGTTATGATTTTAATATCAAGAAATCAAAAATGTTGTCGCCTCGTCATGCTTATTTTTAATAAATAAACATGTTGGGTTTGGTTTATATGAAAAAGGGATATTCAGTTTTATTAATATTTTTTCTTGTATTGTTTTCCTCTGCTTTTGCACAAATAAAGCGGGCGAATCGCTACTACGAGAATTTTGAGTATTCCAAAGCAATTCCTCTTTATAAAAAAGCCCTCAAGAAAAAAGAAAGTACCGAAGCACTGGAGCGTATCGCTTATTCTTACCGGAGGATCAAAGATTACGAAAAAGCAGAGTTGTACTATGCCCGTTTGATGAAACAAACAGACGTGCGTCCGATCAATCATTTTTTTTATGGACAGGTATTAAAAGCAAACGATAAGCGTGATGAAGCTAGAGAACAACTTCGATTGTATGCAGAAGCATTTCCTCAGGATAAAAAAACAGAGACCAGTCTTAAGTCATTTAGTGAAATTAAAACCTGGATCTCACAAACACAAGAGTTTGAAGTAAGAACTTTAGATAATATTAATACCTCTCATTCTGAATTTTCTCCGGTTCTTTACAAGAATAAATTAGTGTTTGTATCCGATCGTTCACAAGATCTCATCAATAATAGTACCTATTCATGGGATGATCAGCCGTATCTAAATGTATTTGAATCCGAATTAAAAACCCAACCTGACGGCAATGTTCAGATATCTAAAAAAGCAAAATCATTTTCCTGGTTAGTCAACACCGAGTTTCATGACGGACCTGTATGTTTTAGTCCGGATGGAAATACAATGTACCTGACACGGGTAAATTATCTGCGAAATAAAAAAGATCCCAATTTTATAAACAGACCGCAGCTTTTTATTAGTCAGTTAAATAAAAATAAATGGGGTAAGTTGCAATCATTCAAATACAATAACGAGTCCTATTCAATTGCTCATCCTGCTATTTCTCCGGACGGTCAATGGTTGTTTTTTGCATCGGATATGCCGGGTGGATTCGGGGGTATGGATATTTATGTGTGTAAAAAAGAAGGTGATGATTGGGGTGCTCCCAAAAATTTAGGAGATGAAGTAAATACAGAAGCAACAGAAGTTTTCCCTTATGTTCGTAAAGATGGTAAGTTGTATTTTTCTTCGGATGGTCATGCCGGATTTGGTGGACTGGATATATACTCCGCTATTAAAATTGAAGGGAAATATACTGTTGTTAAAAATATGAGTAATCCTTTAAATTCCAGCACGGATGATTTTGGGATCGTATTTACCGATGAAGAATTTACGAAGGGTTATTTCTCTTCTGATAGAAAGAATGGAAAAGGTTCGGATGATATTTATGGTTTTAACTGCTTGAATAAAGTGATCGCTGTATCCGGAAAAATTTTATTCAGTCGTGATGTGAACGATCCGGTTAAAAATACAAAAGTGATGTTGTTCCGTGAAGGAGATGAGGTAATATTGAGTGTTTCTAATACAGATTCTACTGGTTATTTTAGATTTGACAAACTTGATCCCGAATATAAATATTTGGTTAAACTGGATGAATCGGATCCTGTTGTAGCAGCTAAGAAAAAATATTTCTTGGCGGATGAAGAAGGACAGATCATACGCGTTACGGTTATCAATGATAGAGGCGAACGTTTTATTTTCCAGAATCTTCCTGCAAATCCCAATACATTGCCCGATCTGAATTCGGAGGATGTAAGTATTGCAGGTAAGTTAATGGTAGGTGATAATCCTTCCAAACCTGTAGCAAATGCTGTTGTGAACTTGTATAATGAAAAAGGAGACGTGATACAAACAACCACTACAACAGAAAATGGATCCTTTGTATTTACAGATCTTCCTGCGGATAAAAATTTCTTGGTTCGATTAGATGAAGCAGATGCAAAGTTGACTCCGAATGCAAAAATTCAATTAACAACCAAAGATGGTAAAGTGATCGGTTCTGAAAAAGTAAATGAAAAGGGAAACTTCTCCTTTACACTTCTTGCGGGAGAAAATAATTCTTTGAAAGAGTTAAGTGTTTCTGATAGCGAGTTAAAAATTGATCTAAAAGGAAAGTTGTTGGATGAGTTCAAGAATCCATTGAGTAGCACAACGATCAATCTTGTGAACGAAAAGGGAGAGGTCTTAAAATCTACTCAAACCAGCTCAATGGGAGAGTTTAAGTTTTTCGGACTCAATGCTAATAAAAATTTAGATTTTACTTTGAACGAAAATGAACAGCAGTTGAAAGCTTTTAAAACACTTTATATAACTGACGCTAATGGAAATATCATCAAAGAAATAACAAGATATCAAGGTGCCTTCAAGTTTACTTTATTGCCTAGTGATCAGAAAAAGATGGGAACCATTTATGCGGAAGATCCTGCTTTAAAGCCATTTGCAAAAGCACAAAAGAATCAAGCCATTGCCGGAAATGTTTTGTATGGTGGAAATCCGGACAAGCCATTGGCAAATGTTAATGTGTATCTCTATAATGAAAACGGAGTCCAGGTTCAATCTGCACTGACAGATCAATTGGGTGCATTTGTATTTAATGAAATATCGGCCAACGAAAATTATACCTTGAAGCTAAAGCAGTCAGAGATCAAATTGCCTGCTGGAACAATTGTTAAGATCACCAACAGAGAAGGAAAAGTGATCGCAACAATGATCAGTCAGCCGGAAGCCGATTTTGTGTATAGTTTGTTAGCTCACGATGATAATTCTTTAGGTGCTTTATTGGTTGATGATACGCAGTTGAAATTTAATATGAAGGGTAAATTGTTGACAGATGCTAAATTACCATTGGCGAATGCTACTGTCAACCTTGTGAGTGAAAGTGGAGCTGTTCTAAAAACAACTAAAACAGGTGCGGATGGCGATTTTAATTTTTACGGTCTTCCTGCAAATAAAGACTTGTTATTTGCTTTAAATGAGAATGAAGAAGTAGTTAAACCATTTGCAAAATTATACCTAACAGATGCGCAAGGAAATATTATTAAAGAATTTAGCCGTTATCAGGGACAATTTAAATTTACCCTATTAGCATCTGAACAGAATAAGATGGGTACAATTGAAGCAGAAGACCCAAAAGTGAAATTCAACCCCTCTGTTTTAGCCGGAAATGTGGTATATGGCGATTCTTTAAAAGCTTTGCCTGAGACAAATGTGTATTTGTATAATGATAAAAATGACTTAGTGCAAACGTCACTTACCAGCGCATTGGGTGCTTTTGTATTCAATCAGATCGATCCTAAGCAGAATTACACATTGAAGTTAAAACAGTCGGAGATCAAATTGCCTGTTGGTACTGTTGTGAAAATTACAGACAGAAGCGGTAAAGTGTTGGCAACCATGATCACTGAGTCGCAAGGGGATTTTGTGTACACGCTTTTATCTGGAGAGAACAATACCTTGAAACAAATGCTGGTGGAGGATGAAGGATTTAAATTTGATATGAAAGGGAAGTTGTTGAACGATGCAAAAGCTCCGTTGGCAAACGCAACGATCAAATTAGTTAATGAAAAAGGAGAAATTTTAAATATCACAAAAACAGCTACAGATGGTTCGTTTAAGTTTATTGGATTACCTGCAAACAGAAACCTTACGTTTGCATTAGATGAGAACGAGGAGGTGGTAAAACCATTTGCTACCTTATATTTAACTGATGCAGCCGGGAATATCATCAAGGAGTTTAAGCGTTATCAAGGTGCGTTCAATTTTACATTGTTAGCTGCTGAACAAAATAAAATGGGAACTGTTTATGAAGAAGATACTTGGTTGAAATCTATCGGTCAGATCAATGGTAATGCAGTAGATTCAGTAATAAACATTGAGAATATCTATTATGATTTTGCAAAACATACCATTTTGCCACAGGCACAGCTTGTATTAGATAAAGTTGTAACGGTAATGAAGAAAAATCCGAATATCAAAGTGGAGCTTTCTGCCAATACCGATTCCAGAGGTTCTGCTGCTTATAATCTTGACTTGTCAATCAGAAGAGCACGTGCTGCAGCTGACTATATCGTTTCAAAAGGAATAAGTCGTAAACGTATCGTTTCAAAAGGATTTGGTGAGTCCCGCCTGGTTAATGGTTGTTTAGATGGAGTATTATGTCCGGAAGAAGAACATGCGAAAAACAGACGTACTGAGTTTAAAATATCACGTATCAAATAATAAAATTCGGCACAATAAATGCATTGTGCTCTAAAAAAAGGATCATGAAAAAAATATACGCTTTATTAATAGTTGTTTTGATTGTTTTAAGCACAAATGCTGCTTTAGCTCAGAATCCGCACCCATGGGAATTTGGATTAAATGGTGGTGCCGCTTGGTTGAAAAGTGACGTCAAAATGAAAAAGCTGGGATTTGGCGGTGGCTTTACCTTCGGACAGTCCTATTGCTATAACGAAACAAGTCCATTATTCTGGGGCTGGAGATTCCGTTATTTAGGAGCCAACACCTATGGTCAAGACCATGAAAAATCATTTGGAATAAAGAACAACCTTGTGTTGAATAATCCGGATGATACTACGGTGAATTATTTTAATAATGGTGGTTTTGTGTATCAAAATTATAAAACCTCATTAAGTGAATTTTCATTGGAAGTAAAATTGGGTGCGAATCGTTTAAGACATAAAACAGGAATATTGATGTATGTTTTTGGTGGGGCAGGTCTCACAAAAGCTGTTACCAGCATCGATCAGTTGGATGGTAATAATATGCGATACGATTATTCTTTGGTTGATTCTTCGGGAAGTTCCGGTAGAAATGAAGTGTTGTCGCGTTTGAATGATATTTATGACGGCAAGTATGAGACGATCGCAGAAGGAAGCAAAAATCCAAAATGGCGTTTTATGCCTTATGTTGGAGCCGGTTTAGGTTATCAATTCACCAAAGGGTTTTCGATGGGAGTGGAACATAAGATGACATGGACAAGAAACGATCTGGTAGATGGACAGCAATGGACCAACACAAATGATTATACCGGAACGAATGACATGTACCATTATTCTTCTGTTTGGATGAAATTTAGTTTTGGAGGAAAAGGTCGTACAACGTCTAGTACTTCTAATAATTCGAATGTAAATAATTACTCCAGTAACAACACAACAAACAATACGAATAATAATACCAATACCAATACCAATACAACAGTTACTACCAATACGGTAACCTCTGTAGAAGCTCCGAAAGTAGCATTTACATCTCCTTCTTCTAATCCGTTTAACACCAACCAAAGTACGGTAACTGTTACAGCAACCGTTACAGGGGTGAATGCTTCCAGTGGGATCAATTTGATCTATAATGGTTCTTCTGTATCCGGGTTTACTTATGTGAATAATACGCTTACTTATACAACCAATTTGGCAAATGGAAGCAATAGTTTCATCATTAATGCTACAAATAGCGGTGGCACTGGAACAGCTTCCATGAATGTGGTATATACACCTCCTGTTGTATCTACTCCAGCTCCTGTTGTTAGTATCACTAATCCGGCTGCCAATCCATTTAATACGACACAAGGTTTGATCATTGTAAATGGCGCTGTTCAAAATGTGACCTCTAAATCACAAATTCAGGTGACAGTAAATGGAGTAGTGGATAATAATTTTTTATATAACACGGCTGCAAAAACATTCTCTATTTCAGCCAACTTGATACCGGGAGCAAATGCTTTTGTTGTTACAGCAACGAATGCCGGTGGTTCTGATTCCCGCTCGGTGACAGTGATCTACCAACAACCGATCGTTCAGAATAATCCAACGCCAGCTCCTGTTGTTACATTCCTTACCCCAAATGCGAATCCTTTTACAACCTCAAATGCTACAACCAATGTCGTAGCGAGTGTATTGAATGTTAGTTCTCAAAGTCAGATCGTTTTAACGCAGAACGGTATCATCACACCATTCTCATATAATGCTTCTAACCGTCAATTGAATTATAATGCACTGCTTCAACAGGGTTCTAATACAATTACAGTTACTGCTACAACACCAAGCGGAACAGATAGTAAAACAATTACGATCATCTATAATAAACCGGTAACTGTTGCCGCTCCTGTTGTAACGATCATTAATCCGAATGTACCTGTGTTTAATGCTTCCGTTTCTCCTAGTCCGGTTTCTGCTACTATTCAAAATGTTACAGCAATTGGTCAAGTTTCGGTGACCGTGAACGGCTCACCGGTACCAACGAGTTCTTTGAATTTCAATGTAGCAAGTGGCTTATTGAATTTTAATGCCAATTTAATTGTTGGTGCAAACACAATTACCATTATGGCTACCAATGTAGCGGGTATGGATAGTAAGTCAACTACGATTGTTTATGAACAGGCAGCACCTCCGGTTGCTCCTCCTGTAGTAACAATTACAAATCCTACTTCTAATCCGTTTACAACAACAATGGCAACCCAGCTGGTGAATGCGAATGTGATGAATGTAAATACTCAAAATCAGATCAGTGTAAGTTTGAATGGTGCAGCAACTGCATTTGTCTTCAATCCTTCCACCAAACAATTGTCGCTTACAGCGAATTTGATCCAAGGTGCGAATGTGTTGACAATTACTGCTACCAATGCTGTAAGTAGTGATTCTAAATCAACCACTATTATTTATAATAAACCGGTTACTCAACCTGCACCGGTGGTAACGATCACAAGTCCGGCAACAACTCCTTCAACTGTAACAAGTACTCCTGCTCAGATCAAAGCAACGATCCAACATGTAACAGCTGTTGGTCAATTATCCGTTACGGTGAATGGAGCACCTTTAATGACAAGTGCCCTGTCTTTCAATACCGGCAATGGCCAATTAAGTTTTAATGCTAATTTAGTACAAGGTGCCAATACGATCACTGTATCCGCAACGAATGTTGCAGGTGCTGATAGTAAAACAATAACGGTTATCTATAATCAACCTGCTCCGGTTGTTATCCCTCCTGTAATTACAATTGTGTCGCCATTGGGAAATCCTTATGCAACAAGTGTTAATACTGAAACGGTGAGTGCAACAGTTGCGAATGTATCTGCATCCAACCAGATAACGGTTAAATTGAACGGGGTTACTGTTCCATTCAATTTTAATCCTTTGACACAGCAATTAACAGTAGTTGCGAATTTGATAGCCGGTTCAAATGTGATGGTTATCTCCGCCTCAAATGCTGCGGGATCCGATTCTAAAACGATCACGTTGAATTATAGCTTACCTGTTCAGGTGAGTCCTCCCGTTGTTACGTTCTTAAACCCAAGTACGGCAACAGCAAACTCTTCAACGGATACGTATGCTGTTCTTGCACAAGCGTTAAATGTAAATACAGCTACTCAGGTGGTTGTTAAAGTGAATGGTACTACTATTACAAACTTTGTGATGCAGCCCATCACTAAAAAGATCTCTTTTACAGCTAATTTGAGATTAGGACCGAACACGATAACGGTTACGGCTACGAATAATGGTGGAACGGATAGTAAATCGGTTACGATCACCTATACAAGAACGATCAATCCAATCTCTCCGGATACTTTAAATACTCCGAATAGTCCGGGCAGACCGAACAAGCCAAATTTAAATATTGGAGGTGTAGGAACAACAATTGCCGGATTGCCGGTTATAACGGTTGGGCTGCCTGCAACAACTCCATTTACTACATCTGATGCTGTTTATACGATTGGAGGTTCGATCAGTGGCGTAACATCATCTTCGGATATTGTCATTAAACAAGATAACGTTGCCGTACCTTTTAACTATTTAGCGAATAAGAAAACATTCTCAGCTACATTGAATTTGGTGACAGGTACAAACACCATTGTTATTGAAGCAAGAAATAGTTCCGGTACTAAAACCCAAACAATTATTATCAATAAACAATAGTAAGATTTAACCGATAAAAAAAAGCAGGCATTTGCCTGCTTTTTTTATTTAGAAACAATTTATTCTCATTTCCTACGTTCGCCTAAAATTCGTACATTCGTAGCTTGAAATAAAGCTTAAAAAGGATCATGATCAAGGGAGTTTTTCAATTTATTAAGAGTAAAACATTTTTAAAACATCTGGGAATTTATCTGGGCGTAATGATCTTGTTGATCCTGATCATTACTTATTGGCTTAATTCTACCACCAAGCATGGAGAATCAATAAAAGTTCCCGATTTTAATGGAGTGAAACTCGGGGACCTGGATCAATTTGTGGCCGATAAAAAAGTTCGTTATTTAGTGATCGATTCTATTTATGATCTTCAGTCGCCAAAGGGTGTTGTTGTCCGTCAGGAACCGGAAGCGAATGCGGAAGTGAAAGAAAACAGAATGATCTATTTATATGTAACATCCATTTTACCTCCAAGTATAGAAATGCCTAAGTTGATCGATCGTTCTTTACGTCAGGCGACAGCCATGATCACTTCCTATGGATTAAAACTAAACCCTGCTATTAAATTTGTTCCCGATCAGTGCGCAAACTGTGTATTGGATCAATTAGTAAAAGGGAAACGGATCGCTCCCGGTGATATCATCGAAAAAGGAACGGTTATCACACTTGTTGTCGGAAAAGGCTTGAGTGACGAAGAAGTAGGAGTTCCTTGTCTATTTGGTCTGGGAAGAAAAGATGCGATTCAAAAATTAGCTGAATCCTCCTTGAGTATTGGAGTTGTTACATACGATGAGCCTAAAGATTCTGCGATCTCAGTTGTTTACCGTCAATCTCCTTCATGTGGAAAAGATAATAATGTGAACATGGGGGCAACTGTTGATCTGTATATGACGTCTGATAAAAACAAAGTTCCTGCGGTTTCAATGCCTGCAGAAGATGCTAAAAATAGTGACTCTGAATTCGATGAATAAAAGATTGATATATATTTTAACGTGGATGCTATTCCCATTTTCTCTTTTCTCTCAGGGAATCAGTGAAAATACGCTTACCGTAAATCCCGTTTTAGTAAAAGAGCATGCGCGCTTAAGTACACAATTCCGCACCGCATCCCTTTTCGATACACTTATACTGGGTGCTAAAGGTATCTTTGACGACTTCTCTTATGATGGTCCTTATCCTGATACAGCTTTGTGGATAGATAATAATGTGTTTGTAAATAATGGATATGCCAAAGCTCCCATAACTATCGGGGTAGCTACTTTTGATGGGGTTGATTCCTCCGGTTTTCCGTATAATTTTGCAATGGCATCGGGAGCTACCGGCATTGCGGATTACCTTACTTCTAAGCCGATCAATTTAAACTACGCTGCATCGGACTCTATTTATTTTAGTTTTTATTATCAACCGCAAGGTTTAGGAAATGCACCTGAACAAGCCGATTCATTAGTAGTGGAGTTTAAGGGGCCGGGAACATTGGCATCATGGGATAGGGTATGGGCTCACAAAGGTACAAATCTGGCCTTAAATGATAGTAGTTGGACCTTGGTGATGATACCTGTGAAAGATACGACCTATTTGAAAAACGGGTTTCAATTCCGTTTTAAAAATTATGCAACCCTCAGCGGTAGTTTAGATCATTGGCATGTTGATTATGTATATTTGAATAGGGTTAGAAATATCAATGACACCACATTCGAAGATATTTCATTTGTGTATAACAACACATCCTTGATCAATGATTATACGGCTATTCCTTGGCGACATTATTCGGCAGCGAATATGAAGTCTGCTTATTCTACTTCGATCAGAAATAATCATACGGCAACAAAAAACGGAAGTTTTGTGTATTCCATTTATGATGAGAATAATGTTCAGGTAAATACAACTTATTCCGGGGGGAATATCAATATCGATCCCTACGATCCGAATGGTTATTTGAGTTATACTCCTTTTACAAATCCACCCCTTAACTATACGATTCCGGCTTTAACGGATTCTTCGAAATACACCATTGAATGTGTGGTAAATTCTACTCCCGATTTCTACAGAGAGAATGATACGATCCGTTATGTTCAGGAGTTCTCCAACTATTATGCATACGATGATGGGACAGCTGAATCTGCCATTGGTTTAAGTACACTGTATGCGCAATTGGCTCAAAAATATACCACAACCACTCCTGATACCTTGCGTTGTATAGATATTTATTTCAATCCTATTTTAACCAATGCGGAGCTTTATACATTCCGTTTAAAAGTATGGGCGATGGCGGGTTCCGTTCCGGGTGTTGCAGTTTATACAACCGATACTGTTTTATCTCCTGCTTATGGTCAGTTAATGCCTAATCAGTTCATTCGTTATTATTTGCATGAGCCTCTGTATTTAAATGCAGGAACATTCTTTATTGGGTTTATTCAGAATACCAACCAATTTTTAAATGTTGGTTTGGATAAGAATATCAACACCTCTGATAAAGTATATTACAATATTGCGGGAAGCTGGGCTTTATCGCCTTATCCGGGATCTGTCATGATGCGCCCGGTGTTTGGTCCTGCAACTGATTTTACAGGAGTAGCCGATAAAGATGCAAGTGAACAAGAATTGACCGTTTATCCAAATCCTGCTCGTGATCAATTGAATGTGGTATTGAAAAATGTAAATAATACTCAACTAAGATCCTATCGTATTCTAGATATTAGCGGCAGAGAAGTGATGCAAAATGTTTTTATGGATCATAATTCCATTGATGTTGCATCGTTAAAAGCTGGTATCTATTTTCTATCAGTAACTACTACTAACGGAGTGATCAATAAAAAGATCGTGATCTCCAAATAAAATCATCATCGAAAATGAATGAAGAATTAGAATTGCCGGAAGAGCAGGATGGTGATCAGGAATTGTATGAACACTATCGGGTGGTTGCTGACAAAGGGCAGGAGCCATTACGTATTGATAAGTTTTTAATGAATCGTGTGCAGAATGCTACACGTACTAAAATTCAGCAGGCGGCAGAGAATGGAAATATTCTGGTAAATGAAAAGCCTGTAAAATCCAACTATAAAGTTAAGCCTCATGATGTGATCACCGTAGTGTTTGCACATCCACCTCGTGAGATCGAGTTGATCCCTCAAAACATTCCGATCGACATTGTGTATGAAGATAACGATCTGATCATCGTTAATAAACATCCGGGGATGGTTGTTCATCCAGGGTATGGTAATTATAAAGGAACTTTAGTGAATGCATTGGTGTATCATTTTCAGCAATTGCCGGTAAGTAAATCGGGTGCTGCGCTTGAAACCAATAAAAAATCAACGGAACAGGCTGTTCTTCGTCCGGGATTGGTGCATCGCCTGGATAAAAATACAAGTGGTATCATGGTGGTTGCCAAGAGCGAGATCGCTATGACCAAATTAGCACAGGATTTCTTCGACAGAAATTTAGATAGAAAATACATTGCCTTGGTATGGGGAGATTTTAAGGAAGATAGCGGAACTGTAGTAGGGAATATCGGTCGTCATTTAAAGGATAGAAAACTAATGGATGTATTTCCCGAAGGAAGTGAATACGGAAAACATGCGGTAACACATTACAAAGTGTTGGAACGTTTTGGTTATGTTACCTTGATCGAATGTAAATTGGAAACAGGCCGTACACACCAGATCCGTGCACACATGCAGCATATCGGTCATTCTTTGTTCAATGATGATACGTATGGAGGAAATAGAATTTTAAAGGGGACTACCTTTGCGAAGTACAAGCAGTTTGTAGATAATTGTTTTGAGTTACTACCCCGCCATGCCTTACATGCCAAATCATTGGGTTTTAATCACCCTACTTCCGGCAGGTATATTCATTTCGATTCCGAATTACCGGAGGACATGCAGGCAGTGATCAAAAAATGGAGAACCTATGCTAACAGCAATGGCTTTGAAGAAGAAGCCATTCAGGAAGATCACACCAAGATCAAAAAGTAATTTACTCTTTCTCGTGTTTTAATATTTTGGCATCCAAAACAAATGTGCCAAAAGGAAGTAAGGATGCAATAAAGGCGTACGTTATTTTCTTTAAATCCCATTTTCTTTCCGATTGAACTTGATATAAATAGAATACGTAAGCAACGAATAACATTCCGTGTAACATACCGATCACTTTATTGGCTGTTGGCATATCATAAAGATATTTAAGTGGCATGGCAATTCCAACGAGTAGAATGAACGATATCCCTTCCAGCAGGGCCACCATTCTGAATATCTTAAGTGTTGATTTCATAGGACTTTTTTTAACCTTACAAAGATACTTCTTTTAATAGCTTTATAGAAAAGAAAAAGCCCCACATTTCTGTGAGGCTTTTTTATTAAGATGATCTTTATGGTAATGTAATGTTATATACATTTCCATTGATGGTAACCGTAGCGGCATTGTCGCATGTACCGTTTCCAAAGTTGATGAAACGCGTTGCTTTTCCGTTAGGAGTAATACCTACTTGTCCGGCTACAAAATATCTACAACCGATATCTCTTTTTAATGCCTGAACAATGTTTGCGGTGAATGTATTTCCGGATGCGCTGGTTCCATTTCCTGTACCGGTAATTAAGTAGGAGTCGTCATTCCATTGCGGAGTCGTTTCGCCTGCTACCCATTCACGCTGACGAGCTGATGTCCAGGTAATTGTTCCACCTCCGTTTGCTTTGATGATCTGACCACTCACAGAAATAGCGTACACTAAATTTCCTGTTGTATTTCGTCCGTTATTGGTCACAGTTTTTGTTCCTAATAATTGGTTGTCGTTCACAAAATAATTGGTGAATGTGATCGTATGTACCGATCCCGAATCACGATACGCACCGGTATAGGATACATTGATGATCCCTCTTCTGTTTCTTCCATCGCTGCAAGGACAATTGGTTGGTCCAAAGTCGATCGTTAACAGACGTGGACTAACCGTTGTGTCATGTGTAATGGTTGCACATGCGCTGGTGATAGAACGTTCTCCGGAACTTGCCGGATTTAAATAAGAAGTCAATGTACCTGTTGAAGCCTCATCAGCAATGTTGTTCACATCATTGAACGATCCTTCAGCCAAGGCATGGTCTCCGGCAATTCCGGTTTCAGTATCATTGTCATCTTCCTTTCTGCAAGAAGTGATCAATACACTTAATGAAAGTGCAATGGATAGATAAGTAAACAGTTTTTTAGTTTTCATGATATAGTGTTTTTTTGTGTAGGACGAACAAGTATTCAAAAAGTTTAACAAAGTTGATACTTTTTATAATTAAAAACAAAACTACCTGTTTGAAAGGTCTATTTCCCTTTTTTTGTAGGCACCATCTGTCTGATGAAGGCAAACCCGTTTTTTCCGTTTTCTGTAAAGACGCCCTGTTTAGCATTTTTAATATCTTCTATGGAATAAAAAGCAGTCGGGTTGTGTTCGCTGATGAGTTTTACCACATCTCTGGTGTTTTTTCTTTTTACAATGGTAAAGATCATCTTAACTGGTCCCATGGCTCCTTGTGCATCTACTATCGTAACTCCATGATTCTCGTTCTTTAATGCTTCCAATAAGCTTTCATAACTTTGGTTAGTGATGATGCGGATCACCTGCAAGCCCAAGGCCAGTCGTTCTTCAATTCTCAATCCAACATAAGTGCCTGTAGCAAACCCTCCTGCCCATGCCAGGTAACAGGCCACATTGTTGAGGTTTTTCATCACCTGAGCTACTACTACGATCCAGATCAATACCTCAAAAAAACCAAGTACCGGTACAATCTTCCGGAACCCTTTGGAGATGAATACATGACGGAGTGTGCCTAAACTTACGTCACATAAACGCGAAAAAAAGATAATAATAGGAAGTATGATCCAGCTGTAATAATCAAATCCTTGAGTAACTACTTGTAATGTCATGGTCAATAATTGTACATGTAAAAGTAGAGTATAAAAAAAGTCCTCCATTTCTTGGGAGGACTTTTTAACTAACACCGGATTGTTTATTCAGATGCTTAATTGGTAATGATCAGTTTGTTTGTTTTTCTTCTGTCTCCAACCATTAAGCTGTAATAATACAAGCCTGCTTTTAAATTTTTCTTGTTGAATACATAGTTGTGTGTACCTGCAGGCATAATTGTATTTACTGGAGTTTCTATTAATCTACCGCATTCATCCCAGATAGAAAGTGTTACCTGGTCCCTCTTATTGGTTTTATATTCAATGGTTGTTTGATCCATCATTGGATTCGGATAGTTTGTTAAGTAAAGTTCTTCTTTGCTGTTCTCAATATCTTTGATACTTACAATGTCGTTTACACTGGTAATATTGGCAGAGAAGATCCCATTGGAGTGAGTTGCTACTACTACTAATCCATCCGATAGTCTATAATCGATCATGTCACATACAGCATTTCCAATGGTGTTTGCTCCTTGCTGTACCCAAACAGTAGAGGTGCCATTCAATGTATCTGTTGCATACACACCTGTGCTACCTGCAACCATGTAGATCACACCATCACTCACAGGAATAATGCTTGCCCAGAGGATTGAAGGACCTGATCCTGTTCCATTGATATTCGCTTCCAGATTACCTCCAACTTTGGTCCAGTTTGCACCTGCATCGGAGGTGTAGAATAAGCTGTAAAGATTATAGTTAGAGAATACGACTAATACATTGTCTCCATCATTCGGGTCAACAGCGATACAGCTCATGTTACCGGCAGAAGGGAATGATGTGGGAGAAATATCTACCGGAGTAGGTGTTCCAACATTAGCATTATCCACTTTGTAAATGCGTTTTTTGTCGGTTCCATAATACACCCTGTTGGCAGGGACTTTACAAGCTGTTACTGCAGTGATCTCTGAATTAGCTGTTGGAACAGAATCTGCAAATCGAACCCAGTTCGTGCTAATTGAATCCCAGTTGTTTGCTAATGGAATTCCGGATAGGTCATCATTTCTCCATAAATATTTACCACCTGCCAAGTACATAATGTTGTTATTATTCGGATCAAGGGTGTATGGATTGATGAATTGTGGTTTTTCCAACCCGATCGGGTCGATACGTGCATGTGCTGTTCTGTTGCCGTTGGCATCTAATGTAGCCTTCATCATTTTCCCGTTTTGAATGGAGAAATAATACATGCTTTGATTATCTGCAATGGCACAATACGAACCATCTCCTCCTCTAGGTGTTACCCATGGATCAGTTGGATTGGCTGAATTGGTGTACCAGGAGCCATTATCTTGTGCACCGGCAACAATGATATTATTGTTTGGTGTAGCATGATCAATGGCAACAGTATAGAACATAGTGGTTAAATAACCATTGTTCAAGGATTGCCATGTAATGCTCGATGCAGTATCATTTGTTGTTTTGAAAACACCACCATCGTTAGCACTAAACATCACATACGGATTGGATGGAAGAAATTCGATCCAATGCTGATCGGGATGATGATTTGCATACGAGTTGATCACTGGCAGAGCAGAGAATTGTTCGTAGCCTCCAATGAAGGTTGTATTCGTAGAATCATTGAACGCTGAAGTAGAACGGTACAGATTTGTTCCGCCAATGTAAACGATATTCGATTCGGTTGGATGCACTCTCACGATCATGTCGTATGAACCTTGCACTTGCCATTTGTCGAACATACCACCTGAGTTAGGTAGGTTTTGTGATAATGTATCCCATGTTCCATTTGCTCCGGCACCATCACCAGTTACATAGGTATATCTGTAAAAGCTATTCCATTCTGAATTCCCTTGCCAATCAACAGTTTCTTTTCCGGATCCCGGAGTGTTTGCTAAGAAATACACTTCATTTTCGTTGGATGGATTAATGCCGATCACAATACGGTTATAGGCTGTAGGGAATCCTGTTGGAGTGATGTTGGTGAATGTAACTCCATCAGTCGATCTCCAAATTCCTTTTTGTGATCCATCATCACTTAAGGTGGTATATACTACTCCGGTTGAAGTAACAGCTACATCTGTAAAATAAGAACCACCAGTTCTTACGGCAGTCCAGCTTGTTCCTCCATTCACACTTCTATACACAGCTCCGTAAGTAGCTGCATACACTTCACTAATGGTATCATGTGCAGAGTTATCATTCGCTACATTCCAGAATAATTGCCAATTAGAAGAGAATTGTTGCGGATTTCCACCGGCTGTAGCAGTAATTTGTGTCCAAGTTACACCACCATCCGTTGATTTGAACATACCGTCTCCTAAATAATATGCACCACCAGCACTGGCCGATGCTCCATAGGCTTCACCACTTCCATAATACCATACATTGGTATGTCCGGGACGTTTATCTTGTACCAGGCAGGTTGCATTTTTTAATTGCGACATGGTATTGGTCATGTTCCAGGTTGCACCACCATCTACACTTAACCACATTCCACCCGATGCTGATCCTGCTAATATTCTGTTCTCATTGCTTACATCTATTCCAAATGCACGTGTTCTTCCTCCTACATTCCATGGACCACGATTCGTGAAGTTGATCGTTCTGCTTAAGTTAGCATCTGATGGTAGAGTAGCTGCAAATGCTAATTCTTTCTGACGGATGTTATCAGGAATTCTTCCTGTGGCAGGATCAGCCAATCGTTTGCGTTCCCACAAGGCACGTTTGCTGGCACCGTGTACCATTCCTTCCTCTGTGCCATTTCCGGTGCGTTTTGTTTTTTTGATCCCCTCATCATTAGAGATATAGGTAATAGCCGATGCAGAAAATGCAATCGCAAATAAAAAAGTAAAAGTATGTTTCATTATTTTTTTGTTAGGAATACCAAATATACAAAATAGGAATTTAATATTTCTTCTTCATCTCTTCCACAATATCAAATACAGCAGGACAGATTTCGGTGTTCTTCATGGTGAGGTCCAGCAATTGATAAAAACGTTTTCTATTGGTATGCGGATATTCTCTGCAAGCTGTTGGGCGGTCGTCATAGATCAAACAATAATTCTCCGGATCAAGGAATGGGCAAGGTGCTACATTCAGCACATAATCATTGTCTTCATCCATGTGCAGGTATTTGCCAATAAAATCGCCCGGACGCATTTTTAATCGTTTGGAAATTCTATCGATATCGATGTCTTTAAAAATAGGACTGGTTGTTTTGCAACAGTTGGCACATTGCAAACAATCTATCTTTTCAAATGCTTCCTCATGCAAAGCATGTACAACATCATCCAGATCTTTTGGCTTCTTTTTTTTGAGTTTGTCGAACAGCTTTTTATTGGCCGGTTCGGCATTCTTTGCTTTTTCTTTTAAATTACTTAAGTCCATCATTTGTATTTCCCTGCGAAATTAACAAACATCCATTGCGATTAAAAACTATTTTTGTGGCATGCGTCATTTATTTTTTCTCTTATTGCTTTCACTCAGCTCCTTTGCACAGGAAGTTTTTTTTCAGGTGCATGGACATCGTGGCTTTAGAGGAAAGTATCCGGAGAACACCATCCTTGCGTTTAAAGAAGCGGTGAAAGCAGGAGTGCATGCCATTGAGCTAGATGTTGTCATCTCACAGGATTCGCAAGTGCTGGTGTCGCATGAGCCCTGGTTCAATCCGAAGATCTGTAGTAAGCCTGATGGTACTGCAGTGAAAAAAAGCAAGAAGGGAAATCTATATCATCTTACATACGATTCTATCAAACAATACGATTGCGGAAAACGAATGCATCCTAAGTTTGCGGAGCAGATCACTTCTCCTCAATACAAACCTTTGTTGCGCGATGTGATCGATAGCATCGATCTGTTTTGCAAAACGAATCACTTGCCACTTGTGCATTACAACATCGAGATCAAAAGCCGCAAGATCACACAAGGTCGCTATCATCCTGCTCCTGAAATAATTGTTGATCTTCTATTGAAAGAGTTAAAGCTATTTAATATCAATGAGCGTATCCTCATTCAATCTTTCGATAGAAGATGTTTGCAGGAGGTACATCAAAAAGCACCATCCATCCGCACAGGTTTGCTGGTGGCGAATCTGAAGTCGTTTAAAAAGAACATCAAAAAATTGGGATTCGCTCCTTATATGTACAATCCGAACCTCAAATTGATCAAGAAGAAAACCATTTTTCAGGCACATGCCAAAGGTGTAAAAGTGCTGGTGTGGACCGTGAATGAGCTGTCTGACATGGATAAACTCCGGCAAATGGGAGTGGATGGGATCATTACCGACTATCCCGATAAGGCGATAAAGCGCTGAAAATCAGTGTAAAATATGTTGTGCGGAAGCGCCAAAACATAATTCCAAGTTAATGCCGATTTTTTGGTCAATCCATGAAAATTTTCTTATTTTGCAAGCTCAAATTTAGTTTACAAAAACCAAGTAAACCCAAATAGAATTCAATTATGAAGGTAGGTATTCCATCGGAAATTTTTCCAAGTGAGTTAAGGGTAGCGGCTACTCCCAAAACTGTTAAACGACTTCAAAAACAAGGTTTTGAAGTGTATATTCAGAAAGGTGCCGGAGCAAAAGCGAACTTTTCTGATAAAGATTTTGAAGAAGCAGGAGCAAAGATAGTTGCTACAGCTGCTGAAATTTATGGTAATTCAGACATTGTATTGAAGGTAAAAGAACCTTCAATGGAAGAGGTGGACATGATGCGTGAAGGTTTGGTAACCTTGAGTTATTTATGGCCTGCACAAAATCAAGCATTGCTTCAAAAGCTAGCGGATAAAAAAGTAAATGCCATTGCAATGGATGCGATCCCTCGTATTTCCAGAGCACAAAAAATGGATGTGCTTTCATCCATGGCAAACATTGCCGGATATAGAGCGGTGATCGAAGGATCCTTCCATTTCGGACGATTCCTGAATGGTCAGATCACTGCTGCAGGTAAAGTAGAACCTGCTAAAGTATTAGTGGTGGGTGCCGGTGTAGCAGGTTTAGCTGCCATTGGTGCTGCCAACTCATTAGGCGCTATTGTTCGTGCATTCGATACACGTAAAGAAGTGGCGGAACAAATTGAATCCATGGGTGCTACTTTCTTAACAGTAGAAATTGAAGAAGATGGTGCAACCTCATCAGGTTACTCAAAAGAAATGAGTAAAGAATTCATTGAGGCGGAAATGAAATTGTTCTTAGAACAAGCTAAAGAAGTTGATATTATCATTACCACTGCTCAGATCCCTGGTAAGCCTGCTCCTAAGTTGATCATGGATTACCATGTGGAAGCCATGAAACCGGGTTCAGTCATTGTCGATCTGGCTGCCTCTACTGGTGGTAACTGTGCTTATACAAAAAATGGAGAAGTATATACAACACCTAATGGTGTAACCATTGTTGGTAAATTGAATCAATTACCAAATCAAGCTTCTCAGTTATACGGAAATAACTTATGTCACCTTTTGGATGATATGGGTAAAGCCGAAAAATTCAAAATTGATATGGAAGATGCTGTTGTGTCAAGAGCAATGGTAACCCATAATGGTAAGATCAATTGGCCACCGGCTCCACTTCCGGTAAGTCCAACAGCAGGTGGTGGTGCGAAGAAAGTCGCAGCGCCAACAGCTGAAGAATTAAAAGTATCGGAAGAAGAAAAATCAAAAAAGGCAGCAATGTCCATGCTTATCCGTTTAGGAGTGGTAGGTGTTCTATTATTGCTGGTAGGTAAATATGCACCTGCTGATTTTATTCAACATTTCACGGTATTTATTTTAGCAGTATTTGTTGGTTGGCAGTTGATCACTAACGTAGCACATTCATTACACACACCATTAATGGCGGTAACGAATGCCATCAGCGGTATCATTGTGGTGGGTGGTTTGTTGCAAACAACCGATGATCTTTCGAACCCGATGACCATTTTAGCATTCATTGCTATTTTGATCGCCAGCATCAATATTGTTGGTGGTTTCGTGGTGACACACCGTATGTTGAAAATGTTTAAGAAATGACCCACCTACGCCAAGGCTTCGGTGGATAAATCCCTTGAACGTTAAAGGGGAAGTTTAAACGGAATAAAAATTAATGAGATAAAAAATTATTATGATAGTTTTAGCAAAAGAAATACAAACAGCAGCTTACTTATTTGCAAGTATTCTGTTTATTTTAAGTTTAGGAGGATTGTCCTCACAAGAGTCGGCAAAACGCGGTGTCGTTTACGGAATTGTAGGTATGATCGTAGCCATTATTGCTACTGTATTAGGTCAGGGTGTTGCCGGACATGTGTACATCATAGGTGCCATTGCCATTGCATCTGTAATAGGTTTGATGTTGGCACGTAAAGTAGAAATGACTTCCATGCCGCAGTTGGTGGCTATCCTTCACAGCTTTGTGGGATTAGCCGCTGTATTGGTTGGTTTTGGTTCTTATTTGGATCCTAAAAGTCATGAATTAACAGGCGCAGCACACATCATTCACTTGGTGGAGGTGTTTGCAGGGATCTTCATTGGAGCCATCACATTCACAGGTTCAATCATTGCCTGGGGAAAATTAGATGGTAAAGTACCTTCCAAACCATGGAGTTTTAAAGGTTTACAAACTATGAACTTGATCCTTTTATTGGTATGTATCGCTCTTGGTGTGTTGTTTTGCAGAGCACATGGAACAGAAGGAATGTTATACCTGATGATCATGACAGCTATTGCATCATTCATTGGAATTGTATTGGTAATGGCGATTGGTGGAGGTGACATGCCGGTGGTTGTTTCTATGTTGAACTCTTATTCAGGTTGGGCAGCATCAGCAGCAGGTTTTATGTTGGGTAACGACTTGTTAATTGTAACAGGTGCTTTGGTTGGTAGCTCCGGAGCAATTCTTTCAATGCACATGTGTCATGCGATGAACCGTCCTTTCTTCTCTGTAATTTTTGCTAGCGGATCAGGAAATGGTTCAGGTGGTGAGAAAAAAGCAATGGAAGGAGAAGTAACCGCATTAAACCACGAAGAAGTAGCAGCACTTTTAAAAGAAGCAAAATCAGTAGTGATTGTTCCGGGTTATGGAATGGCGGTAGCAAAAGCGCAATACCCGATTTACGATATGGTACAAACTTTACGTAAAGCAGGTAAGAACGTACGTTTTGCGATTCATCCTGTGGCAGGACGTTTACCTGGTCACATGAATGTATTGTTAGCAGAAGCGAATGTTCCTTATGATATTGTATTGGAAATGGATGAGATCAATGATGATATGCCGGATACAGATGTGGTGATGGTAATTGGTGCGAACGATGTGGTAAACCCAAGTGCGCAAGACGATCCAGCAAGTTCAATTTACGGTATGCCGGTAATTGAAGCATGGAAGGCAGAGAAAGTAATTATCATGAAACGTTCTATGAGCGCAGGATATTCAGGAGAAGACAATCCACTATTCTACAAACCAAACTCAGAAATGTTGTATGGCGATGCAAAAGCCAGCGTTGAGAAATTGCTAAGCTATTTGAAAGCTTAAGTAGATGTAAGATATTTGATAAAAGATGTAAGATAAAAAACGCCCCGAAATTTTCGGGGCGTTTCGTTTATAAATAAAATGCATTAAGCAAACGCACAGATCACACCACCCATTAATGCTAAAGTGATGGTCCAGTAGCCGGCATTAATAAAAATGTATTTAAAGCTTTTGCGTTCAAACAAAGCATTGGTACCAATAATCGGTAAGGCTACAAATAGTCCTGCAATTGTTCCATGCAAGGCTCCATGTTTAAAGGTGCGGAAGTTATTTCCATATTTCGCCATAAAATCATTGATCATTAATGATGTAGCCGAATTCGGATCGCTCATGGTTGGGTCGCCTTGAAAGATCGAATACACATGGTATTGATGGATCACCATGAATTGTTCGGCCATGGCTAGTAAATAAGCAAATACGAAGCTCAAACCAAAGATCAGTGCCATGTTGGCGCCTTTCATTTTGTCTTCACTCACTTCGGCTGCCTTCATCCAGGCTGTTCCCAATGTTTTTGGATTGTACCAGATAAATCCTACGATCATCGGTACCACCGCTGCTATCAGCAATACTAAAAAATTTACTTGCATAGTGTTAAGATTTAGAGTTTATCAAATATAGAAAAAAGTACAACGTAGCAAGTATCAGGTACAAGGATATTCTGTACTCAGCCTGTTTGATAAACGAAAATGATAATGGTTAAAAAGGGACGATCTCCTAATACTTAATATCCTGTACTTATTACTTAATTTTTAAATACAGATCCCACATCACGATACCAACGGATACCGCAATGTTGAGGGAATGTTTGGTGCCTACTTGTGGAATTTCGATCACATCGGTACTGGCATCAATTACATCTTGCGCCACACCTTTTACCTCATTTCCAAAAATGATAGCAATTTTTTGTTTGCGGCTAGGCATAAAGTTGTTGAGCATAATAGCCGATTCCGCTTGCTCAACGGCATATACTAAAAAGTCCTGCTGTTTTAATTCTTCAACAGCATCCATGGTATTCTTGAAATATTTCCAGGCAATACTTTCGGTAGCACCCAAAGCTGTTTTCTGGATCTCTTTATTGGGAGGTGTGCCTGTTATTCCGCATAGATATACGGCTTCGATAAGAAAAGCATCGGCAGTTCTAAAAACAGAACCAACGTTGTTCAAACTGCGAACATTATCAAGAACAATGATCACAGGGGTCTTTGGAGCTTCTTTGAACTCTTCCACCGTTTTGCGTCCTAATTCTTCGTTCTTTAACTTTCTCATATCTAATTATAACTGATAAACAATGTAATGGGCATCTTCATATACCGGAACAAGATCAAGATTTGCAGCCTTTACATCAATCTCATTTTTATTCAAAAATAAGCATTTGCAGCCTTGTTTTGCTATTTGTTGTATAAATTCTTTATTCAGCACCTGCTCATTGCTCAATCGCCATCCCTTGCGGTGTGTGAAGTAAATTTGTTGAGGACTTTCCCCTCCGTTGATCGCAATTAGCTCATTAGCATTTGTTACCCGGTCGGCTATCTCTTCCAGCTTTAGTTTGTAGGCTTCGCTTTCTTTCCAGCGCAAGTCATCCTGCTGATTGGCTAATGCTTCAACAACCAACACAAACAAAGCGATTGTTCTGTAGCGGTTATTTTTGATCTGCTCCAGTGCGTATGCTGCTATGATCGCCATTACAGGTGTGTAAGGCACAATGTAATAGCTGTGCAATGGAAAAACAAAACCGGTCTTTAAAATGAAAAGAACAAATACAAATGTCAATGCACTATAAACCAACAAGGCCTGATTTTGTTTATGACGGATCATAAAATAGAGTCCTGCCAAAAAGAAGGCGAAGGCAATGAAGCTCTGGAAGGAGCTAAAATAAAAGCGTTCCAGTGTAAGCCCGATGCGATCCACCACTTCCACAAAACCATCCTGCAAGCTGCGGGGGAAATACAATTGATTGCCTTCAATACTTTCCAGGTAAGGTACCCATTGAAAATACCAGAAATAAACCAGTCCGAGCACCACTACCGATGCCATTCCGAAGATGAGTTTTCGTTGTGCCGGAATATTCGTATCAATAAAAGGCAACAGAAAAATACCTAAAAGATAAAGTCCGGGGATCTTGCAGAGGATGCCAATGCTTGCAAAGAGCAGATATAAAAAAATATGATGAAAAGCACCTGTTCTAAAATAAGTGAGTCCATGATACAAACCAATCAGCAGAATGGAAATGCTAAAGGTATCGGGCATGGATTTGCGTGCAAAAATGAACCAGATGGAGCACATTAGGATCATGGTGGCATTAAAGGCGATCTTGTAATTGATATAACGTTCAACGATCTTGAAGAAATAAAACAATCCGATAGAAGTAACAATCAGGTTGATCAGTCGACCATACCAATGCGCATAGCCGGCTAACTTAGCGATCAAAAAAATGAAGTAGTTGAGCAAGGGAAATTCGGTGCCTACCACACCGCTGTTGTTACCATAAATAGGCGCTTTGGGATAAAGGATGTTGGGATCCACTTCCAGAAAACTTCGTGCAACAAGGTTGGTGAATGTTTGTCGCCAATTATGTGCTACCTCAATAGGCGCATCGGTAATGCCATACAAACGGATCACAAAGAACAGCAGTATCCAGAAACGGATATCGCTTATCCATTTGGTTCTGAATGTGGTATAAATGCTGTTTCCCGGCTGGTTCATTCTTGTTTACAAATCTAATCGAATTTGCTCAAAATTGTTAAAAACTTTGCATTTATACTATTTTAAGGTTTTGTATTTTTACCGTGATGGCAAAGGAAAAAGCAGCTGGTAAAAAAGCAAGTGCAGAGGGAGCAGAAACTCCATTGATGAAACAATACAACAGTATCAAGGCGAAATATCCGGATGCCTTGTTGTTGTTTCGTGTAGGCGATTTTTACGAAACATTCGGTCAGGATGCCGTGAAAGCAGCCAACATTTTAGGCATTGTGCTTACCAAGCGTGCCAACGGTTATGCTTCGTATATTGAGCTGGCCGGTTTTCCTCATCATTCCCTGGATTCTTATCTTCCTAAACTGGTGCGTGCCGGACAGCGGGTTGCTATTTGCGATCAGCTGGAAGATCCTAAAATGACCAAGACCATTGTAAAGCGTGGTGTTACCGAATTGGTAACTCCGGGTGTGTCTTACAATGATAAAGTGTTGGATCATAAAGCCAATAACTTTTTAGCAAGTGTGTATATCAATCCGGCTCCATCGCCTAAAAATGGTGCTGCCGAAGCAGGTGTTTCTTTTCTGGATGTGTCAACAGGTGAATTCCTAGTAGCACAGGGAAGTTTGGAGTACATCGATAAATTATTACAAAGTTTCCGTCCAACAGAAGTGTTGTTTCAAAAGAACAAAAAGAAACACTTCTTTGAAGTGTTTGGCGATAAGTTCTACAACTACGGATTGGATGATTGGGCATTTACATTGGAGTTTGGAACAGAGTCGTTGTTAAAACATTTCGGTACAAAATCATTAAAAGGTTTTGGGGTAGAGAATCTGGAGCAAGGCATAATTGCGGCAGGTGCAGCATTGCATTACCTGGCCGATACACAACACGATAAAGTAAAACACATCAGTACGCTTTCGCGTATTGAAGAAGATAAATATGTGTGGCTGGACCGTTTTACGATCCGCAATCTGGAGTTGTTTGGTTCTGCCAATGATAATGCACGCACGCTCATCGATATAATCGATCATACGATCTCTCCGATGGGATCGCGTATGCTCAAACGTTGGCTGGCATTACCTTTAAAAGATAAAGCACCTATTGAAGAGCGCTTGGATGTGGTAGAACATTTCTTGAACGATCAGGAATTGATCCTTCAGTTGAATGAACAACTAGAACAGATCGGTGATCTGGAGCGTATCATTTCGAAAGTAGCAACCACACGCATCTCACCAAAAGAAGTGGTGCAGTTAAAACGAGCATTGAGCGCTATTGCTCCCATCAAACAAGCATGCGAAGCATCCAATAATGTTTCTTTGAAAAAGATAGGAGAGCAGTTGAATCCTTGTAAGTCGGTGGTAGAACGCATTGAACGCGAGCTAACAGCCGATCCTCCGTATTTGGTGGCGAAAGGAAATGTGATTGCAGAAGGGGTGAATGCGGAGCTGGATGACCTTCGAAAGATCTCTTATTCCGGTAAAGATTATTTATTGCAGATACAACAGCGTGAAAGTGAACGCACAGGTATTCCTTCCTTGAAAGTAGCCTTCAACAATGTGTTTGGCTATTATCTGGAAGTGACCAATACACATAAAGATAAAGTGCCTGCTGAGTGGATGCGTAAGCAAACACTTACGAATGCCGAACGATATATCACTGAAGAATTAAAGCAATACGAAGAAAAGATATTAGGTGCCGAAGAAAAGATCATGGCGCTGGAAGCCCGTTTGTTCAATGATGTGATCATTGCCTTAACGGATTATATTCCGGTGATACAGCTGAATGCAGCATTGATCGGACGATTGGATTGTTTGTTGTCGTTTGCAGGTATTGCACAAAAAAATAATTATGTACGTCCGCATATTTTAGACTCAAAAGTGTTGGACATTAAAGATGGCCGCCATCCTGTGATCGAAAAACAATTGCCGGTAGGAGAGGAGTACATTGCGAATGATGTGTATCTCGATAATGAAACACAACAGATCATTATGATCACCGGTCCGAACATGAGTGGTAAGTCGGCATTATTACGTCAAACCGCTTTGATCGTATTGATGGCGCAAATGGGAAGTTTTGTTCCTGCTAAGCATGCCAATATTGGGATCGTAGATAAAGTATTTACACGTGTGGGTGCATCCGATAACATCTCATCGGGTGAATCAACTTTTATGGTGGAGATGAATGAAACGGCCAGCATTTTGAATAACCTTTCCGATAGAAGTTTGATCTTGCTGGATGAGATCGGAAGAGGAACAAGCACCTATGATGGTATTTCCATTGCCTGGGCCATAGCGGAGTTTATTCATGAGCACCCTACGGCTAAAGCCAAAACATTGTTTGCAACACATTATCATGAGTTGAATGAGATGACGCAGACCATGAAGCGTATCAAGAATTTTAATGTTTCAGTAAAAGAGATCAACAATAAAGTGTTGTTCATGCGTAAGTTGGTGCCGGGAGGAAGCGAACACAGCTTTGGTATTCATGTGGCGAAGATGGCAGGTATGCCCAAAAAGGTGTTGGATAGAGCCAATCAGATCTTAACGGAATTGGAAAGTCAGCGAGAAAGAGGAGGGAAAAGTTCAACGTTCAAAGTTGAAAGTTCCGAACGAGCTGTCAAAAATTTTCAGCCGGCCATAGCTCCTTTGCAGGACAATATGCAATTAAGCTTTTTTCAGTTGAATGATCCGGTATTGGAGAACATCAAGGATGAGTTGGAAAAGACCGATATCAATACCTTAACTCCTGTAGAAGCCTTGATGAAACTGAACGAGATCAAGAAGATGATAGGAAGTTAGTACAAAGTATCAGGTATGAAGTATTAGGAGGGAAGATAAAAGAGTCAAGAAGCAAGTGCCAAGTATCAGAAAACCTAACAACTCTCCAACTCTATAATTCTCTAATTACTATTACGCCCCTTCGTATTCCGATTCCCAGGCAAAGAATAACTCTTTCAAATATTTATTTTCCTCAACGGTGATCTTTTTATCGGCTTTTACCATTTTAACGGCAAAATTCAAGAAGTCGGTACGTTCTTGAGGCAGTGAATCCTCGTAAAAATCGTTCATGGCATTGTTAAAATGCAGGAAATAGTCCTCTTTAGGCAAAGCACTTAGGATTTCCATTTCATGATCCAGGTTAAAACGGTAGGGGAAAGCATCCTGTAGGTATTTTACGATCACTTTTCCTTCCGATTTGTCGAATTCACCATCTACTTGCGACAGGATCATAAGCATGTGATAGCCTGCCATTACTTTATTCATCTTAGTCATACGCTTCTAATATTTCTCTATAAATATACATACTATGTGTATTGGAGAGCCAAAATGGGGGAAATAAAATTTCGAGGTTTTTTTGAAAAAAGTTTTGCAGATTTAAAAAAATACTTACTTTTGCAATCCCATAAGCGAAAGTAGCTCAGTTGGTAGAGCACGACCTTGCCAAGGTCGGGGTCGCGAGTTCGAGCCTCGTCTTTCGCTCCAAGAGAGATAAACCTTCCCAAAAGGTTTATTTTTTTTAGGATGCCCAGGTGGTGGAATTGGTAGACACGCAGGACTTAAAATCCTGTTATCATTGCGATAGTGCGGGTTCAAGTCCCGCCCCGGGTACTGAGCGGGACTTTTCAATAAAAATTTGAGAAGTCCCGTTTTTATTTTCGCTCCAATCCTTTGATAAATCAGCGATTAGAGAGAAAATGCAATTTACTTCTGCGGTTCGATAATGCTCAATTTTTGCATCATAACCCAAACCGGCAGGAAACATGGTGTTTTGAAACATCTGTTTTTGGTAGAAGTCGCCACAATCCCACATTTTACTAAGGTTACAGGCCATTTTGCAGGTGTAATTGATGAGCTCTTTTGGGTTCGATAAATTTTGTTCCAATTTTGCTAGTTCTTCAGAAATAGCTTTTACCTTCTTTTCCATTTCCTCGCCAAACTCTGTATAAACATCCAAACTTACCTGCCCTAAAGCATGCCTTTTACGTAGGATTTTGAATTCTTCCTCTGCCGAATGTAATTGCAAGGAAAGCCCCTTTTTCTCGCTTGTGTTGGTTTCTGTCAGGTTTTCCCAAGTATAACCTAATTGCGCCTTTAAAGGCTCCAAATAGGCAGGGTTTATCTCATATTGGGATAATAACTCATGAAACTTGGAATGCATAATCTTGACGCTTCTATTGACGTGTATTCCAATCTTATTGACTTTATAGTAATAAAGCCCTTTCTTTTTTACAAGATAGCCAGTGAATGGAACGCCCGTTTCTGCATCCTTTACAAATACCCGAAGCGGCAAGTTGTCATTTACCTTGTTGCATTTAAACCCATCTGTTTTCTTAAGTTCATTCACCCTAAAAAACAATTCCTCGCTTATAAGTGGAGGATGTTTCCCTTTAGCTAACTCACCATTCAGAAGATTATGCGAAAGATAACCACAGTAAAAAGGATTTCTGAAAGTGTCTGTTAAGGTTTGCTTTGGCATTTTCATTCCGTAGTTCGCTAATTTCTCTACAATGTGATCGTAGGTCATTCCATTGGCACGCCACTCAAAAGCTTGCCGAACCAACTCTCCCTGCTCATTGATAATGATGGTTTGCTTTTCGGCTCCTTTTACATACCTATAACCTTTGGGTGCAACACCAATCCATTCTCCACGAAGTAATTTTTCACGCATGCCGTCAATGGTTTTTTGTCTTCGCAAATCATTATCGTATTTGCTGAAAATAAACTGGATGTTTTGTTGCAAAGCACCTGCGTGTGAATTGGTATCTATTGGCTGTGTAACAGCCATGATGTTAACACCAACTTTCTTTAGTTCACTGGCAATATAAATGGCGCTATCTCCTGTTCTGCTAAATCTATCCAAACTGTAAACAAGGATATAAGTTATCTCTTCTTTACTGGCTTTTACAAATTTTAGCATCCGGTTGAACTCCTTACGCTCATCACTTTTTGCACTTTCATAAGTTCCGCCAAAGTAACCCTTGATGTTGAGTTTATTTTTGATTGCATACTCTTCGCAATATTTTTTTTGCCATTCAAGACTTTGGTTTGTGTCCATTTGCTCTTTTGAGCTTACACGGGTGTAAATGACACAATTTAATACCTCTGTAACTATGGTATCCGATTGTTTGCCTTTTGCAAATTTATTAAGCAGCAAGGCGTTGTTGTTCTGTTTCATGATTTTCTTCTTGTTTTAAATGTTTTACATTTTCATTCTTTTCTTTCATGAACAGTTCGTAAAGAAGAATAGACAAGCTTTCTAATGTTTTAATAGCTTGCTCCGCTTCTTCTTCCGTAAAAATTTCAAAGCCCGGATAACTCTTTAGTTCTTCTATGCTCAGTCTTTTATGTTTTTTCATTTTCACCTCCCAGCATGTCAAAGAACTCTTGTAAAAACCCATAGAATTCAGGGTTAATGTCTAAGATAATCAAATCTTTCCACACACAAAAGTTCTTTTTTTAACAGCCCGAAAAGGCTGTAAATACTGCTAATTTATTGTTATTAAATTTGCTTATTCAAAATTTAGTTGACTGAATTTTTCTTTCCTGAAAAATTGGGCAAGTTCATAACGAACTACTATCAACTCTATCTTATCCTTTTCTTGCATCCTGAATTTTATCTGTTCATTTTTCTTGCATTTTAAACACAATGTTTTTAGTTTATAATTTAGGTTTTCTATTACGGTTTTATAAGGAAATATTTCATTCATACTTTGGTAGTGAATTGATTTACGTAGATAAGTAAAAGCATTGCATAATTCCATAAGGTCAGTTACGGGTGTAAGGTTTGCTTCTGAAAACAATAGCAAACATTCTATTAAGCAACGCAAGCGTTGTCCTATCCAATAATTATGAATGTCTTGGTGGGTTTTAAGGCATTTGTTTAAAGCTAATAGTTTGTCATTATCTACTGTTTCTAACCTAATTTTTTGCAAAAATCTACTATCGTGATTAATATACTTTTGCGCTGTTTTAATGAAAATTGGTGTTTCGGTCATACTTTTTTCAGGCTGAATTTTAGTGGTTATTTGATTACCACCACTTAAAATCTCATTTGAAGAAATTGTTTTTGCTGCTGCTGCTTTTCTGAGCATATAAGCCATTTGTCGGCAAGAGCGAGAACAATAAATCGCATCAATTCTTTGAATTTTGTATATTTTCTTACAATGCAAACACTCTTTTTCCATCTTATTCTTTCCAGTTTAATTCTTCGTTCTGTGAATACCTGTACTCGTTATATTCTTCCATTATAGATTGAATATTATCTAATACCTTTTCATGTTTTGACGTATCATTACTTAGGTATAAAGAAATTTCTACGATTCCCCTGTTTCCGTATACTTGTGATATTTCGTGACGTAAACGTTCTTTAACTATTACAGTTAATACATCCAGTAGTATGTCTGACGGTACTTTGATAATTTCTTCTTTCGTATTTCTTGGTTTCATAGTTATAGTCTTAAATGCGTGGGTCTGTTTGCCTTTGAATGTGAAACTGGTTTTCGTTTTATGCTAAACAACTCATTTTCATCATCGTCTTCATCTTCTTGAGTGGTTCGGGAAACTCTCTTTGTTTTTCGAGGGCTTTGCAATAGTTCTTCTAATTCCTCAATACGTTCTCCATATTCTTTTATTAATTGTGTTTGCAGTTCCATTTTTTCTTGCAAGGGTTTAATAAATAACATGTATTCTGCGCCCATAGTGCCAAGTCCCGTAAGCAAGTGCATTACCCATTCGGGGATATTGGCTGCTGAGTTATTGGGTGTTGTATTTTGATTAGTTTGTGTTGTCGCTTCCATTTGTGTTTTGATTTAGTGGGTTGCTTTCTGAATAGTTTTCGGCTGAATCTTTTTTTGCATACTTTTCTTGCAATTGTTTTAAAGCTGATTCTGCTTCTTCACCAAAGGCTTTTAAAAATTTGATTGCTATTGGCATGAATAAGGCAAGCACATCTTCAATGAAATTAATGAGGACTTGAATATCATTAACAAGAGGCTTTTGCTCATCTGTATAAGTTACTTGAAGAACGGTGTTTTCTTTCTGGTCTTTACCAAGCTCTTTGTAAGCTATTTTGTGTTCTGTTAAGATTTGTACTACCATGTCGTGTGATGCGCAGTTTGTACTAATCATTGTGGTGTTTGCTGTGTTTGTTTTTTCTGCTGTTTTTTCCATTTTCTGTCGTTTTTAATTGTTAATTGTCGTTTTGATTTTTTAGTTTAACAACACAAAGGTGGGGGCAGATTTTTGGCATGGGCTTAACCTATGGGTATACCCAATTGGATTAATTGCATGATAATCAGAGTGAAAATTTTAAGAATTTATTTTTTAAACATCAATACTCCATTTCGGGAGCATTATGGGAGGAATTGAAAACAGAAAATGAATTAGGCAGCAATTGACGGATAAGAAAATAAATTGACGCTTTATCTTTTTACAATTGACGACTAATTTGATTCATTGACGCTTTAAAATGAATTTATTGACGGATAAGTTAAACGAATTGACGATTAACTTTATGGAAATTGACGGATAGAATTACTTTTTGCTGGTTTTCTTATCAATTTCGGCTTCTTTTAAGTCTTTATTGATGAGTTCTACAATGTTTTTGAGGTCTAATTTCTCAAAATACGGGCGGATATGTTTTAAATCCTTAATTAATTGTGATGTGCTATCGAAATTAGGTAGCTTTTTATATTTTTTGTAGATACTTGAGTTCTGTAATGAGGTAAATTTTTTACCCAGTAGTAAATGTGCCAGTTGAGTTAGTTCACTTACAGAGTTACTACCTCTAGCCTCCATATTAAATCCTGCTTTTAAGAGATAATGTAAAGCGAGTAGTTGTTGCATCTCGGTACTTTCTTTTTCTACGTCTTCTTTTGATTCATTTTCGGTCGTAGGAAATTGAGGCTCTCGATCTAAATAAAGAAAATGTAATTCGCCGTTCAGAAAATTACGCATGGATGTTGTGAGTTCATAGATGTCTTGCTCTGTTAAATCGTCATTGCTTTCTAATTGATTATATTCTTCTGCTGTATAATAATCTTTTATGCTTAAAATGCGTTTAAAATCAAAATAATTATCAAAGCGTTTATTTGCAAAGGGTTTAAATAGTTTGCCATACTTTTTTAATAGTTCCTGTTGGCGTTCAGCGTAATTTTTATAAATGTTTTCACTATTAGTTTTGAAATATTCAGTCACTTCTTTAAACATTTGTTGTAAATGTTCAATCAACTCTATCTTTTGTTCAGTGTTATAATGTGATAACACTTCTGTAATTTCCTTTATTGCAATGTCAGACAAGTAAACTCCTTTTCGGGGCTTACGCTTGTTTAAATCTTTGTCTTTAGTCTTGGACATGGCATAAAATTAGAAAATATATATCAACCATAATAAATTTATGTAGATTTCAACATATTTCTACTTTCTGTTTTAATTTGAGTGGTGCTTTTTGGGGTATTTAATTGTTGTGACTGATAAAATACTTAGTTACATATTATCCAAAGGACTTTTCACATTTTGAATTTCCTTTTTTCCAACCTTTGCATATATCATGGTTGTTTTCATATCCTTGTGTCCAAGTAGCTTTTGAATAAAGACCATATCTGTTCCATATTCCAAAAGATGTGTAGCATAACTATGCCTTAAACTATGAATACCAACTGATTTATTTATTTTAGCAATTAGCATGGCATTTTTAAAAACGGATTGAACACTACGAATAGAGTACTGTCCGCCATATTGTCCTTCAAATAAATAATTTTTAGGCTTGTAAGTTTTATAATAAGTGCGGAGTAAAGCCAAAACAGATTCGGGTAAGTTAACATATCTATCAGATTTTCCTTTTGAGTTTTCAATTAGCACTTGCATACGTTTACTGTCAATATTAGTAATTTTAAGTTCCACCACTTCACTTACACGCAAACCCATTCCATAACACAATTGCAACATCAATTTATGTTTTATGTTAGTTGTTACTTCAAATAATTTTTGAATATCCTTTGTACTTAAGACCTTTGGTAAAGTGCTTTTGGATTTTGGACGAGGTATATCAAAAAAGAATTTTTCTTTATGGAGTACTTGCTCAAAATAAAATTTAATAGCATTCAGTCGGCTATTTAAATGGGTTTCTGATAGCTTTAATTCATTAACACAATAAAGTAAGTATGATTTTAATCTATCGGCAGTAAGTTCGTTTATAGGATGGTGTTTTAAAATTACCAATAACTGTACAAACTCTGTAAGGTAAACCTTTATTGTATTAGAACTATATGCTTTAAGTTGTAGTTGATTTTGTATATTTTGCAGTGCAACCTGATTGATTGGATGAACTTTATGAATTAAATTTTTTGTAGGTTCTGCTTGAGAAATATTAATTTTTTTTCTAATCTCTACGCTATCAGTTATATACCAGCACTTGTTTGTATTACTCCATCGACAAAAAGGAAATTGCTTTTTGAGAGCAGATAATACCAAATCATTTTTAGGAAATTTACACCATATGACATTTTTATTGTTGTGTTGCCCAGCCGTAAAGACTATTTCTTGCATTAAATTCATCACGCGTATTTCGTATATTTAAATAGTAAATACAAAAATAGGAATATTTAAAATACGATAGCGTATTTTAAATATTATTTGATTTTATAATCTGAAGAACAAGTAGTTATGTGAAAATCGATTATTTGAGATAATTTTGTATTTTTGCGTATAATAAAGAGTTAGTGGCAAGTTACGAGCGGCAGACAGAAAACCTACTTTAGACAACAAATTTCAAACCTTATTTAGTTTAAATTAACATTTTGACTTACCCAATTTAGAAACGTTATTTTTCAACCTAAGCGTATAGACCCCACTAAAACTAGTAGACCTAACCGCAGACTTCACTAAACGAGTCGACCTAACCGCAGAGAGCACATCATTTGGTATCGAACTAAAATTCAATAGATTTGTAATATCTAAAAAACATAAATATGAATTTCATTTGGTTTATTGCAGTTGCTCTCTACTTTGGGTTAACATATTTAATTGCTAAATATATTGGCACTCACAGACAAATAGGATATACTAAATCTATATATTGGTGTATATTACTAAGTCCTATAATTGGTTTCATTATTGTTTTGTCAAGCCCGAAACTTTTAGAGAAAACACAATAATAGAATGAATAAACGACTGAAAAAAACATTAATAATATTAGGGGGCCTAATTATATTAATTACATTAATTTACTTTTCAGTATTCTGGTCGACAAAATGTTGGTTTAGTAACAACTATAATTTTGGGAAATATAATTTATATACAAATTCAGCTTTTGACAATTCAACTGAATTTCTAAATCAAATAGACCAAAGATTGAAAGCATGCGAACTTTATGACGAGAATATAGAACATAATATTTATATATTTTCGTCGGAAAGTACGTTTAAATTTTATGCGACAATTGCGGGCTCCGGATATCCAGCACAAGGCTTTAATATGCGCGCTTTTAATAAAATTTATATATCTAAACCTTTCATTGAGCAAGTACATTCCGACCGAAAAACAGCAAACAAAATAGTACCATATTCCGCTATGGAGGGAAATATACAAGAAACGATTTGTCATGAAATAATACATTCGTTCGTTAATAAAAAACTTGGCGACAAGAAAGCCGCCGAACTCCTTACTTGGAAACAAGAAGGATATGCTGAATACGCCTCAAACATTCTTCCAAAACGCACCGACAGTACATATAGTTTTAAGGACAGAGTCGCACTTTATAATGACACATCTTTCTGGGAAGGAAATCAATTTGTATTCGAGTATTATGAATCCGAAATTCTTGTGGAATTCTTAATTGATATTAAAAAAATGACATTCGAACAATTAATGGCTGACTCCTATACTTATGAAAAGGCATTGAAAGAACTAAGTGAATACAAGTTGAATACAATAGACAAGTAACCAGCCACTAACAGCAAGCAAGCACAATTTGCACGGACGAGGTAATAGCTTTTGCAAAATTTTCGGTAGACAAGTTTTTCATTTTTGCAAAAGCAACAAACATTAGTATCTTTAAACAAACATTTCGGTAGACACTGTTTCAAACTGCAAACTGTGCCTGCTTGCAATCCGTTAGTAGCAAGGCGTGACGAGCAACATTGTTGGCAAATTACCCCTTGACATTTAACTAAATTGTTATACATTTAATTAACGTTTAGACGGTTTCAAAATGCTTTTTTTGTTCCATAGACACATTTCGGGAAAAGAATTTAAAATTTTCCCTCCCCTCTTTTTCGGTTTCGAAAAACCCGTTTTGGCTATCCCTAATTTAGCACATTTGCTTTTGCCCTCCTCAGACGCCAACGCAGATGCAAAATCAAAAGAGCTAAATCCCACAACACAAATAGGCGTGCTTCGCACATTTTTTGCGCGTGCACTCAGCGTGCCACAAAGCGCGCCACAGGCGTACGGCATTTTTATATATGAAATCTCGTTTTTTTGTTCGTATTTTGCTCAAACAAATAGGGTATGGTAACTACAAAAAATTTGAAGACACTTATTTTCCTTCTGCTTATTCCTATTTGCTCTATTTATAGTCAGACAATCAAAGGGAAAATACTCGATAGTACAAATGTACCTATTCCTTTTGCTACTATAGCATTCCTTAATCCAACAGATAGTGCTATTGTTGAAGGTGTATTTGCAAATGAGGAAGGTAATTTTGAAACAAAAATCGGCAAGGGTATTTATTTATTGAAGGTATCTGCCATTGGATTTAATACAAAATGTTGTGATACGATTCATATCGAATCCAACTCCAACAGTAAAATAATTAAGGTAAATCTTGGCGCAAATAGTCATAACTTAAACGAAGTTTCAATAAATGCTATTAGAACTGCTGTTGAGTTCAGTAATGGAAATATTACAATAAATATTGAAAATAGTCCTTTGGCAAAGGGTAATACTGTTTATGATTTGTTTGCCAAAATACCTGGAGTTAGTATTGATGATAACATAATTTATCTTAACGGAAAATCAGGTGTTATGATTATGATTGATGGGAGGGCACAGCAAATTTCAAATTCTCAGCTTCTTAATCTTTTAAAAAGCATGAATGCAGAATCGGTTGAAAAAATAGAATTATTTAAAAATCCGCCTGTAAAATATGATGCGAGTGGAACTTCCGGGATGATTAATATCAAAACAAAAAAAACAAAAATTAAGGGATATAGCGGAAGTATCTATACATCGAGTTCCCAAGGATTCTATCCAAGAACCTCTGGTGGAATATTATTTAACTACAAAACTAATCGAATTCTATTTTTTTCGAATTTAGATTGCAATTACAGTCTTTACCAAATGATTGCAAATTTCAATCGGAAATTTAAAACGGACACATCATTGACCGAACTTAATACAGAGAATGTTATGAAGGAGTTGGAAAGTGGATTTACTTACAAAATTGGAGCTGATTGGACGATAAACAAAAGAAATATTGTAGGATTTAAAATTGACGGAGGTCCGGGTTCTTATGTTTCAAATAGCACTGGTATCACAAAGGTACAGGGTTACAATAATTTGAATTTTGATCACTTAAATTCATCTGTCTATAATCCGGATAAATGGGTTAGTAATAATTTCAATTTAAACTCCGAACATCATTTTGATACTCTTGGAACTGTCCTTTATTTCACATCAGATTTTACAAGACTTTCTGAATCCATTTCAAGTGATATACAGAACTATTATGAGGATAAAAATAATTTAGAAGTCATTCCCTCAAATATCTATAGAAATCAGAATAAAAACAGTACTGATATTTTCGCATCCAAGATGGACTTTAGCAAGTTTATTAATGAAAAAACGACTTTACAAGCCGGTGTAAAGGCCAGCGCAATAAGCACTAACAACAATTATTTTTTTGAAAGAAAAGATAATACGACCGGAAATTACTTTGAGGATACAACCTTAACCAATAATTATACCTATAAGGAGCAAACCTACGCCGCGTATTTGAATCTTGATAAAAAATTTGGGAAGATAAATACTCATGTAGGTATTAGAGCAGAAAATACAAATTTGACAGGCAGGAATACTGATAAAGCTTTTCAAATAAAACGAAGCTATTATAATTTGTTTCCTAACGTGTCAATTGAGTATTCCCCTTCAGAAAAACACAACATACAAATAAATTTTAATAGGAGAATCGACAGGCCACAGTATAATGACTTAAATCCTTTTCGCTATTACCGGGATCAATATCAGTTCTATGGAGGCAATCCGTTCCTATTGCCTCACTATAGTAATACATTTGAGTTAAGTCACGGTTATAAAAAGTTCATTACAAATTCATTTACTTATACAAGAATTAATAACGTGATGCTTCCTTACACAAGTCAGAATGATAGCACCAAAGTTTTTAGTGAGTCAATAAAAAACATGAAGGCGAATGATAATTTTTCTTACTTATTATACATTCAAAAGGAATTAAAATCATGGTGGCACGTATCATTTAATGGAGTAGTTTCTTACATCGAATATCAGGGTAGTATTAATGACGTACCATTTAAAACTGCGTCATTCTTCTATAACCCATCCTTAACAAATACATTTGTCCTGCCAAAAAATACCAAAATAGAACTCTTGTCATTTTATAGAAGTGGGAAAAATAACGGACTTGTTCAAGTTAGACCAAGATGGATGGTGACTTTAGCCGTTAAGAAGTCGTTTTTCAAAGAAAAACTTGATTGCAGTATTGGTATTAATGATATTTTTTATTCCGGGTATTTCAGAACTTGGACTAAGTTCAACAATCAGGATTGGAATTATAAAGTAACCCAAGACACAAGGAGGTTTACCATTAGCATTAATTATAATTTCGGTAAAACACAGTTTCAGGAACGAGAAACAAGCAGTAATGAACAAGAAAAAGAAAGGCTACGCCATTGAAGAAAGTTAAGTAGAAAAAGGTAAAAACCTTTTTTTGGACAGTCTCCATTTTGTAAGTCAAGGCAGGATTTTAGAAAATAGCCACCGTGATTTAAGAAACTCTGACAGGCATTTATGAAACTCTGACAGCGTTTCAGTTTAAGGCCTTCCCACATTTTGCAAGCACATATTGCAACTTGTTTTCAAAGGCAAAGAGTTTAGTTGTTGCAATATAAGCTTGCAAAATTTTCCTCCTTTTACCAACTAAACGCATAAAGAACTGGCGGTTTTGAAAACCGCTTTAGCCAACGCTTCAAAAATTTTAAATTCTTTCTAAGTGTTTCAATAAAACATTTCGGCTGACAAAGAAACCAAAAAGCATTAGCAGAGGAATAAACAACAAACAGTTTTCATTTAGACAACATTCGGTAAGAACGCCCAGCTACTAACAGCACCTTTGCCTTATGCGGGCAGAAGTACAAGCATTTGCAAAAGTTTAAGGTCGCTTTGCGAAAGAATTTTCATTTTGCAAATGTCCAATAAACATAGTATCTTCAACTAAACATTCCGGCAAGAAGCGGTTTCAAATCCGCACAAGGCAAAGCCGCCAACCGTTATAGGTAACCAGCCGACAGACAATATATAAAATGCCTAGTAAGAAAATTATATTTTTCATCAACCTGACAATTTCGTTGGCTATATTATTTTTTCTAAATCCAAACTGTCAATATATTGCGGCAGACGTTTGGGATTTTTTTAACTGGTTACATAAGCCAATTTCTGACCTAAACGTTAATACGTTTGATGTAATAATTATCTCATTTATTCCAGTCTGGACAATGCCGTTATATTTATCATTTAAAACAACGACAATCACTAAAATAATTGCAATTAATTTTCTTGTTTTTATAGCATTAGTTTTGACAGCAATTATTTGCTTTGCAATTGGTGACATATTTGCTAAACCATCGTCTCCTTTACTACCTGACTATATAGTTTTTGTTCCCTTTAGACACTACCTAACATTTTCTTTAGTTGTTGGCATAGTACTTATATATTCTAGCTTCAGACTTATTTTTAAAAGGACAAGTAGCTGAAAGACATAAATAAACTAAATGTGGCTGGCAACCTATAACAGCACCTTTGCCTAATGCGGGCGGACAACAAAGCATTTGCAAATAAGGTCGCTTCGCGAAAGACAGTTATTTTTTCTTTGCAAATGTCCACAAACATAGTATCTTTATTTAAACATTTCGGTAGACAAGTGTTTCAAACCGCACTAGGCAAAGCTCCAAAACGTTAGCGGGCATTGTAAAGACCGACCAGTCCGAACAAATTAACTTTTGACAATGGAGAATAACGACAATAAATCAATTTCAACAAGCGGACAAGGAGCAACACCTTTCGCTCAGACATACTTTCA
>JAFLBF010000020.1 GCA_017303895.1 Bacteroidota bacterium | reverse complement strand
TAACAGCGGTTTGGCGTAATGGGGGCGGACGTGCTTCGTATGACAGTTTTTCTTAAATTTGAACTTTCGGCTTCGTATGAAGTTTTGTGCTGAAAAGCCCCCACTACGCCAAGCCGCAAACCGTTAGCAGCAACCCATAGACGACAGTAAACAGACAACGACAATGGAATATTCAGAGGTTGACCATTTAAAAGACAAAGTAAAAATCGTAACTGACATTTACGAAAAGTTAATTGCTGAACTTCAGAAATTCGGACAACTGAAAATTGAACCGAAAAAGACAAGTATTCACATTGGAAACAGATTTGGATTTGCAGGAGTTTATACACGTAAAGACTTTATAAACCTTGAAGTTCATCTAAACTACAAACTGACAAGTGACAGGGTTACTAAAGTGGAACAGGCCTCTGCAAATCGTTTTCACCACACTATCAAGTTGACAAAACCCAAAGACATTGACAAAGAATTGCTAGCATGGTTAAAAGAAGCTTACGAACTTAAAAAATAGACAGATGAACAATATTGTTAAAGGACTTATTGCGGGAACAATATTTGGAATAGTTTCAATCATTCCAATGTTCTTTATGACTTTCGAGGACAAAACCAAAGCAATGACAGCTTCGTTTATAAGTAGATTTGCAATTGGTTTTGTAATATTCAATATGGAACTACCTATTCCTAATTGGCTAAAAGGTGGGTTTGTCGGACTAATTTTAAGTTTACCTGACGCAATTATCACAAAAAAATATGCACCTATACTTGGACTTGGACTAATTGGTGGAATAGTTTGTGGACTCTTTGTAAGGTGAGACGACAACTATTCCAACATCCAAAAAATGAAAATGGGTATGCTGCTAACACGGGTTTTGCGTTAGTGGGCGGACAGTGCGAATAGAAACATTTGAGCAATTAATAAACATTGGTGCTGGCAGACAGTTTTCGGTTTCAAAAGCCCACCAACGCAAAGCCCGAAACCGTTACTGGCAAGTGTAAAGACGACCGTGCAAACAATAAACAACTGACAAAAAAGGAAATATGTATTATCCGAACGACATAGAAGAAATTTGCTACGAGCAAGACCACATTGACAAAGTTTGGGAAGAAATGAAACAAATCATTCCTGAATATTTTCAGCGTTACATTGACACAGAAGGTGGACACGGCATTCAAGACAGTGAAGCTGAAAAACTTGCTGCAAAGTTCGGTTCAACTTCAAAACCAAAAAGCAAGACCAAAGACACAAAAAAAATATTAGAAAGACTTATCAAGGAGTCAATTGATGACTTTAACAAGGAACGTCAACCCTACTTGGATATACTCGACTTGGAATCACTTGAAGAATACAAACACGATGTAAACTCCTTTAAAAACACCGTTCTCAAAAATCAAATACCAATAATCCGAAAAACACTTCAAAACAAACAAGCAAAGGAACTTGACAAGTTTAGAGCCGCTTTTAATGCAGCGCAGCCAGGACATTTGTTTGAAGTAACTTCTAACATTATCAAGTTGGCAAATGAGTGGAAAAATGAATGGTATGATGGTAAAGAATTTGAAAAAATCGACAAATGTGATGATTTAGGTTATTATGACTTAGACGAGGAAGGCTACACTGCCTTTGGAGTTATTGGTGGTGGAATAAAAAGTGAATTTATATTTAAGCTATTCCCTGAAATGTATCCAAGTCGAAGCAGAGAAGCAGTTTGGGCATTGTATTATTTAAGTAGTAAAAAGAAATTTGGCTGTAAAGAAGATTCTCAATTCTTGATGATAAACGCTGACGAAGGAACAACACAACAAAATTATTTCTACCCTTACGGACTTTTTGCCTTTTATGCACTACGTATTTTCAATAAACTGAAAGTATTGTATGCGAATCACGGTATTAGTTTGCCAACAGAATATAGATTTGTTGCGGTTGACAGCTTTCTATCATTTGTAGCAAGAAGTCACCAAGAAGAAATAAATGTTTTAAAACAAAATTCTCAAAACTACCACTATGACTACTAAAGCAGTTGAAGTTTTTGAAAAGGAATTTCCTGCCTTAGCAAGTCAGTTTTCTTTAAAACCTTTTCAAGAAAAAGTAATTAATCAAGTTATCTTGAACGGTTCAACATTGGCAGTTATGCCAACAGGTGGCGGAAAATCTTTGATATATTGGGTAACAGCTAAAGCATTAAAAGGAACTTGTCTTGTGGTTTCCCCACTAATCGCCTTAATAGATGAACAAGCCGAAAAACTTACAGCCTCCGGCTGTAATGTTTTGGCAATTCACGGTGGTATGGGTGCTTCAGAGCAGATTAAACAACTCAAAGCATTCGCAAAAGGTGAATCTAACCCTGACTTTATTTTTGTTAGCCCTGAAAGAATGGCTACAGATGGTTTCTTTGAGTATTGTATTTCATTGCAAAAAGAAAAAATAAAACTTGTTGTAATTGACGAAGTGCATTGTATCAGTCAGTGGGGATTTGATTTTAGACCATTCTATAAGCATATACCAAAATTTTTGGAATCCGTTTTTGAAAATCAACGACCTAAAGTTCTTGGACTTACTGCCACAATTAACCCTCGTGAGCTAATTGACATTACGAACGATTTTAAAATTGATAAAAATTCGATTTTAAAAGATGATGTTCTTCTTCGTTTTGATATTGATTTAAAAGTTGAAAAGCTAACAAATGAAGATGAAAAGCGAGAAAGGCTTTGGGAGATAATTGAAGACCACAAAAACGAAAAGGTATTAGTTTACTTGTATCGAAAATATCACAAAGGGGGCGTGGAAGATTTATGTGAAGTGGCAATTCTGAAGGGGTTTAATGCCCTGTCTTTTCACGGTGATATGACCAGTTCAGAACGACAAAGAATAATATCAGAATACAGAGACGGCTCGACAAACCTAGTTTTTGCAACTAACGCCTTTGGAATGGGTATTGACATTCCGAACATACGTGTTGTAATTCATTTTATGTTACCTGAATCCATTGAACAGTATTATCAAGAAATCGGAAGAGCGGGGCGTGACCAAAAAGGGGCAATAGCATATATGCTCTACTCCAACAAAAATGTTCAAGTTCGCAAAACTCACTTTATTGACAAATCTTTTCCAAACCAAGATGAAGTAAAACACCTTTTTACCAAAGCCACAAACAACGAAGTAGGAAGAAAAACGCTACAATATTTTTCAGAAGAGGAACTACAATCGACTTTACCTTACTTCCTAAATTGTGGAGCAATTTCAATTGACGGAAAAGGGTTCACAAACTTGAAGGTTTTTAAATCAAACTCAAATTCTCGATTAAAAGAAATTGTTGATTCTTCAAAAACAGGGATGGTAATACCCGTTTTAGCAAAATCAGAGAATGCAGGTTTATCTTGTAAAGAATTTTTCAATATTACATACAAAGCATTAGTTGACGAGCAGGTAACTTTAAGTAAAAACCTTGATAAATGCTTAATAATCAAAGCAACAGAAACGGAACTTACAGCAGAACAAATTGAAGAAATAGACAAAGAGACAGCAAGAAAAAGAGAATATAAGCATAATCTATTAGACTACCTTGTTTATTTACTTGACAACTTTGACAGTTCACAATCATTACACCAAGAGATTGGCAGATACTTAGGAGTAAATAAACATTTACTAGGAAAAATACATAAGACAGAAAACGGAATTTGGGTTCGTTCCAAATCAGAAGTAATTATTGCAAACATTCTTTACCGTTCAGGGATTGAATTTCAATATGAAGAAAAACTTTACTACAACGCAACCCATTGGAAAGAACCTGATTTCACAATTAGACATAACGGTAAGACTTGGTTTTGGGAACACCTTGGACTATTAGGTGACGAGCAATACAACGAAAACTGGCAAGAAAAAAAGCAAATTTTTAAAGACCTCGGAGTATTTGACTGTGTAATTACGACAACAGAAAGTGCTGTGTTAAGTGACAAAGCAAACGACTTAATTAAGAAAATTAAAACGGGCGGACAATGACGACAGGAAAAACACCAGCCAGTAACATGCGTTTGGCGTCATGCGGGGTGACGTGCTTAATTTTAAGTTCAGTTTTTCAAATCAACTTTAGTGCTGGGTTGACAGTTTGGTGCCCTGAAATCCCGCACGAACGCCAAGCGCAAAACCGTTAGCCGCAATGCTTGGGGACACCGCTAACTTGAAACGAACAGAAAAACAAAACGAAAAATGCTTTTAAAATTTCCTCAAATAAATAGCAAGAACTCTGACAACACTTTCATCTCGTTCGGAAACATCGCTTATGCAAAGCATAACAAGATTTCTAAAACCGATGGAAAGCAAATTGGCTTTTTAACTGAACACACTTTGATGTTCATCTTGCAAGGGAAAAAATATTTTCACTTCGGTAAGAAAACAGTTACGATTAACTGCAATGAATTCATCCTTGTGAAACGAGGTATCTATACGATTTCGGAATTCATTCCTGACAATGGCTTTTTTGAGGCATTGGTAATTTTTATTCCTGATAAATTCTTAAAAGCAATCGCATTTGAAAATCGCAAAAGCACAAAAGAGAAAAATGAAACACAATTTGTGATTGCGAAATGTAATTCTTTTCTGAACAATTTTAGTTCTCAATATCTAAATTATTTCATATGTGATTTCAACAGGAAGGAAAAATTATTGCAACTGAAACTTCAAGAACTTTTTTTATTGCTTTCCAATTCATCTGCTAAAAATGATGTAGCTGATTTTCTTTCTTCAAGCATCAATGGAGCAAGTATAGATATTGAATATATTGTAAAAACAAACTTATTGCAACCATTGACTGTGGCTGACTTTGCCAAACTTTCCATGCGAAGTTTGGCTTCGTTTAAAAGAGATTTTGAAAAACAATTTCATTCGCCTCCAAAGCACTGGATAAATCAACAGCGAATAATTTATGCAAATGGTTTGCTGAATTCAACCAACAAAACAGTTTCAGAAATTGCATATGACTGTGGTTTTGAAAATGTATCGCACTTCATAAAAGTTTTCAAAAAAGAGTTCGGAATTACACCCAATGCTGCACGAGCCAAAAGTGTTATGGTTTGAGCTTTTTGTACTACTGCCTTTTTTACAACACCATTATCTTTGCAATAAAAAACAAAATGGAAAATAAAGCTTTGACAACAGCGGTTGACTATTTCAACGCATGGAGCAGTAAAGATTTCGCAAAGGCATCTGCACTTCTTTCAGACAATATTTCATTAGAAATGCCAATTAATTCCTACAACAACAAAGCTGAGTTTATGAATGCCGTGCAATTTACAGGTTCGGCAGCGACAGACATAAATCTTCTTGCAAAGTTTGGCAACGACAACGAAGCAATTTTGCTTTATGATTTTACTTTGCCTATGGGAACAATAAGAATTGCAGAACATTTCAAAGTTGAAAAAAATAAAATTGTTTTCATTCGTCATGTTCACGATACTTACGAACTTCGCAAGGCTGGATTTGACAAAAGCAGTTCGCAATAAAATTTTCAAATGGCATACAACGAAAAATTAGCCGACAGAATTCGTGAGGCATTAGCAGACCTTCCAAAAGTGGAAGAGAAAAAAATGTTTCGTGGAGTTACATTTATGGTGAACGGAAAAATGTGTGTCTCCGTCAGTGGAGAAAACCTCATGGTTCGTTTTGACCCTGCCTTCCAAAATGAATTGGCAGAGAAAAATGGTTTTGAAGAAATGAAAATGAAAGACAGAATTTACAAGGGTTATGGCTACATACACCCTGAAGCAATAAAGACAAAAAAAGATTTTGACTATTGGATAAAACTTGCCCTTGATTTCAATAGCAAAGCCAAACCTTCTAAGAAGCGAACCAAGTAACCCGAAACTTTTTATCTTAGTGGCGTGAGTAGCACATGCGGCTAACACGGGTGGCCGTTGCACAACCTTGTTTTAAAATTCTAAAATCGAAATAAATTTTTCGTTTTTTACTTCCTTGTGAAATTTTAATTAAGGAAAATCAGAAAGGCTAATTTTCGATTTTTTGGAGTATTAAAAGCGTTTAAAAGGTCTGCATTTTGTTCATTTCCTTGTGTTTTCGCCACTTTAGAAGCATTCTTTTTTAATGACTTGTTTATATCCTGCCACTTCAACCACTTTTTAAGATTGTAAGCAATAGCTGCGCCTAATACAAACTTGTTTGCGTTGCTAATACCTCTTGTCCAAATTCTTCGCATGCCTGTGAAGTTGATAAGTGTTCCCAGTACGGGTTCCACTGTTGAACTTCGTTGTATTTTCATTCGCTTGGCATACCTGGTTTTCAACCGCTCATGCATCTCGTCATATAATGGCTTATCAGTTGATTCAGTATTTTCTTAAACTTTGTACTCTTTCCACAGCAGGATTCTTTCAAAGGGCATTGACCGCAAACCCGCTCAGTGCTTCGATAAATTCTTTCGGTTCCATGTTTTCTATTTCTTATTCCTTTAAATGGAAGAATTGCTTTGTGACCTCTCTGACACTCGTATTGGTCAAGCTCTTTGTTCTTTATAAATCCCTCTCGTTCTGGTTTGTAAAGACCAAAGTTTGGAATGTATCCGGTAATTTTATTCTCTTTAAGATTGGCTAGTGCGCTACCACTGCTATATCCCGCATCCGCTATTACTTCTTCGAGCGTTAGGTTGTTTTCTTCTAAATTGTCCTTTGTTTGTTTAATAACTTGTGGCAGAGAAGTACTGTCTTTTCGATCACTGTAGTCCGCCATGATATTGGTTATTACATGGCTTTGAGTATCCACACTGGTTTGTGCTGTATAATTAAACTGGCGAGGTTTACCTGGCTTTACGCTGATTCTTGCATCACGATCTGTTGTACTATAATGTGTGTGATTGCTTAGAAAACGTGGACGAATTGTATTGCCAAATTCATCCAGCTCGGCATCCCTTCTGCTTTTACCAGGTTGATCTTTGTAGGCTTTCTGCTTCCACGAATGATGGTACTCCACTTCGGCTTTTTTTTCTGCTTTTACTTTATTTTCATCGTTCTCGTCCAGTTCGTTTAAATAGTCGTCACCATCTTCAATCACTTCTTTTTCTGCTACACTATCCAAACTGGCATTAGCTTTTATAAATGCGCTGTCAATAGCCTGACGCTTGCCCGCAACCATTCCCTTTTTAACGCACATGGATAACACGCTTTTAAATAGTTTTCTAAAAACTTCTTCACCATACAAACCACGTGTGCGGCTTATGGTACTGTGCCAGGGTAATTCTTCATCGATATCGTAACCAATAAAATAAAGAATATCCAAACGCATGGATGCGTGATTGATAATCTTGCGATCACTGTTGAGATTTTCAAAATAACCTACCAGAATGAGTTTAAAGAAAACGGTCGGATCAACACTCTTCTGACCTTCGGTACCATAGTATTGAACGGTTTCCTTTCTTAAGAAATCGAGATCAAGGTGATTTTTTAACCGGCGGTAAAAATTATCTTCCGGAACCCGATCAGATAACTGAAAATTAGTAAATAGTTTTTCGGTATAGTGCTTTTTGCCTTGCATACCTTAATATAAACACGCTACGAGTTTTGTCAAGCCAAATTTTTGCATTCTAACTAACATTTGTATCTTAGTTGTGCAACAAGCACAAGGTATTGCCGCAATGGGGGCTGACGTAATTCTATTGAAGATTAGTGCTATATTTGTAATTGCCTCGTGGACTTTCTTCTGAATATTAGTCGATTTATAATCACCTAAAAAGTTTAATATTTTCAGTTCCTAGGTAAATAGAATTTGGTTAATTTCTTAAAACCCGTCAATATTGACGGATAAGACGTCAAGTCTCAAAAAACTGGCATAAAGAACTTAGGGTTAAAAGGGTAGAATTTTACGCTAACTGTTTGATCTCCATGAAAGCCTTTAACTTTCTAATACGGCTAAAATCTTCAATAAAGTTCGATAATTTCAACCAGTAGGGTACTAGGCCGGTCTTATCTTCAAAATTTGATAAGACCGGCTTTTTTATTTCCCCTGAATCATTTGATAATTGCGAAGTTAGCTCGATGACCGAATTTATTTTCTCGGTTCGATAATGCTCTATTTTCACGTCATAGACTACTCCTTGCGGAAACAGCGTATTTTGAAACGTTTGTTTTTGATAGTAATCGCCACAAGCCCAAGCTGACGGGAGGTTGCAGGCTAATCTCGATGTAAAATCAATCAATTCTTTAGGGTTCGATAATTTTTGGTCGAGCTTTTCGTAAGCCTTTACCAAGTCCTCTTTTTGCTTGGCAAAAAGCACCGAGAATTCTTGGTAAATATCAAAGGCTACCTTACCAATGGCGTGGTTCTTTCTTAAAGTAAAGTACTCTTCATCTATCGCATTAATCTGCAAGGAAAGGGCTTTTTTCTCGCCTGTGTTCGCTTCTGTGCAAAAATCCCACACATAGTGCAAATGGGCTTTTAAAGGCTCGAAGTGGAGGTTTTCTACCGAGTATTTCTTTAAGAATTCTTGGAACTTATCGTGCATAATTTTTACACTTCGGTTGATCCCAATTCCAATCTTATTTACCTTATAATAATAAAGCCCTTTCTTTTTTACTAAATACCCTGTATAAGTATAACCTGTGTCCGCATCTTTTACAAACACTTTCAATGGTAGGTTATCATTGGCTTTATTGACCTTAAATCCCGCAGTAGTTTTTAATTCGTTGGCTTTTAAAAATAATTCTTCGCTGATTAATGCAGGATGCTTGCCTTTTACTAATTCTCCATTCAGTAAATTATGAGACATCTTACCGCAGTAAAACGGATTCTTGAAAATCTCAGCCAGCGTTTGTTTGGGAACTGTTAGTCCTCGCACTTTTAATCGCTCAATAATTTGCTCTATCGTCATACCAATAGCACGGTATTCAAAGGCTTCTTTGATTAACTCCCCTTTTTCATTGATAATAATGGTTTGTGTTGGCGCACCTTTTACAAATTCATAACCTGTGGGTGCGTTGCCGATCCATTCTCCTCTCAATAATTTTTCACGCATCCCATCAATAGTTTTTTGTCTGCGTAAATCGTTATCGTATTTACTAAAGATGAACTGAATGTTTTGTTGCAATGCGCCTGCATGTGAGTTTGTATCAATGGGCTGAGTAACCGCCATAATATTAATACCCACTTTCTTTAACTCACTCGCAATATAAATAGCGCTATCTCCTGTTCTGCTAAAGCGGTCTAGACTATACACCAAGATGTAGCTGATTTTTTCTTTACTCGCTCTAACGAACTTGAGCATACGATTAAATTCTTTTCGCTCATCGCTCTTAGCGCTTTCGTATGTTCCACCAAAGTAACCTTTAATAACAAGGCAGTTTTTTCTTGCATAATCATCGCAGTATTTTTTCTGCCACTCTAAACTTTGGTTCGTATCCATTTGCTCTTTGGAACTTACCCTTGTATAGATCACGCAATTTTGAACGCCTGTTTCTTTTGCCTCGGTGTTTTTTCCTTTAGCAAACTTTCTAAGCAGCGTCTCGTTGTTCAGAGAATTCTTCTCCTTCATGGTTGCCTCCTTTCAATTGTTTTATTTTTGACTGACTGTGTTTTTGTTTCATGTACAACTCATAAAACAGCATGGATAGTTTTTCCAATGATTTAATAGTTGCCTGTGCTTCTTCATCTGTGTATTTTTCAAAGCCTTTGTATGACCTTAGTTCAGCTATGGTCATTCTTCTTAATATTTTTTCTTTCTTCTCCGACATACGCCTCCCTTCTTATTCCTGATCCTTAACTTTAATGAACTTGTATTTACGTTTTGCGCCGGGGCGATTATTCTCAACCATAATCGTTGTGGGTTCATCTTGCCTAATTCGGATTTCTTTTCCTTTCTTATCTATCAAAATAAAATCCTTGTACTCTTTTTCTAAAAAGATTTGCATCACTTCCTGAAGGGTTGATTTAGATTTTACAATTTCAATGGGTTCTTCTTTCTTGGATTTAAAGAACACATGAATCTTTTGAAAATCTCCTTCCATTACATAGTACAATAAATTAGCTTCTTGCTTGGTGTATAAAAACAATCCGCTGAAATACTCAACTAAGTAGTCTTCCAATATGTAGGTGTAAACAATATTGGTAATGTTGATTCTGATTTGAGAATTGAATTCAATTTTGTGCAAGATTTCTTTCGGATACAAATGTTCGTTAGCTTTTAAAAAGGGAATCCACTCTCCATCTTTAAAAAGAATAATTGACACCAACTCTCTTGTAGCAATTGCTTCTGCTATTAAAATGTGTAGAAAATGAAAATTGAATCCTTCCAAATTAAAGTCTTCATTATTATAACCACCGGATTTTAAAAACTCAATAAACTCTGCTTTGTCTTCTCCCTCATAATTATCCAAAGCATTGATATTCTTTGCCATGTTATCATAGAGTTCCTTCATCGGAACATTTTCAAAAATATCATCGGCAATTTTTTTAATGGCTTCTATGCTCACTCCAAACGAGCGCAGTTCGTCTACTATCTTGATCCAAATAAAATCGGTGAAGCTGAACTTGCGATTGTGTTCTTTATTTTCTCTTCCAAAACGTATAATACCTTTTTCATCCCAGTGATTAATTACTCTATAATTAATACCTGTGTCTTTTGCACTTAAGCGTTCTTCATTAATTACCTCATACAGCTCGGCTAGCTTATCAAAGCTGCGTGTATCTATAAACTCATCTAATTTTAATGAAAACATCTTTTTCCTCCTTCTTTTATTAGTTAAACTGTTATTGTTTTTTATTATACACAAATGTAAGATAATTAAAAGCATATTTCCAAGTCAAAAATCGTAAATAATTGACCATAAAAGCTAAAATTGCTAAAATCAGGCAGTTATATATTAGCATTGATTATCAATGTAATAAGTAAATAAAAGTGAAAAAATGACCACGGGAGGATAAAAAACGGACAGGAACTATTGCGGGATTAATTAGGGATGACTACATTTGCATTAAGAACAGTATAAGAACAAATAAAGAACACTATAAGACAAACGTAAGAACTCTGGTAACTGAAATAAAGAACTCTATGAGAACGGATTGTGGAGCGGTTGTGTTTGCATTGGTTAAAGAGTGTTTTTGATTGAAATAACAGCTAATTTGATAGTGAAATGAAGGAATTATTGATGAATTACTTAAACCAAGTAGTGTTGGAACAACTCAGCAAGGCTGAATTGATTAAAAAAGTAATGGAATTGCAAGAGCGTGATAAAGAATTGATGGATAAACTCACGAATTTTTATAATTCAAAGCGTGAGGCGGATAAAAACCACAAAGAAGATTTAAAACAATATAAGAAACGTATTGAAGAACTCATTAAAGAGATGTCTTTATACCAAGTTGAAGCGGAACATTACAAACGCATTGCTGATTTAAAGCTTGGTAACTCCTACAACTTAAATGCTACATGGATTGATAAAATCGTTTATGTTTTAAAAGAAGCCGGAAGGCCTTTACGATCTTCTGAAATCATCGAAGTTTTAAAACGCAACGATATAAAATTCCGGGTACTGACAGATCATCAAAAAGGCTTATCGGCACACTTGACTAAAGCTATGAAATACGGAAGGATAATTGGCTCCAAACAGAAAGGACAGAACGGGTATATGTTCTCTTTGCCCGATTGAAATAGAGTGTTTTGTGTAATAAATTAACATACAGCAACTTATTCTATTTCCCTGAGAATGGTCATTTTTTTATCTCGATTGAATTTTGTACTTTCGTCATACTAATGAAGCGTTTTTTAATCTTTACACTACTTTTTGTTTACACCACTTTAGCTTGTGGTGTAAATATTCAATTGCATTATTGCGGTGGAAAGTTAAAGCACATTTCGTTATTCGAACCTACTGACGATGATGGCTGCTGTGGTTCTTCTATGGAAAAAAAGGACTGTTGTGATGATAAAGAAACTTATTTAAAAGTAAAAGATAAACACAACTCCAATACCTCTCTAAAGGTAATCACTTTTAAAGCTCAATCAGCAGAATTTGTAATTCCTTATTTCACATATAATTTTATATACAATGCACATAGCCGCATTATCGAAAGTTATCATGCGCCACCCGTCTTATATGACAATCCATTGTACCTGCAACACAGGGTACTAATAATTTGATTCTTCTTTAGCTCTTGTATCCCGACCATATTATATGGTACGGGTGTTTCTGTTTGTACTATACTGTACTTAATATTTTATTAATCTAAAACTTCATAAAATGAAAACAATCTATTCAATCATCATGGCTATGTTTATAACAGCATCAGCCTTTGCACAAATTCCAAATTCAGGATTTGAAAACTGGACAACCGTTGGTTCCTATAGTAATCCTGATGGATGGGGAACAATGAATAACACAACTGCTATTGCAAGTGTATATACCGCAACTAAAGGAACCCCAGGAAGTCCGGGAGCATCATATTTAAAATTAACTTCTAAAACTGTTGGTACTGGTGTAGTTAACGGTGTTGCCGTAAGTGGAGTTATAGATTCGTTAACGATGATGCCTAAATCGGGCTTTGCATACAATATGCGCCCCGCAAACTTTACAGGTAAATGGCAACATATGATTTACGGTAGTAGCCAAGGTTCCATTCAAGTTACACTTACACGTTGGGACACAGGAATGAATATGCGCATGCCAGTTGCATCCGGAAGTGTTACATTATCGGGTATGGCAATGAGCTGGGCTAACTTTACAATTCCTTTAACTTATGTTGATGGAAACAATCCTGACACTTGTATTATCGTAATGAAAGCAAGTGGCAGTGCGCCAACGAATAACGATTATTTGTGGGTTGACAATCTTGCTTTTAGTGGTACGGTAACAGGTGTTGAGAACCAAGAGTCGTTTGTTACTGACATGTCAATTTACCCAAATCCATCATCTGATATGGTAAACTTTAAATTTAATATTAAAGCTGCACAACAAATTAGTATTGAAATTTCTGACATCAATGGAAAATTAATTCGCTCTGAAATTTTTGGTAAGATACAAGGTGAAACTAATCAAAACATGAATATTTCAGGTATTGCCAAAGGAACCTACTTTGTAAAAGTAAAAGGTGAAAAATCGATTGAAACAAGAAAATTAGTAATTGAATAAAACTAAGATCATGAAGAACCTATTTAACATCTGTTTTGGATTGCTCTGCTTTAATGCTGTAGCCCAAACAACTCAGCTTGTAATCCCCGATACGTTGATAGGGCCGAACTATACATTGAATATGCACAAAGATAGTGTGCAATTCTTTCCCGGAAATAAATCGCATACTTATGCTTTTAATTCCTTCAATTATCTTGGCCCAACATTAATATTTAATAAAGGAACAAACGTAAATATTACTGTCAATAATCAGATTGGTGACACAACCACAGTACATTGGCATGGCATTCACCTACCCTCTAAATGGGATGGTGGGCCACATACACCAATTCTACCAAGTGCAAGTTGGAATCCAACATTTACGGTGATGGATAATGCTGCAACGTACTGGTACCACCCGCATCTGCACATGAAAACGGCAGAGCAAGCGATTAAAGGTGCTGCTGGATTAATAATTGTGAGAGATCCTATTGAAGCGGCATTAAATTTACCAAGGAAATATGGAGTGGATGATTTTCCTTTAATAATTCAATGTCAGCAATACGATTCGGCCAATCAGGCAATGCCTCTTGGCATGCAGGATTCAACTATTTTGATAAATGGGGCAAGAGCAAATTATGGCTATACTGTTTACGCAAATTGTCCTTCACAAGTAGTTCGTATGCGTATATTAAATGCATCGGGCGAGCGTGCTTTTAATTTTGGATTTACTGCGAATATGCAATTCAAAATTATTGCAAGTGATGGTGGATTATTAAATGCTCCGGTTAACACTACTCGTTTACGTTTAGCTCCCGGAGAGCGAGCAGAAATTTTGCTTGATTTAACAGGAATGAACGGACAAACCATTCATCTGATGAGTTACGCATCTGAATTGGCAATGGGAATACAAGGTGGCCCAACTATGCCAATGCCAAGTGGCCCACCAATGGATAGTCCTTTGAATGGAGTTGATTTCAATATCATGCAAATTAATGTTGTTCCACAAACGGCAAGTCCTGTTACTACGATCCCGGCAACTCTGACAACAAACAATCCTTATCCTACAGGATCGGCTAACATTACAAGAACTATTCGTTTTACTGCTGATAGCATGATGGTGATGGATGGGCCATTTTATTTTAATGATAGCACTTTTAATATGATGCGCATTGACTATGAAATCTCTTTGAATAATATTGAAATATGGAAGCTTGTCAACGAAACAATGGTTGCTCATCCATTTCATATTCATGATGTGCAGTTTTACTTATTTGACAGAAGTGGAACTACTCCACCTGCTGAAGAATTAGGTAGAAAAGACGTGGTACTTGTTCCTCCGGGCGATTCTGTAATGTTTATTACAAAATTCGAAGACTTTGCAGATACAATTATTCCATTTATGTACCATTGCCATATTTTAATGCATGAAGATGATGGTATGATGGGACAGTTTATTGTTAAACCAAACCTGACGAGTGTAAGCGAAATCGCATTGAATGACTTAAGTATCAAAATTTATCCGAATCCCGCAAAAGAAATTTTGTTCTTAAATATTGAACAATTATCCGACCCTAAACCTGTTGAAGTAAAAGTTTATAACAGCATTGGAAAACTGATTTATCAAACTGATACTAAAGATACAAATACGGTAATTGATATTGGGCAATGGGCAAGCGGTTTATATGTAATAGAAATTCAACAAGAAGGAAGCAGAGCATTTAAAAAAATAATCGTAGAATAATGAGATTTCATTTGATTTATATATTAACGTTGGTTTTTAAAACTATTGTTGGGCAAATTCCTAACAACAGTTTTGAAACATGGAATACCATGAGTGGATATTCAACTCCTGCGAATTGGGACAACTTAAATCAAATAACTTTTTCAAGTGGAATATTTACGTGTTCGCAAGGAACTCCGGGAAATCCCGGTAGCAGTTACCTAATTCTAATGTCTAAAACTGTTTCTGGGCGAGGAGTTGTTCCGGGAATTGCAGTTTCCGGAAAATTAGATACAAGCACATATAAACCATTATCAGGTTATGCCTTTACAAACAGACCTCAAAGTTTAAATTATAATATCCAATACATGCCCTATGATCCAACGGATTCATCAAGTGTGAAAGTTTTATTAACGAGATGGGATACTACAACTCTATTGCGTGATACTATTGCTTATGGCGCAAGTTATTATAATGCAATGGCGCACTCATGGTTTGTCGGTAGCACATACTTGAATTACCAAAGTGGAGATGCTCCCGATAGCGCATTGATAGTTTTGTCATCAAGTTCAAGTAGTCCGAAAGAATGGAGTTATATATACTTAGACAATTTGCAATTCAGCGGATCGGTAATAGGCATTAATGAACAAAGTGTAAATCAAGAAGACGTCCTTATTTTCCCCAATCCAACAATTGAATCGTTTACAATGGAATTGAAAAACAATGTAGATGCCGCAGAAATCTGTGTTTACGACATAATAGGAAAACAAATTTTCCGCACATCATTTTCAAATAGTATAACCGTAAATACGATGACTTGGGCAAGAGGAACTTATTTCGTCAAAATTAGTAGAAACAATAAATCAAGTATTAACAAAAAAATAATAATCCAATGAAACTAAAAACAATATTAGCAGCAAGCTTTTTGCTTGTAGTGCTTACATCATGTTCTAATAATAAAGTAGAAACTGAGAATACCGAAACTGCTACTGAGGTAGTAGACGGCATAACAACTTCAACTTTCAAAGTTTGGGGGAATTGCGAAATGTGTAAAGAAACAATTGAAGGTTCTCTTAAAGTTGATGGAATTACAAAAGCTGACTGGAACGTTGATTCGAAAATCATCACAGTTTCATATGATGATAAAAAAATCAGCCTTGACCAAATCCAAAAAAACATAGCTTCTGTTGGGTATGATAATGAAAAATATAAAGGTGATGATAAGGCATACAGTGAATTACCGGGATGTTGCCAGTATGATAGAAAATAGAGAAATAACCACAGGTTACCGTTTTGTTAGTGATTGTGAAATTACTTTTTTCATAGTTTGTTGGCGGTAATCCTGTGGTTTAATAAAATTGGTTAAACTAATTTGCACTATAATGATTGATTTTGGTTTAAAAAATGGAGTAGCTTATTACATAGGAAGAGGATTTGAAACGGATCTTCATAAACATCATGCTTTAGAATTTATATTTAGCATTGAAGGGGCTTTTTCTATTGAAACAACTGAAAAAGTCTTTTCTGATGTAACTTCTGTTGGAATTCAACCAAATGTACCCCACAAATTCATTGGTGGAAATGGAGTTTATCTATTTGTTTTTATTGAACCTGAGCTTAAAAGATGTATTCAAATAAGCGACCAGCTATTTGATAAGGAGGATGTTTTTATTTCAAATATTTTGGATGAAAAAATTAATATTGACTCTACCAATCTTTTAAATCTAAATGAACTTGCACGGGTTTTGTCAATCTCTATTGCGGATGAAGAGGATTACAAAATATTCGATGAACGAATAAAAAATGCAATTGAGATAATAAAAAATCATATCAATGAAGAAAGTCTTTCACTTGCTTATGTTTCGAATAAGGTAAATCTTTCTGAAGATAGATTCAGGCATTTATTTTCTGAACAAATAGGTTTGCCGTTTGGGAGATATGTTTTATGGTGTCGTTTACAAAAGGCGATTATTTTATATTCAAAGAAATTAAACTTTACCGAAGCAGCGCACGAATCGGGTTTTTCGGATTCTGCGCATTTAAGTAGAGTTTTTGTAGAAATGTTCGGAATTGCTCCATCAAGAGTATTAAAAAAAATAGCCTGATTATTCAAGTTTAATTATTCATAAAAGCTGTGCTTTGTAGAAACTTAAAAACATAGAACAATGTCAATAATGAAACTTGAATTAAAAGGTGTCACTACAAGTGTAGGCGCATCAGTTTTGAGAAAATTTTTCTTTCTCAGCTTATTATTTATCGCATCAGCAGCATTTGCTCAAACAAAGTCCGATGATATTATAGGTACGTGGCTTACAAGTGATGGAGAAAGAAAGATTTCTGTCTACAAACAAAACGAAAAGTATTATGGTAAAATAATTTGGGTTAAAAATTCAGATAAAAAAGATGAAATTGGAAAAATAGTAATGAAAGATTTAGAATTTAGTAATGGAGAGTATGACGATGGTTCCTTTATTATGCCAACAGAAAAACATAGTGCTGATTGTGCTGCGATATTTAAAAAGGGCAATGTTCTTCAGATAATAATCTATCATGGAATGAAAATATTTGGGCATAGTATTTATTTATCTAAAACTGTATAAATATGGAAAAGAAAGAATTTATACCTGCATTAAGATACAACTGGTTTACCAAGATTTACAATCCTGTGGTAGCATTTACAATGCCTGAGTTGAAGTTTAAGTCTGAACTAATTAAGCAAGCAAATGTTGCTACTAACCACAAAGTATTAGATTTTGGTGTAGGAACGGCTACTCTTTCATTACTCTTGAGTAAACAACAACCCGATTGTTATATTGATGGAGTTGATGTTGATGAGAAAATACTTGGAATTGCAAAAGAAAAAATTGATGAACAAGAGGCAAAAATTACGTTGACTAAATACGATGGTTTAAAACTCCCTTATCCTGATAAAACTTTCGATAGGGTGATTACAAGCTTGGTTTTTCATCATTTGGATGGTGAACAAAAGAAAAATTCACTTTTGGAAATTAAACGTGTATTAAAGCCAGATGGCGAATTACATATAGCTGATTGGGGGAAATCATCAAATTTTTTAATGAGAACTCTTTTTTATTTAGTACAGTTTTTAGACGGCTTTAAAACTACCAATGATAATGTTAAAGGATTACTTCCGAATTATATTAAGAATGCCGGATTTTTTGAGGTAAAAACAACAATGAATTTCTCAACAATATTTGGCACACTTTCTTTATACAAGGCGAAAATATGAACCGATTAATATGAATTGCAAAATTGAATATCGTGCTTATACAGGAATTAGATTTGTTTACGGAATGCTGCTTACAATGCGAGTCAATTTTTATTATAAATAACTATGATAAAGGGGCTGCGTTGATGCGGGATTGTGCGGATCTGAATATTCTACTCTCAGAATTCGTCAAAAGGAAATCTGAAATTGAGAAGCCGCTTCTGATTTGTTGTTTAAAGGCATGGTCTAATTGTGAAGATTTATTGGAGATGTATAAATCTCAGCCTGAAATTGAAAGATGTTATGATGTTTGTTTAATGTGTATTGAGGATTTTAAAAATTATTTATAAATGAAAAAAACAATTTTAATTCTATCCATTCTTGCTACTTGTTCAAATTTATTTGGACAATCTATTCTTGAACCTTGTTATTTTGATAAATATCAAAGGAAAAACCAATTAAAAGTAAACGAAGCTGAAAAAGCAATAAAGGAAGAAATTGCTAAAAGCAAGCTTTATCAAAAAGCAATGACCTCGCCAGTTAAGGTTATTCCTGTTGTTGTACATGTTATTCATAATGGAGGAACAGAGAATATAAGTGACGCTCAAATACAAAGTCAAATTGATGTCCTCAATGAGGATTTCAGAAAAATTACAGGAACAAATGGTGATGGAAATGGCGTTGATACAGAAATTGAGTTTTGTTTGGCAAAGAAAACACCGGAAGGAGAATGTACAAATGGCATAGTGCGCATTCAGTCTACCCTTTCAAATCATCAAACTTATCAAAGGGCAATGTTAAAACAATTGACTTATTGGGATAATACCCGCTACTTAAATATGTATGTGGTAAAGAGTATTAATGGTTCAAGCGGTATTTTAGGATATTCCTCTTTTCCGGGCGGGCCACCTGATGAAGACGGAATTGTAGTAAGGCATAATTATTTTGGAAGAATAGGAACGGCAGCAGCTTCAATTGGCCGAACAACAACTCATGAAATTGGTCATTGGTTTGGATTGTACCATACATTTAACGGAGGCTGCGGTGTTGATACATGTGCTGATGGAGATTATGTTTGCGATACACCACCCGCTGCAAATCCTAACTTCGGTTGCCCAACAATTAATAGTTGTTCAATAGACTTCCCGGATGTAAATGATCAGATTCAAAACTACTTAGATTACTCTGACGACAATTGTAAGGATATGTTTACAATGGGGCAAAAAACAAGAATGCATGCTACCTTGAACACAATTAGAACATTAATTTGGAGTGACACAAACTTGGTGTTTACAGGGTGCGATAGCGGTTATGTTAGTTCGCCATGTAATGTTGTTGCCGACTTTACCGCCAACTCACAAACAATTTGTATTAATAATCAAATCCTATTTACGAATAAAACACTCAATGGAGCGACATCTTATCAATGGTATTTCCCCGGTGGAACACCCGCTACGTCAACTTCAACTAATCCTGCAATTACATATAATGCCTTAGGTACTTATTCAGTAAAACTTGTAGCGTATGGTGGTCTTGGTGTCGATAGCATTGAGTTTACAAATTACATTACAGTAACTACGCCTCCTGTAGGTCAAGCATTACCTTATTTTGAAGGGTTCGAATCTTTTACATTTCCATCTAATGGCATTACTATTGACAATCCTGATGGTGCTATTACTTGGGAGCGAGATACAATTGCCGTTATGTATTCAGGAGTAGCTGCTGCAAAAATCAACAACTTAATTAATACAAATTACGGACAGTCTGATGCACTTTTACTACCTTCCTTCGACTTTACCACATATACAGTAACTCCTTATTTGTTTTTTAAATGGGCTTACGCTAAATCAGATCCTAGTTATTCTGATGAATTGATTGTTTTGGTTTCAAAAGATTGTGGAGTGAATTGGACACAAGTTTTCTATCGCACAGGAACAAATTTAGTTACCGGGCCAACGCAAACTACTCCTTATATTCCTGATGCAACAACGGTATGGAAAACTGCAAATATTGGTTTGAGTACATATTCCACTTATTCAAACGTGCTAATTAAAATTGTTAATGTAACTGATGGTGGAAACAACTTGTACATCGATCACATAAATCTTGGTTCAAATATCACAGGCATTGAAGATAATGAAACTAATATGACCCAATTTGAAATATACCCAAATCCGTCAACCGGAATAATTAACATACAATATTATTTAAACCAAACCGAAGACATAACAATTAAAATAATTGACATGTTGGGGAAGGTAGTTTATGAGAATTCATATAAAAACAAGATGAATGGTAGTAACAAAGACTTTATTAATACTGAATTGACCAACGGAGTTTACAATATTTCAATTCAAACAAAATCAGAAACAATAAATAAGAAATTAATAATAAAAAAATAAGTACCACCCCCACAGAGATACTGAAGAATGAAACTCCAAATTAAGTAGGAGTTTTGTTCTTCACTCTGTGGATATATTAAATAAAGCAGTATAAGTGAAAAGAAAGAAAGAAATATTAGTAACTAAAGCGTCGGGAGAAAAAGCCCCTTTCCATGAGGATAAGTTAAGAGCTTCTTTAATGAGGTCTGGTGCTGATGTTAACCAAACTGAACAGATTCTTTCCGAAATATCTTCCCAATTATACCAAGGAATTTCAACTAAGAAAATATACCGAATTGCATTCAATCTACTTAAAAGTGGCACGAAACCTTTTGCTGCCCGATACCAACTAAAACAAGGAATTATGGAATTAGGCCCTTCCGGTTATCCTTTTGAAAAATTTGTAGGTGAAATTTTAAGTCATCAAGGATACTCGGTTCAGGTAGGTCAGATTGTTAAGGGTAAATGTGTAAACCATGAAGTTGATGTAATTGCTCTTGCGGATCATCATCACTTTATGATTGAGTGCAAATATCATAATCAACGTGGAACCGTGTGCGATGTAAAAATACCACTTTATATTCAATCCCGTTTCAAAGATGTGGAAGCGGAATGGATTAAAATTCCCGGACACGCTAATAGAACCCATCAAGGTTGGGTTGTTACCAATACAAAATTCACTACTGATGCTATTCAATATGGTAATTGTTGTGGATTAAAATTGTTAGGGTGGGATTATCCTGTTAAAGGAAGTCTCAAAGATTTAATAGACGAATTCGGCTTATATCCTATCACTTGTTTAACAACACTTACTCGTGCAGAAAAGCAACAATTGCTCGATATGAAAATTGTTTTATGCAAAGAAATATTTAACAATGCTAAATTATTGAGTGATTTAGGAATGAATGAAATCAAAATTGGCAAAGTAACGGAAGAAGGTCAAAAATTGTGTAACAGCTTAATTAATCATGGGAAGTATTAATTTAAATATCGTACCATATTCAATAGAAATTGATGAGACCTTAAATCATCTGCAATCAGATGCGACTAAAGGTCTTTCACATGCAGAAGCAAAAAGCCGTCTTGCTTCATTTGGTGCAAATAAAATATCAGCAGAAAAAAACAAAAGTGCTTGGTCAATATTTTTTAATCAATTTAAAAGTCCAATAGTTTGGCTATTAATAATTGCTGCGGGATTATCCTTTTACTTCCAAGAATGGCTCGATGGCGTTGCCATCATTATTGTAATACTTATCAATGCCATAATTGGTTTTTACATGGAGTTTCAAGCCGAGAGATCTATGAATGCTCTAAAGAAACTCTCCGCTGTTCCCGGTAAAGTAGTAAGAAACGGACAAGTACAAGAAATAGACTCGGAGAAAATTGTTCCCGGTGATATCGTTTATTTCGAAGCAGGAGACATGATTCCGGCAGATGGAAGAATCATAAAGTCATTTCAAGTACAAATTGATGAATCAGCTCTCACCGGAGAATCCCTTCCTGTAGAAAAATCAGTTAATGCTATTCCGATTGATACAACGCTTGCAGAAAGATGTAACATGGGATATAAAGGCACATTCTCTACTAAGGGAAACGGATACATGGTTGTTACTTCATCAGGGATGAACACAGAACTTGGAAAAATTGCCAGCATGGTTCATTCAGCAGACCAATCTTCAACCCCATTAGAAAAAAAGCTACAAGACTTTAGTAAAAAGCTGATTTGGATAACTGTTGGATTAGTTGTGATAATCTTTATCGCAGGATTATTAGATGGGCAGAAATTTATTGAAATGCTTGAGACTTCAATTGCTCTTGCCGTAGCTGCAATTCCAGAGGGCTTACCAATCGTAGCAACAATGGCGCTTGCACAGGGAATGTTAAAGATGGCGAGGTTTAATGTCATAGTTAAAAAACTGTCAGCAGTAGAAACTCTTGGAGGGACAAATGTAATTTGTACTGATAAAACAGGAACACTAACACAAAACAAAATTGAAGTTAGTACAATTGTAACTGCAGCTAATAATATCGAATCACTTGAGTTAATTAACCGTATCGCTGTTTTGTGTAATACAGCCGAACTACAAAAAAGCAATGGAGAAGTCAAAGAAATAGGTGACCCATTAGAAACTGGCTTATTGAAATTTGCCCTAAAGAACTCAATTGATATTGAAAAGTATCGTAGAGAATTTCAGAAAATAAAGGAGGAACCATTTTCATCCGAAACAAAAATAATGTCTACGCTTCATTTGAATTTTGAAGAGAGAACAATTTATTCTAAAGGAGCGTCAGAGGAACTTTTAAAACGATGTTCACACATTTTAGACTCAAATGGTATTGTTGAGCTGAACAACGAAAACCGTAATCACTGGATAAAAAAAGCTGAAGAATTGGCATTTTCAGGATTAAGAGTAATAGCAGGAGCTTTCAAACCTAATGCATCAGAGGCTCAAGACCTTTCTCAAAATCTTGTATTTGTTGGATTGTATGGAATGATTGATCCTCCACGAGCAGAAGTATTTGATGCAATCAAAGAATGTAAAACAGCGGGAATTAAAATCGTTATGATTACTGGAGATCATCCTGCAACCGCAAAAAATATTGCTTTGAAATTAGGCATCGCCAATAATGAAGAATTTAAAGTGATGATTGGAAAAGAAATGCATGATTTTGATATGTTAACAAATGAAGAAAAAAACAATTGGATTGAAACAAGTGTATTTGCAAGGGTTAGCCCTAAACAAAAATTAGACCTTGTTACAGTTTTTCAGGAAAGAAAAAATATTGTAGGCATGACAGGAGATGGTGTTAACGATGCACCAGCCTTAAAGAAAGCCGATATAGGAATAGCAATGGGGCTTCGTGGTACTCAAGTTTCTCAAGAGGTGGCAGATATGGTTTTAAAAGATGATTCCTTTTCTTCAATTGTAATTGCAATAAGACAGGGTAGAATCATATTTGAGAACATTAGAAAGTTCGTTGTCTTTTTATTGTCATGTAACCTTAGTGAACTTTTAGTGATCGCTACAGCATCAGTTCTAAATTTACACTTTCAATTATTTCCCCTTCAAATTCTTTTCATCAATTTAATTACCGATGTATTGCCAGCTCTTGCATTAGGAATTACAGAGGGAAGCGATGCTGTAATGAATAGGCCTCCAAGGGATATTAATGAGCCAATAATCGATAAGAAAAAATGGATAAGCATTTTCTTCTATTCCACGGTAATTGGTGCGGTTAGTATTAGCGCAGTTTTCTTTAGTCATCTGACTGTTCATAAAACGGAACTATGGAATCCTGAACTCTGTAATAACATACTTTTTTTTACATTGGTTTTTTCTCAATTATTACATGTATTGAATATGAGTGATGGAACTTCTTTTTTTAGATCTGAAGTAATGAGAAGTAAATATGTTTGGGGGGCAATTATTATTTCTATTATTATTCTATTGGGATTGTATGCCATTGAGCCAGTAAGAACAGTGCTTTCTATCTATAGAATGTCTGTTATCGATTGGTTGATTATTTCAGGAGCAAGTGTTTTATCTTTAGTGATAATTCAGATTGGTAAAAAATTAAAAATAGCGCAATGACAAGAGTAAAAAAAAGCATATTGTTTTTCGGAATCTATTCAATGCTGATGGGAGTGGTGTTACTGTGCTTTTCTAAAAACATACTTCCCTTATTTGATTTACCAATTTCCAATGAACCTTGGATTTATCTTTTAGGGTTTGTCTTATGTTGTTCATCATATTATTACATCCGTTCAGCTTTCCATAACAATAATGATTTTGCGAAATATACAACACACACAAGGGCGTTTGCCCCAGTTATAGTTACAATATTAATCATAAGCGGAAAAGCAGATTGGCATTTTGCATCATTTGGAATAGTAGATGGACTTGGAGGTTTATGGACATGGTTAGAGATCAAACAAGAGAATAATAAAATAGGACTGATACTTTAGATGGAAAAGATAACTTTAAATAAAACAAATAAACAAACTAATTGGTATGTTATAACCGGAGGCCCAAGTTCTGGTAAAACGACTACTGTAAACCTATTGCGTGATCGAGGTTATATTACTACTATGGAGCATGCAAGACATTTCTTAGATACTCAGCGATTAAAGGGGCGAACGATTGAAGAGGTAAGGGAAAATCAGAGAGAGTTTCAGTTAGGTGTATTAGATATGCAAATTGAACAGGAGAATGAAATTAATCCGGAAGTTCAGGTATTTCTTGATAGAGCAATCCCTGATGCATTAGCTTACTATAAATTTCTGAACCTTTCTGTAGATGACAGATTGACTGAAGCCTTGAAAAATGTGTCCTATAAGAAAATATTTATAATGGATTATTTACCTTTGGTAAACGATTATGCTCGCAGAGAAAATTCTGAAGCTCAAAAGAAAATTCATTCTTTGATCACAGAAGTATATGAAGCTCTGCCTTTCCCTGTTGTACATGTTCCTATATTACCGGCAAATGAACGAGTTGATTATATACTGAATAATTTATAAACCGACAAAAATGTTAATCTATGTCAAAAATATGGTTTGTGATCGCTGTAAAATGGCGGTAAAATTCGAGTTAACAAAGCTTGGGTTAAAATCTACACACATTGAGCTTGGAGAGATTGGTATTGATGGAGATTTAAGCGCAGATAAAAAAGAGACGCTTTCAAAAGTTTTAAAAGATATTGGTTTTGAAATTTTAGATGATTCAAAAGCAAAGACCATTGAAAAAATAAAAACAGAAATTATCCATCTAATTCATCATAGTAACAATGATGTACGTGTTAATTACTCAAAATTTATAGAAGAAAAACTAAAGCGCGACTACAACTACTTAAGTAACCTTTTTTCCGAAATTGAAGGAACCACTATTGAAAAGTATATTATACATCAGAAGATTGAAAGAGTAAAGGAACTTCTTGTATATAATCAACTGTCATTAAGTGAAATTGCAGATCAGATGGGATACAGCAGCGTAGCTTATTTATCGGGTCAATTCAAAAAAGTAACCGGACTTACCCCAAGTTATTTTAAATCAATTAAAGAAAATAAACGAAAAGCCTTGGATAAAGTTTAACCAGTAAATATCATAAACTAAAAATAAAATATCATAATATTCATGTAAGCAAACCAGTCTACCTTTGAAGAAAAAATAATAATGATGGAAACCTTAAAACATACAATTGAAATTCCCCTTGTTGGTATGGATAGCGAACATTGCGCTATGCTTATTAATGGGGGTTTATCTAAATTGGAGGGAATCTCTAATCATCGTGTGGACTTCAATAACAAAAAAGCTATTGTTGAATATGGCTCTAAAAAACCTGAGTTTAATGTTTTGGTGAAAACAATCAGGGATTTGGGTTATGATGTTGCAAGTATTAAGAAAACATTTCCAATTACGGGAATGACTTGCGCTTCCTGTGCTGTTAGCACAGAATCAATTTTAAGTTCCTTAGATGGTGTGATTAGTGTCGCTTCCAACTTTGCAAATGCGAGTGCAACTGTCGAGTTCATTCCTGATCTTGTAACGCTCCCACAAATGAAAACAGCATTACAATCAATTGGTTATGATATGATAATTGACGAGGAAAATGCTCATGACTTAAAAGAGGAAATTCATCAGAATCTTTACCTCGAATTAAGAAACAAAACAATTTGGGCAGTGGTTCTTTCTTTACCCATTGTTATAATTGGGATGTTCTTCATGGAATTACCTTATGCGAATCAAATAATGATGGGCTTAACCACACCTGTTCTATTTTGGTTTGGCAGAAACTTTTTTATTAATGCATACAAACAGACAAAGCACCTAAGCGCTAATATGGATACTTTAGTGGCATTAAGCACAGGGATTGCTTATTTATTTAGTGTCTTTAATACAGTTTATCCTGAATTTTGGCATAAAAGGGGCTTACATGCACATGTGTATTTTGAAGCGGCTTCTGTAGTAGTAGCATTTATTTTATTAGGAAAGCTTTTAGAAGAAAAAGCTAAATCCAATACATCGTCTGCTATTAAGAAATTAATTGGATTACAACCTAAAACTGTTACAGTTATTCATGAAGGTGGCCATGAGATGGAAATGCCAATTGCCCGTGTACATATTGGTAATATTGTTTTAGTTAAACCCGGTGATAAAATACCAGTAGATGGAGAAGTAATAGAAGGTGCTTCATTTGTTGATGAAAGCATGATCAGCGGAGAGCCGGTTCCGTTAGAAAAACGACAAGGTGAGAAGGTTTTTTCAGGTACAGTTAATCAAAAGGGCAGTTTCAAAATTAAAGCGCTTAAAGTGGGAGGCGAAACAGTTCTTGCTCAAATTATAAAAATGGTACAGGAAGCTCAAGGAAGCAAAGCTCCTGTACAAAAGCTTGTAGATAAAATTGCTGGAATATTTGTTCCGGTAGTGATCGTACTTTCTATATTAAGCTTTGTTACTTGGTGGATTTTTGGAGGAGAAAACGGGTTAACCCAAGGACTCCTTTCGATGGTTACAGTTTTAGTAATAGCTTGCCCTTGTGCTTTGGGATTGGCAACCCCAACAGCTATTATGGTTGGTGTTGGAAAAGGAGCAGAACATGGTATATTGATTAAAGATGCAGAGAGTCTTGAATTAGCTAAGAATGTAAATGCAATTATATTAGATAAAACAGGAACCATAACTGAAGGGAAACCAGAAGTTGTAGACTTTATTGAATCAGATGGAGCAAATACCACTTATTCAAAACAGGTTTTATTAGCAATTGAGTCACAGTCGGAACATCCGCTTGCAGAAGCTGTTAGCAAACACCTGAAGAAAGGAAATGTACAGCCAATTCAATTAAAGCATATTGAAAGCATAACAGGCAGAGGAGTTAAGGCAATTGTGAACGAACAAGCGTATTTTGTAGGCAACAAAGCTTTGATGAATGAAAATAACATTCAGATAAATTCTACTTATTCTGAAAAGGCTTTGGCTATGCAGAACGAAGCAAAAACGGTCATTTACTTTTCTGATTCTAAACAAGTATTAATCGTTGCGGGAATTGCTGATAAGGTTAAAGTTAACTCAGCCAAAGCAATAAGTGAATTACAAAACAATGGTATAGAAGTTTACATGTTGACTGGCGATAATGCTCAAACAGCTTCAGCAGTTGCTAAACAAGTTGGAATAAAAAACTTTGAGGCAGAAGTGCTACCTACTCAAAAATCCGAGTTTATCAAAGAATTGCAAGGTAAAGGGAAAGTTGTCGCTATGGTTGGTGATGGAATTAATGATTCTCAAGCTTTAGCACAATCAGATGTAAGCATTGCTATGGGTAAAGGTTCGGACATAGCTATTGATGTAGCAAAGATGACTATAATTTCCTCCGACTTAATGCTCATACCGGAAGCGATCAAACTATCAAGGCTTACAGTAAAAACAATCAAACAAAATTTATTTTGGGCATTTATTTATAATATCATCGGAATCCCAATTGCTGCGGGTGTTTTATACCCAATCAATGGATTTATACTTAATCCAATGATTGCAGGTGCAGCGATGGCGTTAAGTTCAGTAAGTGTTGTAAGTAATAGTTTATGGTTAAAATTAAGATCAATTAACTCAAATTAGAAAACATGGAAACTTTAAAATTTAAAACTAATATAAAATGTACTGGATGTGTTGCAAAAGTAACGCCCTTGCTTAATAATGAATCAGAGATTGAAAAATGGGAAGTCGATATTTTTAATCCTGAAAAAATTCTAACTGTTGAAACGAGGAATATCGATGCACAGAAAGTAATTGAAACAATAGAAAAAGCCGGATTCAAAGCAGAAAAACTATGAAAGTAGCATTAAATAAAATATCAAAAGGGACTCTTATAATTTTGAAATGGCTTTTTGTTCCTAAAAAATCTTGTTGTAAATGACAAGTGTAAAAATGAATTTGAATGTAATTGAAACTAACAGCTAAAGAATGATAAATAACTTCATAACCTGGGCATTAAAAAACAGAATCATCGTGCTGCTTATTGCAGTTGGTGTTACTGTTTATGGAATTATTGCTGTCAAGAATACACCTGTTGATGCTATTCCCGATTTATCCGAAAATCAGGTAATTATTTTTACTGAATGGATGGGTCGCAACCCTCAGATTATTGAGGATCAAATCACCTATCCACTTGTAAGTAATTTACAGGGCATTCCTAAAGTAAAAAACATCAGGGCGAACAGCATGTTTGGGATGAGTTTTGTGTTTGTAATTTTTGAAGATGATGCAGATATATACTGGGCACGGACACGAGTATTAGAAAGATTGAACTATGCACAGCGTTTACTACCTGAAGGGATAACACCTACACTTGGGCCTGATGGTACAGGGTTGGGGCACGTGTATTGGTACACCTTAGATGCTCCCGGTTATGACCTTGGCGAATTAAGAGCCTTACAAGATTGGTATGTGCGCTTTGCGCTTCAAACAGTTGACGGGGTGAGCGAAGTTTCATCCTTTGGAGGATTTCAAAGACAATATCAGGTGGTTGTTGATCCAAACAAACTAAGATACTATGATGTTACGCTAATGGATTTAAACGAAAAGATAGCTGCTAACAATAATGATGTTGGAGGTAGAAAATTTGAGCAATCAGATATAGGCTATATTATCAAAGGTTCCGGATATATTAAGAACATTAAGGAAATAGAAGAAATACCAATTAAAACGATTAACTCAACTCCAATAAGAGTGAAAGACGTGGCGACTGTTCAAATGGGAGGAGATTTGCGTTTAGGAATTATTGATGAAAATGGACAGGGCGAAAAAGTAGGTGGAATTGTGATTATGCGCTACGGAGAGAATGCAAAAGATGTAATTGACCGAATAAAAGAAAAACTTCCTGAAATAGAAAAAGGGTTACCTGTAGGAGTGAAATTTAAAACTGCTTACGATAGGTCAAATTTAATTGAAGCTACAATTGCCACACTGAAAGAGGCTGTTATTGAAGAAATTATTGTGGTTGCAATTGTGCTATTGATCTTCTTATTTCATGTAAGAAGTGCTTTAATAGTTATTGTAACCATTCCACTTTCAGTTTTAATATCATTTATTATGATGAGTTGGTTTGGGATAACGTCAAACATTATGTCTCTTGCAGGTGTAGCATTAGCAGTTGGTGACTTGGTTGATGCAGGAATTGTGATGGTAGAAAACGCCATGAAGTCAATAAGTGGTGAAGATGATTAACATTTAATTAAAAAATTCAGTCGATATGTTATCTAACGAAGAAAGAGAAAAGAAGATTGAAAATTCTTCAAAATTAATTGGAAAGGCGGTGTTCAATTCCATTCTTGTCACTTTGGTATCATTTAGCCCGATTCTTTTTTTAGAAGGGCAGGAACATAAATTATTCTCGCCATTGGTGTGGACAAAAACTTTCGCTATGATTGGATCTGCCTTTGTAGTTATATTTCTTGTACCAGTTCTTATGACCATGTTTTTAAAGGGAAAAGTGAGACCGGAAAGTAAACACCCCGTTTCACGATTTTTTCTTTGGTTGTATAACCCAATAATTCGTTGGTGCTTGAAATGGAAAAAAACCACTATCGGATTAAGTATTGCTTTGGTATTGGGGAGTGTTCCGCTTGTCTTAAATCTTGGTACAGAATTTATGCCACCGCTTGATGAAGGCTCATTACTATTTATGCCCGTAACATTGCCTGATGTTTCAAATTCAGAAGTAAAAAGAATTATGCAGGTGCAGGATAAGTTAATACTCAGTGTTCCCGAAGTGCAAAATGTATTAGGTAAAGCAGGAAGGGCAAATACAGCAACAGATAATGCTCCTATAAGTATGATTGAAACAATCATACTCTTGAAGCCTCAAAAAGAATGGCGAGAAGGACTTACTAAAGAAGGAATTATTAATGAGCTTAATTCCAAAATGCAAATTCCGGGTGTAATTAATGGTTGGACGCAACCCATTATTAACCGTATTAATATGCTATCAACAGGAATCAGGACGGATGTAGGTGTTAAAGTTTATGGTCAAAATCTCGACACCATCAATAAACTTGCTCAACAATTTAAAAAAGAATTAGAAGGAATTGATGGAGTAAAAGATTTATATGTTGATCCTATTGTTGGCGGAAAGTATGTAGATATAAAAATCAAGAAAGATGAAATTGGTAGATATGGATTAAGTGTTGACGATGTAAATATGTTTATTGAAACAGCCTTGGGTGGAATGAATGTAACAACTACTGTAGAAGGGAGACAACGATTTACTGTTAATGTAAGATTTGCACAAGATTTTAGGGATAAAATTGACAAACTAAAGAGGTTACAATTGCAAACAATGGATTATGGGCCTATACCCTTATCGGCTGTTGCTGAAATTAAAATTAGTGAAGGCCCGCCTATGATTACTTCCGAGAATGCTATGTTACGAGGAACTTTATTATTCAATGTAAGGGATAGGGATTTAGGAAGCACCGTAAATGATGCTAAAAAGAAACTTGAAGCCGTGGTAAAAAAATTACCAAAAGGTTATTTCTTAACATGGAGCGGTCAATATGAAAACCAAGTGAGAGCAAATGAGCGATTAACAATGATTATCCCAATTGTTCTAATCATAATAATGGTTATTCTTTATTTTACTTTTCATACTTTTCGAGAAGTCCTAATTGTTCTTTCTGCTGTGCCAGTAGCATTAGTTGGTGGTGCTTATTCTCTACATTTCTTTAATGTTAATTTTTCAGTAGCTGTTGCGGTCGGTTTTATCGCACTATTTGGTGTTGCTGTGGAAACAGGAGTGCTAATGTTGGTCTATATGAATAACTCTGTATTTAAGAAAGTAAAAAAAGTTAGCTCTGAAAGCAAAGAATTGACAAGTCAAGATGTAGAAGATGCCATATATGAGGGTGCAGCGTTACGACTTAGACCAAAATTGATGACGGTATTGGTTGATATAATTGGTTTAATGCCTGTTTTATTAGCCACAGGAACAGGGAGCGATGTAATGAAGCCTATTACAATTCCATTTGTATTTGGATTAATTACGTCAACACTCTTTGTGTTAATTGTACTCCCGGTACTATATGCAATGGTTCGTGAGTATGAACTAAAAAAACATGGAAAATTAATTGTACAAGAATTTGAAGATTAATCGATGATGAAAAAATCAAATAACATATTAAAGGGCTTAATCATTCTCGCAATTGGCTTGTTAAATGTGCCCAAAATGTTTTCACAAGTGATGACATTGGAAAACGTATTGAATGAAATCGAAAAGAATCAACCTGAGTTAAAAAAGTACGATGCTAAAATTAATGCATACAATACTTATGCTACCGGAGCCAAATCTTTAGATGCTCCCCAAGTTGGTGCAGGATTCTTTATGACTCCATACAATCCACAGATGTGGAAAGCCGACCCTTCAATGAATACGAACGGAATGGGATCATTTATGATCTCAGCACAACAAATGATTATGAATCCAAAGAAACTAAATGCGAATTCAGATTATATGAAAAGCATGTCAGGCGTGGAAACGCAGATGAAGGGCTCCATGAGGAACGAGCTCTATTCTATGGCTAAGATGAGTTATTATGGTTGGGTGGTATTGAAGCGAAAAACAACTGTATTAAAAGAAAGTGAAGGCATTTTAAAATATCTAATTGAGTCAACAGAGTTAAGATATAAATATGGCATGGATAAATTGAATGCTTACTACAAAGCAAAAGGTATGTTAGGAGATATTCAAACAATGATTGTTATGACCAATCAGGAAATCAGTCAGAAAATGATTGAACTGAATACGCTTATGAATAGGGATAAAAATATCACATTCGATATTGACACAGTATTAAAAAATAATGATTACGAGAAATCAATTATTGATAGCACAGCAATTATTAATTCAAGGAGCGATTTTAAAGTATTGAAGCAAAACGAAAATTTGCTAAGAGCTAAACAATCTTTTGAAAACTCCAAACGCCTGCCTGATTTCGGGCTTAAATACGATCACATGCTCGCCTTTGGAAAACAGCCTCAGCAATTCAGTTTAATGGCAATGGTAAGCATCCCAATAGCACCTTGGTCTTCAAAAATGTACAAGTCAACCGTGTCAGGATTAAATTATGAAATAGAATCTATAAAACTGGAACAACAAGGGTTTGTAAACAATGTAAGTGGTGCTATTGAAAACATAAAAGTGAAAATTAAAAACAAAAAACAACAAATTGAACTTTCAGAAAAGGTGGTTATTCCATCTATGAAAAAGAACTATGAGACAGCTTTGTTAGCCTATGAACAAAATACCGAAGAGCTTTTTATGGTATTAGATGCTTGGCAAAATTTGAAACTCATGCAATTAAATTATTTAGATCAGCTAATGGAGTTAGCAGAGTTACAAGTACAATATGAAAATCAACTTGAGATAAAATGATGATGCGATTAATAAAAATATTTTCCTTGGCATTGATTCTTACCGCTTGTAGTAGTAATAGCGAAAAGGAGAATCATAACATGAATGAACATGAGCATAGTGGGCATGAGAATCACAACTCTGCAAAAAAATATACTTGCCCAATGCACCCTGAAATTATTAAAGATGAACCGGGGCAATGTCCTATTTGTAAAATGGATCTTGTTGAGAAAAAGGAAGATGTTTCAAGTAATAAAAAATATACGTGCCCAATGCATCCTGAAGTAATACAGGATAAGCCCGGAATTTGTCCAAAATGTAAAATGGACTTGGTGGAAATGAAAGATGAAGATTCTAAAACTACAGATACAGAATTAGACATTTTACTTAAACCAACTAACAAGTATGTTATTTCACAAGTAAAAACCGTTAGCATGAAGGAAAGTACCGTTCCAATTGTAATTCAGGCTACGGGAAAAATCAATTATGATACTCGTGAGATTTCCACAATTTCGAGTAAAGTGGCAGGGAGAATAGAAAATTTGTATGTCAAATATAAATATCAACCCGTAAGTAAAGGGCAAAAATTGATGGATATATACAGTAAAGAATTGCTTACTGAACAAGAGAATTATATCTACTTATTGAAAAATGATTCTGAAAATTCTGCATTAATAAAAACTGCTGAAGATAGATTAGCTCTTCAAGGCTTAACCTTAGATCAGGTAAAAAAAATAAAAAGTGAAAAGAAAGCAATTGAGTTTGTTAGTGTATATAGCAGTTTTTCAGGACACTTACACGATTTATTAGGAGAGGCTTCTTCAGCCCAAATGACAACTATGAATTCTCAACCGCAACAGGAGTTATTAATTAAAGAAGGCATGTATGTTCAAAAAGGGCAAGCGGTATTTAATGTTTATAGTACAAATAAATTGTGGGCTTTGATTAGTATTTATGCAGATAATCAAAGTTTAATTTCAAAGGGTGATAGAGTTAATCTCTCTATTGACGGAGAAGACTTAGGGGAGAACTTTAAAATCGATTTTATTGAGCCTGAGATTAAGCCTAATCAAAATACTATCGCTGTAAGGGTATATTTATCTAACCCCAATAATTCTGTTAAAGTGGGATCAAACGTAAAAGCCATAATAAACTCAGGCAATAAAAAGGGCAATTTCATTCCGACAATTTCAGTAGTTGATTTAGGAAATAGTAAAGTGGTATTTATAAAAGAGAACAATTTATTTAAAGCTCATAAGGTTATCACTGGAACTGTGGTTGACAATATGGTTGAAGTGATATCAGGTCTTAGTGAATCAGACAAAATTGCTGAAAATGCACAATTACTAATGGATAGCGAAAGTTTCATAAAAAGCGAAAATTAAAACGATGAAAAATTTATTATTGATATTTCTATTGTCGCTCTTCTTTGCGTCATGCACACCTAAAGAAGAGAAAGTGGCTTCTGATGTTTATTATACATGTTCAATGGATCCTCAAGTTATTGAGTCAAAGCCGGGAAATTGCCCAATTTGTAAGATGCCCCTTACCCCTGTAAAGAAGGATCAGTCAATGCATGAAGGTGGATTGCACCTCAGTGATCAACAAATTCAGTTAGGGAACATTAAAACAGAAATTTTAGGTGAACATGAGTTGGGTGATGAGATTCAGTTGACAGGTAAACTAACTATTGACCAAACTAAACAATGGTCGATCAGCTCCCGTGTTATGGGACGTATTGACAAATTATATATCAAGAACATTGGAGAAACTATAAAAGAAGGTGATGTTATCTATGAAATATATAGTGAAGATTTGAACTTAGCGGCTCGTGAGTTTAAATTGGCGTTAGAGAAAAAGAAATCACTTAAAACCGAAGCTATTGATATTGATAAAATTATTCAAAGCGCTAAAAATAAATTAAAGCTCTATGGCTTAAGCGATAAACAAATTGATAAAATTGCAGATACAGATTTGTCAGGAGATCTTTTCAAAATTACAAGTACAGTTTCAGGAGTGGTTTCTTCATTGGATATAAAAGAAGGAGACTACGTAATGGAAGGTGGAAGCATCTATCACGTTGCAGATTATTCAAATTTATGGGCTGAAGCTCAGGTTTTTATTGATGATCTATCAAAGGTGAGCGAAGGAATGAAGGCTACATTGTTTTTTCCCGGTATAAAGGGAAAGAAAACAGAAGGAAAAATCACTTTTGTAAATCCCGAATTGGGAGCGGGTTCCCAAATAAATCTTGTAAGAGTGGAAGTTCCCAATCCTGATAATCAATTAAAGGTTGGCATGCAAGTAGATTTTTCTATTTTGCTTAATACGAAATCAGTAATAGCATTGCCAACTGATGCGGTTCTTTTGGATGGAAAAGGCGCCTCTGTATGGGTAAAAAAAGGACATAATCGATTTGAAAATATTATGGTTCATACGGGATTAGAAACCAATGAATACACTCAAATTTTACACGGAATAGCTAAGGGTGATACTGTAGTTGTTTCAGGGTCATATTTATTAAATAGCGAATACATGTTCAAAAAGGGAGCAAATCCAATGGAAGGACATGATATGAGTAAAATGTAAAAGGAGGTCAAAAATGAGCATAATACCATTTGTAGTTGAAGAATACTTATATTCTTTAAGCAGAAAAAAGAAAGAACTTATAGTTGAAATTAAAGTTTGGGGAAACTGTGGAAAATGTAAAACCCGAATTGAAAAGGCTGCCAAGGTTAAAGGAGTTAAAAAAGCATTTTGGAATATGGAAACAAAAATCCTTGAGTTAACCTATAACCCAAAAGTTGTTTCGTTGGAGAAAATTCATGATAATCTTGCTTTGGCTAGGCATGATACGGAAAACATCTATGCGCCAAAGGAAAGGTATCAAAAACTTCCCGAATGTTGTAAGTATATCCGGTCAAAATAAGGTCGGTTCGAAATTTAGCCTATTAGGGTATCCGAGGGAGAGTATTCATTAGCGTTCTAATTACTTGAAAATCATTAATAAAGTTCGATAAATTAACGTCCTCCCTTCAATTATCGAACTGCTGTTAAGATTCTCTTAAGATTTATACCGTTATATTTACTCAATGAAAATTCTACTCATAGAAGACGAACCTGACTTAAGAAAATCGATCAAACAATATCTCCATCAGGAAGGATATGTGGTTGAATCGGCTGCCGATTTTGTTAAAGCAACTGAAAAAGCCGGTGTATATGACTATGATTGCATTTTAGTAGATATAACTTTGCCAAAAGGTAGTGGTCTTGATATTGTAAAGCAATTGAAAGATAAAGGCTCTAAGGCAGGGATAATAATTATTTCAGCTAAAAACTCTTCTACCGATAAAATAAAAGGACTTGATTTAGGAGCCGATGACTATTTAGCAAAACCTTTTGATTTAGCTGAATTAAACTCTCGAATTAAGGCACTTATTCGTAGAAGGAACTTTGATGGAAACAAATCAATAATTGTCAACGAAATAACTATTGTACCTGAACAAAGGCAAGTTTCTGTTAAAGGAGAAGCGGTTACTCTTACTGCAAAAGAATATGACCTACTAATGTTTTTTGTCTCTAATAAAAATCGTGTAGTTTCTAAAAATTCAATTGCTGAACATTTGTGGGGAGACGATTCAGACCAAATGGATAGTCATGATTTTATTTATGTACATCTAAGAAATCTGCGTAAAAAATTAATGGATAAGGGTTGTAACGACTACGTACAAACAATATATGGTATTGGATATAATTTTAAAATAGATTAATGAAATTAATTAGTAAAACACTGCTTTATTACCTGCTCATTAGTCTTCCACTTTTGGTGTTTGCCGGATTGTTTTCCTATTTTTTGATTAAAGCCGAATTACGAGATGGAACAGATGAAACACTTGTAAGTGAAAAAATTAATGCAGAAAAGCTAATTCGTTCAGTAAAACCAATAAGTACTATATATCTGAGCTCAGATAGCCTTTCGAATATCAGAGTGGTTAATAAACCAAAGATGGAAACTAGATTATATGACACTCTTATTTATGATTTAGAGGAAAACGAAAACATCAGCGCACGGATATTGAGAAGCCATTTTACCGTTGACAAAATAAACTACCAAATTACCGTTGTGAAAACCACAATGGAAGAAGAAGAGTTATTAGAAGGGATTTTAACTACGTTTACTTTAATTGTTGGTTTCTTGATTTTTGCTTTTATTATCGTGAATTGGCTGCTTTCAAAAATTTTATGGAAACCTTTCTATAATACACTTTCGCAACTGAATAAGTATGACATTAAGAACCATGAGCATTACCATTTCAAGCATGAAAAAACAACAGAGTTTAATCAGTTGAATGATGCTCTGAATAAAATGATAGATAAAATATATTCCGATTACGTGCAGCAAAAAGAATTTACTGAAAATGCATCTCACGAAATGCAAACACCTTTAGCTGTTGTAAAAGCAAATTTGAGTCTGTTGATGCAATCGCCCAATCTGAAAGAAGATGAAATGGATCGTCTGCAAACAATAGAGAATACAATAAAGAAATTATCTTCTTTGAACAAGGCATTGATTCTTCTTTCTAAAATAGAAAATAATCAGTTTAACGATACCGAAACTGTTAATATCAAAACAATCACGTCACGTATAACCAACAATTATGCTGATGTTATTCAGTCTAAAAACATTAATTTGGAATTAAAACTAAACGATGACTTATTTGTGAAAATGAATACAGTCTTGGCAGAGATACTTATTACAAATCTTTTGCAAAATGCAATCAGACATAATGAAGATAACGGCTTAATCTCAATAGAGTTGAAGGACAATCAATTAAGTGTTTCTAATACTGGCGTACCACTTAATATTCCTGAAGAGCATTTATTTATGCGCTTTAAAAAAGATGATGCATCAAAGGATTCGTTAGGACTTGGTTTATCAATAGTAAATGGTATAATAAAATTATACGGCTTCAAAATAAACTATTCCCACTCCAACTCCCTCCATCGTTTTAAAGTTTTGTTTAAAAAAGATTTACTTTAGAATTGTATAGTAGGTTTGTATTATGATAACAATAAATTGGTTTTATTCTATATCAAAAATAATTGCTGGTTTTCTTCTTCTTCTTTTTATAAGCTTTCAAAGCTATGCTCAAAACGCTTCGGTTTCAGGAATAATTAAAGATAAAAGTACGTTAAGTCCATTACCCTTTGTAAGTGTAACCATTAAGGCAGAAAAAGACAGTTCGTTAATTGTCGGCACAATAACCAATGAAGAAGGACGATTTATATTAAATAATATAAAACAAGGTCGTTATTATATTGAAGTTTCTTATATAGGCTATATTACTCAGAAGCAGTCACTCTTCGTGGGAAGTTTAAATTCTTTTTTAGATGCGGGGACAATAGCACTAATTGAAGACACCAAGATATTAGATGCTGTTGAAGTTACTGCCAAACAAGATGAGGTGAATGGTAAAATGGATAAAAAATCCTATACACTTGAAAATAACATTACGCAAAATGGAGGCACAGTATTGCAAGCTGTACAAAATTTACCTGGTGTTACGGTTCAGGATGGCAAAGTACAGATCAGAGGAAGTGATAAAGTAGTCGTTCTTATAGATGGAAAACAAACTGCACTTACAGGCTTTGGCAATCAGGCAAGTTTGGACAATATTCCTGCTTCTGCTATTGATAAAATAGAAATTATTAATAACCCTTCTGCTAAGTATGATGCAAATGGTAATGCAGGAATTATCAATATCGTTTATAAAAAAAATAAACAAGAGGGGTTTAATGGTAAGGTAGGTTTATCGGCAGGTTTAGGAGCATTATGGATTAAGAAAAACAATCTGCCAACAATTGCACCTCAATACCAAAATACACCTAAAGTTAATCCTTCACTTTCTCTCAACTATAAGAAAAAGAAAATCAACTTGTTTTTGCAAGGTGATTATTTACTTACAAATACTTTAAATAAAAACGAATTTGTTGACCGCTACTATGATAATGGCGATATTATCAGACAACAAACAAGAAGAAACAGAAATACTACCATTGCTACCGGGCGAATAGGCTTTGATTACAATTCTAATGAATACAATCAATTCAGCTTGTCGGGATTATTCAGTTCCGAAAGAATTTTGGATCATGGTGAGGAGCCTTTCTTTAATTCTGATTTAAGCGATAGAAAAAGATTATGGCAATTTTTGGAGGATGAATTAAAAACAACCGTTACTGCATCTTCAGCATTTCAGCACAAATTCAAACAAGCGGGGCATACTTTAAATGTTGGTCTTAATTACACATTTCATCGGGAAGATGAGAAGTATTATTTCACGAATGTTATGTCGACTTTCACAGGGAAAGACGCCTTTAAATTAATATCGGATGAACACGTAGCTGATTTTAATTTGGATTATATTAAACCATTGAAATTTGGCAGACTTGAAACCGGATCTAAATTCAGATACAGGAATATTCCAACTAATATGCTTTTCTTTCCGGGACTTAATTCTCCTATTGATTCAGCAGCAGGCGGTTTGGCAACCTACAAAGAGACTATACCTGCTTTGTACGCAAATTACGTATTGGAAAACAAAAAGTATGAATTGGAAGCAGGGTTAAGAGTTGAATATGTGCGAGTAAATTACTTAGTTAATCCTAATCATCCAACTTATAAAAGCAATGGATATAATTACACTCAGCCATTTCCGAATGTAAGGTTCGCTTATAAATTTAACGACAACAATAAAATATCTGTATTCTACAACAGGCGTGTTGACCGGCCAAATGAAGTTGATATTCGAATTTTCCCGAAATATGATGATGCCGAAATTATCAAAGTTGGTAACCCTGCTTTAAATCCTCAGTTCACAAACTTATTTGAATTAGGTTACAAAGGAAACTGGAAGACAGGATATTTTTATTCAGCTGCATATCATAAAATAGCAGATGGAACTATTACTCGTATTGCAAGCGTAGTTCCCGGAAGTACACTTATTTATTCAATTATGCAGAATGCTGGAAGAAGTTATAATACAGGACTTGAATTGTTGATTTCACAGGATTTTAAAAAGTGGATGACATTAAACATGAATTTCAACGGTTATCAAAGTACCATTGAAGCCTTTACTGCTTATAACAAGTATCCAACACCAAATATCTACTCCTCAGATAAACAATCTTTGATTTCATGGAACTCAAAATTAAACGCCTTATTTCACTTAAATAAAAAGTTAGATATACAGCTAACAGCTATTTATCTTGCGCCTGACCTAATTCCTCAGGGCAAAATTGGATCACGCTTTTCTCTTGATCTTGGAATAAAAAAACAAATTCAAAAGGGTAAGGGAGAAGTATTTGTCAATGCGACCGATCTTTTGAATACTATGCAAATACATAAAGAAATTAAGGGTGCTGGCTTTTATTATATAAGCACCGATTATTATGAAACTCAAGTAGTTCGTATTGGTTATAATTATAAGTTTTAATTATTTTACTAAAGATTTGCTTAAGAATTGTATTGTTACTTTGAATTATAAATTTTTAAAACTGAAAAAGATGAAAACAATGTTAATGATTGCAGCAAGTATGCTAACATTTAGCTTTGCTAACGCTCAAAAAATGAATGAAGCAGAAATTCCAGCAAGTGTAAAAAATGGTTTTGCTAAAAAGTATCCCAGCGCAAAAGTGGAGAAATGGGAAAAAGAGGGTGCTGATTATGAAGCGGAATTTCATTTGAATAAAGTTGAATCTTCAGCTGTATTTGATGCTAACGGGACTTTTAAAGAGCTGGAACAGGAAATTAAGACTTCTGAACTTCCAAAAGCTGTAACTGATTATTGTACTAAAAACTACGTTGGGCATAAATTAACTGAGGCTGCTAAAATTACTGACGCAACTGGTAAAGTTATGTATGAAGCGGAAATGAGTAAAGGAAAAGAACATTTTGATGCTTTATTTGATGATAAAGGTAATTTCATTAAGAAATCAGATACAGAAACAGGCGAAGAAGAAAAAGACTAATTTTTCATTTTTATTAAGTTTAAGCCCCTATGAAACATAGGGGCTTTTTCATTAAAGTTCGAAATTCCACCGCTTAGGGTATCCTAGGGAGAGTATTCATTAACGTTCTAATTGCTTGAAAATCATCTAAAAAGTTCGATATTTGCAATCCGTAGGGTACAAAAAATCAGTGTGAGTGTGAGAGCGAGAGCGAAAACACGAGCACTGATTTTTTTCTTCACACTCACCCTCCAACTCACACTGTTATGTTCGATTTTGAAAAACTCGATATTTATAAAAAAGCGAAGTCTTTTAATAGTGAAATCAGAAGTTTTATTAAAGCCACTAAGCTTGATCCTACTACTAAAGACCAATTGCGAAGAGCCTCATTTAGTATAGTTTTGAATATTGCAGAAGGAACAGGCCGGTTTTCCAATGCCGACAGAAGAAATTTTTATATTATTTCAAGAAGCTCCGTTTTTGAATGTATTGCCATTCTTGATGTGTTGAAAGATGAAAATACCCTTGAAGATTATAAATATTCAGAGTTTTACAAGAATGGGGAAGAGATTTCTAAAATGCTCTTTTCAATGATCAAAAATCTGTCTTAAACAGTAATCAAAAAATCAGTGTGAGAGCGAGAGCGAAAACACGAGCACTGATTTTTTCTTCACACTCACCCTGTTTCCAGTTCTTATAATCACCTTTACTTTGGAGAAACTGTTGTAAATTGCAGTATGAAGAATCGCTTATATCTTCTTTTAGGGCTTATTGCCATATTTCTCTTTTCCTGTACTATCGAAAAACGATTGTACCGTCCGGGCTTTTATGTTTCAGGGCATTTAAATGATAAGCAAAAGATCCAATCTGATAATAAGGAAGCGTGTATTCCAACGGAAATTGTTGTTAAATCAAATCATACAGCCGGGGTGAATGTGCGCCAAGTGGAGCTCCCTCAAAATTTAAATCAGGAGCCGGATCAAATCATTTCGAGTAAGAAACATTCGGTCAAATCATCCTTCACAACCGGCCATGTTCTAAAAAAGATTCCGACTCTTAGTTCTAAGAAAAAAGTATTAGTAAAGGAAAAGAAAAGCAGCTCATACCGTGACAATGAAGATATGCTCATTCTAATAGGTTTTACGATTGCTATTTTAGGATTGATCCTAATGATTGTTGGTTATGTCATATTAGCCACGAATCCTCCGTTCGCGCAAGCGCTTTTAATAGTTGGACTAGCATTGTTTATTTTAGGTATAATAACAGCAGGTATTGGCGATCCTTCTATCTTTCTGGATATTTTAATCGCGATTCTGGAAGCCTTGTAATTAGCCTTACCCCACCTTCACCGATGTCATTGTGAGTGAACCTGCAACCGGTTTATCATTGTGAATGGATACAGCTTCTTTTTCGTCTTTTAATCCCAAGATATAGAGCAATGGTAAATAGTGTTCCGGACTAGGTATCGCCATATCCCAGGCTTTGCCTTGTGAACGGTAATTGATCAATGGTTTGTGATCGCCTGATAAAATATAGGATTTCATTTTTTCATTGGCCTCTATTGCCCAATCGTAACCATAGGATGGCGCATTTAATTTATCCCATGCGATCATTCCTAAATTATGAACCATGTTTCCGCTACCCACGATCAAAACTCCTTTGTTACGAAGTGCACTCAATTCTTTTGCCAACTCATAATGATATTGCGGACCTTGTGTATAGTCGATACTCATTTGTATCACCGGAACATCGGCTTTCGGGTAGAGGTGTTTTACCACCGACCAGGCGCCATGATCCAAGCCCCATTTATCATCCAAGCCAACTGGTGTTTTTTTGATCAGATCTTTTGTTTCTTTTGCTAATTCCGGACTTCCCGGAGCAGGATATTGCACATCAAATAATGCTTGCGGAAAGCCACCAAAGTCGTGTATAGTTCTTGGCTTTTCCATGGCTGTTACCAATGTTCCTCTTGTTTCCCAATGAGCTGAAATTACCAGCACCGCTTTGGGTTTAGGAATATCCTTTCCGATGTTTCTAAAACCTGTAACGAATTCATTTTCTTCAATAGCATTCATCGGACTGCCATGTCCTATGAATAATAGCGGCATTTTTTCTGTTGCCGTTAATTCAGAGGTCACTGATTCTAATTCTTTTAATTTCATAGCAGATAAAATAAGTGGTGAAGCGATCATCAATTTTAAAAAGTCGGAGCGTTCCATGATAATATGTTTGTCACATTATTTACTATTCAACAAGGCTTTCTGAAATAAATTCAGAGAAACGTGTTGCTTCGCTTACTTGAGATTGATCGTAAGTTTACCGTGATTAAAGAATGCTTATTTAGGTTGAGGTGGGATCAAGCCTAGTTTTTCCAGATCTTCGAGGTACACCCGTTTTCCATTGTAAATAGCAGTAACAAAAGCATCTGTTTGTCCGGCCGCACGCACTTTTACTTTATGAGCATCCGCTTCGTTCAGTGTTTTGAAAGAACCTCCTATTGTAAAGCGGGTGATGCCATCGTCCAGTAATAGTTTTTCAACTGCTCCTAATCCTTTTAAGTGATTGTAATTATAATTCTTCGGTAAATTGTAAGCAGCGATCTGCACTTTAAATTCTAAGCCTTCTTTTGTAGAATTACCAATGTCTATTTTTTGTGGAACAACAACAGATGTTGCAGTAGTATCTACCGACTTATTGAATGCAAGTAAAGAGTCAGCCTTGCGGACACTGTCATTCACGATCTCAAAATTAATATCAATTATTTTTTCCAGATAAGCAGTAATATTTCTGGTGTCGACCTCTTTTACCTGAGCCGGGAAGATGCCGTATTTATAAGTGATCTTATAGTTGTGTCCTGCTGGAAGATTCACCAGATAGGCTCCACTTTGTTCGTTGGATGCAATGGTATTGTACACTGTGTTTTGATCAGTGATCTCGATAATGATCTCTGACTTTACAGGCTTTTTATCGGCTGTGATCGTTCCTTTTACCATGGCTAAAACAGGAGCATCTCCCTCGGGCATATCTACCAGATAAATATCTTGTAAGCCATATCCTCCTGATTTTCCGGATGCATAATATCCTCTTTTCCCGTCAGCCGACAATACAAAATAAATATCATCATCAGGTGTGTTAATAGGATAACCGATGTTCTTTGGTGTACTCCAGCTGGAATCTGCTTTGTTGTATTCGGTTGAAAAAATATCGTATCCACCCATGCTATTTAATCCTTTCGAGCTATAGATCAATTTTTTTCCATCGGGATGAATAAAAGGTGCATCATCGTCCAATGGCGTATTGATCTTGTCTCCTAAATTTTTTGCCGGTCCCCAGCTGCCATCATTCATTTTTTGTGAAACATAAATATCTTTTCCTCCGAATCCTCCAACACGCTCACTGGAAAAATACAATGTTTTTTCATCGGCTGATAAAGCACAACTTCCTTCCCAAGCAATGGTGTTTACATCACCTTCCAGGCGTGTTACATCCGACCAGCTGGCTCCTTCTAATTTGCTTAAATAAATGTCACCACCATTCGATCCATTGTCGTTGAATACAAATAATTTCTGTCCATCGTTTGATAAGGCAATAGCAGCATCATGTTCATTGGTGTTGATGTTTTCGCCAATAGAGGACGGTGCTACCCACGTTCCATTTTCTTTGTGTGTAATGAATACATCTTCGTAATAAATTCCCATCGGATCAGGCTGATTCAGTCCGTTTTGCAAACCACCTTTGCTTTGATCACCACGGTAAGTAAAGATCATTACATTCTCATCGGAAGAAATAACAGGAACATATTCGGAAGCAACGGTGTTTACAATATCTCCAATGTTCTCAATTTTTGCATCTACTGGAGCAGCCACAAGCATTTTTGCATTATTGCAATAATTGATCAATTGCTCTCCGGCCTTTCGTTGTGCTTCGGTCAGTTTTTTTCCTTTCAGATATTTTTCGGTCAGCAAAATGGCTTCGTCAAATTTATAATTGAAGTGATTTGCTCTGGCCAGGTCGTATTCAATATCCGCTGCTTTTTTGTTTTTCTCATACACTTCACTTAACATTTGTAATGACTTTTCATGCATATCGCTACGGTACAAGCCACAAATGCCATAAACATATTTTAGGTATAATTCTTTCGGGTGACTGTTGTGCAATGCTTCAAAAATTGGAAGTGCCATCACAAAATTTTCTTCTTCAAATAAGGTTTGTGCTTTGGTCAATGAATCCAATTCTGTACTTCTCCATTTGCGGGTTTTCATATTTCCTTGCGCATAAAGGGAGGAGATAAAACAGATAAAGACGAAACTCAAAAGAAAATTTTTCATAGAAAACGATATTGAATAGTATTACCAAATTTAAGTATTTTTGTGATATGCCATCCATGAATTTGCAAGCAGAGAAGACTCCGAATATGTATCGTTCGAATATTAAGATCGGTCAGGAAGTGGATATTGTGCTAAAAAAAGACCAGCGGACAGGAAAACGCACAAGGGGAAAGGTACATGCTATCCTTACCAGTGCTGCTTTTCATTCAAGAGGGATCAAAGTGCAGCTCGATTCCTACCAGATCGGTAGAGTGCAGGAGATCATCGCCTGATCATGTCTATAAATTGTTATATTTGTGATATAACAAAGATCAGTATTTAACGATGTTCGAGTTTCATAAAAACAAAGAAGTTTATTTTAATCATCAGGCTATCAATTCGGAGCGATACATCATTCCTTTTATTGAAGCAAAAAGAGAGATAAAGCCGGGAATGCGTGTGTTGGAGATCGGTTGTGGTGAAGGTGGTGTTTTAAAGCCTTTTATCGAAAGAGGATGTATTGTGGTAGGAGTGGAGTTGAATCAGCCAAAAAGTGAATATTTTCAGCATTTTCATAAGGAGCCGATCGCGGAGAAAAAAGCGATGATCATCAACCGTGATATCTATAAGATCGATGTGAATGCCGATCTGGGAGGAAAATTCGACATTATCATTCTTAAAGATGTGATCGAACACATTCACGATCAGGAAAAATTATTGAAAGAATTGCAACACTTTTTGAATCCGAAAGGTGTTATTTATTTCGGCTTTCCGCCATGGCAAATGCCTTTTGGTGGGCATCAGCAAGTTTGTAAAAGTAAATTCTTATCCCGTTTCCCTTATGTGCATTTATTGCCATTTGGGATCTATGAATTCTTATTAAGAGCCTTCAACGAAAATGTGGTCGATCTGGTGGAGATCAAAGAAACAGGGATCTCTATTGAACGTTTCGAACGTATTACGGAATCAGCAGGATACAATGTATTGCACAAGATCCATTATTTATTGAATCCGATCTATACATTTAAGTTTAATTGGCGTCCGATAAAGCAAAACGTTATTATCCGGAATATTCCTTATCTCAGAAATTATCTAACTACCTGCGTTTATTATTTGATCGAAAGTAAATAGCTATTGAATCATGTCATCGAAAAAGATTAACAATAAAAAAGAAAGTGTTTCTAAAAAGAAAGAAAACTTTGTCCTGAGCAAAGGTTTGGTTATAAAGTTATCCTTATTAATTGCTCTAGTTTCCTTTTTGTTGTATGCCAACACACTGAATCATGGTTTTGTGTTGGATGACTATTCGGTGATCAAAGAAAATCAGCTTACGAAAAAAGGCACTGCTGCTTTAAAAGAAATATTCTCATCGAGCTATCGCGAGGGGTATGCTAATAACGAGAATAATTTATACCGTCCGCTTACAAAAGCCATGTTTGCTATTGAGTGGCAATTATCGCCCGACAATGCTCATTTTCATCATTTCATGAATGTTCTTTTTTATGCACTGGCATGTGTGCTTCTGTTTCTGGTTTTGTTGAAGTACCTGAAATGGAATGTGTATGTGCTGTTTGCCATTACACTTTTATTTGCTGCTCACCCTATTCATACCGAAGTGGTAGCGAATATTAAAAGTCGTGATGAATTAAGTAGTATGGTGTTTTTGCTATTGTCCTTATTGGCCATACATAAATACATTAGCAATGGAAAGATGCTGATGCTTTTAAGTTCTCTTTTCTGCTTCTTTTTGGCTTTACTGTCAAAAGAATCGGCCATTGTATTTGTAGCATTGGTGCCATTGTTCATCTATTTTTTTACCGATGCACCTGTTAAACTGAATGCTAAAATAACCGGAGGAGTATTAGCCTTGGCTGTTTTTTATATGATCATGCACGTGAAGATCATCGGCAGTTTAGGAATTGCGAATATTCCGGTGGTGGATAATTCGCTGATGGCTACCACGAATGTTATTCATCAAAAACTGACCGCTATTTATATCATGGGGAAATATTTCCTTTTATTGCTGTTCCCGCATCCGCTTTCATCCGATTATTCATTTGATACCATTCCTTTGGTAACCTCATTGGGCAATATAGGTTTGTTATTGGCTTTGTCTTTTCATGTGTATCTCCTTTATTTTGCCTTTAAAAAATTGAAAGAAAAGCACATTTTATCCTTCTGTATCTTCTTCTATTTAATAGGAATGGCCTTGGCCTCAAATTTATTTATGATGATCGGGACGCATTTAGCTGAACGTTTGTTGTTTTTTCCTTCTGTTGCATTCTGTTTGGCACTTGTCTATTTATTGATGAAGCTGTTGAAGATGGACTGGTCGCCTTCGGCCAATAATCCTTTTATGATATTGAAAGGGAAAACAGTGATGCTCATTTTAGTAGGGTTAAGTGCATTGTATTCCGCTAAAACATTCTCTAGAAATAAAGATTGGAAATCGGATACCACACTTTTTGGAAAAGATATTGAAACGGTACCCAATAGTGCGCATATGTTGTTCTATCATGCGAATCACATGGTAAATAAAGATACGCTGGCAGCGGCAAGTCCACAAGAACGGGAATACCGGCTTAAGACCGCTCAGAAAAACATTGAAAAAGCGTTGAAGATCTATGAATTGTTCCCTGATGCGCATAATGTGGCAGGCAAGATCTATTATGAACAGAAGAATTTTGAAGCAGCTTTCAAGAGTTATAGCAGAGCAAGTGAAATGAATCCCGAAAAAGGAATGTATCATAATAATATTGGTACCTGTTTATTCTCTATTGGCAATTTTCAAGAGGCAGCCAAAGCATTTACAAAAGCGATTGAGTTGAATAAATTCGATGCAGAAGCGAATTGTAATTTAGGCAGTGCTTATGGTACCATGGGAGAGGCATACCGTGCTCAAAATGATCAGGCGAATGCGAATCAGTCCTTTATGAAGGCAATACAATACTTTAAAAAAGCAACCGAGATCGATAAGAACTATAAATCAGCGTACCGTTTTATTGGCCTTACCTACCGTAATTTAGGAGATGAGGCGAATGCGCAGCAATTCTTGAAAAAGGCGGAATCGATCAAATAAGACTCCCGGATGATATTTATCATAAAAATAGTTTTTATTATGCTTGCATAATAAATAAATTATTTTATATATTTGTTTCGTTATGGCAAAACAGCATACCGAAACAGTCGATTCAAAATTAAAAACTGCCTGGCAGATCATCAGCAGAATGTATAATGCTGAGGCTGCTCAATATGGTGGAAGCATTGCCATCGGCCATTTTCTGTTAAATATTGATAGTCACGAAGGTTCATACGCTTCCGATATTGCACCTAAATTAGGTATGGAAAGCACTTCGTTGTCGCGCATTATCAAAACTCTGGAAGATGAGAAGTTGATCACCAAAAAGGCCGACAAGACCGATAAAAGAAAAGTTAAACTTCTCTTAACACAAAAAGGCAAGGAAAATAAAGAACTTGCCAAAAATATTGTCCGCAATTTTAATGTGGAGCTGGAGTCGAAAATAGGGAAGAATAGAATAGAGGATTTTTTTAAAACCATTAACGATATAATATCTATCGCTGAAGAGCGAAACAAACTCATAAAACAAAATTAATTATGAACAGAAGTATTAAAAAAGTAGCTGTATTGGGTTCTGGCGTTATGGGAAGCCGTATTGCTTGTCATTTTGCCAATATTGGTGTGGAAGTGTTATTGCTGGACATTGTTCCCAAGGATGCCGGCAGCGATAAAAAATCACGCAATAAGATCGTGGATGATGCTTTAGCATTTGCATTAAAGTCGAATCCTTCTCCGATCTACCGTAAATCTTTTGCTAAACGTATTGTTACCGGAAATTTTGATGACAATATGAAAGATATTGCCAATTGTGATTGGATCATTGAAGTGGTGATCGAACGATTGGATATTAAAAAGCAGGTGTTTGACAATGTAGAGAAGTACCGCAAACCTGGAACCTTGATCTCTTCCAATACTTCCGGTATTCCTATTCATTTAATGAACGAAGGAAGAAGTGAAGATTTTCAAAAGCATTTCTGCGGAACTCACTTTTTTAATCCTCCCCGCTATTTAAAATTGTTAGAGATCATTCCTACACCAAAAACATCTCCTGAAGTGATCGATTTCTTGATGAAATATGGGGAATTGTATTTAGGAAAAACAATGGTGTTGTGTAAAGATACACCTGCATTTATCGCAAACCGCATTGGTGTTTTCGGGATAATGAGTCTATTCCATATGGTAGAAAAAATGGGCTTGACGGTGGATGAAGTGGATAAATTAACAGGTCCTGTTTTGGGTCGCCCAAAATCGGCTACCTTCAGAACATGTGATGTGGTTGGTTTGGATACCTTAGTGCATGTAGCCAATGGATTGGCTGCAGGGGTGCCGAATGATGAAGCAAAAGAATATTTCAAATTACCTTCCTATGTTGCCAAAATGGTAGAGAATAAATGGTTGGGAAGTAAAACAGAGCAAGGTTTCTTTAAAAAAGTAAAAGGAGCGAATGGTAAATCGGAGATCCATTCACTCGACTTGAAAACATTAGAATATAAACCAAGTGTAAAAGCAAAGTTTGCGACACTTGAAAAAACAAAAACGATCGATAATTTACGTGAGCGCGTAAAAGTGTTGGCTGCCGGAACCGATAAGGCGGGTGAGTTTTATCGTGCTACTTTCTATGGATTGTTTGCATACGTAAGCAATCGTATTCCGGAGATCACAGATGAGCTTTTCAAAATTGATGATGCCATGAAAGCCGGATTTGGCTGGGATCTTGGTCCATTCGAATACTGGGATGCATTGGGTGTTGCCGAAACTGTTAAAGCAATGGAAGCTGCCGGAAACAAACCATCACAATGGATCTATGATATGCTTAGTAGCGGTGCAACAGCATTCTATAAATTAGAAAATGGCAGTCGCAAATATTATGATATTCCTTCTAAATCTTATAAAGTGATACCAGGAACTGAATCCTTTATTTTGTTAGACAACATCCGTCCAACAAAAACAGTATGGAAGAACAGCGGTGCAACACTTACCGATATTGGCGATGGAATTGTGAATTTAGAATGGAATACGAAGATGAATTCCATTGGTGCAGAAGTGATCGAAGGGATCAACAAATCGATCGAGATCGCAGAAAAAGATTTTAGAGGATTGGTGATCTCCAATGAGGGAGCCAACTTTAGCGCAGGAGCGAATGTAGGAATGATCTTTATGATGGCTGTTGAGCAAGAGTATGATGAATTGAATTTTGCGATCAAAACATTCCAAAATACGATGATGCGTGTTCGTTATTCATCAATACCAGTAGTGGTAGCGCCTCATAATTTAGCATTGGGTGGTGCATGTGAAATGAGTTTACACTCCGACAGAGTTGTTGCTCATGCAGAAACCTATATGGGCTTGGTTGAATTTGGTGTTGGATTGATCCCCGGAGGTGGTGGAACAAAAGAGTTTGCTGTTCGCTTATCAGATGAACTACAAGAAGGAGATATTGAGTTGAATAATTTCCGCGACCGCTTCTTAACCATCGGACAAGCAAAAGTTGGAACATCTGCTTACGAAGCATTTGATCTTGGTTATTTAAGAAAAGGAAAAGATGTGGTAGTGATTTCGCGTAACCGTTTATTGGCGGAAGCCAAATTAAATTGTATTGAATTAGCAGAAGCAGGATATACGAAGCCGACACCACGTAAAGATATTCGCGTACTTGGTAAGCAAGCTTTAGGCTTGGCATATTTAGGAGCTAACTCCATGCAAGTTGGAAATTACATCAGCGAACATGATGTGAAGATATCACAAAAATTAGCGTATGTATTGTGTGGTGGCGATCTGTCGGCTCCAACATTGGTAAGCGAACAATATTTATTGGATCTTGAACGTGAAGCATTCTTGAGTTTGTGTGGTGAACGCAAAACATTAGAACGCTTACAATCCATCATTACAGGAGGAAAAATATTACGTAATTAAAAGTACAATGTATTAAGAACAGAGTATTAAGAAAAAAATACTTTGTACTTAATACTTAAATCTTAATACTTATAAAATATGAACGCATATATAGTAGCAGGTTTTAGAACTGCAGTTGGCAAAGCCAACAAAGGAGGATTCAGATTCACTCGTCCGGATGATCTGGCAGCGGATGTGATCAAACATTTAATGGCCAGTGTGCCGAATGTAAGTCATGAGCAAGTGGATGATCTGATCGTAGGAAATGCAATGCCCGAAGCGGAGCAAGGATTGAACATGGCTCGTTTAATATCATTAATGGCATTCAATACCGATAAAGTTGCGGGTATGACTGTTAACAGATATTGTGCATCCGGTTTGGAAACGATCTCTATTGCGGCAGCAAAGATCCATGCTGGTATGGCTAACTGTATAGTTGCAGGCGGTGCAGAAAGTATGAGCTTGATCCCAATGGGTGGCTGGAGAATTGTTCCACATGCAGGAGTTGCATTGGCTCATCCCGATCATTATTGGGGAATGGGATTAACTGCTGAAGCAGTAGCAAAAGAGTATAACGTAAATCGTGAGGACCAGGATGCGTTTGCTTTTAATTCTCACATGAAAGCGATCAAAGCGATCAAAGAGGGAAAATTTAAAGATGAGATCGTTCCGGTGAAGATCACTGAGACATATCTGGATGAGAATGAAAAGAAGAAAACAAGAGAATTTATTGTTGATACCGATGAAGGTCCACGTGCTGATACCACATTAGAAGCATTGGCAAAATTAAAACCGGTGTTTGATGCAAAAGGATTTGTGACGGCTGGTAATTCTTCACAAACAAGTGATGGAGCTGCTTTTGTAATGGTGGTGAGCGAAAAATTCTTGAAAGAAAATAATTTGAAACCAATTGCCCGTATGGTATCATACGCTGCTGCTGGTGTGCCTCCTCGTATCATGGGAATTGGTCCGGTTGCCGCTATTCCTAAAGCATTGAAATTGGCTGGGTTGAATCAGAATGATATAGATCTGTTTGAATTGAATGAAGCATTTGCTTCTCAATCATTGGCAGTTTGTCGTGAGTTAAGCATCGATCAGGAAAAAGTCAATGTGAATGGTGGTGCTATTGCATTAGGACATCCTTTGGGTTGTTCCGGAGCAAAATTATCTGTTCAATTATTCAACGAATTAAAACGCAGAAATAAAAAATACGGTGTAGTGACCATGTGTGTGGGAACAGGACAAGGAGCTGCAGGTGTATTTGAAATGTTGTAAGATGTACCAGGTACTGTGTATTAAGTATTAGGACAAAAGCTTAGGCATGTTTTAATAATTCAAAGTCTGGTAAGCATCGTTAAATGAATATAATAGTATATCGAAATAACAAACTCAATTATTAACTGAAGGGTATGTAAAGTACAAAAGATGATAAATGGACTAAAAAGTCTTTTATGTAAACATCCTGATACTTGTTACTTGATACCTGATACTAATTTTAAAAATATGACAGCATTAAAAGGAGGAGAATTCCTAATTAAAGAAACAGAAGCGAAAGATGTATTTATTCCGGAAGAATGGAATGAAGAACAACAAATGATCGCTCAAACTTGTACGGATTTTTTATCACAAAATGTGTGGAATAATCTGGATAGAATTGATGCACAGGAAGAAGGTTTAATGGTAGACCTGTTGAATAAAGCAGGTGAATTGGGCTTGTTGGGAATTTCAGTTCCTGAGGAGTACGGTGGATTTGGAAAAGATTTTACAACTTCTATGTTGGCAACAGAAGTATTGGGGGCCGGGCATTCATTTGCTGTTGCCATTTCTGCTCATACAGGTATTGGAACATTGCCGATCTTGTACTATGGTAATGCAGAACAAAAAGCAAAATACATTCCTAAATTAGCCAGTGGTGAATGGAAAGCAGCTTATTGCCTAACAGAACCAAGCTCAGGTTCGGATGCTAATTCAGGTAAGACCAATGCAAAACTTTCTGCTGATGGCAAACATTATATTTTGAACGGACAAAAGATGTGGATCACCAATGGTGGATTCGCAGATATCTATACTGTTTTTGCTAAGATCGATGATGATGAAAACTTAAGTGCGTTCATCGTTGAAAAATCATTTGGCGGAATTACATTAAATCCCGAAGAACATAAAATGGGTATTAAAGGTAGTTCTACGCGTCAGGTCTTCTTTAACGACTGTAAAGTTCCGGTAGAGAATTTATTGTCCGACAGACAAAATGGATTTAAGATAGCTGTGAACATTTTGAACTTAGGACGTATTAAATTAGCGGGAGCTGCTATTGGCGGATCAAAAGAAACGATTTCAAAATCGGTTCAATACGCAAATGAACGTCAGCAATTTGGAAGATCAATTTCAAAATATGGTGCTATCCGTTATAAGTTAGCAGAACAAGCGATCCGTGTGTATGCGGGTGAAGCTGCTATTTACCGTGCAAGCCAGAATGTGGAAGATGCAACAAAAGCATTGATCGCAGGTGGAATGGATGAAGCAAAAGCAAAATTAAAAGGTGTTGAGCAGTTTGCTGTAGAAGCAGCGATCGTGAAAGTGCATGGATCAGAAGTGTTGGATTATGTGGTGGATGAAGGTGTTCAGATCTATGGTGGTATGGGGTACAGTGCCGAAGCACCAATGGATAGAGCGTATCGTGATGCACGTATCAACCGTATTTTCGAAGGAACAAATGAGATCAACAGAATGTTGACAGTGGATATGATGTTAAAACGCGCTATGAAGGGAGAGTTGGATCTGATGGGACCTGCACAGGCAGTTGCTGCTGAATTAATGGCGATCCCTGACTTTTCATCCGAAGAAGAAACCTTGTTCTCGAAAGAGAAAAAATATGTAAAAGGCTTTAAAAAATCAGTATTGATGGTGGCGGGTGCTGCTGTTCAAAAATTGATGATGCAGTTGGCAAAAGAGCAGGAAGTATTGATGAATGTGGCCGACATGATCATCGAAACGTATGTATGTGAGTCAGTATTATTACGCGTAGAGAAATTGGTAGCGATGAAAGGTGAAGCAGCTTGTAAAGAACAATTAGATATGATGAGAGTTTATATCAACGATGCGGCTGATCGAATCCATAAATCAGGAAAAGAAGCCATCAATTCATTTGTAAGTGGTGATGAGCAACGCGCAATGTTGATGGGTATGAAACGTTTCACTAAAACAGAGCCGTTCAACTCTACTGAAGCAAGAAGAAATATCTCTGCTAAATTGATCGCAGAGAATAAGTATTGTTTTTAATTAGTGAGAAGAATTCTTTATATAAAACGCAGAGATTTGATCTCTGCGTTTTTTATTTGCAGAAATAGGATCAAATGATTTAATTTTGTTCAACATGTCAACAGCTACAGCATATTATCAATCACCAATTGGTTTGTTAGAGATCACTGCCGATGAGGACGGGATCACTTCTTTGTATTTTGTTGATGAGCGCACCAAGCCTGTCAGTAAAAATGATCCTTTACTCAAAGAATGTTTGATCCAGCTGGAAGAATACTTTAGCGGTATCCGTAAAGAATTCGGATTAAAATTGAATCCTCATGGAACCGATTTTCAAAAGAGAGTCTGGAAGCAGCTGGAAACGATCCCTTTCGGAAAAACGGCTACCTATTTGGATGTTTCTATTCAATTGGGCGATGCCAATGCCACGCGTGCAGTTGGTAATGCCAATGGAAGCAATCCTATTTCCATTATTATTCCTTGTCACCGGGTAATTGGAGTAAATGGCAAATTAGTGGGTTATGGAGGTGGATTGTGGCGAAAAGAATGGTTATTGAACCATGAACGCAGTGCTGTTTTTGGAAAACAAACACAACTCTTCTAAATCCCGATTTGTTTGCTATTTTTGTAGTAAACTATTGTATAAATGGCTTCCTTTCTGAAAGAGAACATCCGAATTTCCCTGCGTGCTATCCGAAGCCAATTGCTGCGTACAACTTTAACAGCACTTATCATTTCGTTTGGTATCATGGCTTTAGTAGGTATTCTTACTGCTATTGATGCGATCAAATCATCTATCAACAGTAATTTTACCAGTATGGGAGCGAACACGTTCACCATCCGTAATCGTGAAATGACAGTAAGGATAGGGAGAAATGGTAAACGTCCGAAACGTTTTAGAAGTATCACGTACGATGAAGCCATAAAGTTTACAAAAGAATATTCTTTCCCTGCCAGTCCATCTGTATCAACCATGGCATCTATGGCTTCCACGATCAAGCATGAGTCGAAAAAAAGCAATCCGAATATCAGAGTTTTTGGCGGTGATGAGAATTATTTGGTCACCTCCGGTTATGAGTTAGAAAAAGGAAGGAATTTTTCATCTCAGGAAATTCAGTACGGAAATCATGTGGTTATTGTAGGGAAAGATGTGGTGACTGCTGTGTTTGATAAAAAGACCGATCCGATTGATAAGATCATCACTGTTGGTAGTGGTAAATACCGCATTATTGGTGTCCTGAAATCAAAGGGAAATAGTATGGGCTTTGGTGGTGATAAAGTTTGTATTCTTCCTTTAGCAAATGTCCGTCAGTATTTTTCGATGCCCAACATGACCTTTACGGTAAATGTGATGGTGAACAATTCTCAATTAATGGATGCAGCTGTGGCTGAAGCGATGGGTGTTTTCAGAAGGATCAGAAAAGTTCCTGTGGGTGAAGATGAAAATTTTGAGATCACCAAAAGTGATAATTTAGCCAACTTGCTGATCGATAATATTCAAAAAGTAACAGCCGGAGCAACAGCCATTGGTATCATCACATTGTTGGGTGCAGCTATCGGTTTAATGAATATCATGCTGGTTTCTGTAACAGAACGTACACGTGAGATCGGTATCCGAAAAGCGATTGGAGCTACCGCTAAAACCATTCGCAGTCAGTTTTTAGTAGAAGCGATCGTTATCTGTCAGATTGGAGGATTGCTAGGAATCATTTTAGGAATCGCCATTGGAAATTTGATCTCCATGCAATTGGGTGTAGGTTTCATTATTCCATGGTTCTGGATCATAAGCGGTATCATACTTTGTATGTTCGTTGGCTTGATCTCCGGATTGTATCCAGCAGTAAAAGCCTCTAAACTGGATCCAATCGAGGCATTACGATTTGAGTAAGATCACTCTTTGTTTTTCGTATCAATAATGATCGTTACCGGACCATCATTCAATAATTCCACTTTCATATCGGCTCCAAACTCTCCCGTTTGTATAGTTTTTCCAAGCTCCTTTTCTAGTTGAGTGATCATGGAGTTGTAGATAGGAATGGCGATATCCGGTTTCGCTGCTTTTATATAAGAAGGACGATTTCCTTTTTTTGTGGAGGCATGCAAGGTAAACTGAGATACAAGGATGATATCGCCTGATACATCTTTTACGGAGAGGTTCATGACATGTTTTTCATCACCAAATATCCGTAGATTAACAATTTTTCCGCTCAGCCATTCAATGTCTTCATTGGTGTCAGCCTCTTCAATTCCCAGCAAGATCAATAAACCGGCTTTGATCTCACTTTTCTTGTTCCCATTGATGGTGACACTGGCATGTGATACCCTTTGAATAACTGCTTTCACTGTCTTTGTTTATTCGTAATTCGTCTATTCGTAATTCGTAGTTTAATAATTCGTATTCTCCATTTCTTCCCCGTTGATGATGCCTAAATAACTGTTGTAGCGTGATGCTGCTATTTCTCCTTTTTCTACAGCTTCCAATACAGCACATTTAGGTTCATTGATATGCATACAATTGTTGAATTTACATTCGTTTCGTAATGCACGCATTTCAGGGAAGTAGTCTGCGATCTCTTCCTTTTCCATATCCACTAATCCCAACTCTTTGATGCCGGGAGTGTCAATAATAAACCCACCATAACTTAAAGGATGCATTTCTGCAAAAGTGGTGGTGTGTTTTCCTTTAAAATGGACATCAGAGATCTCTCCAACTTTTAAATTCAATTGTTTGTCCATCGCATTTACCAGGGTGGATTTTCCAACACCCGAATGTCCGGATACCAATGTGGTTTTTCCTTTGGTGAGCTCTCTTAATACTTCAATGTCTTTGTTTTCGGTGGCTGAAACTTTGTAACATTTGTATCCTATCTTTTCATACACAGCAATAAATGCATTCAGTTCATCCATCAATTCAGGGTCATTCTCAAACAGATCTATTTTGTTGAATACAATTGAAACAGGAATATGGTAGGCTTCTGCTGTCAGTAAAAAACGATCGATGAATCCCGCTGAAGTTCTCGGCAATGCTAATGTGGCAATAAGCAAAGCCTGATCCATGTTGGCTGCAATGATATGCGACTGTTTGGATAAATTGATCGATTTGCGGATGATGTAATTTTTACGGTCATGAATGGTATGGATCACACCCTTACCTTCTTCCTCCAGCTCAAAAAGCACACTATCTCCCACCGCAATAGGATTGGTAGTTTTAATGCCTTTTATCCTGAAAACACCCTTTATACGGCAGTCGATCATTTGTCCATCCTCCGACAGAACATTGTACCAGCTACCGGTTGATTTTATTACAACTCCCTTCATTGACCGTTTAACATATTTTGCATGTAAATTTATTAAAAAGAATTAGCTTTGTATGTACGAATTACTAAACTTTTCTAAGATACCCTTTGGGATGGTTTTTATGTAATTCTGACTTGATTAAAGTAAATATCAAACCTATGTCAATTAAAGTAGAAAATATTATAAAAGAATACGGAGAACAAAAGGCATTGAACAATGTTTCTTTTGAAGTAAATACCGGTGAGATCGTAGGATTCTTAGGGCCAAATGGTGCAGGGAAATCTACCATGATGAAAATACTTACCTGCTTTATTCCTCAAACATCGGGTAAGGCTTCTGTTTGTGGTTTTGATGTAGCAGAAGAAAGCCTGGAAGTGAGAAAACAAGTAGGATATCTGCCCGAGCATAATCCATTGTATTTGGATATGTATGTAAAAGAATATTTAGAGTTTATTGCAGGATTGCATCATATTAAAAATGTAAAAGAACGCATCGCTGAAATGATCGAGATCACAGGGTTGCAAGTGGAACAGAAAAAAAAGATCGGTGCCTTGTCGAAAGGATACCGTCAGCGTGTTGGATTGGCGCAGGCATTGATCCATGACCCCAAAGTATTGATCCTGGATGAGCCTACAACAGGTTTGGATCCTAACCAATTGGCTGAGATCCGTAATTTGATCATAGAAGTGGGAAAACAAAAGACCGTGATGTTATCCACGCACATTATGCAGGAAGTGGAAGCCATGTGCGATAGAGTGATCATTATCAATAGAGGAGAGATCGTAGCAAATGATGAAACAAGCTCATTGCAACGTACTTCTCAAGCTGAACATGGGTATTCCATTATTGTAGAGTTTGATAAGCCTACTTCGAAAACAGCTTTGAAGAATATCAACTTTGTAACTGATGCCAAAAATACAAAAGACAATATCTGGTTGCTGGAAGTAAAGACAGATAAAGATATCCGTCCGGATGTATTTCAATTTGCTGTTTCCAGTGGTTTAGCGGTATTGATGTTGAACAAAGAAGAGCAGAAATTAGAAGATGTATTTAAACAATTGACAAAAAAGTAAAATGAAAAAAATAAGTGTATTAGCCCTTGCTTGCGCATTTTTTGCCTGTAATTCAGGCGATAAAAAAGAAGAAACAGCAACAACTTTCATTGATCCAATAACCACTCACATCGATTCATCGATCAGTCCGGGAGAGAATTTTTTCCTGTTTGCCAATAATGGCTGGTTCAAAGCAAACCCAATTCCTTCATCAGAAAAAAGCAATGGTATCTTCCGTACCATTCAAGATACCATCAACGAGTCGATCAAAAAGATCTGCGAATCATCAGCTGCTGATACCAAAGGAACAAAAGGAAGCAATAAGCAGAAAATTGGCGATTATTATTACAGCGGTATGGATACCTTAACTATCGAAAAAGTGGGTATAACTCCATTGATCCCTACTTTATCGAAGATCGATGCGATCACCGATGTTCCTTCTTTATTGAATACGATTGCAGAGTTATACAAAATGGGTGTGCCAAGTACATTCGGTTTTATGGTAACACGCGATGAGAAGAAAAGTTCTCAATATGCGGTGTATGTTTCCCAACCTCGTTTAGGATTGCCTGATAGAGATTATTATTTCAATACCGATGAGCGCAATACTTCCATTCGTTCGGAATATGCAAAGCATTTAACGGCAATGTTTGAACTGATGGCGTATGAAAATAAAAATGCGGTAAAATATAGCGATGCTTTGATGAAGTTGGAAACTGCCATTGCCAAGTCGAGTCGTAAAATGGAAGACCTGCGCGACCCATACAAGAATTACAATAAAATGAGTGTGGCACAATTGAATAAATTAACACCTTCCATCAAATGGGAAGAAATGATCGTGAAGTTGGGTTTGAAGAATGTTGATTCTATTGTTGTAGCACAGCCCGAATATTTTTCTGCACTTGAAAAGAATTTAAAAAGCATTGCTATTGACGATTGGAAAGTATATCTAAAATGGAATTTGATCAATCGCTTTTCCGATAACTTAAATAAGAAAATTGTTGATCAGGATTTTTATTTCTATTCAACCGTATTGGATGGTGTAAAAGAGCAGAAGCCCCGTTGGAAAACGATCGTTGAAAGTACCGATGCCGCCTTGGGCGAATTGATCGGTCAGGTGTATGTTGAAGAATATTTGCCTAAAGGAACCAAAGAGAAGTTGCTGGAGATCGGTAACAATATTCGTGATGTATATGCGGAGCATATCAAAACATTGGACTGGATGAGTGATGTTACAAAAGAAAAGGCTTTAAGTAAATTAAAAAAGTTGAACATGAAGGTGGGCTATCCTGACAAGTGGAAAGATATGAGTGCTTTGGAACTATCCAGAAGCAGTTATGTAGAGAATGCCATGAACTTGAATAAATGGAATTATAATTACATGATCGAGAAGTATGGCAAACCTGTTAATAAAGATGAATGGGAAATGTATCCGCAAACATACAATGCCTATTACGATCCTACTATGAATGAGATCGTGGTGCCGGCATGCAATATCATTGTGCCCGGATTTGAAGGCCGTATGCCTGACGATGCAGTGTTGTACGGTATTATTGGTGGCTCAACATTCGGACATGAGATCACACATGGTTTTGATGATCAAGGAAGTTTGTATGATGAGAATGGGAACTTGACGGATTGGTGGACAAAAGAAGATAGAGAGAAGTTTGTAGCCAAGACCAAATTGATCGTAGAGCAGTTTGATAATTACGTGGTGCTGGATAGCATGCATGTAAGAGGAGAGAATACACAAGGAGAGAATATAGCTGATCTTGGTGGTGTGATCATGGGCTTGGAAGCATTCAGAAAAACAGAACAAGGAAAATCAAAAGAGTTATTCAATGGTTATACAGCTACACAGCGTTATTTTCTGGCGTATGGTTATGCCTGGATGGTCAACCGGACCGATGCTTCTTTGGCGAAACAGATCATGAGTGACGTGCATTCCCCTGCAGAGTTCCGTATCAATGGCCCTTTATCGGATATCGATGCTTTTTATGAAGCATTCAAGATCAAAGAGGGAGATAAAATGTACAGAGCGCCTGAAAAACGTGTTAAAATATGGTAATTGGATGGCTAAGGCCGGTTTAAAATTGTGTATAATTTATCGTTAAAAACAGTTTCTCAATTAGTTAATTAATTGTATTTTAGCGTCCGTTAAAAAAAATATTAATTCATAAAAGATAATTCAAACATGGGATATTTATTTACATCTGAGTCAGTTTCAGAAGGACATCCGGATAAAGTAGCAGATCAAATTTCTGATGCATTAATTGATAACTTTTTAGCTTTTGATCCTAATTCAAAAGTAGCTTGCGAAACACTTGTTACTACAGGTCAGGTTGTTCTTGCTGGAGAGGTAAAATCAAAAGCATATTTAGATGTTCAGGAAATTGCTCGTGGTGTTATCCGTAAGATCGGTTATACAAAAAGTGAATACATGTTTGAAGCAAATTCTTGCGGTATACTTTCTGCTATTCACGAACAATCAGCTGATATCAACCAGGGTGTTGATAGAAAGAAAAAAGAAGAACAAGGTGCCGGTGACCAAGGGATGATGTTTGGTTATGCAACAAACGAAACGGCTAACTACATGCCTTTAGCATTGGATCTTGCACATGCTATTCTTTTAGAGCTTGCTGCATTAAGAAGAGAGAACAAACAAATCAAATATTTACGTCCTGATGCAAAATCTCAGGTAACGTTAGAGTATGATGATAACAACAAACCTGTTCGTATTGATGCGATCGTTGTTTCTACTCAACACGATGATTTTGACTCAGAGGCAAAAATGTTGGATAAGATCAAAAAAGACATTATCAATATTTTGATCCCACGTGTTAAAAAGAACTATCCGAAATATGCTCACTTGTTCAATAACAAGATCGCATACCATATTAACCCAACCGGTAAATTCGTTATTGGTGGTCCGCACGGTGATACAGGATTAACTGGTCGTAAGATCATTGTTGATACTTACGGTGGAAAAGGTGCTCATGGTGGTGGTGCGTTCTCCGGGAAAGATCATTCAAAAGTGGATCGTTCAGCTGCTTATGCAA
>JAFLBF010000002.1 GCA_017303895.1 Bacteroidota bacterium | reverse complement strand
GATAACTTGGTGTGGTACCACCATTGGTTGGAGTGGCTGTAAACGTTACTGAGCTTCCTGAACAAATCGTTGTGGAACTTGCGGAGATCGATACCGATGGGGTTACGGATGCGTTTACCGTGATGTTAATAGCGTTAGAAGTTGCGGTTACCGGAGAAGCACAACTTAAATTAGAGGTCAAGATCACTGTTACAACATCGCCATTTGCTAAAGTGGTACTTGTAAAAGTATCTGAATTTGCACCTGCATTTGTGCCATTCACTTGCCATTGATAACTTGGAGTTGAACCACCATTTGTTGGCGTAGCAGTAAATGTAACAGATGTTCCAGAACAGATCGTTGTTGCACTGGCAGCAATAGACACTGAAGGAGCAACGGTTGCTCCAACAGACATTGTTATAGAATTGGATGTGGCTGTTGTTGGAGCAGCACATGCATCGCTCGATGTTAAGATCACTGTAACAACATCACCATTATTTAAAGTAGTAGTTGTAAATGTAGCCGAGTTTGTACCAACATTTCCCCCATTCACTTGCCATTGATAAACTGGTGATGAACCGCCATTAGTTGGAATTGCTGTAAACGTTACAGAAGCACCTGCACAAATAGTTGTTGTACTTGCTGCAATAGAGACCGATGGCACAAGAGTCGTGTTCACCGTCATCGTAATCGAATTGGATGTTGCCGTAGCCGGACTCGCACATGCTGCATTAGATGTAAGGATAACAGTTACCACATCTCCATTATTTAAACCGGTAGAAGTAAAAGTAGTAGCATTCGTTCCAACATTACTTCCATTTACTTGCCACTGGTAACTTGGTGTCGTTCCACCATTCGTTGGCGTAGCAGTGAATGTCACAGAAGCACCTGTACAAATAGCAGTAGCACTTGCAACAATTGAAACTGCAGGTATCACAACAGGATTCACGGTCATAGAAATACTGTTGGATGTTGCAGAAGCCGGTGAAGCACAAGCATTACTTGATGTCATGATCACTGTTACAGCATCTCCATTGTTTAAAGTGGAAGAAGTAAAAGTAGCTGAATTTGTACCTACATTACTTCCATTCACTTGCCATTGATAACTGGGTGTTGTACCACCATTCGTTGGGGTAGCTGTAAATGTAACAGAAGAACCTGAACAAATTGTTGTTGCTGAAGCTGCAATTGAAACCGAAGGGACAACGGATGAATTCACCGTCATAACAACCGAATTGGAAGTTGCAGGAGAACCAGTAGCACAAGTAGAACTGGATGTCATGATCACAGTTACTGTTTGTCCGTTCGTTAATGTAGTAGAAGTAAATGTAGGAGAGTTGGTTCCCACATTGCTTCCATTCACTTGCCATTGATAACTTGGTGTGGCACCACCATTTGTTGGAGTAGCTGTAAATGTAACTGATGAACCTGAACAAATTGTTGTTGCTGAAGCAGCCACAGAAACAGAAGCTGCACCGGCAGCATTTACAGTCATAGTAACACTATTGGATGTTGCAGGAGAACCACTCGCACAACCCAAACTGGATGTCATGATCACTGTCACTACATCACCATTATTCAATGTGGTAGAAGTAAAAGTAGATGAATTCGTTCCCACATTTCCTCCATTCACCTGCCATTGATAAGTAGGAGTTCCACCATTTGTAGGCGTAGCGGTAAATGTAACTGACTGCCCCACACAAATAGTTGTGGCACTTGCAGCAACAGCTACAGAAGCAGGAACGGATCCTGTCACTGTAACAACAACAGGAATACGATAAGTACCTGGACAAGTTCCAACATAATAGGTTGTTGTTGCGCCTAAAACCGGTGTAGTAAATGAAGCACCTGTACCAACAGGATTGCCTCCTGTTTGCGTTGTGTACCAGTTATACGTAATAGGAGAAGGAACAGTTCCTGATGCTGTAACTGTTAAGGTAGCTGTATTACCGGAACAGATCGTAACATCGGAAGCTGCTATTGTAAAATTTGTAATTGCTTGATTCGACAAACCTGCCCCACCACGAGTGGCACCATTAGGAGGAAATTCCGATAACTGATTTGCATTAGTTGTTCCGTTCATCCCACCTGTTACCGTTTGAACGATTGCACCGTTTGAAACAGCAATGTACCCACCACCACCACCACCACCGGGCCCTTCTGTCTCAGAAGTGGTTGAGTTGTTGATAGTTTGTGATCCACCTGTACCACCCGTTGCGCTGGCACTAATTCCGGAGATCGTCCCCACAGCATTCAACACTATGGTTCCACCACCACCACCACCACCAGCACCATCAGCACCAGATCCACCTCCATTTGCACCATTGGCTGTTACACTTCCAGTGCCCGATACAGTGCCATAACACATTAGATATACTAATCCGCCTCCTCGTCCACCATTTCCGGCTGAACTATTATTTCTATCACCGGCACCGCCACCGCCACCAATAAATAATTTTCCTGTTGAATAATCTAAAGGGCGACCGCCCCATCCACCGTTATTTGTTCGATAATCGCCACCCCAAGCATTTGTTGCTCCTGATTGAAATGGTCGTGGTCCAACCACCAAGGCGTCTGCATTCTGGTCAGAAAATGAATATCCACCTCGACCACCACCTGAAGATACATGCGTTGAAAATCCGGCACTTTCTAAATTCCATGCTGTGGCCCAACTTGCAGTTGAAATATCAGGATTCCCTTCCCCATCCCATGGGGTAGCAGGATTACCTGCATTGGCACCACCACCACCGCCTGAATTATGAGCGTCACCACCACCACCGGCATTACCGGCTGCTCCTCTACAATATCTTCCTCCAAAAACATTGTAATCAGCTTGGTAGCCGAATATACCTTCACCTTTTTCAGAACCTTCGTTGTTATTATTTCTGGCAACTTGTCCTCCACCTAAACCGGAGTTATTATCACCTGTTACAGAACCTCCTCTAAAACCTAAGGAATTAGCAGTTATACCTCCAACATTATTAATCGCTACATTTCCTAAAACTTCAATTGCAACAACTCCACCGGTATTACCTGTCGCAGCCCATGCTTGCCCGGAGATTGTACCTGCACCTGATAATGTTAATGCCGCATAACGTGGAACGCGGATCACTTGTGTACGTCCAGATGTGGTATAACCATAAGTTAATCCACAAACCAACTCTATACTTGTAGTACTAGGAACACTTTTTACTTCAGCAAACTCATAATTACCACAGTTGTTATAACCGGTAACAACACCCCATGTCTTATCATTAGGAAAACCGTAGAACTCCCCACTTCCAGCAGGAAATTCAGCAGAAAACGTAGAAGAAGAACTAGCACCTTGCATCTGAATGATCATGATCAGATCACCGGCAGCAAGGCTATTTCCGGCACCAAATCGATTATTGGCATTCAATCCACTGGCTGCAACACTAATTGTGGTTGCTCCCACAGCAGCATCTGCTGTTAAGGTCGTATATTCATTTACAATAGTATTAGCAGCCGAGATGGTTGGTGTACCATCAATTCCTCTTTGCGATAAAGCGTCAAGCGAAACAATAGATAAAATTGCTAAAACGAAATAATTGATGTTCTTCATTTTCAATAGAATTTGTGATAAAAAAACACGACAATGTAGGATTTAAAAACGATTTTTCCAATCCACAAAAAAGATTTAACTCACTAATAATCAGATGCTAATTTCTTTGAAAGGGTTGCGTGGGGTCCATTCACTTGGCTTTAAATAGTCAATAAATGGTTTTATGATCCGATTAGACAAGGGGTTACGATGACGGATATAGCAAGTAAGCTCATGTGCTTCAGCTCCCACATTGCTTTTTATTTCAGATGCCGTGCGACCTAAATGCAACTCCTCTACCTGATGATAGATCGCTTCGTGAACATAATCATAAAGTATATTCTGATACAATTCTAATTCTTTGTTCTGCTCATAATCAAGTCCAATAAAATGCGCTTCTATTGAAGTATTAAGCACAAATGAGGTTCTGAAAGCAAGCAATTTCCCTTGAGAATAATACCCAACAAAATTGAATTTATCCCCCAATACTTTTTTCATATTCTCGAAATAGCCCGGCTCAAGTGTAGCCATTCTGAATTTGGCTTTTAAATGCACATTCAGATATAGTCGATCGATCTCTTTTGCTGCTTTTTTGATCTCTTCATGTGTTAAAGACCGTCTTTCGACTGCAGCACTTTTCTTAATGATCGACTTGGCTCTGCTGCGATATTTTTTACTCATGGTATCCAGATACGTATCGAATGTTTGCCATTTGATCGCAACGATCATATTGGGTTCAACCAGAAAATCGTGGTATTTAAACTCTTCTAACTCTCTTGTGTATGATAAAGAATCACGATAAAAATCTTTTACAAGTACTGCCGCGATCTTCCCTCTTAGTTTTTCAGATCTGCTGATCCGGTAGATCACATCCGCCAAGGCATCCAAGGCTTCACTCTTATTGATTCCGGGAATAGTTGCGAATCCATGTTCACCACTGATACAAGCATTTCCACAGATCAACAAACGCATATTAAAATGATCGGCACTACGCAACAAATGCGACTTAATATGTTTCTTGATATAATCAGCCACACAACAGCCATCACCATCGCGCTGCTCCATGATACTTCCAAAACTCTCTGAAGAAAAATCGATCACCTGAAAATAAGCAAGCGCTACAGGTTTTTTATGCTCGTAGATTAAAGCATAATGAAATCGAACATTTTTAGGTGGATTACTCTCAAATACACTCAAATAGTCCAATTGCAAAAACTCACTTCCATATTGCGCAACTTCCATCCAATGCTCTTTGTTGATCATTGAAACCGAATCGTATATAGCAAAAGCAAAGTTCGATGGCTGTTTACGCGCCACCGAACTTTTTTTATTAGGAATTTTATTACAAGAGATCAGCATAAAAACTAAACAATTAGTTTTTTGTTTGGTTCATTTCGGCCAACATTAACTCTCTAATATATTTCACAGGGGCACTACCATAACTTAAAAATTTTTCATGAAAAGCTTTAAGATTAAACTTATCGCCCTGCATTTTCTTCAATTCCTCTCTAAAATCATAAATCTCAGTATATCCTGTAAAATAAGAGCACAGCTGAACTTGAGTCAATGAAACTCTTTTCCATTTCCCTTCCGCTTCCGCTTGTTGCTGAAACGCTTCATTTACCAATAAATTTAATGCATCCTCTTTACTCATATCTTTCGTATGAACACTATAATCCAAAATGGTATTGCATGTAGCACGTAAATTCCATTTATAGTACATCAACCACATTTCATCTTCATTATTTCCATATCCGCTTTCCAACATCATCCGTTCCGTATAAACAGCCCAACCTTCGATCATTGCTCCGTTGCCAAAAAGTGCTTTGATCAAACTTGGCGACTGATTACTGTAAACCAATTGGGTATAATGTCCTGGAATAGCCTCATGAATATTTAGGATCTGTAATATATAATGATTGTATTCTCTCAAATAGCTCTCTGCACGCTCTTTATCCCAACCATTCAAACTTCCAACATTGTAGTAAGTATTCCCATTTTTATCGTATGGGCCGGGAGCTGAAATAGAAGCACCAGCTACACCCGCCATGTAATCCGGTTCTTTTCTAACTACCAATGGCTTGGATGGATCAATGTAGATCAGATCCTTTTCTTTAATAAATTCAACGAGTGCCGGGATCTGCTTTTCAATTTCTGACTGAAATTCTTCCGGTTTCACATGCTTAACAGAAATTTTATCGATCACTTGTTTTATCAGCACCAATTTATCAGAAGGTTTCTCTGCCTTGTTCATATACTTCACCCAAAGTTTATCTGCCAATGCAAACATTTTCTCGTGCAGTTCTTTTTTATGCGCAATGGCCTTTTCGTAGATCTGATCAGCCGAGTAGCCACTTTGAATATCATATTCAAATTTTTGAGCATATAATTCTTTCCCTAAACGAAAGCTTCTAGGCGTTTTATTATCTAATTTCTTTAACCATTCTGCATACCCTTTAATCGCTACTATAGCTTCTTTTGCCCTTGCCTCTATCGCCTGTTTTTCGTGCTCTCCAAAACGAACTTTATTCAATGCTTCATGAAGATCTTTTTCAAAAACCGACATACCTCCTAAATTCTGGTCGATCGCTAATTGCGTATGCTCCACTGTTGGATTTTTAATATTCTCTTTAGCTGCTGTATAATAAGCAGGAATGTTTAGCATCTTTACATAAAAATTACGCAAGCGAACATCTAAAGAATCGTAATTACCATTGAGCATCTCAGCAAAAGCGCCACAAACATTATATTCAGAAGGATTCCATTCAAATGATCTCATTGAATTGATCGACCATTCTATCGACTTTAACTGATTCTCGATCATGAAATAATCTGTTTTATTGTTATCCGACAAACCTTTCAGATCAAAAGCCTTAAGAGAATCTAAATTAGCTTTAGCAAAAGCAAGTTCTTTTGAGCGGGCATCAGCTGCAGGGATAACTAAAATACTATCATACTTATGATATCCTTGAGAACTCGCCCAGCCTGGATATACCTTCCAAAGCTCTTCAATAAACTGTCCTTTATATCTATCGAACTGAGGATCCATATTCACAATGTTCGATTCATTTTCCTTCTTTGCAGCATCACCACATCCTATTACAGCAAGTAATAACATGGGAGCAAAAATTATCTTTTTCATATTGATTTTATTTGAGCCCTAAATTACTGAAATAACAAGGAACTTTAAAAAAATACACACTATTTAACATTTATGGAATAGTAAGTAAAATAACTATATTTGTTACAGTTCACTTATCCCGGATTTATGCAAAATAAAAATCTTGTACTTGCCGTTTTTTTATTATTGACAGGCCTAGCAATGTCATATGCCCAATCGCCCAGCTCTGGTTTTTTATCAATGGATGGACTTGTTTATGGCTATGATTATAATCCTTCTAAAAAAATATTGAAAAAAGACAAGCAGATCAAAATTGAAGGTGTTTTGGACTTTGTTACCGTAAAGATTCTCGAAAAAGGGAAAGTCATTGAAACCACTACAACCAGCACAAACGGACTATTTTCTTTCAAGATAAAAATTGGGGCTAACTATATCATTGAATTATCTAAAAGCGGATATTCTCCTATCTCCCTTGCAATTGACCTGAATAATATCCCAACCGAAATGGTCAACCAAGGTCTTATTTTCAAAGGAGCCGAATTGATCTTGAATCGCTTTCAACCCAAAAGCACAGACCAAATCAGTCAGCCATATGGAAGATTATTCTATAATAATCATAAGGGGGAAATAGATTTTGAAGCAGCGAAATTTGTTTCTAAAAATCAGAAAGAATATATCAGCAATCCAGTATCATTAATGCTACGGTCGGTTGAAAAGAATGAAAACTCAAACTTGCTTATAACAACACCCAACCCCACACTAAAAGCTTTAACCAAAACAGAAAAAAACGTAGCACCAATCAAAACGGAAGCTATAATAGAGCCTGCTCCTATCAATACAGAAATAAAAAAAACAAATCCGATCTATGATACAGTAAGCAACTTTTACCATGTTTTAAAAGCAAAACAGTCAGGAAAAATAACAGAGCAGGATATTCAATCTCTTCAAGGACGAATTAGCGAAGCAAAAAAACAATTGGAAAAGGATCGGCTAAATGCAAATACACCAGAGGATAGTTTACTTATTTCTCAAACAGAGATCTTACTCAACTCGCTTGAAACAGAATTAGAAAGTGCGAAAAAACAAATTGCGTATCAGGAAGAAAAGATCTCTTCACAAAAGAAAATGCTCTACTTAAGCATTGCTTGTGTCATCCTATTATTAGGATTTTTAGTATTTATCTTCAAATATAACAAAGAAAAGAAGAAAACATATCTTATACTAAAAGACAAAAATAAAAAGATCACCGACAGTATTAATTATGCTCAACGGATACAGGAATCTGTTCTCCCTTCTGAAGTGGAGATAAGAACATTGCTTCCAAAATCATTTATCTTTTTTCAACCCAGAGATATTGTTAGCGGAGATTTCTATTGGCTTTCCAACCTTAAAAACAAAACGATCATTGCTTGTGTTGATTGTACGGGACATGGTGTTCCGGGAGCCTTTATGTCATTGATCGGGAATACACTTTTAAACGAAATTGTAAATGAAAAAGAAACAACTGATGCGGCTTCTGTATTAAAGCAACTCAATAATCAAGTTTTAAAAGTATTACATCAAAATACCGAGAATGCACAAAACAAAGATGGAATGGAAATGGGATTGTGTTTTATTAATTATTCAACAAATGAATTAGAGTATGCAGGAGCAATGAACCCTATGTATGTTGTTAAAGACAATACTATAACAGTGATCAAACCCGACATAAAAGGAATTGGTGGCGATCTTAACTCCAACAAAGAAACAGAATTTACAAATCATGTCATCCCTATACAAAACGGCATGAGTGTATATATGTTCACGGATGGATATATGGATCAATTTGGAGGTCCGGAAAATAAAAAATTCAACATTTCAAATTTCAAAAAAATGTTGCTCGACATACAGTCTCTACCAATGAACGAACAAAAGAAAGTTGTAGCAGAAACTATAAAGAAATGGCAAGGTGACCGAAGACAGATCGATGACATGCTCGTTATAGGAATAGCGTTTTAACTAAAGAATCTGAAATTCGAATGGAATATTGGTCATCGACTGAAATTCTAATCCTTTGATTTCCATTAGATCATCGTCTGATGCATAGCACCAAATAACTTTTGCAGATTTCCCTGCCCTAATAATTTCTTCAAAAGCGGAGATCAGTTCTAAAATTTGTTTTACAGAGCTGGAATTAAAATAATCCAACGAAACTTTCAATATTGAATTTTCATTAGGTGATTTGGAATAATCATTTAGCCATTTAATGATCGGACTATAAAAAGCGAAAGCGTCTTCGGGCAACGATCGTCCTGACAAACGGAATTCATTCGTTGATCTATCAAAGATTACTTCGGGGGTATCATCAGTTGCTTTTATCTTTATGCTATTTTCCATGATCAGGCTACAATACTTAATGTATAAAATGACATTGAATCATCAATGTCATGAAATGAAAACTCTACTTTTTTATTGCTGTATCTGCAAAGTTCTATTAATCCAATTCCCGCATTTCCACGCTCACTTGGCTCTTTTTTCATTAAAACAGACTTATATAACTCCTTTAGTTGATCCTGATTAAGATTCACTATACTTTCCAGACGATCTCTCAAAGACACAACATCTTCTTTCTTTACATAATTACCGGATGTTAAAACATATCTATTGTCTTTTTTTGAAACAATGAATATTCCCTCACGTTCTCCATTAACAACGAGTCCATGCTTGCTTATATTCTGCAATAATTCTACAAGCATATACATGGCCTTCTTTTTACTACCTGAGAAATTGGTCTGAATACGTAAATCATTTTCCAACAACCCGATCAAAGGGATGATCGTTTCTTGAGAAAAATCTCCTTTTCTTAAAAAAACGATCTGCTCTTCTATCATTTTATTATACAACTCTTTTGTATCTGCAATAGGCAAAACAGTTATGTCACTTTTCTCAATATCATTGAATTCTTTATCGGAAGCATCAAAATGAACCTGCATAAAAAAGATAGAATGATAGTAGTTTATGTATTCAAAAGAAAAGTCAATTGGAGAGCCTGATTTTCTCGCCATTTCAATTAAACCCAAACCGCCTCCACCTTTTTCCGAGACTTGATCGTGAGCAAGAGAATTTAGATACAACGCTTTTAACTCCTCAGAAGAAAGCGTATTTATAGCATTTAGTTTTATCTCTAATCCATCCTTTTTCTCATTTGAAATCAAATTAGAAGAGGATATGTAATGTGATGAGCCATGATTTCTAAGCACGAAAATTGTAGGTTTATTATTCGTTGAATTTAGTACCTCCGGCTCATCAGAATGGCGTATAACATTCTGAAAACATTCCGCAATTAAAAAGGATAATCGTTTTTTCAACTTTTGCGACTCTTGAACACTTGTTTCATTGGAACGCATAAGTATCTCGGTAAGTTCATCATCAAAGGCCCCCATATAAGCCAGGCAAAAACGATCCTGCCTAAACTGATTGAAAAAATGATATGCGGTATTCTTTCCCATAAATATGATGAAGGTAAATATAATCATTTTAATTTCTTTTTTGAATATAACAACCTAAAAACCCATTTGTCCGCATTTTTACCCACTTATCATTTTAAATGATTAAAGCCCGATTATTTCTTATTTTTGATGCTATATAACTTACAATCAAGAGAAATTCATGATAAAAAAGATCATACCGGTAATCTTAATAGGAACTTTGATTGCCTGCAATAATGAAGAAAAGGGAAATAACCAAAATAAGCTCCAATACCCTGTTACCCGTAAAGTAGATAGTACTGATGTTTATTTTGGAAATAAAATATCGGATCCATACCGCTGGCTAGAAGATGATCGTTCTGCAGAAACAGGTGAATGGGTAAAGGCTCAAAATAAGATAACATTTGATTACCTAGCAACAATCCCTTTTAGAGACAAAGTAAAAAACCGTTTGACTCAAATATGGAACTTTGAAAAAAGAACGGCTCCTTTTAAAAAAGGAAACAAATATTTTTTCTATAAAAATGATGGCATCCAAAACCAAAGTGTGCTGTATGTTCAGGAAGGGCTAAGTGGCACTCCAAAGGTTCTGCTAGATCCAAACGCACTTGCATCGGATGGCACGGTTTCATTAGGTGGACTATCGATCAGCAAGGATGGAAAATATTTAGGATATAGTATTAATCGTGCAGGTAGTGACTGGAGTGAAATTTATGTGATGGAAATTGAGTCGGGCAAGAAGCTTTCTGATGAAATAAAATGGGTTAAATTCTCTGACATTGCCTGGAAAGGAGAAGGATTTTACTACAGTGCATATGATGCCCCTACAACAGGTAGTGAATTATCGAATAAAAACGAATACCATAAAATTTTCTACCACAAATTAGGTGAAGCGCAAAACAAAGATGTATTGATCTATGAAGACAAAGAGCATCCTTTACGGAACTTCTCTGCTTCTATTACTGAAGACCAAAATCTTCTTTTACTACATGGCAGTGAGTCGACAAGTGGAACTTCATTAGCTGTGAAAGATCTACAAAAACCCAATGCGCCATTTGTTTGGCTAGTAAAAAATTTCGAGAACAATTACGGAGTTGTGCATAATGAAGGGAATAAATTATTTGTAATAACAGACAAAGGAGCTCCTAAGTACCAGCTTTTGGAGATCGATATTACTGGAAAGCCTGATTATGAAAACTGGAAAAAGATCATTCCTGAATCTACTGATCTTTTGGAAAGTGTCTCCTTATGCAATGGAAAGTTAGTTGCCAAATATCTAAAAGATGTAACAACACGATTGTATGTATTCTCCATGGATGGAAAAAAGGAATCCGAGATCCAACTTCCAGGTATTTGTAAAGTAGATGCATTTGATAGCGACAAAGATGATAGTCTGGCATTCTTTAGCTACAATACATTCACTGCTCCTGCATCCATATACAAATACAACATTGTTACCAATAAAATGGAAATATGGTTCAAACCAACAATCGATTTTAAGTCAGATGATTTTGAAACAAAACAGGTATTCTATACCAGCAAAGATGGTACAAAGGTTCCAATGTTCATTACTCACAAAAAAGGAATAAAATTAGATGGAACTAACCCATGCTTCCTGTTTGGGTATGGTGGCTTCAACTCCTATTATTCCCCTGAATTCAGAATTGACAGAGCTGTGTTTTTAGAAAATGGCGGTATCTATGCAATCCCAGGCTTACGTGGTGGTGGAGATTATGGCGAAGAATGGCATAAAGCAGGGACAAAATGCCAAAAACAAAATGTGTTTGACGATTTCATTGCAGCAGCCGAATATTTGGTGAAAGAAAAATATACCTCACACGAAAAATTAGCCATTCATGGCCGGTCTAATGGAGGACTCTTGATAGGAGCTGTTATGACTCAACGTCCTGACATTGCAAAGGTTGCTATTCCAACTGTTGGAGTTTTAGATATGTTACGTTACCACAAGTTTACGATCGGATGGGCTTGGGCTACTGATTATGGCACAAGTGAAAATAAAGAAGAGTTTGATTGCCTGATCAAATATTCACCGCTACACAATGTAAAAGAACAGGAATATCCGGCTACACTCGTAACTACGGGAGACCATGACGACAGAGTTGTACCCGCACACTCTTTTAAGTTCATTGCAACATTGCAAGAAAAACAGAAAGGGAGTAACCCTGTACTTATCCGTATTGACACCAATGCAGGACACGGAGCAGGAAAACCTACGACTAAACAAATTGAAGAATACAGCGACATCTGGAGCTTTATATTTCATAATTTAGGAATGAAGTATTAGTATGTTGTATTTTAATTTTGAGCCATTCCCTGTACTATCAACTCCACGTCTTTCTCTTAGAAAAATTCAAGAAAAAGACGTGGAGGATCTTTTTGTTATGCGCTCCAACAAGGAAGTTATGAAGTTCATCCCCCGTCCGGTTGCTCAACAAAAAGAAGATGTATTGAGCCTCATCGAACAAATAAATAATGGAATTTCAAAAAATGAAAGTATCAATTGGGGGATCGCACTAAAAGAAAGTGATCATCTGATCGGTACGATCGGGTATGTAAGATCAAAACCGGAACATCACCGTGCCGAAGTTGGCTATATGCTAAATCCCCTGTTTCATGGTCAAAACTTAACCTACGAAGCATTGGGTGAAGTGATTCGTTTCGGATTCACACAAATGAAACTACATTCTATCGAGGCTATCATTGACCCTCGCAACATTGCATCCGAAAAACTTCTTCTCAAATGTAATTTCAACAAAGAAGCACATTTAAAAGAAAATGTATTTTGGAATAACGAATATTCTGACTCTGTCATTTACACTCTTTTAAATAAAGTACATTGACTATTCGCAATAAGCTGAAGTATTTCCTTGTTCATGATGCCAATTACACCAATAAAGAGGCTAATGAGCTCATTGCGTCCGGCAATGTAAAAGTCAACGAAGTAAAAACAAACGACAATATCATTATTACTCCACAAGACACGATCTCAATTAATGATAAAATCGTTAGAACAGCTGTAAAACATGAGTATATATTATTCTATAAACCTGTAGATATAGAAACGACTCATAACCCAAAAATTGAGCATAGCTTAGTCAATCATTTTCCTGCGTTAAAACATCTTTTCTTTGCCGGGCGACTGGATAAAGATTCCGAAGGGCTATTATTAATGACCAGCGATGGAAAATTTGCAAATGAACTTGCTCATCCTTTCAATCAGAAAGAGAAGGAATACATTGTAATCGTTGACAAACCTATTACTCATACATTTGTTAAGCAAATGGCAGATGGAGTTACCATTATGGGTTATAAAACCAATTCATGTGAAATTAAAAAGCTATCTGAAGACAGATTCAATATTATCTTAAAAGAAGGTAAAAACAGGCAAATAAGAAGAATGTGCTATAAACTGGGATATAATGTGCTCTCACTAAAACGAATCCGTATCGATCAGTGGAAACTGAACGATCTAAAACCAGGAGAATGGATCTCTATAAAAAAAGAAGAGGGCTTTTAAAAGCCCTCTTCTTTTTATCTAACGATCGTAACGTGACCTGTTTTTATTGTTTCTTCTGTATCCACACAAACTTGCTGATAGCTGATTATATAAAAATATACACCATCATCGGCAGGTTTTCCATTGATAGTACCATCCCAACCTTTGGACTCTGATTCAAATATTTTTTTACCCCATCTATTAAATATTTGCATCTTATATTTTTCAAAATAATCTGTCGCTATTTCGCCCGGATAATTAGAGAAGAGCACTCTAAATTCCTCATTTTTACTATCTGAATTAGGACTGAATACATTTGGAATAAGAACATTACCATTGATTGTAGATTCATCTACAACAATCGTCTGAGTGATTGTTTCTACCTGATTACAAGTTGAATCGTATGCGGTTAAAGAAATAACATAAGACCCCGGTTGAGTATAAAAATAATTCACAACAGTATCATTAATAAAGGTTGTTCCATCGCCCATATTCCAGAATAAAGAATCCGCACCTGTTCCGGTAAAATTCATATTTACTAAAACAGTATCTCTACATGGTTGAGGAGGAATAGGAGTAAATTCTGCTTCAAAAATTTCTTTCTGAAGTATCTGAACACTCAAATAGGCTGTATCACTTATATTACAACTATTAGAATCAACAACTATATACATTACATCGTAATTTCCAACAGCTGTAAAGGTATGACTCGGATTTTGTAGGGAAGAAGTAGGAGTCCCATCATCAAAATTCCAAATATGAGTAGGAGCCGTTCCACCTGTAAATGTAACATTGTATGGCGGATCACATGCAATTACATTAGGCGAAGCATTTGCAGAAGCATTAATAACATTAGTATTAAAAAAAACAGTATCAGTGAACGTCTCCACCTTATTACAAGTAAAATCATACGCTGTTAACGAAACAATATATGTACCAGGAGCAGCATATGTATATGTAATAGCAGTATCGTTTATCACAAAATCGCCATTCCCTAAATTCCAGTAGAGCGAATCAGCACCTGTTCCTGTAAATTCCAGATCGATCGTGAAACCGGCTGTATCACATGGGTCGTATGGGGGAATGTTAAACGTACTTGAAAACACTTCCGACTGAAGTATCTGAACACTTAAATAAGCTGTATCTGCAATATTACAAGTGGAGGAGTCGATTGCAACATACATCACATTGTAAGTCCCCACCGCTGTAAAAGTATGACTTGGATTTAATTGAGTTGAAGCAGGTGATCCATCGTCAAAATCCCAATAATGGTTAACAGCAGGAGTTGCTCCCTGGAAGTTAACCACGTATGGTGGATCACAAGCAATAATGTTCGGTGCTGCCGATGCATTCGCTTCAATTCCTAAATAATTAAACTCCATTTTAATAGCACCTAAATTGCAATTGGAGCTATTATTGGTTGTCGACCAAACTCCCGGTGTGGTGGGAAAGTTATCACTACCTCCACAACCTGCACATACAGCTTGGTAGATCGTTCCATTCTTATCAAACCGGCTTGTTCCACCATCAACGTGTTCTGCGGGAGAACCACCAAAATAGGTAGCATATAAAAGTGATTGAGCATCTCTTTCTAATACAATAAAATAAAAATCACTACCATCAGTTGTGTTATCGTAAGCATCCGTAGTAACCGGCAATCCATTCGTAGAGCCCTCAGTATTTGTTGACCCTCCCCAACCAGACACATAAATATTCTGACAATTATCGACAAGGAAAGCTGTCAATGATATATCCGTACCAGATGTAGAACCGGAACCAAAAACAGTTGAAAATGCAGTTGATGTTAATCCTGCATTGAACTTGTGAACAAATTGTGTTCCGTTGGCATTACTATATACTCCTCCAGAAACCGGATATGCCCCTCTTGTTTGCCCCGCTATGTAAATATCATTATTCAAATCGATTTCTATCAAATAACTTTGGTCATAATTGGCAGTTCCAAAATAAGAAGAAGCACTCATAGAACCATTTATATCTGAAAGAGAGATTACAAATCCATCTGCACCACCGGCATTTGCATTACTCAATGTCCCCGCTGTGACAGGAAAATTGGTTGATAATGTTCCACCGGTAACATATACATTACCATTTGAGGAAGGTTTGATTGCATAACCGGCATCGTCAGAAGAACCACCAATGTATGTTGACCACACAAGAGCATCTAAGTTGGTAGACAATCTGAAAGCACAGGCATTTTGACCTGCAGGCGCAACCGTTGCTAATGCTCCTGCTGTAGTAGGAAAATTAGTTGACAAAGTAGAAGAACTAACATACACATCACCATTAGAACCTAAAACGATCTCACCTCGCATTTCATCGGAATAATTATGCACTAGAGTACCATTCAAGTTCAATCCGTCATTCCCTGTTCCACCGACAAATGTTGAACCTATTATAGCTGCCCCAGCTGCATTTAATTTGGTAACAAATATATCCGAGCCATTCGTATAGCCGTGACTGTTTATTGTAATATTAGAACCTCCATTAAAACTGTTATCATAAGCACCGGCACTCACAGGGAAATTAGACGAACTTGTAGTTCCCATAATGTATAAATTACCTGTTGCATCTACAATCAAACTATGTGGCGCTTCTGCATTATTACCTCCCACATAAGTAGAATAAACCAAATTTGTACCCGTTGCATTAAATTTAGAGATGGCAATGTCCATAGAACCTGCATTAAATGAAACATCGAAGGCACCTGTTGTAGTTGGGTATCCAGTTGTAAGTGCAATACCTCCGGAGTACAAATTTCCACCATTATCGTAGGTAGCAGTAAACCCCCAATTGTCGGCAGTTGAACCTGTATAAGAAGAAAATATCAATGTCGGATCGATCGTTAATTGATAATTCTTGTTATATCCCTTAGGAAAACTAAAACTCAAAACCCCATCAACAATTTTATACTCACAAACAACTTCAACTTTTTTATCATTGATCTGCTGATAAGCATATGGTTTTTGCTCTATCACTTCTCCCACAGGAGTGTTTAAAACTAAAACTCCGTTTTCTATCACTGGAACTATGCCATCATACTTCCAATTGATCTTATCAGGATTACTACCCGGCTCAATCACATAATCATATTTAAAGAACCCATTTTCACTGTGTACCCGCATATCAATTCCTGGATAAACCGACTTGTATAACAACTGATGAAACAAGGGAACATTTCCCGCCCATTTCGAAGCATCGCTACCAATAAAGTAATTATGAGTGGCAGATTGTTGTTCTGAAGGAATTACAGATACATCCGAAGTTGATCCGATCAAGCATAGTCTGTATGAAAAAGCGTGAATGACGGATGGTTCCTTTTTGTTTTTTTTATGTCTTGTCTTGTGTGCTGCTTGCACATCTTTTTGATCCAAAAAGGTAAAGGAAAAACGTCCATTCTCCATCCATACCTCACCACCACCAATTTTTGCCTTATAAAGCACATTATTCTCCCACTGTCCCTTATTTTGAATAAAATCAATTGATGGATTTGATTTTGATCCATGGGCAAAGACAAACGAAGTTAGTGAAACAAATAAAGTAAATAAATGATATTGTTTTTTCATAAGTAGTTTTTTTTAACTGATACATGTAAATATAATACAAATTGAAATTTCAAGATTATTTGGCCTACTATAAAATATCAGATAGAGCAAAACAAGGATATTAACAATACTAACAAACAGCACAAATATTTGAAAAACAACAAAATATAAACTTAATTAACATTAAAATGTTAACTAAATTCACCCAACCATGTTATGGAACCAAAGCTCTAAACTACTTTTGCAGGAGTTATTTTTAGCAAGACCATGTCCAGAAAATCCTTATTACTGATTTATGCATCCCTTTTTTTTACGATCGTAAATACAGCCGTTTATTCAGGCAATGGGAACAATGGAGGCGGGAATACAGATAATCAAAACGAAAAGATCGTTTCTACCTTTATTGTTCAATCATTCAAGATCAGTAAAGACGGAATGGTTAATTGGACAACCAATAGCGAGCATGGCTCACTCCCATTTATTGTAGAGCAGTACATTTTTGATAAATGGGTAAAAGTTGGCGAAGTATCGGGCATCGGAACTCCAACCCCCAATTCTTATTCCGTTCCTGTTATCTTACACACCGGAGAAAATAAATTTAGAGTACGACAAAAAGGATATGACAAAATGAGTCGTTTCTCCGACACCTTTACTTATTATTCAAAGAAAGAACCCGTTAGTTACACTATAACAGATAAAAATCAAACTGTCAGCTTTTCGAGTGATACTTATTTTATTATTTATAATCCTTACGGTGCTATTGTAAAGCAAGGGTATGGCAATTCCGTGGATATTTCCAATTATGCAAAAGGATATTATTGTTTAGTGTACGACAATAAGTTAGGTGGTTTCGAAAAGAAGAAAGTTCTTTTTAAGAACACTCCATTTCCGATCGTCATTGATCCTCCCCATTGGCTTCAAAAAAAGTAAATTATCTTTCTCCTATCTGCTGACGCCACATAGCAAAGTACAATCCTTTTTGAGCTAACAACTCTTCGTGCTTTCCACTTTCAATTATACTTCCTTTTTCTAAAACAAATATTTTATCGGCATGCATGATCGTACTTAAACGATGCGCGATAAGTATCGTGATATGATTTTTATTTACGGAAACATCACGTATCGTTTTACTGATCTCTTCTTCTGTAAGCGAATCAAGTGCAGAAGTGGCTTCATCAAACACCAGTAAACTTGGCTTGCGCAATAATGCTCTGGCAATTGACAATCGCTGCTTCTCCCCTCCTGATACTTTTACTCCTCCTTCACCGATCATTGAATCCAATCCCTTATCAGCTCTAGCTAAAAGGTTTTGACAGGCTGCTTTTTGAAGCACCTCCATACATTCTTCATCTGTTGCATTGGGTGCTACAAACAATAAATTCTCTTTTATCGTACCTGCAAAAAGTTGTGTATCCTGCGTTACAAATCCAATTTGAGATCGTAACTGATCCAGATCGATCGTATCAAAGGAATGGTCATTATACAAGATCTGCCCTTCCTGAGGATGATATAAACCCACCAACAATTTCACCAATGTTGTTTTACCTGATCCTGAAGGCCCAACAAAGGCTATGGTTTCTCCTTTTTTAACATCGAATGAAATAGCATCCAATGCTTTTGATTTAGCTGTTTGATGTTTAAAACTTACATGAGAAAAACCTAACTTTTCTATTCCGTTTAATAAAACAGGATTACTTGGTTTTACCTCTTTAGGTGTATCTAAAATGGCTTTGAAATTTTCCAGGGATACTTCTGCTTCTCTATAAACATTTATAATATTTCCCAGTTCTTGAAGAGGACCAAAAATGAAGAATGAATAGATCTGCAACGAGAACAACTCTCCTAATGTCATACTATCAGCAAAGATCAAGTAGAGTAATAAAAACAAAATACTACTACGCATCAAGTTGACAAATGTTCCTTGTATGAAGCTGATACTTCTGATGTACCTCACTTTTTTCAACTCTAATCCAAGTATCTTGATCGTTGTACCATTGAGTCGCTTGATCTCTTGCTCCGATAAGCCTAAACTTTTTACTAACTCAATGTTGCGCAAAGACTCCGTTGTAGAGCCCGCTAAAGCTGTAGTTTCTCCTACAATTTTTTTCTGAATATGTTTTATCCGTTTACTCAATAATGATGTAACAAATCCTAACACCGGTACCGATGCAAAATATATCACCGCGATCAGCCAATGAATTTTTATAGCATACACCATCACAAACACAACGCCTACTAAAGCAGGGAACAAAATACTTACAAAAGCTGATATGAGCTTTTCTACATCCGTCCTAACTTTCTGCAATTTCCCTAATGTTTCGCCACTTCGCTGATCCTCAAACACCTGATATGGCAATTCCAATGAATGTTTCAAGCCATCAGAATAGATCTGTGCTCCCAACTTTTGAGTAATCACATTCACATAATAATCCTGAATGTTCTTTGCAATTCTGGAAACCATAGCTGCTCCCATTGATAGTAGGATCAAACCTCCTATTCCTCTCACATACTCTGATCTATCATATTTAAGAGGTGCGGTTGCGTAATCATGCACTATGATTCTGAAAACATAAGGATCTAACAAAGAAAAGATCTGATTAATGGCAGCAAGTAACAAGGCCAACAAAACAAACCATTTGTAATTCTTTAAATAGCTATATAATAATTTCATCTCATTTTTTTTTTGCAAAGGTAAACCAATATATATGTACATACATCTATTTTAAAAGCTTTTATATGAAATATTTATTCCTTAAATTTGTCTTTGATAAAACCTAATTCTTTAAAGACAAAACGTTAAATAAAATCGACCAATGAAACTCTTAAAAAAAATAGCAATTATTATACTAGTTGTTTTCGGACTCTACATACTTGTTTCTCTATTCTTACCATCACTCATAAGAATTGAGCGAAGCATTGTGATCAATTCAAAATCAGCGCTTGTGTATGAGCAGATCAACAACTTAAAAAACTGGAAACATTGGTCGTATTGGGATAATATTGATAAAAACATGATCTCCAATTATAGTGGTCCTGAATCAGGTGTTGGAGCCAAACATTGCTGGGAAAGTAAGAATGATAGTGTCGGAAAAGGCTGTCTCACAATTTCTGAAGAAAAAGAGAATTCCTTAGTTGTCACGACACTTGAGTTCGAAGGTATGGGAAGCAGTATTGGTGGCTGGAGAATAAATGATACAACAAACGGAGTGAATGTAACTACCTACATGGAACTAGACATGGGATTATTTGGACGGATCTTTCCCGGATTAATGATGGACAGTTGGTTAGGGAGTGATTTTGAAAAAAGTTTAACTAATTTAAAAGCACATTGTGAAAAATTAGCATTAACATCATCAGAAACACCTGAAATTAAGATCGAGTTAACGACCACTTCAGCTCAGCTATTAGCAACTTACAAAATGTCCAGCAGTCTTCAGACGATCTCCGATGATATTGGTACATCTTATGGAAAGATCATTGAATTCATGCAAAAAAATAAATTAGCACAAACGGCATCTGTATTAGCTTTTTACCATAGTTTCTCTCCCGAAAAAATTGATCTGGAATGCGCTATTCCTGTTGACAAAACTGCAAAATCGGCAAATGATGTAAACGTGGTTGAATTTCCTTCTACCAATGCCGTAGTAGCACATTATTATGGGGCGTATACCGGCACCGGTGCAGCGCATGAAGCAATAGACAAATGGTTAAAAGAAAAAAAATTGAGCATCACGGGTTCGCCATGGGAAGTATATGTTACCGATCCCATGATGGAAAAAGACACTTCTAAATGGTTAACGGATATCTATTATCCAGTAAAATAATGATCGCTACTAAAGAAACATACAAAATGATCGCAGAGCATGAGAACCTCTCTGTTTCCCTTAGAAAAGACGGGATCATTTTCGTTTCCGTAAAAGCGAACATTGAAATTGATGTTAAAGAAGTAAAACAAGTAGTGAATGCTTTAGAGACAATTTTCGAAGGAAAAAAATTCCCTCTACTAATCGTTACAGGCGAATACACGCTGCCTACACCTGAAGCCAGAGCTTACATAGCCACTCCAGAATCTGACCCTTATGCTTCTGCAGAAGCCTATGTAGTAAAGTCACTATCACAAAAATTAGTAGGAAATGTTTATTTGAGCTTTAACAAACCCGCCCGCCCTACCCTCATTTTTAACTCTGAAGAAAAAGCGCTGGAATGGCTTCAGCAATTTAAATAAATGGCTACAAAACGAGACTTTGGATTTTTTACGATTCATTTCAGAGATGACAAAGTCATACATGTTGCTGTAAAAGCAAAAAACGAGATCGGAATTGAACAGATCATCGAGATCATACAAGGAATTGCACTTGTTGGTGAGTCTAAAAAACACCCGATCATGATCACTGTCGAAGACCATACTTTTCCAACTCCGGAAGCAAGAAAATATTTAGCGCAAGCAGATGCCAATCCATACGCCACTGCATCAGCATATCTTGTAAAGAATTTAGCTCAAAAATTACTGGTAAATGCCTACCTGAAAATGAACAGACCCAATCGACCTACTAGAATGTTCACATCCGAAGAATCAGCAATACAATGGCTTAAAACATTTTTATAGTTCTTTGCTCAATCCAAGCAAAACATCTGATGGGATCTCGTGTTTCCCCTCAAAACGCATAGACTTATAATTGATCTTATTATTTGTCAGGATCTTCTCCTGCTCTTCTACCTCTGCATTACTAATGTATTCGTCATTGGTCCCCATTACAAAATACGTTTTGAAAGTATTAAAATAAGTTCTATCCATATCAAAATTAATATCAGCGGGAAATGTACCGCCCCAGAGAATTAAATTATTGACCTCAGGCCTCTTGATTGACAGCCATCTCAAAACAGTTGCTGAACCTTGTGAAAAACCTAATACATTCACTTTAACATTTTTATTAAATGAGCTAATGACTTCGTTATAAACGACATCCAAAAAATTACAATAATCGTTTATATCCTCCAAGCGATCTTCCCTAGTCATCCAACTGGCAACCACCCTGCCTGAAAATCCTTGCCAATAAAAACGATGCAATCCTTCCGGAGCAACAATCACTCTTTTGCCATCATTTAAAATTTCAAAATTTCTGATAAAATAATTGGCTAGTTGTGCGTAACCATGACAAACAATCCAGATCTCTTCTGTTCTTTCAGAAACTTCACCCAATACAAAATAACGGGCTGTTTTGGGGACTATAATATTTTTTTGAAACATTTTTTATCAAATAAAAAGGCATCTACAGAGTAGATGCCTTTAAAATAAATTTAAGAATGATTATTCCACAACGATCACTAAATATTTAGATGCGCTCCAAAAATCTTCTGCATTGGTAATCACCAACTTCTCTGCTTTACCATCTGCTCCTTCTATTTTGTATGATCCTGCAGGATGCGCAGTAACCAATTTAGCTTTTCTAGCACCTAATACGATCTCATTAACAACAGTAATGTCTACCTTAGTAAAATAATTTTTATTGAAATCATCTTTCATCTTTTGAGATTTCCCAATTCCAATAAACCCACCTTCTTTTGTTAAAACACCATTTGTGATCAATTCTTTAGAAGTACCAAACGCATAGAATGCGGTGTTCAGCTTCTCTGTTTTTACTTCGATCTCTTGAGTTGCTTCCTGGTAGTTCAAATTCAAATTGGTCATTTCAACATTCAAACGCTCCAATTCTCCTTTTAAATTATTGATCTGAACATCTTTCTCCTCGATCTCTGCAGTTAAACGGTTAATGAATTTCTCTAACTCTTCATTTTCTTTATTAGATTTCTTCAATTTTGACTTCAAAGAAGCAATACGCTGCTTGTTCGCATTCATGATATCATACATTGCTTGAATATCAGCAACGATCTGCTCTTCTTTCGATTTACGGGATTCCGCGTCTTTACTATTTTCTGTAACGATCTTCTCTTTTTCTTTGATCATATCCAGATTGTCCTGAATCTCATTGAAACCTCTGATAAATGCTTGAATGCTCGAATCCTGATCATCTATTCTGATCTTATATCCGCCATTGATCGCTTTTAAACTATCTTCTGTAGATAATAATTTTTCATTTCCACCATTTCCACAACCAAAGGCCAATGGTAATAATGCTAAAACATAAAATAACTTTTTCATTTCGATAAAACGTTTTAATTTTTTGCAAAGATAGGGGAATTCAAGCTTTGAATCCCAAACGGTAACAGATAATTTTTGTTAAAGCTATTCCCCTTCAATCTCTTCCCCCGACTCTTTCCCGTCCAAAATGGTAAGAATATCCTGTATTTGATAGGGCATACGGCTGAATTTATTCGACAAAACAATGATACAGGTTTCATCCGATGGTCGTCTATAGAACAAACTACTGTAACCATGCCACCAGCCGTTGTGATAAATGATTTTTCCGGCCTTGCCATTATCCACAATTCTCCAACCCAAACCATAGTTTCTTTTTCCTTTGTGTTCATTACTATACCCCGCGTACGATTCTATGATCGTTCCCGATTTAAGCAATTTTTCGGAATAAAGCGTTTTGTTGAATTTAAAAAGGTCGCCTACTGTTGAGTAAATGCCTTTGTCGCCATACACATCATCTGCATATACTTCCTCCTCCACCTTCCCTGAAGGAGAATGTCCGATCGTTTTATTCTTGACTCTATCCTTATCACCCACTACAAACGACTCAGTCATCCCTAAGGTATCGAACACCTGCTCTCTCATAAACGTTGCATACGACTGATGAGACACCTTTTCGATGATCAGCGCAAGCAAAGCATAATTAGTATTACAATATTCAAATTTTTTGTCGGGTTTTGAATACAGATCGGGCTTTGTATTAATAATAATATTTAGCATAGAAGCATTGTCGAACACTTTGCCATTGTAACAATTTTTCTCATCGCAATAAGGCTCGCAGAAATAAATATAGTTCGCCAAACCCGAGCGGTGGCTCAATAAGTGTTTGATTGTTATTCCCGGATAAGGAAAAAGAGGAAAGTACTTTTGTATGGAATCGTTCAGGCTTAACTTTCCTTGATCTTTCAGCAGCAATATACCTGCAGCTGTTAAAGGCTTTGAAGCAGATGCTAGTTGAAATTGCGACTGAAGTGTAAGCGGTGTTTTTTCCTTAATATCGGAATATCCAAAAGCATTCTGATAAATGATCTGTCCACCCTGTGCTACTAAAACAGCAGCATTAAATCCGGCTTTGGCTCTTTTCTTAAATAGCACATCCAATAATGCGTTCTTCTCTTTCGCATGGATCTTTTTTAAGATCCGGTTAATGCTATCTGTATTTTCAGAAACATCTGCATCATTCTGCTTTAATGAATCGGAAGTATTAACCTCTGAGGTGGACGAAGAAGAACATGAAAATAGAAGGCCAACAAAAAGTGACAAAGAAACGAGTAAGAGTAAATGACGCATACGAACTATCTTCTTTTATCCACAGCCTCCTGCACGATCAGTTCACGTCCCTTTATCTCTTTTCCATTCAAGGCTTCGATGGCTTTTAATGCATCGTCTTTTTTGGCCATTTCCAAAAAAGCAAAACCTTTGGATTCCCAGGTAATGGTATCATATACAATTTTGGTGGAGATCACTTTCCCAAATTGAGCAAACAATCCTTCCAATTGCATTTCATTGATATCTCTATCGAGATTTTTTACAAATATCTTCATTCTAATAAATTAAGAAACTCTTCCCGGATACACTTTTAGTGCTTTTTCCAGACAGATCATCGCATTTTTAAGATCAGTTTTATTTAATACATACGCCAAGCGTACTTCATTCGTTCCCGACCCCGGTGTAGAATAAAATCCTGTTGCAGGTGCCAACATTACAGTTTGTCCTTCATGTTCAAATGATTCCAAAAGCCATTGACAGAATTTATCAGCATTATCGATCGGTAATTTAGCAATGCAATAAAAAGCACCACTAGGCTTCGGACAGAATACGCCTTCCATTTTATTTAAGGCATCGATCAAGAAATCTCTACGCCCAACGTATTCTGTTTTTACTTTTTCAAAATATTCTTTTGGTGTGTTCAATGCCGCCTCTGCACCTATCTGACCAAATGTAGGCGGACTTAAACGTGCCTGAGCAAATTTCATGGCAGCTCCCATTACCTCTTTGTTCTTAGAGATCATAGCACCAATACGCGCACCACAAGCGCTATAACGTTTAGAGATCGAATCTAACAATATTACATTGTTATCAATTCCTTCCAGATGCATTACAGAAACATATTCTTTTCCATCGTAACAAAACTCACGATACACTTCATCACTCAATAAGAACAGATCATACTTCAACACCAACTGCTTCAACAATTCCAACTCTTCACGTGAATACAAATAACCTGTAGGGTTTCCCGGATTACAGATCATGATCCCTTTCGTATTTTTAGTAATGTGTTTTTCAAATTCAGAGATCGGTGGCAATGCAAAACCTGTTTCAATGGTGGACTTAACCGGCACAACTTTCACATCAGCAGCACAGGAAAAACCATTATAATTTGCATAGAACGGCTCCGGAATAATGATCTCATCCCCCGGATTGAAGCAAGTCATCATGGCTATCTCGATCGCTTCTGATCCACCTGTTGTGATAATGATATCATTCTCGGTAATATTGATATTAAAACTACCATAGTAACCGGCTAATTTTTTTCGATACGACTCAATACCTGCAGAGTGAGAATATTCCAACACTTTGATATCTGCATTTTTGATCGCATTCAACATCACTTCCGGTGTTTCAATGTCGGGCTGACCAATATTCAAATGATATATTTTTGTTCCTCTTTTTTTAGCCGCATCGGCAAATGGAACTAATTTTCTGATAGGAGAAGCGGGCATATTATTACCCTTCAAGGATACTTTTGGCATTTTTTTAGATTTTAAAAAGTAGCCAAAGTTAGCATTTAGGCTTGAATCTGGGAATATTTTCAGCTTTTTTTCTTGGGCTTCAATACCACTCCTTTAAACCTCAATTCATGCGGGGAATCTTTGGCATTTGAGAAGATCTTTATTGCACGATCCTGCCGGTCATATTTATTATGTGTATCAAAAGTTACTTTTAGAACATACGTCTCCCCCGGCTCAATAGCACGCTGCGGTTTTTCCATGACCGTACAACCACATTCCACTTCATAATTCTGAATAACAAGCGGTTGTTGTCCTACATTTTTTAATTCATATTCTATTTTAGCGGTATCCCCTTCGTGAACAAATCCAAAATTGTATTTGGTAGATTTGAATTTGATCTGTTGTGAGTACAGTACAACACAACTAAACTGAAGAATAATGATAAATATGAGTGTTTTCATTTTGAAAAAAGATCAAGCCCTTTCGATTTGATCAAAAGGGCTTGAAATAGATACTAGTCTTACAAAAAATTAGTGTTTTTGTTCTGTTCCGGCAGCTGGAGCAGCTGGAGCTGGAGCCGGAGTTGGATCAGGCTTAACAACACCTTTAATTTTTAATACTTTTGAAGGAGTATCAGCATTAGAAGTTAATGTAACTGTTTTCTCAAACTGACCTACTCTATCTGTTGCGTAATGAACTTTAATAGTTGCTGTTGCACCCGGCTTAATTGGTTCTTTTGGCCACTGTGGAGTTGTACATCCGCAAGATCCTACTGCATTTGTAATGATCAATGGTTCTTTACCCACATTGGTAAATTTGAATTCACGGTCACCGTTCGCATTGTGTTCAATTGTACCGTAATCGATCACTTCTGATTCAAATTTGAATTTAGGAGCATTTGGGTTAACGGGATTTGGAGTGGTAGTTTCTTGTGCATTGGCGCCAATTGCTACACACACAAATAATCCGATAGATAAGATAGCTTTTTTCATTGTTTTGTTGTTTTAATTATTGATGTTTTGGTTATTTAGTCCATTAATGCTTTTCAAATGGTGTTGCTCCATCATCTTTTTTACCACCTGAAGGAAACGCTTCCTCTGTTGGAGCAGGAGACACAGTACCTTTTATGGTGATCACCTTAGATGGTGTTTTAGCATTTGAGGTAATGGTCACTGTTTTTGTAAAATTACCGGCACGCTTTGTATCGTAGGTTACTTTGATATATTCAACTGCCCCCGGTTTGATCGGTACATTCTTAGGGTATGTCGGAACCGTACATCCGCATGATCCTTGCGCATTGCTAATGATCAAAGGTTCTTTACCGGTATTTACAAAACGAAACTCATATGTCCCGTTACCGGCATAGTCGATCGTTCCAAAATCATGCACTTCTTTATCAAAGGTAATTTCAGCATTGCTGGTCAATGGGGCTGTTGCTGTTGCAGTTCCCTCTTTTTTCTCTTGTGCACTTACCGCAGCCACAGAAAGAACAAAGATTCCAAGGGTAAATAATACTTTTTTCATAACAAGTAAAAATTGAATCGTTTTTTAGATCTTTTTTCTATTTAAAAACAAGCCAAAATCGTGCCATAATCCAAAAATTAAGAAAATTATTTTTAGTAGATTTGTGCTCTTTTTCAAACAGAAAAACGAAGTAAGTAAATTATTATGGAAATTCCTAAAACCTACGACCCAAAAATTACAGAAAACAAATGGTATGCCCATTGGTTAAAAAATAATTTTTTCAGATCCACTCCTGATGAGCGTGAGCCCTATACAATTGTGATTCCCCCACCGAATGTTACAGGGGTGTTACACATGGGACACATGCTCAACAATACCATTCAGGATGTGCTTATCCGCAGGGCGCGTATGCAAGGAAAGAATGCTTGCTGGGTTCCCGGAACCGACCATGCTTCTATTGCTACCGAAGCAAAAGTGGTTGCATTACTTAAAGAGAAAGGAATAAAAAAAACCGACCTTAGTCGTGAAGATTTCTTAAAACATGCTTGGGAATGGAAAGAAAAGTATGGTGGTATCATCCTCAAACAGCTTGAAAAACTTGGTGCTTCTTGCGACTGGGATCGTACACGTTTCACCATGGAAAACGACCTGAGCGAAGCCGTTATTGATGTATTTATTGACCTATACAATAAAGGACAGATCTACCGTGGAGTACGAATGGTAAATTGGGATCCTGTTGGTTTAACAGCGGTTTCCGATGAAGAAGTAATTTACAAAGAGAAAGATAGTCAGCTTGTTTACATCAATTACAAAATAAAAGACAGCAACGAATTTGTAACCATTGCTACCACCCGTCCGGAGACGATCATGGCCGATACTGCCATTTGTGTTCACCCGGAAGATGAGCGATACGCACATTTAAAGGGCAAAATGGCGATCATTCCACTTATTAACCGCGAAGTGCCGATCATTTTTGACACCTATATTGATAAAGAATTTGGTACCGGTGCTTTAAAAGTAACGCCTGCTCATGACATCAACGACTACAACCTAGGATTGAAGCACAAGCTTCCTGTTATCGATGGATTGACATCCGATGGAAAGATCAGCGAAGCGGCACAGATCTATGTTGGAATGGATCGTTTTGCCTGCCGTAAGCAGATCATCAAAGATCTGCAAGAACAAGGTTTTGTTTCAAAAGTAGATACCATAAAAAATAAAGTTGGACACAGCGAGCGTACCGATGCTGTTATTGAACCAAAGCTTTCCATGCAATGGTTCCTAAAAATGGATATAGTATCAAAACCGGCTTTAGATGCTGTATTGAATAACGAAGTAAAATTGATCCCTGATAAATTCATCAATACCTACAAACATTGGATGGAGAATGTACACGACTGGTGTATCTCGCGTCAGTTATGGTGGGGACAACGAATCCCGGCATGGTATGATGGACAAGGCAATACCGTTGTTACAAAAACAATAGATGAAGCTTTTGAAAAATTAAAAGGTGTAAACCCATCCGTAAAAAAAGAAGAGATCAAACAGGATGAAGATGTATTGGATACATGGTTCTCTTCCTGGTTGTGGCCACTTACCGTTTTTGATCCAAAGATCATTCAGAATGGTTGGGACAAAGCCAATGCCGATCTAAAATATTATTATCCAACGAATGATCTTGTTACCGCCCCGGAGATCTTATTCTTCTGGGTAGCACGTATGATCATTGCAGGATATGAATACACAGGACAAAAACCATTTACCAATGTTTACTTAACAGGAATTGTAAGGGATAAGCTGGGTAGAAAAATGAGTAAGTCATTGGGGAACTCACCCGATCCTTTGGACTTGATCGAAAAATACGGAGCAGATGGCGTGCGTGTGGGAATGCTTTTGTGTTCACCTGCCGGAAATGACCTTCCATTTGATGAAAGTTATTGCGAACAAGGTAGAAATTTCTCTAACAAAGTTTGGAATGCATTCCGTTTAGTACAAGGTTTTGAAGTTGCTGACACGCCTCCATCCAATAACAACAAAGCATCTGTTGAATGGTTTGAAAACAAATTCAATGAACAGGTAGCGGAGATCAATGACCTGTATTCTAAATACAGAATGAGTGAAGCATTAATGGCAACTTATAAACTGGTTTGGGATGATTTCTGTGCCTGGTATCTGGAAATGATCAAACCGGAATTTGTTGATGGAAAAGCAAAACCAATTGATAAAGCGACTTATGATGCTACGATCCATTTCTTTGAGCAGATCCTGAAAGTGATGCATCCTTGGATGCCATTCATTACGGAAGAGATCTGGCATTTGATCAAAGAACGTACAGATAAAGATTGTGTAATTGTTGCAGCTTGGCCTTCGGAGAAACCGCTTAACAAACAATTATTAGCAGAGTTTGAAGCGTGCAAAGAGATCGTTGCGATGATGCGTAACATCCGTGCTCAAAAACAGATTTCTCCGAAAGAAAAATTGGAATTGATCGAAAAATCGGATGCACAACATAGTTTCTTTGATGAAGTAGTTGTTAAGCTTGCAAATCTTTCAGCATTAAAATACACGAAAGAAAAAGTAGATGGTGCATTTTCATTCATGATCAAAACAACCGAGTTTTTTGTGCCATTAGCAAACAATATTAATGTGGATGAAGAACGTGCACGTTTAACAAAAGACTTGGACTATAGCAAAGGATTCTTAAAATCGGTTCAAGCGAAATTGGCAAATGAAAAATTTGTGGCCAATGCAAAACCCGAAATGGTAGAGAATGAGCGCAAAAAACAAGCCGATGCTGAAGCAAAAATAAAAGCCATTGAAGAACAATTGGCGGCATTGAAATAAAAACAAATAAACTAAAATAAAAATGGCAAATCGCAGAGAATTAAAAAGAAACATCAATGGTCTATTAGGAGATGTTATTGAAGAATGTTACAACTCCCTATTGAACAACGAAGGCAAGAACGAAGCGCAAGTAGAAGCGATCGTTGATGAGTGTGTTGACTTAGCAGATGAATTGATCGAAAAGGTGAACAGTGCTAAAAAATTACAAAACAGAGCAGAGCGTAAAAAACTATTCTCGGATGTGAAAGAAAAATTAGGAGACAAGGTGATCGAATTGATTGAAAAATTGAACAATCTGTAATTACATCCCGTTAAAAAACTTTAAAAAGAGAGATCGAATGGTCTCTCTTTTTAATTTTATACTAAACAAACCTTTACTCCGTTCATCCAACATGAATCGTTTTGTACTAGTTCCACTTCTTATTATCACTCTGCTTCTATTCTCTTACAAAGCAGATGAAAAAACAATAAATCGTTTAAAAGAGAAGGCACATCAGGCAGAAACATTCTGTAAATCAAAAAACTATAATACTCAATTTTGTATTCTCATTGATATGAGTTTACACTCCGGAAAGAACCGCGCCTTTTTATGGGACATGAAAAACGATAGCATCATTGCATCGGGTTTATGTGCTCATGGATGCGGATCGATGCCCTGGGGAGAAACCTATACCAAAACAAAACCTGTATTCAGCAACACACCCGACAGCCATTGCACAGCGCTTGGAAAATATAAGATTGGTAAACGAGGCTATAGTCAGTGGGGAATAAATGTCAACTACCTTTTGCATGGCTTAGAATCCACAAACAATAATGCGATCAAACGCCAGATCGTTTTACACTCCTGGAGTGATGTAGCCGATAAAGAAGTGTATCCTAACGGAACTCCTGAAGGATGGGGTTGTCCGGCAATCGGAAATAAATTAATGAAAACGCTGGACGCCAAATTGAAGGGAACAGAAAAACCTGTTCTTCTATGGATATTTAACTAAAAGCTTTTAGCTGCTCATCCAATATCTTTAATCCCTGTTCAAATGTATGGGGAGCATAACCCAGCTCTTTTCTGGCCTTATCAATGATCAAACCTGTTCGTGGTGGACGTTTAGCAGGCTGGTTGAGCGTATTCGATTTGGAAGGACTAACCAGCGATTTATCCAATTTCCAGAAATCGGCCACTTTATAAACTAAGTCTAAAATGCTAAAAGTATCTGGTCCAGCTAAATTATATATTCCAGTAGCCCCTTTATCTGCTATCAAAATACATCCTTGAGCCAGATCTTCTGCCAATGTAGGAGAACGGAACTGATCATCTACTACATTGATCTTTTGACCTTTGGTCAAAGCATCTTTTGCCCAAAGAACAATATTACTTCTGCTCATATTATCAACGATACCAAATACAATGATCGTTCTACCGATAGCCCATTTTATACCGCTGTTTTGAACTCTCTTTTCGGCTTCCCATTTTGAAAGAGCGTAATATGATAAAGGATTAGGAGTATCTTCTTCTGTGTAGGCACTTCCTTTTTCTCCATCAAATATAAAATCAGTGGAAAGGTGAATAAAATGTGCTTGAGGGCTGTGTTTTTTTATTGCATCGATCATGTATTCTACTGCAGAAACATTTAATGCCCAACATTCTTCGCGCTTCGACTCACAGGCATCTACATTTGTCATTGCAGCAGTGTTGATGATCACATCCGGTTGATATTTTTTAATGACTGCTTCAACGTTTGCTTGATCCACAATATTCATGGGTTCATAAATATAACCTTGCTGATCGATCAAGCGGTTAGTGCCTAATGCTGTAGCAATTGTTTCAACATCGTTCCATTTTTTTAAAGCATACACTAATTTTTGTCCAAGCAAACCATTACTCCCTGTGATCAATATCTTCTTCATAACTAAAAAGGATCAAACCATTAATTCTTTAAGTTTATTTATCTGTTCAGTAGTCCCCAACACAAATAATTTTGCATCAGGAATGATCTTGGTATCGGCACTTGGGTTAATGATATATTCACCATTGCCAGTTTTAAAACCAATGATATTGGCTCCTGAACGGTTACGGATCTCTAATTCCTTGATAGTTTTATTTTGAAATTCAGCCGAGAGATTCGCAAATGTGATCTCTTCCAAACGAATATTATCACCACCCTGTCCGGTAATAAAATCAACAAACTCCATTACATCCGGTTTCATAACCAATGAAGCCATGTGAGCACCACCAATTTTATCCGGCATAATGATATTATCAGCACCGGCTAACTTCAATTTTTTGTCAGAATTATCTTCGGATGCACGACTAATGATGGTCAGTTTCGGATTAAGCGTACGGGCAGAAAGCACAATAAACAAATTATCCGCATCGATCGGCAACGTTGTTATGATCGCTTTTGCTCGTGTTATGCCTGCTCTCAACAACACTTCATCTTGAGTAGAATCACCTTCCAATACAAGATCAGCATACTTATGATTCACAGCAGAAACAATGTCCTTTTTCTGCTCGATCACCACAAAACGTGTGTTATGCTTTTTTAAAACATGTGCTGCCTGTTTTCCATTACGACCAAAACCGCAGATGATCACATGATTTTCTAATTTATCGATTGCTGAACTCACTTTATAATTTCTAAAATATTCGTTAAACTCACCGTCAATTACATATCTGGAAATGGATGTAACGGCATAAGCAAATGTACCAAAACTTGTGATAATTAAAAATATTGTAAATGCACGTCCGGCATCACTTAACGGTTGAACCTCTTGAAAACCAACAGTTGCTACAGTGATTATGGTCATATATAAGGCATCAAATAAATTATAACCTTCAATGACAATAAAACCAATAATGCCAATAACAATGATCACTAATAGCAATCCAAGCGAAACAAATAACTGATAAAACTGGCGAAAACGTGACACAAATAATTAGATTATAGATCCCAGATGCTTTTTCTTTTTGATTGAAATGGCTTAAAATATTGCTTATTCTCAAGAATAAACGCCATCACAAAATACACGATAACAGGCGAGCCTACAGTAAAAAATGATAAATAAATAAAATACATACGAATTTTAGTGGTGCTGATACCCAGCTTTTTTCCCCACCATTCGCATACACCAAATGCTTGTGTTTCAAACCAAGTTTGTATTTTTTCTATCATAGATCTATTGGAATAGTAATCTAAATTACGATTTTTTCATTAAATAATTTCCAACATTACAATTTAGACACTTTTTAAAGAAGCAATACTCGTTTTTCAACTGAAGCAATGCCTGTGTAGCATAGGCGTTTTTAACGGGCAAGCCTAATTCACTCCAACTATCAATGATCGAATTCTTATCCCCATCCAAATGCTCTAAAAAATACAATGCGCGCTCTATGTATTTATCATCCTTCTTTTGTTTTCCATAAACAAATAAAAAGGGAATAACGGTATTGATAAGAATTGTGTTAATTGAATCTTGTCCCAGCTGCTTTTTTCGCTTCACTGATGGAGTACCAAACTGGTAATGTTCCTCCCAATAAGTAGAAGCACTTATTTGAAAATATTCCTTTAATTGAACAACACTTTCCGCCTCAATGATCTTTGAAAACAGATGACTGGAGTGATAAACTAACTGAGCAAATTGAGCAATTCGAACAGTTGGAAAATTAACCGGACGTAAACGCATGTATTTCCAAAGATGTTCATCAATGGGCTTCAAACTGAATTTTTTTTTCAAAAAACTATATTCATTCTGCAAACTCAATGCATATTTATCGTCCATGTGTGTTTCCAGCATTCCTGCCTGTCCGAATAACAATGCTTCAATTTGCAACAAACTGTTTTTATGCTTCGCGAGCACAAGTGAAGGCAATGATTTTGCCAATAATTCAAATGGTTCTGCATTCACTTTAAATCCGAAATTACGTGCAATTTGCTGATAGAATGTTTCCTCCCAATTATTATTATTCAAAGCCAGACTATTCAAAATAGAGATCGACTTACGCTCCAGGCGCTCCAATAATAATTTATCAATAGTAGAATGTACCACAAAAGCAGGGACCTCTTTTATTTGAGCTGAACAAGGAATAGATGATTTACTTGTCTTAAAATACTTGTATTTATTCAGTAAGGATACAGGAATCCGGTTCTTTAATTCCAACACAGGAATAACTTCGCCTGAAAAGCGTTTGATCTCTTTATCAGACTGAAAAACGACATGTAAAACAACATTTTGATAGGCCTTATCGGATTGATGGTCGTGTTTCAACCAATCACTTGCATAGGTATGTATCTCTACATTACCGGCCCAAAGCGTGTCAGCAATTTTAATTTTGGCATTAAAAAAATCTGGACCGGAATCAAAATTGTGCGTCCCCACTTTTTCTATTGAAACAGATTCTCCTTGAATGGTTTTTAGATCGGTTTGATCAAATAGTCTGAACTTCCAGACATGGTGTAAGAATTCTTCGGTCATACTACTCCTTTGCTTTTTTTATTTTAACAGGGAGTAGTCTGTCTGATTTTATAAGTAACTGTTTAACAATTGATCCATTTCCTGCTGAAGCTTGAGTGCTTCTTCTCTGGCTTTTTCAGCAAAATCGGGTCCGTTAGAAGCATAAATAATCCCCCTGGATGAATTCACTAATAAACCACAGGTTTTATTCATGCCATATTTGGCGACTTCTGAAAGACTGCCACCTTGAGCACCAACACCAGGAACCAACAAAAAGCTATCAGGAATAATTGTTCTTATTTCAGAAAGCATTTCTGCTTTTGTTGCACCTACTACATACATCATATTCTCAGGTGCTCCCCATTTTTTTGATGTTTCCAGTACACGCTTATATAAAGGTTGCGAAGCGGTATCCAATATTTGAAAATCAAATGCTCCTTTATTGGATGTTAGGGCTAATAATATCACCCATTTATTGTTGTATTCCGTGAATGGCATAACACTGTCTTCTCCCATATATGGAGCAACAGTAATGGAATCGAAATCCATTTTTTCTAAAAATGCTTTTGCATACATTTTAGATGTATTACCAATATCGCCACGTTTAGCATCCGCAATCGTGAACTGATCAGGAAAGTTCTTGTTTAAATAATTGATCGTTTTCTCCAAACTGATCCAGCCTTTTACACCTTCCGTTTCATAAAAGGCGATATTCGGTTTATATGAAACGCACAGATCATGTGTCGCATCAATGATCTGCTTATTGAATTCGAAGATCGGATCATCGGACGACAATAAATGTTTTGGGATCTTTGTTAGATCGGTATCCAGGCCGATGCATAAAAAAGATCGTTTGCGTTTTATATTTTCAAATAACTCTGCTTTCGTCATCTTAAACCGGTTATGCTGTTAATCCACCTTCTTTCATTCGTTCGGTATTCTCTGCTAACTGAAGCGCATCGATCATTGGTTGAATATCACCATCCATAAAATCAGTAAGATTATACACCGTCATGTTGATGCGATGATCTGTGATCCTGTTTTGCGGATAATTGTATGTTCTGATCTTTTCGGAGCGGTCACCAGTTGCAACAATTGTTTTACGTCTTTTAGAAACTGCATCTAAATGCTTTTGTAATTCTAATTCATACAATTTATTACGAAGCATTACCATTGCACGTTCGCGGTTACCTAGCTGAGAACGCTCGATCTGACAAGTCACCACAATACCAGTTGGTTTGTGTGTTAACATAACTTTTGTTTCCACCTTATTTACGTTCTGTCCACCTGCACCACCTGAACGGGCTGTTTGCATTTCAATATCTGAAGGGTTCAACACCACATCCACTTCATCCGCTTCAGGCATTACAAGAACCGTAGCAGCTGAGGTATGAACACGACCCATTGTTTCGGTAAGAGGTACACGTTGCACACGATGTACACCTGCTTCAAATTTTAATATTCCGTAGGCATTATCTGATTTCACTTCAATGATCACCTCTTTGTAACCTCCCATTGTTCCTTCATTAAAATCAACCACTTCATAGCGCATGTTATTAGCTTCCATGTAGCGGGTATACATTCGATAAAGATCTCCTGCAAAAATACTGGCCTCATCCCCACCTGTTCCTGCACGGATCTCCAATACACAGTTTTTAGCATCTTCCGGATCTTTCGGGATCAGCATCTGACGGATCTGCTCTTCCATTTTCTCCTTCTTTGGAAGCAATTCTTCCATATCCATCTTTGCCATATCACGCATCTCATCATCCTTCTCATTGGCCAAAATATCCTTATTGAATTCAATATTCTCTACAACTTTCTTGTATTCATGGTAAGCATTTACCACTTCCGTAAGATCTTTATACTCCTTATTGAATTTTTTAAACTCTTTCATATCCGCAATCACTTTCGGATCGGAAAGTTTTTGTTCTACTTCTTCCCAACGTCTTTTTATGGCAGCTAATTTATCTAACACGATATTCTAATTTTAATTATTTATTCTTTTAATGGCGCAAAAGTACAAAAAAATTGGCAGCTGCATGGACAATGATCATCATTGCCGGCTTGCAACTGCCAATTATAAAGGTTTTGCGCTAATATTCAAACGTCCCGAATTCGGAGCGAATGGTTAATCTATTGGTTTCACTTGCTTCTACTCTTCCGACAATTTGAGCATCCACGTTAAATGACTTTGAAATAGAAATAATATCCTGAGCAATTTCCTGCGGAACATACAATTCCATGCGGTGGCCCATATTGAATACTTTATACATTTCTTTCCAATCGGTTCCACTTTGTTCATGAATCAATTTAAACAATGGAGGGATGGGAAATAAATTATCTTTTATAACATGAACATTGTTTGTGAAATGTAACACTTTTGTTTGTGCTCCACCACTGCAATGCACCATTCCATGAATTTGAGGACGGTATTTATCCAGAATTTTTTTAATAATCGGTGCGTAGGTACGTGTGGGTGATAACACTAGTTTGCCTGCTGTTACCTCTTCAGAACCAACATTGATCTTATCCGTCAATTTTATTTTACCACTATACACTAAACTTTCAGGAACAGCAGCATCAAAGCTCTCCGGAAATTTGGATGCTAAATATTTTTCAAACACATCATGACGGGCGGAGGTTAATCCATTACTCCCCATACCACCATTATATTCAGCTTCATAATTTGCCTTGCCAGAAGAAGCTAAGCCAACAATCACATCACCTGCCTGAATATTTTTATTGTCGATCACATCAGAACGTTTCATTCTGCAAACTACAGTAGAATCAACAATTAATGTACGAACGAGGTCGCCCACATCGGCAGTTTCTCCACCGGTTGAGTAGATGCCTATTCCGTAATTCCTTAGTTGCTCCAAGATCTCTTCTGTCCCATTAATAATAGCGGATATTACTTCTCCTGGAATTAAATTCTTATTCCTTCCGATAGTAGAAGACAATAAGATATTATCAACTGCACCTACACACAAAAGGTCATCGGTATTCATAATGATCGCATCCTGTGCAATCCCTTTCCAAACCGATGCATCACCTGTTTCTTTCCAATACATATAGGCCAATGATGATTTTGTGCCGGCACCATCAGCATGCATCACAATACAATAGTTCGGATCGCCACTCAAATGATCCGGTACGATCTTACAAAAAGCTTTAGGAAATAAACCTTTATCTATTTTAGAAATAGCATTGTGTACGTCCTCTTTAGAAGCAGAAACACCACGCTGGTTATATCGATTATCACTCATACTATAAAAATAACAGGTACAAAAATAAAAACATCCCGCAAGATATGTGCGGGATGTTTTTAGTATTTATCAATAGTTGATAACTATTCTTCTTCCTCTTCTTCTGTTTTAGGAGTAGTAGGAGCAGTTTTCGGCTCTTCTTTCGGAGCGTTCGGATCAACGAAATCTTTGCTCAATACAGAGAATACAGTACGTCTGTTTTTCTGCATTAATGCTTCATATTCTTCTTTAGATTTACCTTTTGTTGTTTTGTTGATATACGCTTCAGTTAATGTATACATCACTTTACCATCAGCATCTTTCACCTCAACAGGTGCTTTTTCGCCATAACCTTTCGCTTTCAAACGAGCAGGATTGATTCCTTTAGAAATTAAGTAGTCAACACAAGATTTCGCACGTGCTTCGGATAACTTCTGGTTAGCAGCATCAGAACCACGGTAATCGGTATGAGAACTCAACTCGATAACGAATGTAGGGTTATCCAACAATGTTTGGTATAAGTAATTTAATGAATCGCGTGGATTGGAAGGATGCTCTAAATCTGCTTTACCTAAGTTATACAATACATCCGGGAAACGGATAAAACGCTCGATAGGTACTAAACAGAAATCGTTTTTAAATGTCTTACCTTCTTCTAGTCCAACAGTTGTTACTTTTGGCTTATCAGAACTTGCCAAGAAACCTTGAGGCGCTTGAACAGTTTTTACATCATTTGCTACAGTAACTGTCAATACGTAAGATGTATTAGGATTTACATAACGGTTAGAGCCATTTTCAGCGAATTTATAGTAACCGGCAGCATCTGTTTTTGCTTCTACTGAAGATCCATCAGAACCTACCAATTTAACTACAGCTCCAGGGATAACTTCTTTGAACTTACAGTCAGTAACAACCCCTTCAATAGTAAACAATAATGGAGGAAGAACAAATGACCAGATATCATCAGCACCTTTTGTACCCTCACGGTTTGAAGAAAGGTAACCACGCTCTTTTTTCCCTTCGAACACAATACCGAAATCATCACCGGCAGAGTTGATAGGATATTTCATGTTGGTAACATTACCCCACTGTCCTTCACCTTTTTTCTCTGCTTTGAAGATATCCATACCACCCATTCCTAAATGACCAGTTGAAGAGAAATATAATGTTCCATCATCATGCAAGAAAGGGAATACATCATTACCAGGAGTATTGATTGTAGTACCTAAGTTAGTAGGCGTATTCCATTTTTTAGCTTTCTTATCGTAAGTAGAAATCCATAAGTCATTCTCTCCTTGTCCGCCAGGCATGTTAGAAGAGAAGATCAAAGTCATACCATCATTAGATATAGTTGGAGATGCAAATTTCAATGAATCATTACAAAATTCCATTTTCACGGGATCACCCCAAACATTTCCTTTTTTAGGAGCATACCATAACTGATTGTAGGTTTGTTCATTTTTCTCAACAATACAACGAGTGAAAAACAACATATCACCTTTTTTGGTCATCGCAGTTAAACCTTCATTGTCTTTGGTATTAACAGGAGCACCAATAGATGCAGGAGTACTCCATTTTCCGTTTTTATCCATTGCTGTTTCGAAGATATCACTGTAGTTCTCTCCGATAGTACCATCGATAGAACCACCGGTAACACCGGCACGCATAGATGTGAAATAAATTTTGTTATATTTTTTGTCTGCAAAAGTTGGGCAGAAATCAGGATCTTTTGAGTTGATCTGAGCCATGTTCTCCACTTTGTAGCGTGTAGGATTATCTTTCCATTTTTGAGCTAACTCGCAAGATTTAGCCCCATCTTCTCCACGTGGATCAGAAGGCACATCTTTCTTGTAGTTATTGTACTCGATCAAAGCTTCGTTATATTTTTCTTGAGCTTTTTTAGCATTCGCTAAATACAATTTCGCTTTCGGATCATTATAGTTTGCTTTGATAGCCTTTGTATACCAAGCTTCAGCTTGCTTATTATCACCGATCATACGGTAGCACTCCGCTGTCTTGAAGATATTATTTGCTTTTTCTTCTTTCTTCTTGATCTTTGTAAATGCCTTCTTATACAGCTCTATCGCATTGAAATATTCCTGATTGTTAAATGCTTTATCAGCATCTTTAGAGAAATTTTTCTGCGCCATTACATCGGCTGAAAATAAAATAGCTACAATTAATCCTGCAGTTAATTTTGTAAATAGTTTCATATCAGTTTATGGTTTGTTAACTAATTATATGGGTGCTAAAATAAAGAAATATTTGAAACAAAAAAATTCTTTGTAAATATTTTATTATGCCCATATTTTAAGGAAAATCAATTAAAAATCCCCGAAAAAGAACTTTTTGGGGATTTTTTCCTGTTATTTTGTAAACAATAACTCTCTGTATTTTGGCAGTGGCCAATTTTCATCATCCACTAACAATTCCAGCTTATCTACATGATAGCGGATGGTTTCAAAATACGCCTTTACCTTTTCACAATAATCGATCGCTTGCTTTTTAACATCTCCAATTGCATTGGCCTTTTTACGGGCTTCCGTCATATTATCCACGTTCGTTTTGATAATATTCACATGCTCGGAGATCTCAGAGATCATATCTAATTGAATTTGAGCCGCTTTCTTAAATTCGGCAGCACTCAAAATATCTTTTAAGCCTTTAACATTTTGAACCAAAGAACCTTGATAACGGATAGCAGTTGGAATGATATGATTCAAAGCTAAATCAGCCATAACACGTGATTCGATCTGGATCTTTTTTGTATAAGTTTCCAAATAGATATCATAACGGGCATGTTGCTCGCGGTGACTCATAATGTTATTCCGTTCAAACAAGTCTATTGTTTGTTTAGAAACAAAAGCTCCCAATGCTTGAGGAGTTGTTTTGATATTTGACAAACCTCTTTTTGCAGCTTCTTTTACCCATTCTTCACCATATCCATTTCCTTCGAAACGGATCTTTTTTGATTCGATGATGTATTTTCTCAACACTTGGAAGATGGCCTCATCCTTATCTACATTTTTAGAAATAAGCGCATCCACATCTTTCTTGAATTTCACCAATTGATCAGCCATAATGGTATTCATTACAGTCATTGGTCCGGCACAGTTAGCAGAAGAACCAACCGCTCGGAATTCAAATTTATTCCCGGTAAATGCAAATGGCGAAGTTCTGTTACGATCTGTATTATCCAATAAAATATCAGGAATTTTACCTACACCTAATTTAAGAGCTGTTTTCTCATCCGGACTCATTTTTCCTGATTTTACTTTACTTTCCAATTCATCCAATACATTAGAAAGTTGAGTTCCCAAGAATACAGACATGATTGCAGGTGGAGCCTCATTAGCTCCTAAGCGGTGATCATTGTTAGCAGAAGCAATAGATGCACGCATTAGATCTGCATTATCATGTACCGCTTTTACAGTATTAATAAAGAAGGTTAAGAATTGCAAGTTTGTTTTTGGTGTTTTACCGGGACTTAACAAGTTTTTACCTGTATTCGTACCTAAACTCCAATTGTTATGTTTACCACTTCCATTTACGCCTGCAAATGGTTTTTCATGTAATAACACACGGAAGTTGTGACGTCTAGCTACTTTCTCCATCACATCCATCAATAATTGATTGTGATCTACAGCTAAATTACACTCTTCAAATACAGGAGCGCACTCAAACTGATTTGGAGCTACCTCATTGTGACGTGTTTTAATAGGAATACCTAATTTCAATGATTCGATCTCAAAATCACGCATAAACTCATTTGCACGCTCAGGAATAGAACCAAAATAATGATCTTCCAACTGCTGACCTTTTGCAGGGGTATGACCAAATAACGTTCTTCCTGTCATAGCTAAATCCGGACGAGCATTATATAAAGCTTCATCAACTAAGAAATATTCCTGCTCCCATCCTAAGGTTGCAGTTACCTTTGTAACATTCTTATCAAAATATTGACAAACATCCACAGCAGCTTTATCTAAAGCGTGTAGCGCTTTCAATAAAGGTGTTTTAAAATCTAACGCCTCACCTGTGTATGCAACGAAGATTGTTGGGATACATAATGTTTTACCAATTACGAAAGCAGGAGAAGTAGGATCCCAAGCCGTATAACCACGTGCTTCAAACGTGTTACGAATACCACCATTCGGGAAGGAAGAAGCATCCGGCTCTTGCTGAACCAACTGACTACCTCCAAAACGTTCGATCGCGCGACCATCACCGGTAGGCTCAAAGAATGCATCGTGTTTTTCAGCAGTAGTACCTGTTAAAGGTTGAAACCAGTGTGTATAATGTGTAGCACCTTTTGAATTCGCCCAAGCCTTCATAGATGCCGCTACCTGATCAGCCATTTTACGGTCGATCTGAGTACCTTGCTGCATGGCAGCCATTACACTGTTGAATGCTTCTTCGGAAAGAAATTCACGCATCGCGTCAATACCAAACACGTTTTCTCCGAAAAACTCAGAAACCTTTGTACTAGGAAGAGTTACTTCTTGCGGTACACGTGTAAGAACCGCTTCTAATGCTTTAAATCTGTGAAATGCCATTTTGAATTGATTTATTTAGGTGTGAAATGAATAATTTTCAATTTTATGGCACAAAAATAATTTTTTTAGGGGGAGGGAACTCAAAAAAGTGAATATTTTTTTTCAACACCCCCTATTTTTTGTCAATAATTCAAAAAAAAGTGATTTTACAGAAAAAAGAAGAACAAAATGGACTTTAAGTTAAAATACATGAAATAATTAGCCATGATACACCCTGGAAGCTACAATTAATCCATCCTTTACCTCCAGCACTTCGGCAACCAGCATATCTTCTTCCCCATCCACCTTACGGATATATTCCATAAATACTCGATCAGCATTGGCTGTTAATGTAGTAACATTGTACTGCAGACTTGGTAACCGCTCAAAAGCATCTCTCCACCAGTCGCGTAAAGCATCCTTTCCGATCACCAAACCATTCGTTTCTGGCCTGCGGATCTTTAATTTCGGACTAAAATGACGGGCATTATTGTCATACAAGGACAATAATGCTCCCAGATCGTGTGTATTAAATGCTTCAAACCATTTTAAAGCAATTTTTTCATTTTCAGAGGCATCCATTTTTTAAAATTTTGGTCTGTAAAAGTAAATATTTAAAAAATGTGAAATACAAGCCGTACTCGACCCGATTTTGTTATTTTTACGCATTCTGAATATGAGAACACTCTTCTGTACCATTTTTATTTCGACTCTTACCCTGTCCAATTTTGCACAGGTCGATCCAAGTACTATTACCATTGCCAGAGACACATTCGGCATTCCTCATATTTTTGCGAAAACAGATGCTGAAGTCGCCTATGGTTTAGCATGGGCACATTGCGAAGATGACTTTGAACACATGCAAATGATGCTCATTATGGCCAATGCACGTATGGGAGAAATTTCAGGAAAAGAAGGCGCAGCAACCGATTATTTTGTTCAGCTCATAAGAGCTAAAGAACATGTAGAGCAATTTTACGATAGAGATATTTCAGCTGACTATAAAAAAATACTTCAGGCCTACGCGGATGGAATTAATGCATTTGCCAAACAACATCCCAAACAGATTGAATTAAAAAATCTTTTTCCTGTCGACCCGAAAACCATTTTAAGAGGCTACCACCTTATTCTTACCAGCATGGTTGGAACACCTAGAGCACTCGAATATATTATCAAAGGAAAACCTGATGAATACATCTTTAATGCGAGCGCAGGTTCTAATGCTTTTGCTTTCAATTCAAAAATAACGGCAGATAGCGCTACCTATCTGGTCATCAATCCGCATGTACCGCTCGAAGGACAAGGATCATGGTACGAAGCTCATTTATGCAGCGAACAAAACTGGAACATATATGGCGCTTTTATTCCCGGCATGACCTCTCCGGCAATGGGATGCAATGATAGTTTAGGATGGGCAATCACTTTCAACTGGCCCGACTATGTTGACATCTATGAAATGGAGATCAATCCAAAAAATAAAAATCAATATAAATATGATGGGCAGTGGCTCAATTTCGAAACCAGAAAGGTTCCGTTGAAAGTAAAAACCAAACTAGGAAAAATAAAAGTCAAAAAAGAAGCATTGTGGTGTGTATATGGGCCCGCCTATCGCACCGACAAAGGTGTTTATGCCCTTCGATACAATACCATGCATGATATTAAAGCAGCTGAACAATGGTATAAAATGGGGAAAGCAAAAAAATACACTCAGTTTTACCAGGTCATGGAAATGCAAGGTATTCCACTTTTTAATTTCATGATGGCGGATAACCAAGATCACATTTTTTATTTATTCAATGCCAAAGTGCCTATTCGTGACCCGCAATTCGATTGGCAAAAAACATTACCGGGCAATACATCCAAAACTCTGTGGAACAAATACTATAGTTTGAATATGCTACCACAAAAATACAATCCTAAATGTGGCTATCTGTACAACACCAACAACACACCATTTCACTGTACCGCATCAAATGAAAACCCACTAGAACCAGATTATTGCAAAAAAGCAGGCTTTTCATGGAACAGAACAAACAATAGAGATTATCGCTTTAATGAAATAATGTCCACAAAAAAGCGACTAACATTTAATGACATCAAAGAGATCAAATACGATTGCAAATACCCTACAGGAAAGGGAGGTATCTACAAATCATTTCAAACCGTTTACAGCTTAAAAGAATCAGACTATCCGGATATAGCGGATGCTATCGCCAAATTAAAAAAATGGGATTTTACCGGCTACACCAACAACAGAGAAGCAGCATTGGTAACATTCACTTTCAACTATCTATTCAAGAAAAAAGAAGCAGCCTATAACGAATTGGAAACCGGCTTGGATTATACTGTTGCCGATCTGGTTGAAGCCATCCGTTATTCTAAAAAAACACTTTTAAAACATTATAAAACCATCGATATTGAATTTGGAGCAGCCCAACGCTTGATACGGGAAGATAAAAATCTCCCTGTGCCTGGATTGCCCGAATGTATTATGGCGATGGCTACTGAAGATAATGGCAAAGGGGTTTTAAAAGCTAGCAATGGCGACTCTTTTATCATGTTTGCCAAATATTCAAAAAAAGGCAATCACTTTGAATGCGTTGTTCCTTACGGAGAATCAAGACACAAGAACAACCCGCATTTAACTGACCAAATGGAATTATACACCACGCAAAAAACAAAAGAAATTAGTTTAAATAAGGAAGAAGTCCTGAAAACAGCCACAAGAATCTATCATCCGCAATAAATAGTATATTTACATCATGAGTTTAAAGAACGATCTAATTTTAAGAGCAGCGAAAGGCGAAAAAACAGAAAGAACCCCTGTATGGCTTATGCGTCAAGCAGGTAGGGTATTACCGGAATACAGAGAAGTAAGAGCTAAAATGGGAGGCTTTAAGGAATTAGTGGAGACACCTGAATTTGCCTGCGAAGTAACCATTCAGCCAGTTGATATTTTAGGCGTGGATGCCGCCATTATCTTTTCCGATATTCTGGTTATTCCCGAAGCAATGGGTTTACCTTATCAGATGGTGGAAGCCAAAGGACCTTGGTTTGAAAAAACAATTAAAACAAAAGCCGATATTGATCAATTGCGTACTGCACATCCCGAAGATCTGCATTATGTGATCGATGCTATTAAACTGACAAAAAAAGAGTTGAACGGACGTGTTCCATTGATCGGCTTTGCCGGTGCACCATGGACCATTTTCGCTTACATGATCGAAGGAAGCGGAAGTAAAACTTTTTCAAAAGCAAAAAAATTCTTGTATACCAACCCGGAGCTATCTCATTTATTATTACAAAAAATAACCGATAGTACGATCAATTATTTAAAAGGACAAATTGTTGCCGGGGCGGATATGCTTCAGTTATTCGACAGCTGGGCAGGAATTTTATCCCCTGAACAATACAACCAATTCTCACTAAAATACATCTCACAAATATGTGATGCGATCAACGAGGTTCCGATGACTGTTTTTGCAAAGGATGCTCATTTTGCCAGAAGAGATATGGGCAAATTGAATTGTAACACGATCGGTCTGGACTGGACAATGGATATTGCGGAATCCAGAGCAATGATCGGTCCGGATAAAACATTACAAGGAAATATGGACCCATGTTTGCTATATGCTGATTATGATACCATCAAAAAAGAAACAATAAAGATGCTTAAAGCATTTGGTCCGAACCGGCACATTGCTAATCTAGGTCATGGATTATATCCCGACTTGGAAAAAGACAAAGTAAAATGCTATGTGGATACGATCAAAGAGTTTCGATTTTAGTATATGAATAAAAGCACACACATACATAAAACGATACTTGCAACAAGTGCAAGCATCGTTTTATTTTTTTTGTGTGTAACACTTCCTGCACAAACTAAAACACCTTCCAAAAGTAAAAACCTGGTTCCTAATCCAGGCTTTGAAACACACAAAGGAAAATCGAATGTTATTACTAATGCTGTTCCATGGAAAAATGTAGGAACTGTTGATTATTACATGAAGCCGGAGAAACGTGACACATCCCGTTTTAAAGGTGCACATAGTGGTACTTGTTATGCCGGACTTCGATTCCAGGCGGAATATAAAGAATACATGTATGTTGCTTTGACGGAGCCGCTCGAGCGTGGACAGACCTATAAATTCTCCATGTATGTTCGACTATTAAATGCGAGTACGGTTACTATCAAACAGCTGGGAGTTTACTTCTCCGAGTTTGTGTACGACAAGAACATGACCTTCAACAAAGAGAATCAGATCGACACCAGCTATTCAAAAGGAATTTCAGGCACTCTCGATTGGATCCCGATCAAAGGTGAATACATTGCCAAAGGAGGAGAGAAATACATTATCATAGGTAATTTCAACCAGATGCAAGAAGACATGGTGCGCGTAAACAGATGGAACATCTTTGAATTCAAGGAAGCCTACTATTACATTGATGATATATCCTTAAAAAAGAAATCGACAAAGAAAGATTCACTTTCTGCCTATAAGTATAAAATGGAGAATGCTATTCCTGACTTCCCGGATAATTTGAATGCTGGCGATGCGATCACCATTACGAATTTGCAATTTGAAAATGGAACTGCACTGATCAAAACCGCTTCCTATAAAATATTAGATGAAGTTGTAAAAACATTGAACAATCATCCTTTTGCTGAGATCATGATCGTAGGACATACCGACAATACAGGAAATGAAGCAAGCAACAGAAAACTATCCAAAGACCGGGCAAAAGCAGTACACGATTATTTAAAGGGGCAAGGAGTGATCAATCCTATGACCTACAAAGGAATGGGACCATCGCAACCCATTGCCCCAAACGATACAGAAGAGAATAAAGCAAAAAATAGAAGAGTAGAATTTATTGTTATCAAAGAATAATATCTAAACAAAAAAGCACTCAATGGCCAACCTCGAAAAAGGAAGTAAAAAACTGATCAATGCCTGGGCGACTTATGATCTTGCCAACTCAGTTTATAATTTGGTGATTACAGCAACCATTTTCCCGATCTATTACAAAGCTGTTACCACTACTAAGGATGATGCCGGGAACGAAATTTCTAATCTGGTTCACTTTCTAGGCTTTGAAATAAAAAACACAACCCTGTATGATTTCGCTATCGCATTTGCTTTTTTAATAGTCGCTGTTATTTCTCCTCTACTTTCCGGCATTGCCGATTATGGTGGAAGTAAAAAACGCTTCATGCAATTCTTTTGTTATTTGGGAGCCATTTCCTGCTCTTTAATGTATTTCTTTAATGCAGATACACTTTACCTTGGAATTATATTGGCAATATTGGCTTGTGTGGGTTTTGCAGGAAGCTTGGTGTTTTATAACTCCTACCTTCCAGAGATCGCTCACCCGGAACAGCAGGATGCCGTAAGTGCAAAAGGCTTTGCGATGGGCTATGTAGGAAGTGCAGTTTTATTAATAGTGAATTTAGTGATGGTCATGACCCGTGAAACCGGAGCTGAAAAATTACAAATGATGCAATGGGCATTTGTAACAGTAGGTATTTGGTGGATGGCATTTGCACAGATCACTTTCCGCTTTTTACCGAAAGTTGATCAGGAGATGAACGTGCAAAAAAAATCGCAAGGAAGTTATATTTTCAAAGGATTTAAAGAATTACAGAAGGTTTGGGCTGAGTTAAAACACAACAAGCGTCTGGTTCGCTTCCTGTTTGCATTTTTTATTTACAGCATGGGCGTACAAACGGTAATGCTTGTTGCGAACCACTTTGGCTCGGATGAAATCAAGATGGAAGCAGGACAATTGATCACCACCATATTGATCATTCAATTTGTTGCCATGCTGGGAGCTTATTTATTTTCGTACACTTCCCGTAAAACCAGCAACTTATTTACATTAAAGATCGCAACGATTATCTGGTCATTGATCTGCATCTTCACTTTCTTTTTTGTTTTCACAGCGGTACATTTTTACATAGTAGCAGCTTTTGTAGGCTTGGTGATGGGTGGTATTCAATCCTTATCGCGTTCCACCTACTCAAAAATGCTCCCGGAAACCGAGGACAATGCGTCCTATTTCAGTTTTTATGATGTATGTGAAAAATTGAGTATTGTTTGTGGAATGGCCACCTTCGGCTTGATCAATGAAGTCAGTTCAACCATGCGTACCCCGATAGTTGCCTTGATCGCATTTTTTGTATTGGGTTACTTATTGTTATTAAGAGTGCCGGCTGTTGATAAACAATCATAACCGAAAAAACAATATTTCGTAATTTCGTAGCTATAAGAAAAAGCTGACATGATCGTAGATCTATTTATTCCTTGTTTTATAGACCAAGTATATCCCGACACTGCTCTTAATATGGTTAAGATATTAGAGCGTGTGGGTTGTGGTGTAAATTATAATCCCGAACAAACCTGTTGTGGTCAACCTGCTTTCAATGCCGGTTATAGAGACGAATGCAAAGAGGTAGGAGAAAAATTCATTCGTGAATTTCAAAACGACCGCTATATTGTAACACCATCGGCATCATGTGCCGGATTTGTAAAAAATTATTATCCCGAAATGTTTCACAATTCTGTTTTACACAATGAGTACAAACAGATACAAAAAAACATGTTCGAACTTTCCGACTTTTTAGTAAACATTTTAAAGATCACAGACCTGGGAGCTCGTTTGGATGGTGTAGCTACCTACCATGACTCTTGCGCAGCCTTGCGTGAATATGGAGTAAAGCGTGAGCCGAGGGTTTTGCTTGAAAAAGTGAGAGGTTTAGAATTACGTGAAATGAAAGACACCGAAACATGCTGCGGATTTGGAGGAAGTTTTTCTGTAAAATTTGAACCTATTGCTGTTGGACTGGGTGAGCAGAAAGTAAACAACGCCATTGAAACAGGAGCAGAATATGTTATATCAACAGATGTTTCCTGCCTGATGCACATGGATGGTTACGCAAAAAAGCAAGGGAAAAACATTAAGATGATGCATTTGGTGGATGTACTTGCATCGGGTTGGGACTAAGCGTTTTTAATCAATAAATTTTCTCATAAGTGGACCGCTTGTTAAGCTGGTCAACAACGCCATTATCACCAGCGCAACGAATATCGGTTTAGAGATCAATCCTGCATTTAATGCCAATGTCCCTAAAATAATTTCCATCGCGCCTCGCGCGTTCATACCAAAACCAACAGCCAAAGAATGATTTTTACTCATTCCACCTAACCGGGCACCAATACTGGCTCCAACAACTTTTCCAATAAATGCCAAGACAACAACAATGATCACGATAGTAGCATCAAAGTTTTCTATGAAATTAACTTTCAAGCCAATGGAAACAAAAAACAAAGGAGCAAAGAAATTAGTAATGAATTGATGGATGATCTCACGTGCTTGCTCTTTCAAATGAACACTATCACCAAATGCAATACCAGCAATAAAGGCACCTAAAATGGCATGAATATTTATACTCTCGGTAAAAGCTGCAGACAATAAACATATACCTAAAGAGATAGATAACACTCCTCCTGGCCAAGATAATTTCGTTTGCATCCAGGGAAGTGTTTTATCAATGATCTTTTTCCCGATCGTTAACATAAACAAGCCAAAACCAATAATATAAGCAACGGTGTACCACAAACTCATGTGTTCTGACCCTTCATTTGTCAAACTCAACACCAATGAAAATATCAACCATCCGATAAGGTCATTAAACATGGCTGAAGCAATGATCACCATTCCTATATTCGTTTGAAACAGGTTCATATCCATTAATATTCTGGCAATTACCGGCAATGCAGAAATAGAGAGTGCAGTACCAAAGAAAAGAGCAAAAAGAAGCTTAGCATCATGTTCGTTGGGAATGGAGAATATTTCTGGGAAAAACCAGGCAATGGCAAAACCTGTAAAAAAAGGGATGACCATACTAAACAAACTGGTATACACAGCCACCTTTCCTTGCTTTAAAACCAATGGAAGTTGAACTTCCATACCGGCAACAAACAAAAGCATGATCACCGATAAACTAAATATACCGTCTAAAGCAATTGGGATATTACCTGTCCGGGGAAATAAATATTGAAACACTTCCGGAAAGATCATCCCCAAAACAGTAGGACCAAGAATGATCCCCACGATCAACTCTCCCATAACTACCGGAAGTTTGAACTTCTTTCCGATCTCCGCAAATATGCGCGAAATAATAAGCATGCTACTAATTGAAAGCAGCAATACTATTAATTCGTTATGAGCAAGTTTTACCATTAATCAGCAGATACGCGTGAGTGCACAATTAATAAATTAGTTGGAAGATCCGCTAAAATAAACTCAATATCATGTGTAAATATCCTATCAAAAACGTTTAGCTGAGTATCGGGTGAATTCACAACCAAGAGGTCGGCTTTTCGATCTCTTGAAAATTTACTGATAGCATATCCCGGTTTCCCTTTTATGATCTTTTCTTTTACTTCAATATCACCGGCATCGCATTTATCGATCACCGTTTGCAACACCTCTTCTACTTCTATTGTCAAATTCTTCTTGATCTCTTTTGCTTCGGGAGCCGTACTATCATCAGCAATAGCCATAGCTAATCCCGGCACATCCACTTCATTAACAATAGTCAGTTCTTTTACATTTAAATTCTTTGCTAAATAAAGTGCGGTGTTGATCGTGTGGATCGTTTTAGGATTCTCCACACCATTTACAATGATCTTCTTGAATTTATGAGGTTCTGCAGAAGGATTAGTTAGCAATAACACCGAACATTTTGCTTTCCGGCTGATGCTACGTGCGATCGATCCTAAATAAAATTTAAAGATGTTCTCTTTTTGCAATGCTCCAAGGATCAATAGATCCACAATGTTCAGCTTGCAAAGTTTAAGAATGGTATCAACCGGCTCACCATCCATGAAGATCACACGGCATTTATTTTCATCAATCCCCACTTCAGTGATCATTCGATCCAGCTCTTTTTCTTTCTCTTGGGTTTTATCACCAATATGCATCAATACCAGCGCTGAATTGCAAACATCACTCATGCGCTTGGCCTCTACCAATATATTCTGACAACGATCCGAAAACGATATTGCAACAGCAATGGTTTCAAACGGGTAAGAAGGTCGTCTTTTTAATTTGCTTAAATCCATTTACAACAACTAAATTAGTTTCCAGACCAAATATACGATTAGTTTTGATTGGAATTAACAGAGCTGAAAACAGAACTATTCCTGTTCTTCGGAAATATCGATGATCGGTTGTTGCAACACTTCTTTCTTCATTTTACGGTTGTTGATGGACAACAAGATCGCAGGCAATAAAACCAGGTTGGTACACATAGCGATCAACAAGGTTAATGAAACAAGAATACCCATAGCAACTGTTCCTCCAAAGCTGGAAGCAGCAAAAATGGCAAATCCACTGAATAAGATGATCGTAGTATAGATCATACTCAAGCCTGTTTCACGAATGGTATTGGATATAGCTTGCGGTACAGTTCTTCCGGGCACTTTCAACTCCTGACGATAACGGGTAAGGAAATAAATGGTTCCATCGGAGGAAATACCAAAAGCAATACTAAAGATCAAAATGGTTGTTGGTTTAAAATTGATGCCCATAAAACCCATTACACCTGCTGTGATCACCAATGGTATTAAAACAGGGATCTTGGATAGGATAATTATACGCAACGAACGGAACAAAAGTAAGGCTACCAATGTTTCCAAAATAATCTCAATGGCTAAACTCTCATATAGATTCTTTAATAAATAATCGTTCGATTTTAAGAAAACCAAACTATGTCCAGTCAGTTTCAGATCATATTCTGATACCGGAAAAATGCTATCGATCTTTGGTTTTAATTCATTTACCAATTCTTTGATGCGGACAGAACCCACATCGGCCATTTGGAAACTGATACGTGTATAGCGTTTGGTGCTATCAATAAAAAACTTCAATCTATTTCCTTGTCCGCTCAATGTTCCCGAAAACTCCGACAATGATTTCAGATCGGATGCACCCGGTACTTTATAATACTTCGATTTCCCGCCACGATAGGCCTGATATGAAAATTTTATTCCTTCAGCAATTGACAGGGGTTCTGAAAATTCAGGACGGGAAGCAAATATTTTCTGCAAGGAATTGATCTTATAAAGAATTGCACCGTTATTCGCGGAGATACCATCCTCTTTTCGTGTATCGATTATGATCTCAAAAGGTAAAACACCTTTAAAGTTTTTTTCAAAAAAGTGAAGATCTTCATATACCGGATCATTCTTCGGAAGATCGTCCACCACATACCCCAACACATTCATTTTTGTCATTCCCCAAAAACCAATAAGTGTTATGATGGTAACAGCAACGTAGATCTGCATACGTTTATGCTGCACCAACTCATCGATCTTGATCAATAATTTATTGATCCGTTTCGCATCGAGGTGGTTGGTATGTTTTTCTTTAGGAACAGGAAGATAAAACAGAATAACAGGAACAATGATCATACTTACAAAGAATGTAAGCATAACACCAATAGCCGCTACTACACCAAATTCAACCAACATCGGACTGTTTGTATAATACAATACACCAAACCCGATCGCAGTCGTTACGTTCGCAAGGATCAATGTAACACCCATGATCATCAGCATGCGCGTGAGTGCTTTTACTTTATTCTTATGGATCACATATTCTGCGTGGTATTTATTAATGAGGAATACGCAATTAGGAATACCAATAACAATAATAAGTGGCGGGATCAATCCGGAAAGGATCGTGATCTTGTATCCAAAGAGCTGCATAACACCCAGCGACCATAACACGCCCACTCCCGCAACGATCAATGAAATGATCACCGATGAGAACGTACGGAAGAAGATCCACAAGATAATAGCAGTAACAATAACGGCTAAGGCCATAAACAAACCCATCTCACCCGACACCTTTTGCATGATATGCGTGCGGATGTAAGGCATACCGGAGTAATGCACTTTTACATTGTTCTCTTTTTCAAAAACAGATGCTGCCATCATGATACTTTTCACGATGCTGATGCGGTTGACACTATTTAGATCCTTACTATCAAAGGTGATGGCCATCAATGTAGCACCGGTCTCTTTATTGAATACGAGTCCTTCATAAAACGGAAGATCATGGATCACTTTTTTGATCGTATCCAATTCGGTTTGCGAATAATGAATAGCAGGAGTAATCGGATTAAAATCAAATTTATTTAAACTGTCATTGCGATATAGGTTATAAAGATTGGAAACAGACATGATATCTTTTATACCATGAATGGCTTTTACTTCCATTCCCAGTTTTTTCCAGTTGTTAAATAATTTTTCGTTGAACAACTGATCACTTGAAAAGCCCAGCACCATAACATTACCATCCTCACCAAACTTCTTCTTGAACTCCATGTAGTTCATGTAGGTAGAATCATCATCCGGCAAAATTCTGGCAAAATCGTATGACAAGGTGATCTTTGATGTTTGAAAAATCATAAATCCAGTAATGACAAGAACACCAATCAATAAGCTGATCTTCCTTCTAATAATAATACTCGCAATCGTTTTCCACATAATATCTTCTTCTTAATGATTTAACGGACGCTTTTTGATCATTCCGCCTTTTGTATCTTTTACACTATTCATCACAATGAATGCATTCGGATCTATCTTTTCGATCTCGGCTTGTATCTTTCCTATTTCTAATCGCGTGATCACTGAATACACCACATCAATATCGTTCAAATTATCGCCTCGTTTGCCGTATCCTCTTTTACCGGAGTAGATAGTAACACCTCTACCCATTTTTTCGGTGATCATTAAACGGATCTCTTCACTATGCGTGGAGATGACTGTTACACCAATATATTCCTCTACACCTTCCACCACAAAGTCAACTGTCTTAGCAGCCGACATATACGTCAAGATCGAATACAATGCTACTTCAATCGACAATAAATAAGCTGCCACTGAAAAAATAAGAATGTTGAATATCAAAATAATATCCCCCATTGTCATTCCTGTTTTTTTGGTCAGATAGATCGCCAACACTTCTGTTCCATCCAAAACAGCTCCCCCTCTAACCGCAAAACCGATGCCCGCTCCCAGAAAAAAACCTCCGAAAACCGAAACCAGTAATTTATCGGAAGTGATCACCGGATAATTTACAAATGTAATAGCTAAAGCTAAACCTGCGATCGCTAAAATGCTTTTTATTGCAAAAACACTGCCCATCTGCCTATAACCCAACACAATGAAAGGCAAATTGATCAATACGATCAACAAAGGTAAGGGCCAACCTGTGACCTCTGATGTTAAGAGCGAAATACCGGTAACACCGCCATCAATAAATGAGTTGGGCAATAAAAAACTTTCCAGACCAAATCCGGCAGATAGTACACCAATGGAGATCAGAAGGATCCCTTTCAATGTATGCATGAAAGTGATCTTCAATTTATAAAACTCTTTTGCTAGATCATAATTGTTCAAGGAATCTGCATTCTTTGACTTACTCCTTCTCGCATTATTTAAAATAATCTGTTGAAATATTGGATTCATTCTAATATATTTTGATCAAACATGAATATGGATTAAATGCATAATACATATGCTTTTGCGCTTTTTCAGAGGAATTATACTAAAACAAGGTATAAACAAGAAATAAGCGAAACTGTTCATTCATAAGATCTATATAAGAATCTTCCTGTAAGAAATGTACAATGGAGTGTGATGATGAAAAGAAGAAAAAACAGTTTTTCCTGAAAACAACTGCCGTTCAGCACCTGGTGAAAGGTCATAAAAAGTACTCCAACCCTCTTTTTTGATCACCGAGCCTATTCTAAATGAAGGATTCACATTTCCGATCTCCATTACAGATTCCAAAATAACTTTCAACTCCAGACCAGCTATTGATTTCACAACAGGAGTCTGAACAGGATAATCCTCAACACCTTCCATAACTGCTGTAGGCGCTTTAAAATAAGAAGCAACAACCAACAATAATGCAAGGCTAAGCAAACGGATAATATGGCAGGCTTTTGTGACCATCAAACAAATATACAAAATAATACCCATGGAAACTTTTTTTTGAAAAAATGTTTCCATAGCTTTGCGCTGCAAAATTTTTGAACAATAAAACTTCGATTTTGTAGTATATATACTGCTTTAAAATATTTTACCATAATGTTAAAAAAACTACGAGTAGCACAAATCATTTTCTTCCTTCTGTCGATGGGAATTTTTAACCATCAGGCATCGGCACAGGATAAACAAAAATTTACGATCAGCGGATATGTAAAGGATGGTTCAAATGGAGAATATAGCATTGGTGCCAATGTTTATGTAAAAGAACTTCTCAAAGGTGGAAATACCAATCAGTATGGCTTTTATTCAATCACGGTAGAGCAAGGAAAATATCACCTGGTCGTTTCCTATATCGGTTACGAGAACTATGAAAAAGAGATCACTCTTGACAAGGATCTTCGCATCAACGTTGAGTTAAAGCCGTCCATGATCAATGCGAAAGAAGTGGAAGTAAGTTCCGAAAAAAGCGACAAGAATGTTTCCAGTTCAAATGTTGGAACAGTAAAGCTGGAAATGGAAGAGATCAAAAAGATCCCTGCCTTTTTGGGAGAAGTGGACGTATTAAAAACAATACAGTTATTACCGGGTGTGAAATCAAGTGGTGATGGAAACACCGGTTTTTACGTGCGTGGTGGTGGTCCTGATCAGAACTTGATCCTGTTGGACGAAGCCGTAGTTTACAATGCAGCTCACTTAATGGGTTTTTTCTCGGTTTTCAATGGCGATGCAGTAAAAAGTATCAACCTTATCAAAGGTGGTATGCCAGCTCAGTATGGTGGACGACTAGCATCGGTACTCGATATTTCCATGAAAGAAGGAAATACAAAAGAATATCATGCGCAAGGTGGTATTGGTTTGATCTCATCGCGTTTAACGATTGAAGGACCGATCAAAAAAGATACTGGCTCCTTTATTGTATCCGGAAGAAGAACATATATTGATGTGTTGGCGAGACCATTTGCAAAACCAGAATCAACACTTAAAAACTCCGGAGTTTATTTTTATGATTTTAATGCCAAGGTAAATTATCGTTTGTCGGACAAAGACCGCTTGTTCTTAAGCGGATACTTCGGAAGAGATATCATGACCTTTAATGACAAGCCAGCACAATTTAAATTGGATATCGGCTGGGGAAATGGAACAGGTGTTTTAAGATGGAACCACTTGTTCAACGATAAGCTATTTATGAATACCTCTGCCATCTTCAGTAATTATGATTTCACATTTGGTGCTCAACAAAGCGGATTTGAATTTAAGTTATTCTCCGGCATCAGAGACTGGAATATGAAAGTGGATTTTGGTTACTTCCCAACGATCCGTCATGAAATAAAATTTGGGGTTAACTATGTGTTCCACACCTTCACTCCTACCAGTGTATCAGCTAAGCAAGATGAAACAGAATTCGATTTCGGTCCGGTGAAACGTCAAAAAGCGCATGAAGCGGCCATTTATTTATCGGATGATTTTGATGTAACAGATAAATTAAAGATCCATGCCGGATTACGTTACTCTTATTTCATGCAAATTGGTCCATTCGACCGCTATGTAAAAGATCCGATCACCGGACAAACCACCAATGTGATCCATTATACATCGAACCAAAAAGTAAAAGATTATGGCGGATTGGAACCACGTTTCAATGCCCGTTATACATTAAATTCAAAATCATCGATCAAAGCATCGTACACCTATAACTTGCAGTTCATTCACCTTGCATCATTATCGGCTGTTACATTACCAACCGATATTTGGGTGCCAAGTTCTGAATTAGTTCAGCCACAAAAAGGATCGCAATATTCATTGGGATATTTCCGCAACTTCTTCGACAATGCCTACGAAGGATCAGTAGAGGTTTATTATAAGGACATGAAAAACCAGATCGAATATAGAGATGGAGCCTTACCTGGAGAAAGTATTAATGATAATGCCGACAATCAATTTGTATTCGGAACAGGTCAAGCATACGGTATCGAATTATTCTTAAAGAAAAGAGTTGGAAAATTCAATGGTTGGATCGGCTATACACTTTCTTATACCAAACGTAGATTCCCTGATCTGAACAGAGGAAAAGAATTTTATGCAAAATACGATCGCAGACATGATGTATCGATCGTAATGAGTTATGACCTGAGTAAAAAATGGGTATTCTCCGCTATTTGGGTATATGGAACAGGAAATGCCATCACCATCCCTCAGTCATACTATTTCATTGATGGAAATTTTGTGACGGAGTATGGCGAACGAAACAGCTTCCGTATGCCGGCTTATCACCGCCTCGATATTTCAGCTACACTTACACCGGATAGAACAAAGAAAATTGAAAAACGCAGAGCACGTATCATGGAACGCAAAGGCATTACCAATCCGGATGAAGTGAACATCCCTAAAAAATTCTTTAAGAATTATGAATCCAGCTGGAATTTCAGTGTATTCAATGTTTACAACAGACATAATCCATACATCGTTTATTTTGCGAATGAAGGAAGCGCATACGATGGAACATTAAAGATCAAAGCAAAACAGATCTATCTGTTCCCGATACTCCCTTCTGTAACATGGAATTTTAAATTTTAATTAAATAAGCTCAAGGCTATGAAAAAAATATTTTTTGCACTACTAGGAATCATAACCTTTCTCACATCCTGTGAAGAAGATATTGATCTGAATATTGCCAGCAGTGAACCCAAGATCGTGATCGAAGGAGAGATAGAGAATGGAAAATTTGCTCAGGTAATGGTAACACGTAACAGTCCGCTTACACAAGCTGTAAACTTTTCAAACATTTTGGTGACCAATGCGCAAGTGTATGTCTCCAATGGTGTGATCACAGATACATTGGTTTTCGATACAGTGTTTAATGCCTCCAATCCATTTTGCTATGTAGGCAGCTCTGTTATTGGTATTTCGGGACAAACGTATTTCTTAACCGTAATTGCCGATGGAAAAACATACACCGCTACAACAACCATCCCTGCTCCTATTGCACTGGATTCAGTTTGGTGGCAACCACAACCACCACAAGACAGTTTGGGTTTTGCTTGGGCTACACTCAGCGATCCAACAGGTGTTGGAAATGGCTATCGCTGGCAGGTAAAACGTCCTACAAAATTTGTAATGTTTGAAGGCAATCCATTGATACTCGACAGAAGATACATTGCACCAAGTGGCGCTACCTTTGATGATAAATTCATTGATGGAAAAACTTTTGACTTTGCATATTTCCGTCCGACCGACCCAACCGAAGCAGCTTATTATGAAGATGAGCCGGAAGAAGAAAGAGGCTATTATAAATATGGCGACACGATCTATATTCGATTTAGCACTTTAGATAAAGCCTCGCAAGACTTTTATAAAACCTATGAAGCAGCCATGAGTAGCAATGGAAATCCATTTGCATCTCCTGTTACCATCCTTTCCAATATTCAAGGAGGCGGATTAGGGGTGTGGGCCGGCATGGGATGCAGTTATGATACGATTTATGCACAGTAGTCGTTCAATTACTAAAGATGTGATTCATTTTTAATGGAATGTGAATAAAATCACAAAACTTGCTTTAAACTAATCGTAATTTTGTACCGAATTAATTAAAGATAATTTTTATGAGCGAACAAATTGAACATGTAAAATGCCTTATTATTGGCAGTGGCCCTGCAGGATATACAGCTGCTATCTATGCAGCAAGAGCTGATCTAAAACCTGTTATGTACCAAGGATTACAACCGGGTGGACAATTAACTATCACTACTGAAGTAGAAAATTTCCCGGGATACCCGCAAGGAACACATGGTCCACAAATGATGGAAGACTTTAAAGCACAAGCAGAACGTTTTGGAACAGATATCCGCTGGGGATTAGTGACTTCTGTAGATTTTACCGGACCGGTTCATAAAGTAGTAGTAGATGAAAAAACAACCATTACTGCTGATAGTGTGATCATTGCAACAGGTGCATCTGCTAAATGGTTAGGATTACCTAGCGAACAACGTTTGAACGGATTTGGTGTGTCGGCATGTGCTGTGTGTGACGGATTCTTTTTCAAAGGACAAGATGTTGCCATTGTAGGTGCAGGAGATACGGCTGCCGAAGAAGCCACTTATTTAGCTAAACTTTGTACTAAAGTATATATGATCGTTCGTAAAGGGGAGATGCGTGCTTCTAAAGCAATGCAACACCGTGTATTGAACACACCAAACATTGAAGTGATCTTCAATACCGAAACAAAAGAGATCGTGGGCGATAAAACAGTGGAAGGCGCAATTCTAGTGAACAACAAAGGAGAAGAAAGAAGAATTAATGTAACCGGATTCTTTGTAGCGATCGGACATCAGCCAAACACTCAAATTTTCAAAGGTTGGTTGGATATGGATGAAACAGGATATATCAAAACCATTCCGGGATCATCTAAAACGAATATTCCCGGGGTATTCGCAACAGGTGATGCACAAGATCATATTTACCGTCAGGCAGTTACTGCTGCCGGAAGCGGATGTATGGGTGCATTAGATGCAGAGCGTTATCTAGCAGATAAAGGCATCCATTAATCACCTACTATTAAAAGATAAAAGGCTGTAATACTTCGTGTTACAGCCTTCTTTTTTGCAGTATCATTTTTTTTATTATCTTCACATCCAATTACAAAAAACTACTTTTTTAGTGAGCAGAATTTTATTCATATCTATATTTATTATTGCAGGAAAATTAAGTTTTGCTCAATTTTTCGGGCAGATCCCTCAAGCTACTAAATACAATGCTGCCAAAGTAGTTGACCCCGAATACGGTATTACCATGTATGAAAAGTTAAATTTTCAAATTGGTGGTGATTCCGTTCGAAACGACAAAAAAGGCTATGCCTGCCAGGGATGGATCGAAGACCTTTATGAAAGTGGGAAACTGATCCACAAAGGCTATTACGAAGACGGACATTTAAAGATCTATAAGAACTTTTATGAGAACGGGAATATTGAGCGTTCCTTCAAGATCCTGGATTTCAAACGTTGCAATATGCAATTGTTCTATCCGGATGGCAAATTGAAATCGGACATTACGTATTATGAAGGCGCGGAACAAATTTGGACCGACTATTATAACAACGGACAGATCTCCTATACCGAAGAAAGTGCAAAAAGCATGGAATACTTGATCAAAAGAAATTCCTATGCTGAAGATGGTAAACCACAAGATCTGTTTGAATTGATCGATCCGAAGAAAAAGATCTATACAAAAAAAGAATATTATGAGAATGGATCCATCAAAGCCGAAGGAACCATGAAATACAACAAAGCCGTAGCCGATTATCAAAAGGATGGACTTTGGAAGAACTACGATGAGAAGGGAAAGATGACGGAAGAAAAATACGTCAACGGTGAGTTGGTAGCAAATTAAAAAGGGTGCATTCGCACCCTTTTTAATTTCTATTATTTTATTCTTTCTTAGAACGGAAGATCATCTTCCTGCGATGCTGCAGTGAAAGTAGCTGCTACATCATTCATACCTGCTCCGCTGTTATTTGATGCTACTGCACTTGCATTTCCTTCAATTCTCCATGCTTCTAATGAGTTGAAGTATTTTGTTTCACCTTGTGGGCTGGTCCACTCTCTTCCACGTAAATTAAAATGAACTTTGATCTCATCACCTACATTGTAATTATCGATGATGCTGCATTTATCTTGTGTCAACTGAAAAGAAATGTGTTGAGGATATTGTGATGAATTATCCGTTACTACGATCTCTCTCTTTTTGAATTTTTCTGATACTTGTTGTGTTTGTCCTTTTACTTTTAAAATTCCTGTGATGTCCATGATATATAATTGTTTTTAATTGTTTACTTATTTATGATTAACAGAAAGTAATACTTTCCATGCTTCTTCTACTTTATTGTTTTCCAATAAGCCTTTGGCTACATGGTGCAATTGATGTTCTAACTTTTTGCGATCGGTTCCATATAATTCAAACACTTCATTGATAGCACCCGATGCCAGATAATGCATAATATCGGCTTCTGTAGGAAGTTTTTCAATGTTTCCTAACTGACCTAAATTATTTCCCGTTAACACATCCGAATGACGGATATGATCAGGAATAGCATCCACTCCAATTCCTAAATTAAGAAGCGGCTTAGCTACTTCAAACAACGCATTTCCATTGGTGCGGCTATACCAGTTTCCACCCAAACGTGCCACCAGATCAATTTTATTCGGGTCGATCATTTGATTGGCATCCAGCACTTTTTCATCGATGTGCATCAATATCACCTCACAAATAATGAGATTTCCAGCTCCACCCTGTTCGCCCAGTTCGATCACCTGTTTTACTTTACACTCCAATTGAGCAGGCGATTCTTTCACTCTGAATGGCTTTACCATTTCGGAAGCAACAGGTGTAAAGCCCGCTTTTACAAATTCATTAACCCCTTTTGGATATTCAGTACTTGCCAAACTCATTTGCTGTACCATATCGTAATTCACCACATTGATCACTACTTCAGGAACCTCTTTCACATTGTCGTAAGTATGTTTGGTAATGCCTGTTCTACCGCTACGTGCAGGAGAAAAGATAGCAATGGGCGGATTGGCGCTAAACACATTAAAAAAACTGAATGGCGCCAGGTTCGGATTGCCATCCTTATCAATTGTACTGGCAAAAGCGATGGGGCGTGGCGCAACAGCACCCAGCAAATAACTATGTAAAACAGAAGTTTTTACCTCCTTTGGATCAATTCTAAGCATAAAATAAAAATCTCAAACAAAAATAGAATTAATTCGCTTTTCCTTAAAAAGATGTTATCAACGAAATGCTTGAGAATGTTGATATTTATAATCCCGCAGAACAAAAAAATATCTAAAAACTATTCCAATTGGCAGAAAAAATATATATTTGCCGTCCAATTCAATCAAAACGCGGATGTGGCGTAATTGGCAGCCGCGCCAGACTTAGGATCTGGTGCCGTGAGGCGTGGGGGTTCGAGTCCCTTCATCCGCACTTAAAAAGCTCTCCATTGGAGGGCTTTTTTATTTTAATCACTTTACGAGAAGCCTGTCCCGAACGAAACGTAGTGGAGATTCGGGAAGGACCTTCATCCGCAATAAAAAGCTCTCCATTGGAGGGCTTTTTTATTTTATACTCACTCCCCTTCTACAAAAATTATTTATTTTAGACTATTCATTCATTGAACCAAAAATGATCAGTACCAATCCACAAGTAGATAACTATTTAGCAGAAGGCTGCGGACGATGCAAACTAGGTGGAACACCCGAATGCAAAGTGCATAAATGGACACAGGAATTAAAACTGCTTCGAAAAATAGCACTCGATTGTGGCTTGAACGAAGAGATCAAATGGGGCGTTCCGGTGTATACTTACCAAAAACATAACATCATTATTATTGGCGCTTTTAAGGAAAACTGTGTATTGAGTTTTTTCAAAGGAGCTTTACTGCAAGATGAAGAGAAGATCTTACAATTTCCCGGGGAAAATTCACAATCAGCTAAAGTGATCCGTTTTACGGATGTGAAGACCATTCAAAAACTGGAAGCAGTTTTAAAAGCCTATGTTTTTGAAGCCATTGAAATTGAAAAAGCAGGATTAAAAGTAACACCTAAAAAATTAGAAGAATATACTGTTCCCGAAGAATTTAAAAGCAAACTAAAAGCAATACCCGCTTTAAAAAAAGCATTTGAAGCCTTAACACCGGGGCGACAAAAAGCATACTTACTTCATTTCTCATCCGCCAAACAATCTGCCACACGTATTTCACGTATTGAAAAATGCATCCCGAATATCCTGAAAGGAAAAGGGTTTCTGGAATAATAACCTTTATGCAACATTTTGCAGGTGATAACACCTGCAAAGGCAGGAATATTGAATTTTAACCATTAAACAGTTAAATTTTTCTTATTTTAGCTAAAAGGCTAGCCGTACAAGTGAAAAATATCAGCAATACGTATAGCGAAATGTCAGCAGTAATTATTTCCATACCCGATGGACAAAAAAGAATTACAATTATTATTTGAGAAAACGTTTGCAGACAGAGGCGGACTATTTAATACAAATATTTTAGAAGATGGTCTTAAAGCTAAATTTAATCTTTATAAAGAACGAGCTGAAAAATATATAGAAAGTTTTAGACAGCACACTAGCCTTGTAAAAGATCCTCCGGTAATATATTTTGACTTTATCTACAACACAAAACTCAATGCCGTTGCGACAATAACAAAAGAGAAGGTTTATTTAATTGGCGTAAATTCCGGAACCATTATTATTCTTAATGATTTATTTTTAAGAATGATGTCTTATCCAACACTGGTGAAACAAGTTGGTGATCCTTCAGTTGAAACCCAGCAAAATCCGACTCTCGAAAAATACTATTTCGATGCGACTAAATTGGTATCTAGCAAAGACTCAGATTTTAATTACTATGAAATAGCACAACCTATTGATAAAGTAAGACAAGAATATGCGGATCATCTCATTGAAATAGCAATCGATTTTTTAGTAGCTCATGAATTAACACATATTATAAACGGACATGTTGACTACAAATTTCATCTGTTTGGAATAAGCTTTTTTGACGAACAAAATGTCGAGGTTAAAGATCACGATGAAATCTTGACAATTCAAACGTTGGAAATGGATGCTGATGCGATGGCTACTTCTAAAGGATTAGGAAATGCCTATAGAAGATTTACGGGAGGACAAAGTGTTTCAGAAGAAAGAAAAATATTTTATTCTAATTTTACCGATGTTATTTTCAATTGGGTTCTATCTGTTTCTACCCTTATTAGAATAATGGTTGAATCCAGCAACTATAAAGATTCAGATACAAATTCTAAAACCCATCCACACCCTGGAGTAAGATACGGTATGCTCTTAACGACCGTTGATGAATATATGAAGAAGTACTGCCCAAAAGAATATGAATCGTTTCCCCAAGCGACATATGGGCAATTAACGACCGCGGTGGAAGACACATATGTATGCATAACCGGGAACAAAATTAACGCAAAAGAATATTTGCAAGCCATTAAAAAAGGGAAAGAATATGTTCCTGCAGTTCTCGAGAAATGGGGAAAAATAAGAAACGATTTAATGCAATTGGCCTATGTCAAACTAGTATAATAAATACTGCTAACAAAGGTCTGGAGCCATTTGGGCATCTTGCTCCGCAAGACAAAATACATTAACTTTGAAATCAGGCTTCGCAATTAAAAATATAGTAAGAAACCCAAACGAACGCTAGGCCTTGGAACGTTAAAAAAGATTAAAAACATTACTCCAATATCAAATGAAAAAAACAATTCTATTTTCGATCATTATCCTAAGCATCAGCAGCAAAATGCTTGGGCAGTCGGTATGGACCATTGGGCCCATGTTTCATTATAACTTTGGCGGAGAAAAAAGACATTTCTCTTTTGCGATTGAAACGGCTTATTGGAACATAAAAAATTTCCCCTACAGCATTGATGCTGGAATTGAGTTTGGGAAAAAACGCGTTCGTTTATACAGTGAGCTTCAAACAGGTTTTGGTATTGCAGGTATTTCAGCCGGACCGGTTTTAGAGATCAATAAAGCAGAACGAAAAGCGCATTTAGGTATTCAAAGTACAGTATGGATGAATTATTTTATAGGATTAGACTATAGATACAGAAGAATTGATAAAACCAATTTTTACTGCGTAGGCACCTATGGAAAAATTCCTTTTGCAACAAAAGACTGGGATTCGAACTCCTCCAGTGGCCGCGATTATGATTGGGATTAATTAGAAAAATTATTTCTGAATCAACTCAACACCTTTGTCGGTAAGTTTTACCAGGCGGTCTTTATACAAAGCACCCACAGCTTTTTTAAATGCTTTTTTACTGATCTGTAAAGCGGCTTTTATTTCTTCCGGTGAGCTGCCATCATGCAAAGGCAAGAAACCATTTTTCTCTTTCAGCAGATTCAACAATCTCCATTTTACATCATCCACCAATTCAAATCCTGCTTTTTGTAAACTCAAATCGATCTTATTATCCTCACGGATCAGTTTCACAAAACCTTTTAATTTATCGCCAATACGGATGCTATCGAAGATCTCGTTCTTATAGATCAAGCCGGTATAGCGATTGTTAATGATAGCGTTTAAGCCTTTGTCGGTTTCGGAATACACAAGTAGATCTACCACATCACCTTGTTGAAGATCAATCTCATCGCGTTCAATGAATTTATTCAATTTAGCTGATGCTACGATCCTGTTACTCTTTTCATCGGTATATACATACACCACATAGCTCTTTCCCGGACTCATTCTGTTGGGTTGTTCACTAAAAGGAACTAAAAGATCCTTATCCATTCCCCAATCTAAAAATGCTCCGAAATTATTCACTTGTTTGGCTTCCAAAAAAGCAAATTCACCACTGATAGCATAAGGCTCAACAGTAGTTGCGATCAAACGGTCGTCCGAATCACGAAATACAAATACATCCAGGATATCCCCCATTTGTGTTCCTTTCGGAACCCATTTGTGTGGTAACAGTACTTCCACATCATCCTTACGCAGATAGATACCAAAATCCATGTGCTTCACCACTTCCATCTCATTGTATTTACCTACTTCTATCATTTTTATTGTCTTGTTTTGTTATCTGTTGTTTATTTTCTCAATTCACCATTCATACTTCATCAATCGTCAATCACCCTTCATCCAGCCACTATTCGTAATTCGTTTTTTTCGTAATAATTCGTAGTTCTATTACAAGTTCCCTTCTTCGTTTTCATCACGTTTTTTCACATTCTCTAAAATGGAAGTAACGATCGATAATATAAAACTGAACAATAATGCCCACCAGAAACCATCTACTCTGAATCCATCCACTAGTTTAGACGCCAAAATGATCATCAGCGCATTGATCACCAGGAGGAATAAACCAAATGTAAAAAAGGTAACCGGTATGGTGAGTACGATCATAATTGGTTTTACCACTGCATTCAAAAATGCCAACACAGCCGCAACAATAATGGCTGTAAAAATATTATTATCCTGTACTTCTACACCCGGCAATAAGAAGCTGGAGATAAGTACCGCTAAGGTTGAAATGATGAGTTGAATAATAAAACGCATACGATTCTCTTAAAAATTTATTGAACAAAGGTACATATTATTTGTGGAGCAGCTGAGCAATTGCTCTGGCGCATTTTTGTCCGTCAATAGCAGCCGATACAATTCCGCCTGCATATCCTGCTCCTTCGGCACACGGATACAAACCTTGTATCTGTGGATGCTGCAATGTTTCAGGATCGCGCGGGATACGCACAGGCGATGAGGTACGCGACTCCACCCCTACGATCACCGCATCATTACTTAAATAACCACGCATCTTTTTACCAAATTCAGCAAAACCTAATTGTAATCGTTTTCCGATCTCAGCAGGCAATAAATGATGCAACTCGGCCGACTTAACACCCGGCTGATACGATACATCGGGCAATGACTGAGAATATTTTCCATTCACAAAATCGGCCAAGCGTTGTGCGGGTGCAGTTTGACCGTGTGCTGTTGCACTCATCACATTGCCTCCGGCATTCCAGGCCATCTTTTCCAATGCTTGCTGATAGCGTAATCCGGCAAGCGGACCATCACTTGCATATTTATTATAATCTTCGGGTTCTATGGTTACAACTATACCTGAATTAGCAAAAGGATTGTTTCGCTTGGAAGGCGACCAGCCATTGGTTACCACTTCACCGGGAGCTGTAGCACAAGGAGCAATGATACCACCCGGACACATACAGAAAGAATACACACCTCTTCCCATGGCCTGATGCACCAAACTATAGGATGCAGCAGGAAGCAGATCACGCTTGTGTTCCACTTCATCCATTGCACAATGATATTGCAATGAATCGATAAGCGCCTGTGGATGTTCTACACGCACTCCCATCGCAAATGTTTTTCCTTCGATCAGAATATTTTTTTTATGCAGCAATTCAAATATATCCCGGGCGCTGTGTCCTGTTGCCAATATCACCTGATCAGCTATAAATTCGAGCGTAGTATCTTTTTCCAGATCATTACACACAACACCTTTCATGCAATTATCTTTAATGATCAGATCGATCACTTGCGTATTAAAATGCACTTCTCCACCTGCATCAATGATCGTTTGGCGGATGGCTTGAATGATCTTCGGCAATTTATTCGTTCCAATATGCGGATGTGCTTCAACTAAAATATTCTCGTCAGCACCATGCGCTACAAAGATCTCCAGCACTTTATTTACATCACCTCGTTTGGTAGAACGGGTGTATAATTTTCCATCGCTGTATGTTCCGGCACCACCTTCTCCAAAACAATAATTGGAGTTGGCATTCACAATGTGTTCTTTGTTGATAGCAGCCAGATCGCGTCTTCTGCTTTTTACATCTTTCCCACGTTCCAGCACTATTGGTTTAAAACCACATTCGATCAATTCCAAAGCAGCATATAATCCTGCCGGTCCGGCCCCCACCACGATCACCGGTGGTTTGGAATGCACATCGGGATAATTGATCTTATAATTGACAGGTGCAGGTGCAGGCTCATTGAGAAACACCTCAACTTTTAAATTCACTTTTATGTTTCGTGAACGGGCATCAATGGAACGTTTCAGAATTCTGAAATGTGTGATGGATTCAAGGGTAGTATTTAATTGTCTGGAAAGTGTACGTTTTATGACAGCATCGTTAGCTGCATCCTCAGGACTAAGAACAAGATTGATCTCGTGTTTCATGGTGTAAAGGCATCTATTATGATGCAATTTATATTAAAATAAAAGCCGCAAAATGCGGCTTTTGAATTATGCTTCATTCACAACGCCCATCGAACAGAACTTTTCAATTCGTTGATCAACGCGTTTTTTAGGATCTAATTTTTCTAATGCAGTGATGTGTTTCAAGATCTCCTCTTTCACTGTTTTAAAGATCGCTTCATGATCGGTATGTGCACCACCCAATGGTTCAGGAATGATACCATCGATCAGTTTGTTACCATACATATCAGTAGCAGTCAGTTTTAAAGCTTCAGCAGCACGTTCTTTATTGTTCCAGTTTCTCCAAAGGATAGAAGAACATGATTCAGGAGAGATCACAGAATACCAGGTATTCTCCAACATCAAAACTTTATCACCGATCCCAATGCCCAATGCTCCACCGGAAGCACCTTCACCAATGATGATACAAATTACTGGCACTTTTAATTGTGCCATTTCTAATAAGTTACGTGCAATGGCTTCCCCTTGTCCGCGTTCCTCTGCTTCCAATCCCGGATAAGCTCCCGGGGTGTCAATAAAAGTAACGATCGGCTTGTTGAATTTTTCTGCCATTTTCATCAAACGCAATGCTTTGCGGTAACCTTCCGGATTCGGCATACCGAAATTACGGATCTGACGCATTTTGGTATTGATCCCTTTTTGCTGACCAATGAACATCACTGTTTTTCCATCAATGCTTCCGAAACCACCCACCATCGCTTTATCGTCTTTTACGGTTCTATCGCCATGTAATTCAATGAATGATCCATTGGTGATATAATCAATATAAGCTAAGGTATAAGGACGGTCGGGATGACGTGACACCTGCACACGTTGCCAAGGTGTTAGATTGGAAAATATCTCGGTACGTGTTTGTTTGATCTTCTCTTCAATATCAGCAGTTGTTTTAGAAACATCCACACCACTCTTTTCAGCTACTTGTTTCACCTTTTCCAACTGCTCATGCAATTCTGCTATCGGCTTTTCAAAGTCTAAATAATTCATTCTATTCAATTGTTGATTAATGGGGCACTAAAATACAAATTATCCCTTAAATATGGAGGAATATTTTTTAGTGGAAGATCATGGTCAAACCGGCCACCAACACAACTGCTCCAATGGCTGTAAGCCCATACAAGGCAAAATCGACCGAGGCTCCCGAGTCATGCAAAAAGATGCAACTGACAAAACCCAATCCCAGTAGAATTACACCGATCAGGATCAACATACTTCCATTCTGAGTCCGTTTGGCATTCCTCAGGCGTTTTACCTGTTCCAAAATGGAGGAAAGCAGATGTGAATCAAGTCCTTGCTGCTGCAAGTGTGATTCAATAAAAGCATTATCACGGCCTTGCTCAAGAAGCGTTTTGGCGGTGTTCATGTGCTGATGAAAAGTTGGATGTTGTTCCATGCTCTTATTTTTTGTTAAACCAAATTAAGAAAAGAAATCGGGAAAAGCAAATTTCAGAATTGCATTTTATTCTGCACCTTTGCATTATGGTGACTTTCCCAAACGCTAAGATCAATATCGGACTCAACATTGTAGAAAAACGTTCCGATGGCTTTCACAACATTGAAAGTGTATTTTATGCCGTTCCACTGTGTGATGCATTAGAGATCATCGAAAACAAAGACAGTAATAACATTCCTGTTGTATTCAGTTCTTCCGGCATCAAGATCCCGGGCGATGAGAATGATAACCTATGCGTAAAAGCCTATCACCTGATCGCGAAAGATTATGCCTTACCAAAAATAAAAGTGCATTTACACAAACATATTCCCATAGGAGCCGGTTTAGGTGGTGGTTCGGCCGATGCTGCATTCTTTATCAAACTATTGAATGAAAAATTTGAACTTGGTTTAGCCTGGGGAGAGATGCATCATTATGCCAAACAATTGGGCAGCGACTGCTCTTTTTTTATCAGCAACAAACCTTCGTATGTACAAGGGAAAGGCGATGAATTTGAAAGTATTACTGTTGACCTCAGCAATTATCACATTGCACTGATCTATCCTAACATTCATATCAACACAGCAAAAGCATACAGCGGAGTTAAACCAAAAGCTTCTGCCCGTTCGCTTGAGAATGACCTGTTGCAATTACCAGTAGAACAATGGAAAAAATTTGTTCATAATGACTTTGAAGACTCTATTTTCCCACAATTTCCGGAGATCAAAAAGATAAAAGAAGAGTTATACGCTCATGGTGCTGTGTATGCTGCTATGAGTGGAAGCGGCTCAACGGTGTATGGAATTTTCAAAGAAGCGAGCAACTTGAAAGGAAAGTATAAAGATTATTTTGTTTTTGAAGCTAAGCTATAGCCTATTTCTGGGCAATTTTCACCAGATACAATGCAAGGAAAGTAAAAACGATATTCGGGATCCAAACGGCTATCATAGGTGAGACCAAACCGCTTGCTGCAAAAGTAGTGGTTACCTGCATAAACATGATATACGTAAAACTGATCCCGATCCCCAAACCAATATGCATTCCAATTCCTCCACGCACTTTACGGCTCGCAATGGACACACCGATCAAGGTAAGAACGAAAGTGGCAAAAGGGAAAGCGATGCGTCTGTGTTTTTCTAATTCCAATACTTCTATTTTATCTGAGCCTTTCAATCGCTCCGAAGCAATGTATGCTCTCAGCTCAGTATAATCCATCGTTTCGATGGTATTATCTTTTCGTTCGAATTCTTTTGGTGTAAATGCTAATACTGTATCTATCTTCTCCCCTTTCACGATCGACTCATCCATTCCGCTGATATAACGGATATAATATTTATTGATGGACCATTGACTCTTTACACTATCCCACTTGATATTATCCGCCACAAGTTTGTAATACAAAGCTCCTTTATTAAATTTCTCTATTGAAAAACGGTAACCTGTATTATCCTCTGTACTGTATCGTTCGATATAAATGTAATTGTTCGGAGAGATCTGTTTGTGAATATTACGATCGTTGTTGTAATATTTATCACGGATAAATTCATTCTCAAAAGCGATCCGTTTTTTCGTGGCATTGGGTATCACGAAATTATTCATGTACAATGATAAAAGTGCGATCACTGTTGCAGATACCATGTAGGGAAACAACAAACGGTTGTAGCTCACACCACTACTCAGGATAGCAACGATCTCGGTACGTGTTGCCATTTTGGAAGTAAAAAATATAACGGCAATGAATGTAAAAAGCGGACTAAAAAGATTGATGAAATAAGGGATGAAATTAAAGTAATAATCAAAAATGATAGCTCTCAAAGGTGCTTGCTTCCCCACAAAATCTTCGATCTTCTCCGATACATCAAATACCACCACAATAAGAATGATGAGTAACATCGCAAAAAAGAATGTCCCCAAAAACTTACGGATGATATATCGGTCTATTAATTTCATGTTTTGTGCAAAAGCTACATTTACAAGCGAACACTCATTTGTTTTACCATTTTATTTTTCCATTCATAAAATGTTCCGGCAATGATCTGATTGCGAGCTTCGCCCACCAACCACAAATAAAACGCCAAATTGTGAATACTTGCAATTTGAGCTGCCAGCAATTCCTGAGAATGCACCAAATGACGCAAATATGCCTTTGTGTATTCTTTATCTACATAGGAAGTCCCATTCTCATCCAAAGGCGAGAAGTCGGCTTTCCATTTTTCATTCTTAATGTTAATGATACCGTTTTGAGTAAATAACAAACCATGACGGGCATTACGGGTTGGCATCACACAGTCAAACATATCAATCCCTAATGCAATACTTTCCAGAATATTGACAGGAGTACCCACTCCCATCAAATAGCGGGGTTTGTCGGCAGGTAAGATATTACACACCACTTCAGTCATAGCATACATCTCTTCAGCAGGCTCTCCCACCGATAAACCACCAATCGCGTTTCCTTCGCGGTTTTGAGAAGCAATGAACTCAGCCGATTTTTCTCTCAGATCCTTATATACGCTTCCTTGCACGATCGGAAACAAAGTTTGAGAATAACCATATTTCCCCTCCGTTTGATCGAAACGTTCACAACAACGTTTTAACCATCGATGCGTCATGTGCATCGAATTACGTGCATAGTTATAATCGCAGGGATAAGGCGTACATTCATCAAATGCCATAATGATATCCGCACCAATGGTACGCTGAATGTCCATCACATTCTCCGGAGTAAAAAAGTGTTTGCTTCCATCAATATGAGAAGTGAACTTGGCTCCTTCTTCTACCAATTTACGTTGCCCGGAAAGCGAGTACACCTGATAACCACCACTATCTGTCAAAATGGGACGCTCCCAGCCATTGAATTTATGCAATCCACCGGCTTTCTCGATCACATCCAAACCCGGACGAAGGTATAAATGATAGGTGTTCCCTAAAATGATCTGTGCTTTAATATCATCGCGCAATTCTCGCTGATGTACGGCTTTTACTGTCCCTGCCGTTCCTACCGGCATAAAAATGGGTGTTTGGATCACTCCATGATCTGTAACGATCTCTCCTGCACGCGCCTTGCTTCCTTTGTCTTTATGTGATATTGAAAATTTCATCGTCTTAATTCTAATGCTAAAACAATTAATCAAACATTGAGATTGGATACTCCGAAACGGTCAAACCTACAATTGTTAATTACTTTGTTTAAATCCTGCCAAAGATAACACATTACCGTTTATGTCTTCAAGGTATTTTTGTTTAGGAAAAGGTAATTTGACCGTAGATTATGATTGATGTTTCAGTATTTCAGACTTTCTCGATAGGACTCCTCATTTTTGGTGTTTTTGTTTTTGCATGGCTTGTGCAGTTGTGGTACTATTTAGGCTATTTCTCCCGTTTGGCATTTTACAAGAAAAAAGCATTAGAGCCGAACACTCCACCAACTACGATCATCATTTGCGCTCGCAATGAAGACGATAATCTGGTAGAATTTCTTCCCCGTATCTTCGAACAGGATTATCCGGAATTTGAAGTGGTGGTGGTGAACGATTGCTCTTTCGATAATACAGGTGATATTTTAAAAGAGTTTGCAAAGAAACATAGCAACTTAAAAATTGTGACCATCAAGGAAGATGAATATTACTCACATGGCAAAAAAGTAGCCTTGATGATGGGGATCAAAGGTGCTACGCACGAACATTTATTACTAACCGATGCCGATTGTAAACCGAATAGCAAAGACTGGCTCCGGAATATGGTACAACATTTTGTAGGGGAAACAGAGATTGTATTGGGCTATGGTGCGTATGAAAAGCAAAAAGGATTTTTGAATAAGCTCATCCGTTTCGATACATTCATGATCGCCTTGCAATTCCTTTCTTTTGCACTTGCACGTAAAACCTATATGGGAACGGGGCGTAACCTGGCTTACAAAAAATCATTATTCTTTAAAATGAAAGGCTTTGCTTCACACTATCACATCGAATCGGGTGATGACGACTTGTTTGTAAACGAAGCAGCTACCAAACGTAATTCCAAGATCGAGATCGATATTGACACGCACACGGTATCCCGTGTTAAGAAAACATACAAAGACTGGTTCCGTCAGAAACGCAGACATGTCACCACTTTCAAACATTATAATTCAGGTAGTAAATTCCGCTTGAGCATGATCAGCTTTAGTCAGTATTTACTCTTTGCTAGCTTTATCACGGTCTTGATCCTTCAGTTTCAGCCTGTGATCGTTTTATCAATTTTTGCTTTGCGATTGATCATTCAAATGATTATCTTTAACAAATCAATGAAGCATTTGGCGGAAAAAGACCTATTATTGCTTTCTCCCATCATTGAATTGGTTCTGATGTTCATTTACCCGATGGTAACGCTATCAAACTTATTCATGAGAAAAAACAAATGGAAATAAACACATTATGGACGAATTAGAATTTGACTCCAACTTATCTGAAAAAGCGGTGTACGATTATAACCTGATCCGTGCAGCTTTGGATAAAGGCGATCAAAAAGCATATGCCGAATTAATGGGTCGCTACCGCGACTCTGTTTATTTCATGTTATTGAAAATGGTCAACAATAAAGATGATGCAGATGACTTGACCATTGAAGCATTCGGGAAAGCATTCAAACGTTTGCAACAATACACACCCAATTACGCTTTTAGCACCTGGCTATTTAAAATAGCATCCAATAATGCCATCGACTTCATCAGAAGAAAGAAAATGGTAACATTCTCCATTGATAAAACCTTTGAAGATGAAGAAGGTTCATCTATGGCGATGGACATAAAAGCTTCGGGATTAACACCCGAAGAAAATATGGAGAAAAAGCAAAAGATCGTTCACATGCGTGCGGTAGTAGATAAATTGAAACCACGCTACAAAGTGCTGGTAGAGATGCGTTATTTTGAAGAGTTGTCATATGAAGAGATCGCAGAGAAATTAGATCTACCATTGGGTACTGTAAAAGCTCAATTATTCAGAGCAAGAGAATTCCTTGCCAATATCCTTAAAAACTCAGAAGGTAAAATTTAAAAGAAAAGCTCCGGAATTAACCGGAGCTTTTTTTGTATATATTCTGCCCAATGTTGGTGTTATCCAACATTCATTTTCTAAATATATTTTGCAGGTAGATCTAGCTATTTTTTCGTCACCAAGATCTTATCAATTCGCTGTCCATCCTTATCGATCACTTCAAGCTCATAATTCTCGATCCTTAATTTTTCTCCTACTTCGGGAAGACGATTTTTTTTATGAATGATCAAACCAGCCACTGTTGTAAATTGATCTTGAATTTCATCCTCAATCATGAGATCGAAATATTTTAAAAATTCTAAAACAGAATATTGTCCATCTACCAACCAGGAATTCTCATCGCGTTGAACAATTTGATATTCATCCTGATCGATCTCCGACACATCACCTACCAATGCATCCACCACATCATCCATCGTTACAATTCCTTGTGTAGCACCATATTCATCTACTACAATTCCATAATGCATTTTTTCTTTTTTAAACAACTCTAACACCTTATATGCATACATACTTTCATTCAAATAAAGCGGCTCTTTTATGAATTTATTCAGATCAAAGTTCTTCTCTATTTCAGGAGTAAAAAGATCTTTCAGTAAAACAATCCCAACCACATGGTCGATATTTCCATTATCACACACAGGATAAGCAGAATGCTTTTCTTCATTGATCTTATTTCTAACGGTTTCCCAATCATCCGTTCTATTAAAGTAAGTGAGTTCACTTCTATGGGTAAACAGGGTATTCACTCTACGATCCCCCAATTCAAATACACGTTCAACAATATTTTGTTCAATATCTTGTATTTCTCCACTTTCAGCACTTTCTTTTATTATCGATTTAATTTCCTCTTCCGATACAATATTATCGGTCTTGCCTTTTATTCCCAATAACTTTAGCATCAGATCATTTGTTGTTGTCAGTAACCATACGAAAGGCGATGTAATAATGGAAAGTATTTGCATCGGTTTAGCAAAAAACATGGCAATAGGCTCGGGAAAGGCCATTCCGATCCGTTTGGGCAATAACTCTCCCAAAACGATTGACACGTAGGTAACAAACACAACAACACTTGCTACTGCCATATCATGAGCATAAGGCTTGATCGTTTCGTATTTTAAAAAAAAAGCCGGCTACATCGTTGGTTATGTTTTCCCCACTATAAACCCCAAGTAAAATCCCGATAAGCGTGATCCCAATTTGTACGGTTGATAAAAATTTAGTTGGACTCTCGGATAGCTCCAGTGCTGTTTTAGCTCCTTTCTTACCTTTTCGCTTTGCATTTTCAAGCTTAAACTTCCGGGATGAAACCAATGACATTTCGGACATTGAAAAGATCCCATTCAGTAAAACCAATGCAATAATAATAATGATCTCCATGTATGTGCTTTCTTTTAGCTGTAGTTGGCAATTTAAATAAAACAGCTTCGAAGCACAAAGATAAGGGTATTTTCAGATCTATATAAAAAGAAGGTCGATTTGCTCCGCGGGCGAAGTAATCAAAGGGCAATACAAAAAGAAAAAAACTATTTTTTTCTTAAACGCTGAATACTTTTTGAGATATAGCCTTCATTCGGCAAAATGGAATTTTGAATACGTCTGGCGTAGTTGATACTATCAATGATCTCTTTCTGCTTTTCATCCACGATCTTCTTTTGTTCCTCTATTACCAATTTTTGTTTTTGTGTTACTCTAAACCGGTTGAACATAACAACAGAGAAGATCAATACCAATACTAATCCACCATACAATGAATAACGTTGTGTCCGTTCCTGCTTCAATTGAAGATCAGTCCGTTTCTTTTCTTCCGAAACGCGGATACTATCAGCAGCAGCCTTTTTCTCATAGGTATATTTTGCATACTGTGTAATAACTGCTTTTTGTGTTGCTATATTATTGATACTGTCACGCATCTGAATGTACAACTTGTGCATCTGAAACGCATTCATTCCATCATTTTGTCTTTCAAAGATCTTGTATAATAATCCCGAAGCGGTTTTTATCCCTTCCGGATAGCCAATTTCCTGAGCCACTTTTAATCCATATAAACACTTCTCTTTCGCATCATTTAACTTATTTTGTTTAAAATAGACCTCACCGATATTAGAACTGGTGACTGATACGCCCTGCATATCTATGATCTCTTGACGTATGGACAAACTATTGGTATAATACTCAAATGCTTTATTCAGATCATCTTTTTTAACATAGACATTTCCCAGATTATTCAGGGTATAGCCAATCCCGATTTTATCATCTACGGACTTGAATTTTTGATAGCTCTTATTGTAATAATCTTCCGCTTTAGTGATATCCGCTTTTTTGTAATAAATATTACCAATATTATTCAAAGCTGCAGCAATGCCTTTTGTGTTTTGAATTTCTTCATACAACTTCAAACTTCTTTGATAATAATCAATTGCTGTTTTTACATCACCCTGATTATTGTAGATATAAGCAATATTATTAATAGCATGCGCCATCCCTTCTTTGTTATTGTTCTGCTCCTGTATCTTCAAACTACTGTTGTAATATTCCAGCGCCTTGGTCACATCACCTTTATTGTCGTAAGCCCAACCTAAAAAGTATAAAGCGATCGCTTCTCCTTCTTTTTCTTTTATTTCACGGTTGATTGTCAAACTTTGATCGTAGTATTTGATCGCGTTATCACTGTCCCCCATATTCCTGTATATATTCCCCATACTACTCAAGGTGGTGGCCAAGCCACTTTTATCATTGATCTGCTTCTGAATGACAATACATTTAGCATAACTTTCAATGGCTTCTTTCATTTTGCCATTCATAGCGTATTCATAGCCTTTGTTACCAATAGCGATTGCCAGATATTTAGAAAATGTAGTTTTTAAAAGAGGAACGGAAGAATGACTATTCTTCTCAGCAATCACCCTCATTTCTTCGTTGTACTGAGGCCACAATGCCGGATCGCCTTCTTCTTCCACCATCTGGTTCAAAATGGCACAACGGGTAGTATCGTGGGTTGCCTTTATTAATTCTTTTTTCAATGAATCAACAACCGGATTTTGCGAAAAAACCAGTTGATTCAAAATAAGAGATATAAAAAGTATGTGATGCTTTTTGATCATAGAATACAAAGTAAATATAATAAAAAAGGCCACTCTTTCGAGCGGCCTTTTTTAAGAACATTTATTTATTCTATTGCATTTCCGAAATGATATTTACAGTTTCGTGTAAATAAATATCTTTTTTGATCGCTTTGTACCATTCTTTGTTTTTGGCAACTTTCACGGTATCGCTTTCAGGAATAACATCTGTTTTCAAAGTCAGCACTTCTACGCCTTCAATCTCTTTATCCAAAGCATCCATCTTCTTAGCTTCTTCTTTGTATTTCTTCTGCTCAGCCATAAACTTATCATAGTTTAAAGAAACAACAGTTTCATCTTTTTGTTTTTTCAAACGTTTTGCTGCATCATTTAATAAAGTAAAGCCTGAATTCGCTTTCACACGTTCAGCGCTGGTTGCTTTTAACTTATCCACAGTAAGAGCTTTGCTCCAAGGGGTATATTTTGCCGCTGCGATCTCATCCCAAGCCATTGGATAATCCTGCTCTTTCTCTCCTTGATCCAATAGATAATATGGATCCGGAAGAATAATATCAGGCGTAACGCCTTTCAATTGAGTGGCACCACCATTCACACGATAGAACTTTTGAGTAGTGATCTTAACAGAGCCTAATGGTTTTAGATGAGAATACGCAGGAGGTAAATAATCATCTAATTCATAAAAGCGTTGTACTGTTCCTTTTCCAAAAGTAGATGGAGAAGTTCCCACAATCACACCACGCTTATAATCTTGAATGGCAGCAGCCATGATCTCCGAAGCAGATGCCGAATTACTATTAACCATTACTACCAATGGACCGTCATAAACTACTGCAGGATCTCTGTCTTCCATTACCTGAGGAATACTTGCTTTTTGTTTCACCTGAACGATCGGACCTTTATCTATAAATAATCCGGCCATATCCACCACATCGCCCAATGAGCCACCACCATTGTAACGTAGATCGAGAATAACCCCGTCTACGTTTTCTTCTTTTAGTTTTTGTAGCTCCTTCTTAACATCCTTTGCACAGCTGCGTCCACCATTCTGTCCACCAAAATCGGCATAGAAGCTTGGCAATTTAATATAGCCTATATTCTTTTTACCTTTCAAAATAACCGATTGCGCATAGGTTTCTTCCAATACTACAATATCACGTATCAACGAAATGATGATGGTGCTGCCATCCGGCTTTTTTACGGTTAAACGCACCTCTGTTCCTTTTTTACCTCTTACTAATAAGACAACATCGTCTAATGGCATATCGGCAATATCAACAGGTTCATTTGCTCCTTGAGCCACTTTTAGAATAATATCACCTGTTTTTAATTGTCCCTGGCGCCATGAAGCGCTACCCGGTACAATGTTGGTCACTTTTATATAACCATCTTTTTCCTGAAGCTGAGCACCAATTCCTTCCAACTGACCGCTCATACCTATATCAAAATTGGCTTTATCTTTTGGAGCATAATACTCTGTATGTGGATCGTAGATACCGGTGATCGAGTTAAAATAAACGGCAATACGGTCGTTACGGTCAAAATCTTTCAAGCGCTTAAACCAATCATCGTTACTTTTTAGTACTTTTTTCCGTGCTTCTACTTCTATTTCTTCCTTGGTTTTAATCTTTACTGTATCACTTTTCTCACGGGCTTTTTCCTGACTATCCAATAGATCAGCCATCTTTGCTAATACCTGATATTTCATGGATCTTCTCCAGGCATCCTTCAATTCCTCTTTCGATTTACAGTAGTTCAGCTTCTCAACGTCCAGCTGAATTGTTTCCTCCTTCGAAAAATCGATCGGTTGTGCCAATACATCCTTATAATAGCTTTGTGCTTCAACGATACGATTGCTAACGATCTCCAGGGATTTATTAAAAAAATTGAACCGTCCGGCCATAATATCATCGTCAATACTGCGCTCGTACTTCTTTAATTCATCCACATCCGATTGCAACAGGAATTTCTTATTGTAATCCAATCGTTGCAGGTAGAATTTAAATACTTTCTCAGAAAACTTATCGTTCACCTCCATTGGTGAATAATGAATATTGGCTAAACTCTGCATCAGGATCTGATCGAGTGCCTCTTCTTTATCCGATTGGGCAACGTAGGTATAGGAAAACAGTGCTACTACAAGCACCGGGATAAAGAACAGTAGTTTTTTTGTTTTTAACATATATATAAATTTCAATTGGTAAACGGGATCAAAACCCTCTTTTTTGATAGTACTAATTTACGGATAAAGACGTGACAAATTGCGTTCCAAAAATATTATTTAACTTTTTATAACAGATTGCTTTTTTGCTATACATTTACGTTAAAATTCCTTCACATCATTTAACCACTAATTTCCTTTTAAAATGTCTAAACGTTTATTGTTTATCATTGCCGGCATTGTTGTGGCTGCAATGGCAGGTTTTGCAGTATTCAGCAAATCGGGTTCATCTTCTTACGAAGAAACGAATCCCGCATTCAGCGCCTATATCAGCGCCTACACTTCCGGGATCATTTCAAGTGAATCGAGTATCCGTATTCTCCTTACCAATGAGATGGAAACACCGATAGAAGTTGGCAAACCCATCGAAAAGACATTGTTTGACTTTTCGCCTTCTATAAAAGGAACAACTGTTTGGCTGGATAGCAGAACTATTGAATTTAGACCGGAGAAGCCATTACCAAACAATACAGAATATAAGGCTGAATTTTATCTTTCTGAGATCATGGAAGTTCCCGGTGAATTTGAAACATTCGAATTCAACTTTCAAACGATGCAACAATCGTATGAGGTGTACATTGACGGAATGACCACTACCGATAAAAAGACCTTACGTACACAGCGCTTGGATGGAACATTATCTACTGCTGATGCAGCCGATATTGCATTAGTGGAAAAGATCGTGACGGTTTCACAAAATGGTAAAAATTTATCCTTAACATGGATCCACGAAGGAAATAAAACAACTCACCGATTTTCTGTAGATGGTATTCAACGTACTGAAAAACCCGGGAAAGTAGATGTTAGCTGGGATGGAGATGCTATCGGTGTGGATATAAAAGGAAACAAAAGTATTGAAATTCCCGCTTTGGGCGACTTTAAAGTAATGGATGTAAAAGTGATCCAAAGTCCGGAACAGTATGCCGTACTACAATTCTCCGACCCTATACAAGAAGGACAAATGTTAGATGGATTAGTAACATTGAGTGGGGGAAGTGCATTAAAATATATTATTGAAGATAATGAGATCCGTGTGTATCCACAAACACGTCAAGCCGGACCGCGCACCATCACTGCCGAATTGGGGATCAAGAATATTTTAGGAATGCCTCTAAAAGAACGTTACATGATGGAAGTAATGTTCGAGGAAATAAAACCGGAAATTCAATTGATAGGTAAAGGTGTGATCTTGCCAAATTCAAATGGTTTGATCTTCCCATTCAGAGCAGTAAGTTTAAAAGCTGTTGATGTCAAGATCTTAAAGATCTATGAAAAGAATATCCCACAATTCTTACAGGTAAATAACCTTGAAGGACAAAGAGAATTGAGACGTGTAGGAAAAGTGGTATTAAAGAAGACCATCCAGCTGACACAAAAAAGTGCAATGGATCTTGGCAAATGGAATACCTATTCATTTGATCTGGCACAATTGATCAAAACGGAGCCGGGTGCTATCTATAAGATCGTGATCTCTTTCAAAAAAGAATATTCAACTTATACCTGTACTGATTCAGGTGCTCCTGAAGAAGATGATAATGGGGGCTTACAAGAGGTAGATGATGGAACGGATGATGATAGCGAACGTGATTGGGATTATTATGGCGACTATTATTACGATGGATATGAATACTATGATGAATATGATTATGGATATAACTATCAGGACAGAGATAATCCATGTCGTAATTCCTACTACAGAAACAAAGAAGTAAGCAGAAATGTATTGGCTTCAAATCTTGGATTGATCGCAAAACGCGGAACAGATGGTTCCATGAAATTTATTGTCACCAACTTAGTGACAACCGCTCCAATTGCTGGAGCAACAGTAGAACTTTACGACTATCAATTGCAAGTTCTAAAAACAATGAAGACCGATGCCAATGGAATGTGCGATGCAAGTTTCAAAAAGAAACCATTCCTGATGATCGCAAAAAGCGGAAACCAACGTGGTTATTTAAAATTAGATGATGGATCATCACTTTCATTAAGTGCATTTGATGTAAGCGGAGAAGAAGTACAAAAAGGCATCAAAGGATTTATTTATGGAGAGCGTGGTGTATGGCGCCCGGGTGACACGTTGTTCTTATCCTTCATTTTAGAAGACAAACAAAACACCTTACCGAAGAATCATCCGGTTCAATTTGAATTATTGAATCCGCAAGGACAAGTATTCAAGAAAATGGTGCGTTCAAATGGGTTGAATGGATTCTACAACTTCACAACTACTACCGATAAAAACTCTCCAACAGGAAATTGGACAGCGAGAGTAAAAGTGGGTGGTGCATGGTTTACCAAAACGATCAAGATCGAAACCATTATGCCTAACCGCTTAAAAATAAAATTAGACTTCGGAGTAGATAAATTATCGGTTACCAAAAAAGATCTTCCTGGATCATTGGAAGTAAAATGGTTGCACGGAGCAGTTGCCCGTAATTTGAATGCAAAAGTGGAAGTAACATTATCGGAAACAAATACCACCTTCAAAAAATTTGAAGATTACAACTTTGATGATGCTGCACGAAATTTCACTTCCGAAGCACAAACCATTTTTGATTCAGACATTAATAATGAAGGTAAAGCCATCGTAAAACCAAACTTAACGGTGAACGATGCAGCACCAGGAATGTTAAAAGCAGCTTTCAAAGTGCGTGTGTTCGAACAAGGTGGAGCATTCAGCGTGGATCAGTTCTCTATTCCTTATTCTCCATATTCATCGTATGTTGGGATGAAATTACCGGAAGGGAATAAATTTTCAGGCATGATACAAACAGATACCAACCATATTGTAAAAGTGGTAACTGTTGATAGCGATGGAAAACCTGTATCTAAATCGAAATTAAAAGTTCAGGTTTACAAAGTAAGCTGGAGATGGTGGTGGGATAGTTATGATGGCGACTTAGCCAATTATGTAGGGAATGAATACCGTCAACCAATCATGGATCAGTACATTTCTACCAGCAATGGAAAAGGACAATTTGTATTACGTGTGAACCGTCCGGAATGGGGACGTTATTATGTATGTGTTACAGATGAGGAAAGCGGTCACCGTACCGGACAAACTGTTTATATCGACTGGCCGGCATGGGCAGGTAGTTCGCCAAAAGGAAACGAAGGAGCTACACTACTTTCATTCAGCAGTGATAAAAAACAATACAATGTTGGTGAAGATGTAAAATTAACGATCCCTTCAAGTGGTGCCGGACGTGCATTGATCAGTATTGAAAGTGGATCGAAAGTGATCAATGCATATTGGGTAGAAACACAAAAAGGTGAAACCAATTTTAATTTTAAAGTAACACCCGACATGACACCGAATGTGTATGTGAATGTAACATTGATCCAGCCACATGCACAAACGATCAATGACTTGCCAATACGTTTGTATGGAGTGATCCCGATCTCAGTTGAAGATCCGAATACACATTTGAATCCGGTAGTGATCACTCCTGAAAAATGGAGTCCTGAAACAAAATCCAGCTTTAGTGTAAAAGAAAAAGATGGAAAAGAAATGACGTACACTGTTGCTATTGTGGATGAAGGACTATTGGATCTTACCCGCTTCAAAACACCTGACCCTTGGAGTGCTTTCTATGCACGTGAAGCATTAGGTGTAAAAACATGGGATCTCTTCGATATGGTGATGGGTGCTTATGGCGCTGAATTATCTCGCATCCTGGCAATTGGTGGTGATGGTGATATTAACGGAAAAGCAGGAAACAAAGCGAACCGTTTTAAACCAATGGTTAAATTCTTCGGACCTTATCATTTGAAAAAAGGAGAAACAGTGAAACATGATTTCATGATGCCACAATATGTGGGAAGCGTGAGAACCATGATCATTGCAGGATACAAAGGAGCATACGGTTCATCCGACAAAACAACACCAGTGCGTAAACCATTGATGATCCTTGGAACATTACCACGTGTGTTAGGACCGGGAGAAGAAGTAGATCTTCCTGTAACCGTTTTCGCAATGGAGAAACAAGTGAAGAATGTGAAAGTAGAGATTCAAGCAAATGGATTCTTTACACCATTGGATGAAACATCCAAATCCATTTCATTCAAGGAAGTTGGAGATGATGTAGTGAACTTCAAATTAAAAGTGAACTCGATGCTAGGTGTTGGCAAAGTGAAGATCATTGCAACAAGTGGAAGTGAAAAAGCGGTGTACGATATTGAATTAGATGTCCGCAATCCAAATCCAAAAGTGGTGAATGTAGTAGAAGGAGTGATTGAAGCCGGCAAAACATGGAATACACCATATACTCCGGCAGGAATGACAGGCACCAACAAAGGAACGATCGAATTATCGAGCATCCCTCCTATCAATTTAGGAGAACGATTAAAATACCTGATCGATTATCCACATGGTTGTGTGGAGCAAACAACATCATCAGTATTCCCGCAATTATTTTTGAGTGATATCATGGAATTAAATTCTGATTTCAAGATCGCTATCGATAAAAATATCAAAGCCGGAATTGAGCGATTAAAATTATTCCAGACTTCGAATGGAGGATTGAGTTATTGGGCAGGACAATATGATGCTGATGATTGGGGAACCAGCTATGCCGGTCACTTTATGCTGGAAGCAGAAATGAAAGGTTATACCTTGCCGGTTGGATTCATTGAAAATTGGAAACGTTATCAGCGAAACAAAGCGAATGCATGGACCTCCCGTTCAAAAGAACATTATTACTATTACAATAGTGATCTTGATCAGGCCTATCGTTTATACACTTTAGCATTGGCAAAAGCTCCTGAACTTGGAGCCATGAACAGGTTAAAAGAAAACCCTTCCTTATCGGCTGCTGCAAAATGGCGCTTAGCTGCTGCTTATGTGAAAGCAGGACAACCGGAAGTTGCTAAAAAGTTGATCGCCAACTTGCCATACAAGGTGGATCCATACAGTGAAATGGGCTGGACCTACGGAAGTAACAACCGTGATGAAGCCATGATTCTGGAAACATTAACCTTGCTGGATATGAAAACCAAGGCTGCACCTGTATTGAAAGAAGTATCAAAAGCGTTGAGCTCTAATTATTGGATGAGTACTCAAACTACTGCATATTGCTTGGTAGCTGTTTCAAAATTTGCAAAAGGAGCTGGCGTTGGAAGTTCAGAAATGAAATACAATGTTAAGATCAACAACAATGCGCCAATTGCCTTGAATACAAAATTGCCGGTTAAACAAATTGACATGCAGTTAAAAGGAGCAGCAGCAGGCAACGTAACGATCAGCAACAATGGTTCTGCCATCATGTTTGCACGTATCATTCTGGAAGGAATTCCTGAAACAGGCGATCAAACAGAAGTGGATAGCGATCTTACTGTGGATATTAATTACACAACCATGCAAGGAGGAGTAATTGATGTTACAAAAATAGAACAGGGAACAGACTTTATTGCTGAGGTACAGATCAGCAATCCGGGGACGAGAGGGGAATATTTACAAATGGCACTTTCACAAATATTCCCTAGCGGCTGGGAAATTCATAACACCCGCATGGAAGAAGCAGAAAGTGTTATCAAGAGTGATTATCCAACTTATCAGGATATCCGTGATGACAGAGTGTACACGTATTTTAATATCTCTCCGAATAAAACGAAAGTATTCCGTATCGTATTGAATGCTGCGTATGTAGGACGATACTATTTACCAACGATCTATTGTGAAGCGATGTACGACAATACCATTAACTCCCGAAAACCGGGCAAATGGGTTGAAGTTGTGAAACCGGGTATGTAAAAATAAAGAGCCGAAACAAAATTGTTTCGGCTCTTTATTTTATAACTTTAACACATGAAACCAACTGTCAGCCAGCTGCAAAAAGAATTATCCAACTACTCACAAAAAGAGTTGTTGGATATATGCATGAAACTTACCAAATTCAAAAAAGAGAACAAAGACTATTTGATCTATTTATTATTCGGTTCAGCAAATGAAGAACAGTATGTTAAAGAAGCAAAAGTACATTTAGATGATGTATTTTATACGGTAAGCCGTAAAACCACTTTCACAACAAAAAAAGGTTTGCAAAAGGTGGTGAGGCATTTGAACAAATTGATCAAAAACTCAAAATCAAAATCTACCGAAATAGAACTACGATCCTATTTCTGTCAGTTGATCAAGAAAGCGCGCATCGACCTGGATGCAAGTAAGATCATCAGTAATTTATATTATCGCGAGATTGATAAAATAAAAATAGCATACGGTAAGCTACATGAAGATCTTCAGTACGACCATAAAGCGGATCTTGAAAGACTAGGCATCGAACTATAATTTTTGTAATTTGGAATACTATTTGCCAAGCAGGCTAAAAACGATCTCATGAAAATAAAATTTACTTCATTAATATTAGTTGTAATCCTTATCAGCAGTTGCTCAAAATATGGGTTTGTCCGTTTGAAATATCCAAACGAACCTTCCATGTATCTTCCTGAAAACATCAAAACGATCGCAATCGTGAATCGCTCATTGTCTCCTGAGGAAAACAATACAAATAATGTTGCTGAATCTATTCTAACAGGTGAGATAGCAGGATCAGATAAATTAGCATCGGATGAATGCTTGAAAGCAGTATACGACCGCTTTAACGGACATCAAGGGATCTCAATAGTGTTTCCTGCAAAAACAAGATTAATGGGAACAGGCACCCGTGTTACACCGGATATACTCGACTGGAAGATCGTACAACAGATCTGTGATTCCACCAAAGCAGATGCTTTACTTGTTTTAGAAATGTTTGATTCTAATTCCGACCTCCTTTTAAGTGCTGTGAACAATCAACTCAATAGTGTATTAGCGGGTGCAACGGGGACTACAGCTCCACCCAGTCAAATCCGAATGAACGTAGTAGCTTATTGGAGAATGTATGATCCGGTGAACAAAAAAATAATCGATCAGTATCAATCCACCAATTATCTAACGTTCAATACAGGTGGAACGCTCAATCTTCCTCCACCGGAAGCGCTTCCACAAACAGCTTATGCAGCAGGTGAACAGTACATCTACCGTTTTTTACCAAGCTATTATTATGTAAAGCGTGATCTGTATAAAAAAGGGAAGGGAGCTTTCAAAGAACAGTTTAAAGCCGGATTCAGAAAATCGGAAGTAGCAAATTGGAAAGGTGCTTATGATGTATGGCTGGACATTGCTCAAAAATCGAGCGGCAAAAATGCAGGCCGGGCTTGTTTGAACTTAGCTGTAGCATGTGAAGTCCTTGGCAAAACAGATGAAGCACTGGCTTGGGCAAAAAAATCGTATGAAGACTATGGAAATAAATTAGGAAGAGACTACGCTAATGTATTAAAGTATCGCATCAATGTAGAATAAAAATAAAAGCCGAAACAATGTTCCGGCTTTTATTTTTATCGGGTTGCTAATACAATTGATATTCCTGTTTTTAACAATTCCCTTGCTTCCACCAATTTACGTAGTGCCAACAATTCTTTTTCTTCGGCCAGTCTCAAATTAGCAATAATAGCGGCATTAGTAACTTGAGCATAGGCTTCTTCACGCATTTCTTTCGCCAATCTAAACGCTCTGACTGCAGCTAACAATAATTTTTTCGATTGAATGGTAACACTATCGGTTTCGGAATAACAATTTAACAGTGTTATAAAAGAAGCTTTGCAAATACTAAACTCAACTCTGTTGTAATATGCTAGAAGTTCGGATGCAGCTAATTGACATACTTCTGCCTTTTTGTATAATTCTTTGACCTCTTTGTTTAGACGATCACGTTCAGCGCCTTGTTTAGTTCGCGCATCATTTTTTAGCTTTTGAGCTTTTTCGATGAGATGTTCTGACTGTATGTACAGTTCTGATGGATCTTGTACCAGAGAAAAGGCTCTACGCTCTTCCTCGGTGTAATAGGCATAACCCAAAACATAATTCGGATTATGTTGAAAAGCCAGGTTGGCGGGCGTTTGGCTTTTTACCATTACCTGAATGGCAAAAGCAAACATTGTTAGAATGATCAATTTCGTTTTCATGTTTCATAAGTTTAGAATGTGAATATTTTTTCATATTGATTAAATTTTTAGTTCAGAAAATAATTGATTGTTCGATTGTTAATGTTTTACCAGCCCTGTATCATCCTCAGAGAACACAGGGTTCCGGGTAGGAGTAGTTTTAGTTTTGGGCATCTTGTACGCTCGATCCTTTTAAAGGTTCGCTTTTAAAGCATTAAATATGAACAGCCGCTGTTCATTAATTAGCAGCGGTATTTCAAAAGAAAAATTCACAAAACATTACTCTCAAAAACACGTAGAACAACTCTTGGGTATCCCCTCCTATTTCTTTAAAATGTGACGAATATCACTGTGCATTATTTCCCGGCCATCTACCTTTGTTTCAGAAATCAAAAAACTATCATATTATGAAAGTAGAACAAATTTATACCGGCTGCATCGCTCATGCTGCCTATTATATTGAAAACAATGGTGAAGCTGCTATATTTGATCCATTAAGAGACGTTCTTCCCTATATCAAACGAGCAGAAAAAGACAATGCAAAGATCAAGTATGTTTTTGAAACACATTTCCATGCCGACTTTGTAAGTGGTCACTTGGATCTGGCAAAAAAAACCGGTGCAACGATCGTTTATGGTCCAACGGCAAAGCCCGGATTTGAAGCTGTAGTAGCTGAGGACGGACAATTATTTAAAGTTGGAAATTATACGATAAAAGCGATCCATACTCCCGGACATACTATGGAGAGTACAACATATATGCTCATTGATGAGAAAGGAAAAGAGCATGGGATCATTACCGGTGATACTTTATTTATAGGAGATGTAGGCCGACCTGACCTGGCACAGCATGTGATCGCAGATCTGACTCAAGAGAAATTAGCGGCCCACTTATTCGACTCATTAAGAAATAAGATCATGCCTTTAAGCGATGATCTGATCGTTTATCCAAACCATGGTGCAGGAAGTGCTTGTGGTAAAATGATGAGTAAAGAAACGACTGATACACTGGGTAATCAGAAAAAAGTAAACTATGCATTACGTCCGGATATGAGTAAAGAAGAATTCATAAAAACACTTTTAAACGGATTAACAACTCCTCCGGGATACTTCCCAAAGAATGTGTTGATGAATATAAAAGGGTATGAAAGCTTGGATACTGTCATGGAAAGAGGTTACAAGCCTTTGAATGCAACTGAATTTGAACTTGTGGCAAATGAAACAAAAGCATTGATCCTCGATAGCAGAAAAGCAGCCGACTTTGCAAAAGGATTTATACCGAACAGTATCAACATAGGAATTGACAGCAATTTTGCGATGTGGGTAGGAGAAATGATCAGTGATATTAAACAGGAGATTTTACTGGTAACAGATGAAGGCAAAGAAGAAGAAACGATCATCCGATTATCAAGAGTGGGATACGACAATACGATCGGATTTTTAAAAGGAGGCTTTAATGCTTGGAAAGAAGCAGGGAAAGAAATAGAAACAGTGAATCGAATTAGTCCGGAAGAGTTTGCTGATCAATTAAAAAAAGAAGCCCCTGTGGTGATCGATGTTCGAAAAAAGAGTGAATTCGATTCAGAGCACCTGGTAGGAGCTGTTAATATTCCGTTGAATCAGATCAATGATCATTTGGTGGAGTTTCCAAAAGATAAAGCATTTATATTACATTGTGCAGGTGGCTACAGAAGTATGATCGCTGCTTCCATCTTAAAACAAAGAGGCTGGAGCAACTTTGTGGATGTAACAGGAGGCTTCAATGAAATAAAAAAACTCGATGTTCCCAAAACAGCGTATGTTTGTCCTACCACATTATTATAATTAAAAAGCCCCGGCCAAATTGGTCGGGGCTTTTTAATTATAGAAAAATCTATTATACCATATTCAATCGATTCGCAAGATCATCCTTGTAAGACCCACCGATCGGAATTAATTTTTTATCGTCTTCTAAGATCAAGTTCGGTTGTTCAATTGCAACGATCTTGTCGATACGAACAATAAAAGAACGGTGCACACGGATAAAGTCAGAAGAAGGTAATTTCTTCTCAATATCTTTCATGGTAGAATGGATAGTATATCGTGCATTAGCCGTATTGATCACCACATAATCTTTCAATGCTTCTACAAAGTAGATATCACTTGTTTTTACTTTTACCAAACGGGAATTTGACTTCACGAAAATAATATCTTTCGACTCTTTATTTTCCACGATCGAATATAGGAAATCACGCTCTTTTTTGATGTCAGATTCCTTTTCGTGTTTATAAACCGCCATTTCAATAGAGGTATGAAGATCTATTTCTTTGAATGGCTTGATGATATATCCATAAGGCTCAGACACTTTTGCTTTGCTTAATGTACTTTCATCTGCATAAGCTGTTAAATAGATAACAGGAATGTTAAATTTTTCGCGAATAAACGAAGCTGCTTCAATACCGCTCATATCTCCTTTTAGCATGATATCCATCAAAACCAGATCCGGCTTCAATTCCTCTGCAGTTTTAATTGCATCTTCTCCATTTGAGCAGATACCCACAACAGTATAGCCCAATTTTTTCAGACTATGTTGTATGTCCTTCGCAACGATGCTTTCGTCTTCTACAACTAAAATGTTTGTTTTTGACATTATATTCTATTTTTAGCTTGGTTCTGGTTAAAAACTATTTTATAATTCGTGCCCTTTTGGCTATCCAGCTCAATTATTCCGTTAAGCTGGTCTGTAAGCGTAACTACTAACTGCAAACCTAAGGACTCTGTATTTCGGTAATCAATATCCGGTGGCAATCCAATTCCGTTATCCCCAATGTTCAGTGTCAAGTTCTCACCGTCACTTTTCATCACTATTGTGATCTCTCCACCTTCACTATTTTCGACAAAAGCATATTTTAATGCGTTGGATACAATCTCATTTATGATTAATCCACATGGAATTGCCAGGTCTAAATTAAGAAAAACATTTTGAATGTCAAGATTTAATTTTATGTCGTTGTCAAAATTCGAGTAGGAATGGATCAAATTATTCGCCAAATTGACCACATATTCTGAGAAATTAATGCTGGAGAAGTCCTTGGTTTGATACAAGCTTTCATGAATAAAAGCCATGGACTTGATCCTATTTTGACTCTCTTTCAGGATATTAAGTGTTCCTTGATCCTTCACGTAAGAGGACTGCAGGTTCAAAATACTGGAAATCACCTGTAAATTGTTCTTTACACGATGGTGTACCTCTTTTAAAAGCACCTCTTTTTCCTGAAGAGACTGTTTGATCTGCTCATCCACCAATTTTTTCTCAGTAATGTCGTGTCCTATACCTGAAACTTCAATAACTTTTCCATTACTATCAAAAATGGGATTCAAATAGATCTCCCTCCAAACAAGATTTCCATGTTTATCGATCAATTTGGTTTCGAAATAGTCGGGTTTCCCCTTAAACACAGCATCGTATTTATTGATCCAGAAGCGGTTATATTCTTCTGTTGAAACAGTATCCCCATTTACCATATCGAGCCCTAACTCGGCTTTTACTCCATAACGCAATTGCATGTGCTTCGCAAAGTTTGTATTGAATGAAGTGATCTTATATTCGCGATTGATGGTCCAGATAACGTGTGAACTACTCTCGAAAACTGCATTCAATTTTGCTGATTGCTCCCTTAGACGCTGTTCTGCTTCCTTTTCTCCTGATATGTCTCTTGAAACCCCCATTGCACCAATAATTTCTCCTTTTTCATTTTTCAATGCAGAGGCTGACAAGAAAGAAAGAAATACTTCTCCATTTTTTTTCCGGTTGAGCACCTCTCCGGAAAAGGCTCCCTCTTTAAAAATTCTCCTATCGGTAATTTCTTGTCTATCTCCCGGAACAGCATAAAGCATAGTAACGTGTTTTCCAATGATCTCTTCTGATGTATATCCAAAAGTATCAAGTGCTGCTTGATTAAATTCTGTTATATAACCATCTTTATCAGAAGCGCAGATCATATCAATAGAACTATCAATGATCAAACGTGTATATTTTTGAACCTCTCTCAGTTCTGATTCGGCTTTGATACGCTCAGATATTTCCTTTTGCAAACGTTGATTCGTCTCTTCCGCCACCTGTGCTCTCAACTGTTCTTTCATCAGCTCTTTTTGAGCTGTTATATCATGGAAAACAACCTGAATAGCATCCAGTCCGTCAAATTTTATAGCAATAGGCTTTGATTCTATGAAAAGTGACTTCCCCTTCAAGGTTTTTATACCTATTTCAGCAAAATTTTCCTCACCTCCCTTTTTAACATTCTCAGTCCTGCTAATCACCAGATCATGATATTCCGGATCAATAAAATGCAGAGCGGAGAACTCTTTGATCTCATTAAAACTCTCCGCCTCAACAATTCTCAATGCGCTCGGATTCGCAAATTTGATGGCACCATCAATATGAATTAAAACGCCATCCGGTGATGCATCCACCAAACTTTTATAATTCTCAGCACTATTTTTTTGTGCTGAAACATCTCGAGTTATACCTTCAATAGCAATTTTCTCTCCCTTCTCATTAAACACATTTTGTGTTTTTGTTTCTGTCCAAATGACCGAGCCTTCCTTTTTGATCCATCGTAATATTACCGTAGGATCTTTAACGGAAGATATCTTTGACTTCTTTTTTAACGATTCTTCAGAATCTCCTAAAAGATAAAGATCGTCAGGATGAATAATTTTGAAAGCAATGTAGGGATCATTGTAAAATTCTTCAGGAGAATATCCTGACATTTTTAAAATCGATGGGCTGATATATTCATAATGAGGAGTAGGCACAACAGAATATCGATAGATCACATCCATTGCATTCTCAGCCAACATTCTAAATCGTTCTTCACTCTTTTTCAAGGCCTTTTCAGCTTCTACACGTTCAGTAACATCTGTTGTAATACCAAAGTTCCCGACATGATTTCCTTTTTCATCAAACTGTGGGGTCACCTTTTCTTCCAGCCAAATGTATTCTTTGCGCTTTTGATGCAAGAACCTATAAATAAATTTCTGAGTCGTCTTAGACTTTTTGATCAAACTACTTTTTTCTTTTAATGCTGCTATTTCCTCTGGATGAACATATTCAATGAATTTGTTAGCAAAAGTATCATACTCTTCTTTTTTTACACCTAGAATTTGTTCTATATGCTCACTTAAATATTTCACTTTGCGTGAGCCATCGGCTTGAAATTCGATATAATAAACTAACTCATCAATGTTATTCAAGATCTGAGATAAGGCTTGTTCTCCCGATTCTTTCTCGGCTTCTAATTTTTTTCGCTCAGTAATATCTCTCCCCACTGCTTCCACCATTATCAAACGGTTCTGACTATCAAAAATGGGTCTATTGATGGTCTCTATCCATATAATGCTCCCATCTTTTTTGATCCAACGGGCCACCAAAGGCTTAGGCGTATTTTTTTCAAAGCTCCCATTTTCAGCAGCTTGCATACTGGTCAGAATTTTTAAATCTTCCGGATGAATGATCTTGGTGCCTAAAAACGGATCGGCATAAAATTCTTTAGGAGAATACCCTGTTATTTGTTCAACAGATGGACTAATGAATTCTAATTTATGTTCCGGAAAAACCTGATAGCGGGAGATAATGTCCACCGCATTTTCTGCAAACATTCTAAAACGCTCTTCACTTTGCTTTAAATTCTCTTCATATTTTTTTTGAAGATCAATATCCCGAATAGCAACAACTCTAGCTCTATCCCCATTATATTCAATTTCACGTGCTACCAGTTCTGCCCAAAAAGGTTTATTCCCTTTTCTCAACATTTGCATCTCATAAACCTGTTCATCTTTGTTACTTAACTTTTGAATGGCCGTTTGATGATAGTCGGGAGAGATGAATTTAAAGATCGGCTGACCAATTATCTGCTTCTCAGAATAACCAAATATTCTTTGTATGGCAGCATTGATCTCAACCACTTTCCCGTTTTGATGTATAACAATTCCTTCAAAAGCAGACTCTGAGAGCTTTTTATATTTTGCTTCGCTGTGAAGCAATTGCGATTTAATGGATTCTTCAGCGGTAATATCAACTGTATCGATCGCTACAGCAACAATCTTTTTATTTACAATGACAGGAGAAAGCCGGCTTGAATAATATGCCGTTAAATGATTGGCACCCACCCCTGTTATTTTGTACTCTTGCGGAGTACCATTCTTAAATACTTTTTTTATTGCGGCTTGCATTTTAGATCGTTCCGCCTCCGAAACAAAATCATAAGCACTTGCACCAATTACATCAGCTCTTTTAAGCCCTTTTACAATACGATTGATATCGAGAATAACTCCTTTCTGATCGACAATTACAATAAAATTGGCTGAATTTTTAAAAAACGATTCCCAGATATGTCCTTTAAGGAGATGAGCTGTAGGGATTTCCATAGCCCCTTTCTTTTTCTCAAGTGAAGACAATTTACGCTGAAGCTTTTCAACCTCTTTGATCAATTCTATTTTAGTTTTACTCTTCAGCATTTAATCTTATTTGATACTTGGGGCAGTAGTAGGGATCTCCGGGTTTACTTTGACACCATCGAATTTAATTTCCACATCACTTTTGAAGGTAATGATCAAGATCAAAAAACCCTGTTCATCATAAAATTTCCAATCCCCCTCTTTCATTCCTCCTACAAATTTTCCCGTCTGTCTTTCTTTACCATTTTCATAATAGTAGGTTTGCATTCCATCAGGAACACCATCAATGTATTTTCCTTGATACCTTACTTTATTTGTATTTAAAAAGTAGTGTTTCCATTCCCCATCTCGCATATCCGCTTTATAATTCCCTTCTTCCCTATAATCCTGCAATTCTAAAAACCAAGCACCTTCTTTTAATCCATCAATAAACTCTCCTTTTGTGATCACCTTACCGCTATCACTGTATTCTGTCATGACACCCTCACGTTTGTCATTCAAATAGTTTTCCTCTCTTAACAGATTTCCACTTTCATAATACCATTTCCATACACCTTGTGCCTTCCCTTTTTTATCATACTTCCCTTTCTGTTCGATCTTCTTATTGGGATGATAGAACACCCATTCTCCAATTCGTTTCCCATTCAGAAACTCGCCTTGTGATTTAAGTTCACCATTAACATGATACTCTTTCCATGGACCTTGTTGGCGCCCAAGCGTATCGATGATCCCCTCTCCTATCAAAATTCCATCGACATAAACTTTAGAATTTTTCACTTCTCCCTCCGGGGTAAATTCACGATGGATCCCTTCCGGAATATCGTCTTTATATGTTCCAACGTACTTCACTTTCCCATCCGGATAGTAATAGGTTTTAACATCAACTTTTGCAAGTTCAGGTACATTTGTTTGTAATACTCCATTAATGTATTTTGTTGTATTCAATAAACTTCCTTTAGGAGAATACTCTTTCAAATAACCATTCATTTTGTCATCGGAATAGGTTACTTCTGTTTTAATAACTCCGGTGGGATAAAATTCCTTCCACATTCCCTGCTTCCATCCATTAGCATCACGTCTGTTAATCCGTTCCTCGTATTTAATAAACCCCATCTTATATTCCGTGATAGTAATAATAGTACTATCCTGAGCATATTCATAGCCCATACCTTCTTCTTTCCCCAAAATAAAAGGAACTACCTTTTTTACTTTTCCATTCGGATAATAATAAATGGTCGAACCATTCTTAACATCATTTTCAAAATTTTCAGTGGTCAATAAAAAACCATCTTTTGTATCATAGGTCTTTTTAAGGCCATTTTTTTTGCCTTCTTTATAATTAAATTCAAAAGCCAATTTGCCCTGCTCGCTATAAAATTTCCAGATACTGTCCAATAAAAAATCTTTCCGATTCCCCTCTGATTTTAAAACACCGGATAGTGAATAGGTCTTCCAGTATCCATCAGGCTTACCATCGCGCATGGTTCCTTCGCTGGATAGCTTGCCATTTTCATGATAGAATTTATTGTATCCATTGTTATTAACAGGCTGATTGGGTTGTGCCCAAAGCACAATAGGAAAAAACAGGGCTATGATCTTGAATAAACTGCGCATATAACAAATTTGTACGGTAACAAATTTACGCATTTTTAGGGGAACTTGAAACGAAAAAAAATGACGATAAAAATCTGAAAAACAAGCTATTGAGCTGCCGAAAAAGTGGAGATAGCAATGATCTGTATCTTACGTTCGAGTGCTGCTGCCGGGCTATAAACAGAATTTTTCGTATCGTAATAATCATCGCTGACATTAGGGCGGGCTTTCAACTCGCCAATTTCTTCTTCTAAAAAGGTGATACTCCCCTCGGTAGCTATCGGATTATTGACATATTTTACCAGAATTCCATTTTCATATTCCATAAAATAATTTTTCAAACTGGAGATCCTTCTTTTCGCAAGATTCACATTATAATCGGTTGAAGCCAGTGGACTACAGTAACCTTTCATGGTGATCGTTACTTTTTCATTGTTCTTTAAGACTTTTACCAGTAATTGCGCAAATTTTTCAAGATCTTGCATTCCTGCATCCACGCTATCATCAAAAAGTGCTTCGATATCATTCACCGCTCTATCCATGTCTTTATCAGCAGCACCTTTGCTATATTCTTTTTTGTACTGCTCACGCATTGCTGTATATTCTTCCCAAGCCTTTTTGTATGATTTTTTTGTAGTGATCGCAAGCGTTTTCTTATCCGGTTCATCATTATGAAAATACAAAGTTAATGGCACCAATAATTTCATTTGGGTGACAAACACCTGTGTGCTATCTATTTTTTTGGGTGGTTCGGTAATGACAGGTATGTTAAACATATAAATATCATTACAACAACTTTCTTTCTCTTCGAAATAAGAACCCGGACGGTTGGAGGATAAGAATGCTTTTGATTTATCAGAACTAATGCTAAAATACAGATCGTTATAACTTGTGTTAATGGGCACGCCTAAATTTACCGGCTCTGCTAAAGCTCCATCTTTGAAGGGACTTTTAAAAATATCCAAACCACCTAAACCTTTATGCCATGTACTACTAAAAAATAATTCCTGACATGGCTTACAATAATATGGTGTTTTCTCATCTTCAATGGAATTAACTTTTTTCCCCGCGTTGATTGCTCTTCCGTATGATCCATCTGTATTGATCTTGCTGTACCATATATCCATCTTTCCTTCACCTCCGGATCTGTTAGATGAGAAGAACAAAACCTCTTCATCACCCCAAAAGCCTACGGCTGGCTGTGTATTATTACTACCGGGCAGATTCACTTCGGAAGGAAGTTTTTTTAAACTGGTCCAACGACCATCTTTATAATCGGATGAATAGATCTCGCATACAAATTCTTGTGCATTTTTTTGCTCACACCTTGTGATATATACACGTGAATAATCTTCATTAAAAGCTGTATTTGCATTATGGATCCCCGAACGATTGAACAATGTATCCAATTCATTTGCTTTGTGCCACTTGATGGAATCCTGAATAGCTGTATAGATCTTGTTATAATTGACATGATTTTTTTTATCTCTATCTTTTGCATCACGCAAAGAAGAAAAATAAAGTACACTATCGATCTGAACTGGTGCATATTCAGAAACCTTGCTATTCACAGCGCTATCTAAATGAATAATCGTTATGGTTTTATCGGGCCGGGCAACAAGAAGCTGAGCGTAGTCACAGGCCAGCACTTCCTGATTTGCTTTTTTTACAAAGTAACTATCCTTTTTCTTTTTATTCTTTTTGGCATACTTATCAAACATCTTTCTGGCATCCTTATACTTGCCTTTACTTTTTTTGATAGTTGCTAACCAGAATACACACTCAGGATATAATTTACCCGAAGGATCTTTCTTATATACTTTCGTGTACCAACGATCTGCTACATCGTAATCAAAATTCAACCGGCTTGCTTCCGCATATTTATATTGAATGGCGATGTCGGATGAATCCTGGAGAATTGCTTTATTGTAATAGATGGCAGCACTAAAAAAGTCGTTATCCGCCATAGCTTTATCTCCATCCTCTAACAATTGTTTTAACTTTTGTGCAGAAGCGAAATTCGAAAATAGCAATAACAATAATGAAAGCAGAAATGCTTTTTTGATCATAGAAAATGTGTTGTTCGATTTATACATAAACTACATATCAGTTGGACAAACACGTTTTTTAGCAACAAATGGAACCATCTTTTTGAAGATGTAGATCACTGATATTTCAAAGCCACCACGTCTATTGGTAGCCTCAATGAGCTTGGATGTATTTACATCATAACTAACACCTACATTGAAATTCCGGTAATCCATGTTGGCCGCCAAAATAAAGGCATCTTTCAAACGATAGAAGGCGCCTAGTGAAACAGCTGTTTCCTGTCCATTGATGGGTGTGAGATGATACTTCCCGAAAAGTCCGATCAGCGTTTCATTAAACTTCCCTTGATTTTGATATAAGAAAGAAGGCATAACATCAAGCTTAGCAGCAACTGGTATCTGAGCCAAGGCACTCACATTAAATTTCATATCCAGCTGAATGTTATTATCATTAAAGAATGATTGTTTGGGTTTTGTTAAATGTAAAGCCGATACACCAAAATTCAACTTCGTTCTATTGTTCTTCCTCCACAAATAAGCCAAGCCAGCTCCCATATCAAAATATGTAATACGTGTTTTAGGAAAATTTTCTCCGCTTGACAATGAGCTATTATAGCTATCGCCATCCCATTGCTGATCAAATGTAAGTGCCGCCACATCAAAACTTTTTGTTGTAATTCCGGGCTGAATGGCTAAAGAAACAAAGTGTGTTGAATCGGAATTTAGCTTTTTGATGTAAGACCCGGAAACAAACACCTGCATGGTTGTAAATCGGGAATCGCCTGCTCTATCTGTATTGATGAGCAAACCTGCGGCAGGCACATCATTTTTTAATTTCGTTTTTAAACGGGTATCAGCCGATAATGAAAATGTTTTGTAAGGAACGGGGATGGCAGACCACTGACTGCGATAATTCCCTACCAAACGCCAATCGCCATCAAACAAGCCGGTTTGAGCAGGGTTTAAATTTTGAGGAGAAGCATTGTATTGCGACAAATGAATATCCTGTGCAAAAACATTGTCTTTGCAAAATAAGATGATCAACAATATGACTACTACCTTTTTCATTTATCGTATCAATGTTGTATTGCCTTTCTTTTTCAGCTCATCGCCATTGTAACATTTCACTCTTAAATACCATGCAAAAACTGCAGGATCGGCCTTCATTCCTTTATAAGTTCCATCCCAGCCTTTTGTAATATCAGTTGTTTCAAACACCATTTCTCCCCAACGGTTATACACCGCAAAATATAACTCCTGAATTGAATTACTTCTTACAAACAAAATATCATTCTGTCCATCACTGTTAGGTGTAAATGTATTCGGAACAAAAACATCTTCCGTTCTACACTTCATACTTAAAACATATACCGTTATACTTGCGAGCTTAGGACAACCCGTTGAATCTAATATGGAAACATAATAGGTAGTAGTTTCTGTTGGACTAACTGTTTGATCTGCTAAAGAAGGATTCGAGAAATTCCCATTCTGCCAGGCAACAGAAAGTGATGGATTGGTGATCGCATGAATGATCGTTGACTCTCCTTCTTCTATGGTATCATTATCGGCAGTAGCGATAATATTAAAAGAAGAGGGATTGATCACAAAAACAGTTGTTGTAAGTGTTTGAACACATGTATCACCCGCAGCATTGGTAGTTGAAATATTAACAGTATAGGTTGTTGTTGAACTTGGTGAAGCAAGCGGATTGGCAATGTTTGTACTATTCAAACCGGAAGCAGGAGACCAGTTATATGCAAAACCACCGGTAGCCAACAATTGGGAAGATGATTGAACACAAATGGTATCTGTAGGTGATATGGTCGTATTCGCCAAACTGATATTCACCTGAACGACAGTTGTATCTTTACAACCAAAAGTATTCGTAGCGATCAACTGAACATCATACACTCCGGTTGTGTCATATACATGAGTTGGATTTTGAACTTGTGAAGAATCGCCATCATCGAAATACCACAACCAGGATACCGGAGCAAGAGCAGATGAATCATTAAAACTAACCTGATTGGAACAAGGTACACTCACAAAATCAAAATCGGCTGTAATAGAAGGATGAACTGTAACATACTGAAACGCTGTATCCCAAATATTACAGCTGGTAGGATTAAAAATATACAACTCTACCAAATATGTCCCTGGGGTAGGGTATGTTCTGATGGGATTAAAAACGGTGGATGTTGTATCACCATTTCCAAAATTCCACATATAACTTCCTCCTACAGTACTTTGATTTTCAAATTCAACAGTAAGAGGCGCACAACCTTCTAAATAATCAACAGTAAAATTGGCATCAGCGATCGGAATTTGAAAATCGAATTTGAAAGTTCCATTGTTACAATTGGAATTCATATTGATGCCTGTTGAAGGAACACCCGGAGTATAAGGTGTATAGTTCGGAGCAGTGTATGGCCATGAACCAGGTGTTACGGGAAAATCATCATTCCCGCCACAACCCGCACATACCGATTGATAGATAATTCCTTTTTTATCAAAACGGCTAGTTCCACCATCCACATGTTCCTGACTAGATGCACCACCAAAATAAGTTGCATACAACAATGATGTAGCATTTGTAGAAAGTACAAAAAGATAAAAATTGAATCCATCAGTAGTGGACTGAACTGCATTTGCTGTTAATGGCATATTATTAGTTGGCACACCTTGCAAAATATGTCCACCCCAACCGGAAACATAAATATTCTCACAATAATCAACCAAAAATGCAGATGGAGAAATATTGATGCTATTATTTCCATTTCCAAAAATAGTCGTAAAAATCTGAGCACTCAGATCATTCGTCATTTTCCAAATAAATTGTCCGCTATTGGCATTCGAATAAACACCTGCAGAAACGGGCATTACGCCAAGCGTTTGACCTACAATATACACATCAAAATCTTTATCTAATTGAACAAAAAAGCTTTGATCATAAGCAGGTGTTCCTACAAAAGTGGAATTCAATACAAGTGACCCATCATTTTTGATCTTAGAAACAAAACCATCTGTCTGTCCGCCATTGTAAGTTGTACTTATTGCTCCCACTGTTGTTGGATAATTAGCGCTTGCTGTTCCACCTGTCACATACACATTCAAAGAGTCATCCAATGCAATGGCATAACATGCATCATCTGCATTTCCTCCAATATAAGTACTCCATAACAAATTAGATAGATTTGAATCGAATTTAAAAACAACTCCATCTAAACCACCGGAAAGTGAAGCCTGAGCTACTCCGGAAGTTGTTGGAAAATCAACCGAATAGGTACAACTGGCCACATAACAATTCCCAAAAGGATCAACTTGAATTTCACCACGATAATAATCGCCATAGTTATAAACCAAGGTGGCACTGGAATTGACACCATCGTTTGAAATACCTCCAATATAGGTTGAAGCTAACAAACTTGTACCTGTTGCATTAAACTTGGAAACATACAGATCCATCCCGTTATTATATTGGGTACCGTTTGGAGCATAATTCAAAAATGTACCTCCGGCAAATGTAGAATCGTAAGCATTGGGGCCCATAGGGAAATCAGAGGACCCAGTAACCCCGTAAAGCACCAGTTCATCTTGCGCATTCACAATGATACTACTAACAACTTCAGTACTGGTAGCACCACCAAAATAAGTAGAGTACTGTAAAAAAGTACCGGATGAATCATATTTAGTAATAACTACATCTGTTCTTCCGGAGGCAACAACGCCATTGTATGTTACATCTATTGCTCCCAAAGTAGTAGGAAACCCTTGAGCAAACACAGTTCCTCCCGAATACAAATTACCCTGTGCATCGTATGTGGCAGTCATTCCAAAATTATCGGCAGTAGAACCCGAAGAACATGCAAAGATCAGAACAGGATCGATCACTAGCTCATACTTTTTATCATAACCACTTGGGAAAGAAAAAGAAACAATATTATTATCCAATACAAATTCACATGGCACTTCCACTTTTCTTCCACCTATCCATTGATAAGCATAAGGATTCTGCTCTGTAATTTCATTGATACTTGTTTTGATCTTTAATGCACCTTTTTCAAGAAAAACAGCTTCTACTCCTTCATACTTCATTTGAATAATATTCGCATCAACAAAAGGAGAAACATAAAAGTTATACTTCAAACTATTTTGCATCCCAATAACTTGAAGGTCAATTCCGGAATAAATTCCATCATAAACAACCTCTTTGTAATTATTTACATGAGAAGCCCACTTCGACCTATCATTGCCAATGAAGTAATTATTGTAGTCGGAGGTTTTTTGTTTGGAAATATGTTTTACATCCACTTCAGCATTTCTAAACTCAACCTTAAATGCATGAGCATTAACAGGCATCATTTTTTCACCTTGTTTCAGAACATGATTATGATGTAATGCTTCCTGATCATAAAAACTATAGGTAAAGGAATTTTTTTCGAGAAACAGACTTCCCCCATCTAAAAAAGCATGGTATAAAATATTAGAATCCCATTGATTTTTGTTTTCAGCAAACTTTACAGTATTCTGAGGTTCGGGAGTGACAACTTTCTGAGCATGAGAATAACTACCCAAGAGCAACAGTAAAATGAAAAAATATTTCATTATCATTTGAGGCATAAGTAGTTCTAATATTTAGTATCTATCAAAAATAGCATTTTTTACTTATAAAACAAAGCTTATCAGACGCATTCCATTTGTATCTTTGCAGGCATGAAAACAATGAATATTTATTGTATTCCCGGGATGGGCGTCAATGAGCGCTTGTTTCGCAATTTAAAACTGGAAGGCTGTTGCATACATCACATTAAATGGCTCACCCCTTTAAAAAATGAAACGCTGCAAGAATATGCCATGCGCTTATCGGAACAGATCGATCAACATCAGCCCTTCTGTTTGATAGGAGTGTCTTTTGGTGGAATGTGCGCAATTGAAATATCAAAAAAACTAAATCCTGTCAAAACATTTTTAGTCTCCAGCAGCAAAACAAGAAATGAAATACCCAATATTATCAAGATCTGGAACAGATTACCACTTTATAGAACATTATCTGACAGGCACTATATTAACGGTGCTATGCTTTTTAAAAAGCAGTTTGGAGTTAATACGAAAGAACAACAAGAACGTTTTTTAGACATGCTTCAAACGGCTCCCAAAGATTATTTTAAAGGTGCTGTGCACTGCATTGTCAGCTGGGAAAACAAAGAGTACCCGGAAAATGTTATTCATATCCATGGCGACAAGGATGAAGTACTTCCTCATAAAAAAATAAAGGCCGACTACCTTATACATGGAGGATCGCACTTCATGATCATTAACAGAGCAGATGAGATCAATGCCATCATTAACAAAGAGCTTTTATCATTCAGGTAAAACAAGTAATTTTTAATGCTTATCTTTGCACCCATGCGATTCAGTATTCTGGTCATATTATTGTCTATTACTACTTTTTCTTATGCTCAGACAAAAAAGAAAAAGACAATAAGTTCGTATGCTAAACCGGATATAACAACATATTACCATTCACAGCAATTAACCATAGATTCTGCTACCTCTCCATTCCTTTATTATCAAGTTTATGAATGGATAGGAACACGTTATAAATATTCGGGTGAAACAAAAAAAGGAATAGACTGTTCGGGATTTGTATCAAAAATGTATGACAGGGTATATTGCATTTCACTAAGTGGAGGCTCAAGAGATATCTACTCGCAAGTAAAAGAAAACAACATAACGAAATCCGAACTGAAAGAAGGAGATATTTTATTCTTCAAGATCAGAAAGGGACAAATTTCGCACGTTGGTATTTATCTTGGAAATAATAAATTTGCACATGCATCCGTTCAGTCGGGAGTAATTATAAGCGACCTGGACGAACCATACTATAAAAAATATTTTTACAAAGCAGGACGATTTTAAACTAACAACAATGGCTAAAACTGTAATTCTTACGAGCAAACAAATTGAACAAAAGATCAATCGTATTGCCTATGAAATATACGAGAACAATTATGATGAAAAAGAGATCATCATTGCCGGGATTGTTGGAAACGGATTTGCTTTAGCCGACCGCATTAATAATGTGATCAAAAAGATCTCACCAATTAAAACGAAGCTGATCGAAATAAAGATCAACAAGGAAAATCCTGCTGAAAAAGAAATAAAGATCGAATTAAGCGACAAAGAATTAAAAAATAAGGTCATCATCCTAGTTGATGATGTTCTAAACTCAGGAAAAACATTAATATTTGGCGCAAAACCATTCCTGGTGACACCTGTTAAACGATTGACAACAGCGGTTTTGGTCGACAGGGGTCATAACAGATACCCAATCAAAGCAGACTTTGTTGGATTATCTTTATCCACTACCTTGCAAGAGCACATTGATGTGGAATTAAAAAAAGGAAAAGAAGCGGCTTATTTAAGCTAAAGCCACTTCCTTTTGAATAAAATCAACAAGTTCATCTACATTTAGATCTTTCCCTTTTACAGTATATTGCGCTTTGTGATAAAAATCCTCACGCTTTTCTAAATGCTCGTTTATAAATTTCTTTAATTCATCATGTGTCTTACCATCAATTAAAGGACGATGACCTTTTGCATTGATCAACCTGTTGGCTAATGCATCGGCACTCATCTTTAGATAGATGGTCATTCCATTCGAATTCATGAACTCCATGTTATTGTAATAACAAGGTGTACCGCCACCACAGGAAACAAGAATGTTCCTATTTAAGCCCACGATCTTTTTTAATGAATTGTGCTCCATGGCTCTGAATTCGCTTTGCCCTTTTTGAGCAAAAATATCAGAGATACTCATTCCATATTCTTCCTCAATAAATTTATCGAGATCAATGAATTCGAAATTCAGCTTTGCAGCTATCTTTTTACCGGCAGTAGACTTTCCACTACCCATGTAACCTACAAGAAATATTTTCGCCATCAGTTTGGTAGAATTAAAATTTGTGAAGACATATACGGTTTTCCAAAATTAATGGAAGTTAATTTATTCTTTTCAAAATAAAAATCAATATTCGCATCATCAAAGCTTAAACGCTTTTCTCCCCATTCGTGCACTTCGGTTTCGAACAATTTATAATTATTTTCTTTAAACAAATTGATGATCTCTTTTTCATTCAAGTCAAACACTCTTTTCCCCCAAATGGTCACCTCGGGATTATCGATCTCTGCACAGCAAAATATTTGACTGTTCATTTCATCGAAGAACAATGAAAACCCATTTTCCCAATAATGCCAAACGGTAGATTTCGCATCATCCACGTCATCGAACAAAGCCACTTCTTCCGCTTTTCCGAATAACTTTTCTGCATCCTTCATAGAAGCACCGAAAAGCAGTCCGCAAAGACCAACACAAGGCTTTATTTCTAAGTCAATCGACATATTCGTGTTTAATGATCTGACTATTACACCATAAATGTACAACATCTGCCCATACGCTCAACATAAAATTAAACCTTGATTTTACAGAAACAAAAGAAGAAAAAGTACCTGAAAATCAGGCAGTAATAAATTATTTCCTATTTTTTTAAAAAAGGTTTTGCAAAATAAAATAATGCCTTTATATTTGCACTCCCAATTCAAAAAGGGAACTACAATTTAAGTGTAGATTAGATTCCGTAGCTCAGCTGGTAGAGCATTACACTTTTAATGTAGGGGTCCTGGGTTCGAATCCCAGCGGGATCACATAAGATCTCAAACCCAAGCCGAAAAGGCTTGGGTTTTTTTATTTATATGCGTCAAAAGCTCGCTTTTGTAAGAAATATAAATAAAAAACTTCGCTCCTTGAAAAGGAGCGGGATTGAGATATCGCACACGATAAGCTGGGAACAGCGAAGCTAATCCCAGCGGGATCACTTGGTAAGCTTAATAGCTTCAAGAAAATCCAAAAGCCTGTATAACATAGTTATACAGGCTTTTGGATTTTAAGCAGTATTCAAGAATTCTTGATTTTTATCAATTTTGATTCAGAAATGTTTCAGCAAAAAAAGAGATGTTTCAGCAAAATTAAAAGCCTCAGCCGATCGACTGAGGCTTTTTTTGCTAAGCAACCCTCACAAACTTACTCGTAAAATGTCTTAAAAACTTCGGTTCTTCAATGATCTTTAGCCCTTTGGCATTTTTACGATCCTCCATGATCTTTTCAAATACTTCAATAACGTACTCAATATGACTTTGAGTGTATACTCTTCGAGGAATGGCCAAGCGAACCAATTCCATAGGCGAAGGAATAAGTTTACCTTCTTCATCGTATTTTCCAAACATGACCGATCCAATCTCAACTGTTCTGATGCCACCTTTTAAATACAACTCACAAACCAATGCCTGTCCAGGGTATTCATGCACGGGAATATGTGGATATAACTCTTTAGCATCAATATATACAGCATGCCCACCAATAGGCCACACCAACGGAACTCCCATTTCTTTTAACTTCTCACCTAAAAAAGCTGTACTACGGATACGATAATGCAAATAATCGGGTTCAAACACTTCTTTCAAACCAATTGCCAACGCTTCCATATCGCGTCCCGACAAGCCTCCATAGGTTGCAAAACCCTCTGTAATGATCAACAAATTTTTACATGCAGAAGCTAATTCTTCATCACGCAAGGACAAAAAACCTCCCATATTGACCAAAGCATCTTTCTTGGCACTCATGATCGAGCCGTCAACTAATGCGAATAACTCCTGAGCTATTTCTTTGTAGGTGCTAGTTTCATATCCTTTCTCACGGTGCTTGATGAAGTAAGCATTTTCAGCTACACGACAGCAATCTAAAAAATATCGAACATTATACTTTTTGCAAATAGCAGCAACATCTTTTGCATTTTCCATGCTTACCGGCTGCCCACCACCACTGTTATTGGTGACAGTAAGAATAACACCACCAATATTCTCTGCTCCTTTTTCAATAATCAAATCTTCCAACTTTTTAGTATCAATGTTTCCTTTAAAAGGATGAAATGTCTTGGGAGCTTTACCTTCTTCAATCACAATATCAATAGCTTCTGCTCCGGAAAACTCAATATTGGCACGTGTTGTATCAAAATGGGTATTACTAATAAATGTTTTTCCTTTCCCACCTAAATAACCATATAATATTCGTTCAGCCGCTCTTCCCTGATGCGTTGGCAAGATATACTCATGCCCGGTTAGATCATAGATCGTATCGCGCATATGATGCCAACTACTTGCTCCTGCATAGGATTCATCTCCCTGCATGATACCGGCCCATTGATTTGCACTCATCGCTGAGGTTCCACTATCTGTAAGAAAATCGATCATCACTTTATCTGAATTCAACAGAAAAGGATTGTAGTGTGCTTGTTTAAGAAAGTCCAATCGTTCTTCTTTTGAAGTAACGTTGATCTGCTCTACCATTTTAATTTTAAATGGTTCTATAATTGTTTTGAATTCGCTCATAAAAAAATAGTTAGTTTTTATTCCATGTTCATTTATTCCAACTAGCTGTAATAACAGTCCAAAGGAATTTTCAAGACGCCTAATCTGCGCCAGATAAACGTTAAGAAAACGGAATATCATCCTTAACTGTAGCGAACGTTAAGGCTGTTTGAGCTTTTATTAAGGAAAGGATCCGCTCATCCATAAAGTATAATTTTGAGCGAAGGTTCGTGTTTTTTATAAATAACAAAATGATTAATATCAGTCTGCTAGACTATTATTTAATCAAAAATAGAAAGGCATTGCATTTGATTCACTATTTTCGTTCTATCAAATATTGCTTATGAAACATCTTTTAATCATTCTATTGGCATTTCATTCTGTACTAAATGCACAGGAACTAAAGCTAACAAAAGCAACTAAGCAGCAGATCAATCATGGTGCCGCTCCCGGCTCAACCATTAACTATACAGTTCTGCTTAAAAAAGACAAAAATTTCAAATGGAGCATTGATTCGGTTCACACACCATTAGGACGATCATTAAAATTCAATGTTGTAAAAGTGGATGATATGAACGCTACCTCACCTAACTATCAAGCGGTAAAATGCTATTGCAAAAAGGACAAAGGCAATTACCAGATTACATTTAGCACCAACAAAAAAAGAGGTGGCGGTAGACCCAACTCTCCTCCGAATAATATGGTGGAAGTAGAGGACTTTAGCTCGGGGGCAATTATTTTTTATACAGTTAAAGGGAAAGTCAAACAATTGAAAATTGAGAGCTTCGAAGAGTTGGAAACCGTGAATGCTCCTTGAGAAAAGATCTTAAAAAAGAAGGGCGAAGAAATTTTCTTCGCCCTTCTTTTTTGCTATATGAAATATTAGAACCAGCCTTTTGCTTTGATCCCTAATTCTACTTTTTTAAGAGCAGTGATATAAGCCCCAATACGCATGCTAGTTTTGTAATGAGCTGCATTATTCCATACATTCTCGAATGCTGCATTCATTGAAGCATCGTGTTTTGCGTTTACTTCTGCTTCTGTCCAATAGTGTCCGTATTTATTTTGAACCCACTCGAAATAAGAAACAGTAACACCACCACCATTCGCCAAGATATCCGGAACTACAATAATTCCTTTTTCTTGCAAGATAGGATCTGCTTCTGGAGTTGTTGGACCATTTGCTCCTTCTACGATCAACTTCGCTTTGATGTTATTAGCAATCTCTTCTGTAATTACATTTTGTAATGCAGCAGGAACCAACACATCAACATTTGCAGTTAATAATTCAGCAGGCTTGATCTCCACTCCACCGGTAAATCCTTTTAAAACATTTCCGTTTGCTTTTACATAGTCTAAAGCCGCTTTGATATCAATTCCTTTTTCATTCCAAAGCGTAGCTGTATGGTCACCAATTGCACAGATCTTGATACCTTGCTCATTTAACAAACGAGCAGCATGTGAACCCACATTACCAAAACCTTGGACTGCAGCAGTCACATTTTTAGGATCTAATTTCATTTTTGCCAATGCAGCCAAAGTTGAGATCATCACACCTCTTCCTGTTGCCGCATCACGACCCAATGAACCACCCATTCCAACAGGTTTTCCGGTTGTAACACCAGGAAAATCGCCACGATGAACTTTATTATAGGCATCTACTAACCATGCCATTTCTCTTCCACTTGTTCCCATATCTGGAGCCGGAATATCTTTATCAACACCAAATACATCTGCCATAGCAACTGTATAAGCTTTTGTCAAACGCTCCAATTCACCAACACTCATTTTACGTGGATCACATTTGATACCACCTTTACCTCCACCGTAGGGCAGATTTGCAACTGCACATTTGAATGTCATCCATGCTGAAAGTGCTTTTACCTCATCATCACACACATCCATTGCGTAACGGATACCACCTTTAGATGGGCCTAAAATAGTAGAATGGACAGTTCTGAAACCTTCAAAAACCTGCATTTTACCATCGTCCATCATTACCGGAAGACTCACTTTTACTTGTTTTTGCGGGTTTCTTAAAATATTAGCAACATCATCGGATAATCCATAAATCTTTGCTGCAACATCAAGTCGAGCAAGTACTGCATCAAACATACTTTCGTGTTCTTCGGCTGCTTTTGTGCTTGTTTTTGTTGTCATAATCTTTTTGTTAGGTTCCTTTATTCTATTTTATTCCCAAAAGGAACATTGTTAAGGTTTGCGAATTTAAAAAAAATAATAAACTATCTAAAAACTTATCGTTAAATGTACATTTTTTATCGTTAAAACACCTTTTGAAGGTATAAATAAGTGAATACAAAGGGAGCAGCCATGATCAAACTGTCAAATCGATCCAAAATACCTCCATGACCTGGCAATAAAGTCCCTGAATCCTTCACATTTTTACTGCGTTTATACAACGACTCCACCAGATCACCTAAAGTACCAATAACCACCAAGATGGCAGCAATTACCATCCAATCGATCAAGGAAACAGATGTGTACCATCCCGAGATGATAAAAGCAACAATATAACTGACTAAAGCACCACCTGCACTACCTTCCCATGATTTACCGGGCGAAACTCGTGCAAACAATTTATTTTTCCCGAAAGCAGAACCTGCTAAATACGCACCGGTATCATTACTCCATAAGATCAGAAAGAAACCAAAAAGCACTTCATAATTGTAGGTGCCTGTCATAGTAACTAAATAGTTCAAAATGGAGAAAGGAACTGCCACATAAATGATCCCCAAAAGGGTAAAAGCAATATTCCGGAAAGGGTTCGCAGCTTTTGTATATAATTCAATAATGAAAATGGAAAACAACAAAGGTATGTTAATGACTAAAAATGTAGGTGCAACATAGCCGGAAGCAACAAGTACATTTGAAGCAAATACCACTCCACCAACAGCTGTCCCCCACACTTTTTGAGGTTTATTCGCCCCCTTTTCGGAAAGTGTATAAAACTCCCAAACTCCCATCACGGTGATCAAGAAAAATAGAATGGAAAACGATACTTGATTATAATAGGTGCAGCCCAATAAAACTGCTACAAAAGCCCCTGCTGTTAGTGTCCGTTTAAAAAAATTGTTCACCTAGATCGTTTTATAAAACATGAATATCATCTATCAAAAACACGAAGATCTCGCGTGGACCATGAGCTCCTTGCACCAAGGTCTTTTCAATATCGGCCGTTCTGCTCGGCCCGGTGATCGTGGAGATCATAGAAGGTAATTGATTATTGTATTTTTCTTTGATAAACTTTAATGAATCATTGGTATTTGCAACCAATTGAGAAGTGTAAGCAACAACAATGTGAAAATTGGAATAGAAAGGCACCCTGCGACCGGACAATTGCTTGGAAGATACCACCACACTACCTGTGCGGGCTACCAAACATTCGCATAGTGTCAACCCGATGTCAGTTTTTAAAAGATCTGCTTCCTGATCAGAAAATTTGATATTCCCTTTGTGTAAAAGTTCTTTGATCTTTGGCTCCAAACAAAAAATATTTTCCCACTCATTATCTTTTGCGATAAAGTCAAAACTCTCGATAAACTCCTGCTCGTTCTCACAAAAGACAAATTTACCATTCAATGCCGAAAAATTAGTAGCAAATTGAATTTCCAGTGGTTCTTCGGAAGATGAAAATATCTCAGAGGTCTTATCCACATCACCGATCTCTTGAGTCGATTTATGGATAAGTGCCTTACGGATCTTTTTTAATATTTTCTCTTTCGAGGTTGTGCTATCTTGCATTCTTTAAAACAAAGTTGTCTTAGGAGGTTCCTGATCTTCTTTCTTTGTATCCTCCTCTTTTGCTTGATTCGAATTTGTATCCTCTTCCTGCTTTGCTACAGATGTTGATTCTGAAGTTGTATTCGCAATTTGTTCTGTTTTTTGCGATTGCAATTTCTCATTCTCTTCTGCCTCTATATCTTTTTCAAATCTACGTTTACCAAAAATATTTTCCAAATCCTCTTTAAAGATCACTTCTTTTTCCAATAGTTTTTCAGCAAGCTGAGTTAACAAGTGCTTATTATCAGAAAGTATTTTTTTAGCTCTAGCATACGCTGTTTCAACCATTTTACTCACTTCTTCATCAATCACCTCTGCTGTTTTATCACTATATGGTTTTGTGAATCCATACTCATTCGCACCGGAGGAATCATAATAGCTCAGGTTACCGATCTTATCATTTAATCCATACACCGTCACCATTGCATAGGCTTGTTTTGTCACTTTCTCAAGATCACTTAAGGCTCCGGTAGATATTTTTCCAAAGATGATCTCTTCAGCAGCTCTTCCACCCAAAGTAGCGCACATTTCATCCAACAATTGTTCTGTTGTAGTGATCTGACGCTCTTCCGGCAAATACCAAGCTGCACCTAATGAGCGTCCACGAGGAACGATGGTTACTTTGATCAATGGATGTGCATGTTCTAATAACCAGCTTGTTGCGGCATGTCCTGCCTCATGATAAGCGATCACTTTTTTCTCCAACTTGGTGATGATCTTGTTCTTTTTCTCTAAACCACCAATGATGCGATCTACAGCATCCAGGAAATCTTGCTTACCGATCGACTCTTTCCCGTGACGGGCTGCTATCAATGCGGCTTCATTACAAATATTTGCAATATCAGCACCTGAGAAGCCTGGCGTTTGTTTTGCCAAGAAATCAACATCAACTGTTGTATCCAACTTTAATGGTTTTAGATGCACTTTAAAAATATCTTTTCTTTCATTTAGATCCGGCATGTCCACATAGATCTGGCGATCGAAACGACCTGCACGCATCAACGCTCTATCCAGGATATCGGCACGGTTAGTGGCAGCAAGAATGATCACACCGCTATTTGTTCCAAAACCATCCATCTCTGTCAACAATTGGTTCAATGTGTTTTCACGTTCATCGTTAGCACCTTGAGAAACACTTCTTCCTCGTGCTCTACCAATCGCATCGATCTCATCGATAAAAATGATACAAGGTGATTTTTCTTTTGCCTGACGGAAAAGATCGCGCACACGTGAAGCTCCTACTCCGACAAACATCTCTACGAAATCAGAACCGGATAATGAGAAGAAAGGCACTTTGGCTTCACCTGCAACTGCTTTAGCCAACAATGTTTTCCCCGTACCCGGAGGACCAACCAATAACGCTCCTTTCGGAATTTTAGCTCCTAATGCGGTATATTTTTTAGGGTTTTTCAAGAAATCAACGATCTCTTTGATCTCGATCTTTGCCCCTTCTAAACCGGCAACATCATTGAACGTAATATTTACGTTGGTATCTTTATCAAATAGCTGTGCTTTAGACTTTCCAATATTGAAGATCTGACCACCGCTTCCACCACCACCCATTCTGCGCATGATAATGATCCAGATAACGATCATCAATACCAATGGAAGGATCCAGCTTAACTGACTTCCCCAATCGGTGCGTTCATCTTTCTCAGGATAAATGATCTCGTTTGGCAAAAAATCCTTTTGAGCTTTTTCAAGATCCTTGCTAAATGATTCTACCGATAATATTTTCAGTTTATAGTGCGGACCACTTGGCTTTTTATCCAAACCATCTTTGGCATACTGCGGTAATTTTTGATAGTCTTTTCCAATATAGATCTCGGCAATGTTATCTGTAGGAACAACTACGATCCTTGTTACATGATGCTGTTTTAGCATTGTTTCATAGAATTCGCCCGACTTTACTTCTTTTAAGCCGGCATTAAAATTCATTACCTGCAAAGCGATCAATGCCACAGCAATGATCCCATAGATCCAATAAAAATTGAAAGGTGTTTTAGGCAGCTTTGGTTTATTGGGAAGTTTGTCTTTTAAACTCTTATTGTCTTGTTTTTGCTCACTCATAATTTTCTTCAGTCTAAAATTTATTGTTTAATCAAATGCAATGTTGGTTATCTCCGCATCAGCCCATAGTGCCTCTAAATTGTAAAAATCACGAACATGCGATTGGAAAATATGTACTACTACGGTAACGTAATCCACAAGGATCCACTCTGAATTTTCGAAACCTTCTGAACGATATGGCTTTTCACCGGTACGTTTCTTCACCATCTCTTCTACAGAACCTGCAATAGCATTCACTTGTGTAGTTGAATCGGCCTGACAAATGATAAAATAATCGCAAACTCTATTGTGAATCTCTTTTAAGTTCAAAACAGAGATATTTTTACCTTTCTTTTCCAAAATCCCTTCTACCACAGCATCAGCTAAAAGCTGAGTTGCATTCTTGATCTCCTTCTTTTTGGGAGCAGCTGATTTAACTGCTTTTTTAGGGCTGGAAACTTTACTTGTTTTGGATACTGCCTTTTTCACCGCTTTTTTAGCAGTTGTACTTGATGTTTTGGAAGCTGATTTCCCGCCTGTCGGACGGGCAGATTTTGCCGGAACCGTTTTCTTTGCTGCCGTTTTTTTAACTACCGTTTCTTTCTTTTTAGCCATTAGCTATTTGTATGTTTTTAATTTCTTTCTTTGCAGGAATTATCCCATTTTGCAATAAGTACAAAAATAAGGAAATCTTTTGCATAAACTCGCATGAAAACATTATTTGTAGGGCAAAATAGCATTCATTTGAAGTCTGTTGATTCTACCAACAGTTATGCCAGCGAATTGTTGCGACAAATTAGCTTGCCCGATGGCACATTATTCTACACATTTGATCAACAAAATGGTCGTGGACAAAGAGGTAACTCATGGGAAAGCGAACCCTCTAAAAATGTAGCATTGAGCTATATTTTGCATGCTAAATTCCTCGCTCCAAATAAGCAATTTTTACTTACCAAAACGGTGTCTTTAGCGGTTGCTGACGTAATGACAGACACACTCAAAAAAGAAGGGATCCAAGCCGATGTAAAGATCAAATGGCCAAATGATATTTATGTAAATGGAAACAAAATTGCAGGCATCCTAATTGAGAATATTCTGAAAGACAACACCATTCAACATAGCATTATCGGAATAGGGATCAATATCAATCAAACGGAATTTAAAACTACGTCTAAAGCTACTTCTCTTAAAATTTTAATTAAAAAAGAGCAAAGTAAAGAGATGTTACTCGAATTGCTTTCTTCCAAACTGGAGGCGTATTATTTGAAGCTTAAATCAAACAGGATCTCCGATCTGGATGCAGCATATCTAAAACAACTTTATCAATTTGAAACACCGGCATTATATGAAACCGATTCAGGACAATTCATAGGAACCTTATCGGGAGTTTCTGAGACCGGTAAACTGCAAATAATAATGGGAACAGGAATAAGAGAATTTGACCTGAAAGAGATCCGTTTTATTTGAACTAATATTTAATAAAACGGATAGTTTTAAAATGAGCAGACTGTTGTATGCTAATAAAATACACGCCACTTTCCCAATGTTCACTTTTCAATTCACATGATAGTTTTCCCAGAGGATCTGTTGTGTACTCTTCAGTAAGAACTGCTTCCCCCAATATGTTTACAACATGTAGTTTTGCTTTTTGACCAGCGATACCATCGAATATAACATTTACATTCTCATTGGAGGGGTTGGGATACACGTGCATAAACAGATCTTTTGTCTCTTGTACCTCTATACCTGTTAGTGTAAAATGCCAAATACTGTCTATCCATCCGGGATGATCAATGTATGGATTACGGTTGTTCTGTATCTGATAAATAGCATTATTCCGTGCAATCTCTTTGGCACTCACGGTATCCTGATGTGCCCAGATCAACAACTGATCCACCTGCCATGGCAACAACTCTGATTTATTGGTTGCAGCAGAAGTTGACCAACCTGCATCTTCATTCATATAACGAGTAGACATATAAAAATAGCTACGGGCAAGATCCCCTTTGTATTCATCAATAGGTTCAAATGCTGCAGAAGCATATCCTGTACTGGATGAAAAACCTAAAGTACTTCCGTTTAATGTGGTTGTGTTTACCCAGCCTACTTCTGCATAAGGATAATTACTTCTGATATTGTTTACATACCCATCTGTAGGATACACGTGGAAAAGATCGGAAGAAGGTGTTGTTTCGGAATTAAACCAGCTTTGTGGCCAGGAGTGTTCCCGGTTATAACAATCGGCTTCTGAATTATAAGAACCACATTGATCGGATACAAATGTAAATTGATAAGGAGGTGTTCCACCCGGAACATCGCTGTAAATATCCCACACTTTTCCGTTTGACCGCTTATCCGTACTTTGAAAATGTGTCCACAAACTGGAATAGCTCACCGAATTATGATTTTTAATGATGTTATGCAACGCTAATTTCAATGGAGCGCCTGTTAGTCCTTGCGCTGCATTGTAATAACCCGGAGGTATCTGAGCATACCCTTGAATGACCAATACGGCAATAAATAGAATACGGGCAATGTGTTTCATGTGTTACAAATGTACAAAAAAACGGGCGTCCGACACATGTGCCGGACGCCCGTATAACAATCAAACAAAAGAAAATTATTTTTTATCGTCTTTTACTTCTTCAAAATCAACATCTGTTACTTCTGCATCAGACGAAGCATTTGCTCCTGCTCCGGCATCCCCTTGAGGATTACCGGCTTGTTGCTGTGCATTGTACATATCTTGAGAAGCAGCTTGCCATGCAGCATTTAATTTTTCCATAGCAGCGTCAATTCCTGTAAGGTCTTTCGCTCCATGAGCCGTTTTCAATTCTGCTAAAGCACCATCGATAGCAGATTTCTTGTCGGCAGGAAGTTTATCACCATACTCTTTCAATTGCTTTTCTGTTTGGAAAACCATCGAATCAGCAGCATTGATCTTTTCTACTTCTTCTTTCGCTTTTTTATCTGCTTCGGCATTTGCTTCTGCCTCACGTTTCATTTTTTCAATCTCTTCTTTCGATAAACCGCTACCCGCTTCAATTCTGATCTGCTGTGATTTTCCTGTTGCTTTATCTTTTGCAGATACTTGTACGATACCATTCGCATCAATATCGAATGTTACTTCAATTTGAGGAACACCGCGTGGTGCTGGCATGATGCCGTCTAAGTTGAACTGACCGATGGTTCTGTTATCTTTTGCCATTGGACGTTCTCCTTGCAATACATGTAACTGTACACTTGGTTGATTATCACTTGCTGTAGAGAAAGTTTCTGATTTCTTAGTTGGAATAGTCGTATTAGCTTCGATCAATTTAGTGAATACACCACCCATTGTTTCGATACCCAATGAAAGTGGAGTTACATCTAACAACAATACATCTTTCACTTCACCTGTCAATACACCACCTTGAATAGCAGCACCAACAGCAACCACCTCATCCGGATTTACACCTTTTGAAGGAGCTTTTCCGAAAAATTTCTGAACAGCTTCCTGGATAGCAGGGATACGGGTTGAACCACCTACTAAAATGATCTCATTGATATCGCTTGTGCTTAATCCTGCATTTTTTAGTGCCGACTGACAAGGAGCGATCGTACGTTTTACAAGGTCATCCACTAACTGTTCGAATTTTGCACGTGTTAAGGTACGAACCAAGTGTTTTGGAATACCGTCAACAGGCATAATGTAAGGCAAGTTGATCTCACTTGATGTAGTACTTGATAATTCGATTTTTGCTTTTTCAGCAGCTTCTTTCAAACGTTGTAAAGCCATTGGATCTTTTGACAGATCAAGACCACCGTTCTCCGCTTTGAATTCTTCCACTAACCAGTCGATGATCTTTTGATCGAAGTCGTCACCACCTAAGTGTGTATCACCATCGGTTGATTTTACTTCAAATACACCATCACCTAACTCAAGAACAGATACGTCATGTGTACCACCACCGCAGTCGAACACAACGATCTTCATGTCGCTATTCTTCTTGTCCAATCCATATGCTAAAGCAGCAGCAGTTGGCTCATTGATGATACGTTTTACTTTTAATCCGGCAATTTCTCCAGCTTCTTTGGTTGCCTGACGTTGTGCATCGTTAAAGTATGCAGGAACAGTAATTACTGCTTCAGAAACTTCATGTCCTAAATAATCTTCTGCTGTTTTTTTCATTTTTTGCAAAATGATCGCAGAGATCTCTTGAGCAGAATATTTTCTATCATCAATCTGTACACGTGGGGTATTGTTATCACCTTTTACTACAGCATAAGGCATACGGGAAATTTCTTTTTGAGCTTCGTCAAAATTTATCCCCATAAAACGTTTAATGGAATAAATGGTTTTTCTAGGATTTGTGATCGCCTGACGTTTCGCTGGATCACCTACTTTGCGTTCTCCGTTTTCTACGAATGCAACAATGGAAGGGGTAGTACGCTTTCCTTCACTGTTTGGAATTACAACCGGCTCATTACCTTCCATTACAGAAACGCAAGAGTTTGTTGTTCCTAAGTCGATACCGATTATTTTACTCATGATTATATTGGGTTTTATTTGTTACTAATTTATAATGACGATAGCCTTATTTCAATCATTGTGCCATTGGGTTTTAGGGAAATATTGGCATAAAAAAAGCGTCACAAATGGATTGTGACGCTCATTTTATATGACAAAGCGACAGATTTTATGGACAAGCAGGTAAGACATTGGCAAAATTCAAGAACTTCAAATTTTTCGTATATCTTCCACAAGCCAATGAATCCAGGGTATTCTTTTCTAAAGGACGTGTAAATGGTGTTTTATTGAAACGGGCCGAAAACAAACCCAAACCGTTACTGATATTGGTAAATTCAGGTTTTGTCTGGATAATACCAGTTGAAGGCACATTTACTTCTATAAAGGTATTTAAGTCATCTGCTGCAGCCACCATGATCAGGTCTGTTTTCAATGCTCTACGCGCAATAAGACCAGCAGGTTGTGTGCAATTGTTGCAAAGCTTATTTCCTATGTACGATAAATAATCTTGTCCACGAACACTATATTCCATTGGCTCTCCACCTGAAAGTCCTTGTGTTTTCTTGGTCGGGAACATCCAGTCAAGATAAGTGGTGTCATTTCCGGTAGTAGTCGAATCAATATAATTAAAACGAATGATCAATTGGTACAGACGGGCATTTTTAGTGCTTGTCCATTGTACTTTGAATGGATAATTATCATTGTTTGGCAAAATAAAATAGAATGCCGGAGAAGATGCAGTAGGCGCTGTGTAAGCAAAATCATACACCAAAGGCGTTTGCGCTGTCACTTCCTGGCCCGTTTCTGAATTTCTAACGATCAATTTATACTCACTTGTTGCCACCAAAGGAACAGCAGCTGAATAGATCGCATTTGCCTGATCTGCGGAGTAAAATACTCCCGACTCCTTGGGAATAGAATTATCAGGAGATAGAGTATATTCTGTTCCGTCTGAAACTCTTTTCAGCTTTACTACCAGTGAATTGGCATATTGCACAGAATCCTGTACCTGCGCAAATTCAAATGCATTGCCTTCTCCCAAAAATGCTTTGTTGATCTTAATGTATTGCTTTGGCTGAGATTGATCCAAAAGACCATACACAACCATTGTTTCTTTCCAATCGCCATTCACATCTAAGTCGGTACTACAAGCCGAAAATAATGTCAATGAAGCGGCAAAAATGTATAATAAATTCTTTTTCACTTTTATTCAATTTTTTAGTGAAACAAATGTATCAATAAATTTGAATTTTATCTACAAAAATATCTAAACGGCAGATTTTACAAATAAACGGTTGAATTGGAAAGTATTTGTAGCTTTGTAGCAGATTTAAGCCGATTTACTGAAACAAACAGCGGTCGGTATGTTTAATAAACGATTTAATTGAATCAAAACATGTCAGTTCACAAAGAAATTAAAAAGGTAACCACCCATGTTCTTCAGGAAATGAAGCGTGGTGGCGAAAAAATATCCATGCTGACCGCATACGACTATACCATGGCAAAGATCGTTGACCATGCCGGAATAGATGTGATCCTAGTAGGCGACAGTGCTTCAAATGTTATGGCGGGACATGAAACGACATTACCTATCACATTAGATCAGATGATCTACCATGCATCTTCAGTTGTACGGGCAGTGGACAGAGCCTTGATCATTGTTGATCTCCCCTTTGGAACCTATCAGGGAAATTCTAAGGAAGCTTTAAATTCTGCTATCCGTATCATGAAAGAAAGTGGTGCACATGCCGTAAAATTAGAAGGCGGAAAAGAGATCACGGAGTCCATTCAGCGTATCCTCACTGCAGGCATCCCTGTCATGGGACATTTGGGATTAACACCTCAAAGTATCTATAAATTCGGGACATACAATGTGCGTGCAAAAGAAGAAGCAGAAGCTCAAAAATTGATCGAAGATGCACATGCACTTGAAAAAGCAGGTTGTTTTGCAATTGTTTTGGAAAAGATCCCGGCAAAATTAGCAGAGCAAGTAGCCAAAGAATTAGCAATTCCGGTTATTGGTATTGGTGCCGGTGGAGGAGTTGATGGACAGGTATTGGTATTTCACGATATGGTTGGTTTAACACACGAATTCAATCCACGATTTTTAAGACGTTACTTAAATCTGTACGAAGAGATAAATACAGCTGTAGGTCAATACATCAAAGATGTTAAGTCAAAAGATTTTCCAAATGCTGGAGAGCAATACTAATATCTAATTACGAATAGCTATCGTTACGAATTAAACGAATAGCGAATTAAAAACACTAATCATCAAACACTAAAAGTCTACTCCGTTAAATTCAATTTTTAACATGACATTTAGTATAGTAAAACGAGATGATCTTTTATTTCCTGATCTAAGCTTCCAAATAGTAGGTTGCGCGTTCGAAGTTTTTAACGAATTGGGACCAGGGCATTCTGAAAAAAATTATCAAAATGCATTGGCTTATATATTTAAGTTGAAAAATATTCAATTTAAATAGCAAGTTTATTATCCTTTAAAATTTAAAGAAAAAATAATCGGACGAGGTTTCTTAGACTTTTTGGTTGAAGACAAAATTATTGTAGAATTAAAAAAAGATGAGAATTTCACAAAGACCAGTATTGATCAGGTCTTAAACTACCTAAAAACGACAGACCTAAAGCTTGCCATTTTGATCAACTTTACCAAACAAGGTGTAAAGTTCAAACGAATAATCAATATTAGTGAATCTAAAAATTTGTAATTCGTATATTCGTGTTTTATTAGTAATTAGATATTAGAAGATGGCCTCCACTTTAGAAGTTTTATACGAAGACAATCACATTATTGCCATAAACAAGCGTCCATCCGATATTGTACAAGGTGATAAAACAGGCGATACTCCTCTCAATGAATTCGTAAAACAATACATCAAGGAAAAATACAATAAACCCGGAGATGTATTTATTGGAACAGTACATCGGATCGACAGACCGGTAAGTGGTATCGTGCTTTTTGCAAAAACAAGCAAAGCCTTGGCACGGTTGAATCAAATGTTCCAAACAAAAGAGATCCAAAAAACATATTGGGCTGTCGTAAAGAACAAGCCAAAAAACATCAAAGGAAAACTCGTTCATTTTCTCAAAAAAAATGAGGCAAAGAACATGTCGAAAGCTTTTGAAAAAGAGCAGACAGGAGCACTTCGCTCTGAGCTAGATTATGAGATGATATTAAGCTTAGACAATTATCATTTATTGGAGATCACTCCACATACAGGAAGACATCACCAGATCAGAGTTCAACTCTCAACGATGGGATGTCCGATAAAAGGAGATATAAAATATGGATTCGACAGAACAAACAAAGATGCGAGCATACACCTGCATGCCCGCAAAATTGAATTCATTCATCCTGTAAAAAAAGAGCCTGTTACGATCATCGCTCCTCCACCTAATGAGGTAATATGGAATGAGATCATCAAGCGTATAGGTTAAGCATTAAGCTCTATTACGACTAAACCATTTTCTTCTTGGCTTATTGGCATTATCTTTCTGCTGTCCATCATTCTTATGTGTTCTATTTTCAGAATTCTTTTTGGGTGCAGATGCTTCTTTTTTGCTAAATGTTTGCTGGCCTCTTCCCTCCGGTCGTTCTTTACGAACCTGTTGCCCTGTATTTACTGAAGTTGTATGTCCTCTTCTTTGGTTTCCTTGAGAAGGACGTCTTTGATGTTGCTTCTGAGGCGTTTTCACTACCGTATGGTTTTTTAATTCATAGGCATGATCGTCCACCACCGGGATCTGTTTTCCGATCAATTTCTGGATATCTTTCAGATATGCTTTTTCTTCGGCATCACAAAATGCAATAGCAATACCACTTGCACCGGCACGACCTGTACGGCCAATACGGTGAACATAGGATTCAGGAATATTCGGCAACTCATAATTGATCACATGCGATAATTCATCAATATCAATACCACGAGCTGCAATATCTGTAGCAACCAATACGCGTGTTAATTTCGATTTAAAATTATTCAAAGCATTCTGGCGGGCGTTCTGCGACTTATTACCATGAATGGCTTGTGCCTTGATATTTGCTTTCAACAGATCTTTTACAACTTTATCGGCTCCATGTTTTGTTCTTGTAAAAACCAATACACGCTCGATCGTTGAATTCTTAAGCACATCGATCAACAAATGCTTTTTATTTTCTTTATCTACAAAATACACTACTTGATTGATCTTCTCGGCTGTTGAAGAAACGGGAGTTACTTCTACTTTGGATGGATTGACTAAAATGGTATCTGCCAATGCAACAATAGCAGGAGGCATCGTTGCTGAGAAGAATAAGGATTGACGCTTCGCGGGTAATTTTGCAATTACTTTTTTAACATCATGAATAAATCCCATATCCAACATACGATCTGCTTCATCCAATACAAAAAATTCGATCTTGCTGATATCCACATAACGTTGATTCATCAGATCCAACAAACGTCCGGGAGTAGCGATCAATACATCCACCCCTGCACGAAGCGATTCTACCTGTGAATGCTGATTAACTCCTCCGAAGATCACTTTGCTATTCAACTTAGTGTTTCTTCCATAATTTTCGAAGCTTTCTCCGATCTGAATAGCAAGCTCTCGTGTTGGTGTCAGCACCAATGCTCTGATCGGCTTTTTACCCATTACAGGCGCTTTGTCGGCACTAAGCAATTGAATAACCGGAATGGCAAATGCTGCTGTTTTACCTGTCCCTGTTTGCGCACAAGCTAACAGATCCTTTCTGTTCAATACGATAGGAATGGCTTGCGCCTGCACCGGTGTTGGTTTTGTGTACCCTTCTGTTTTTAAAGCCTGAAGGATCGGCTCAATTAAATTTAAATTTTCAAATGACATGTTATATGTTATTAGTTAATGACCGGAATATTAAAAACTTCATCGCACCGGTCGGATGCAATGCAATTTTATTTTACTGGTTAAACTTCTAATTTTTGGGGGTTGTTAGCTCCGAAAGCATTGAGAGAAAAAAGATATCGTTTAAACGATATGACTACAATGAGTAGTTTAATTCATGTAAGAACAGAACAAAGGTAAGCATAATAAACGGATTAAAGTGTTTTTATTTTTTTACCAGTCTTTTCTTCGCATCTTCTTGATCTCCGAATCACGCTTCTTTGACGTAAGGCGTTTTTCTTTTGACGAGCGGCTTGGCTTGGTAGGCTTACGTTTCTTTTGAACCACAAAACACTTATGGATCAACTCATAAAACTTTTTTATGACGATCTCTTTATTTCCTAACTGATTGCGTTCTGTTTGAGATACGATCTGCAGAACACCATCCTTCGTGATCCTATTCTCCAATTTGGATAAAATGATCTGTTTTTGTTCTTCAGAAAGCAATGCCGAATTAACAACATCAAAATCCAACTCCACTTTTGTAGATACTTTATTCACATTCTGCCCACCGGCACCTCCGCTTCTTGAGGTTTTAAAAGTGAATTCCGGATCGAATACTATTCCTTTGATGTTCATAAAACAAAATTAAACAAATTATCCGGGAAGCATTATTCCTTATTTTTGGAACAGATATCAGCCGGCTTTCAAATGAAACAATATTGCATTTTAATCCTTTCAATCTTCATTACAGGTAACCTTGCATTTTCACAAGACACATTGCATCAATATAAGATCAATTATTACAACCAAAAGGTGATCAAATATCTTGATAGAGAAAAACAATTGTCCAATTTCTACAAAATTGACAAGGAAGGAGTAAAGGTATATGCTTCACCGATAGACAAATTAAAAGATTCAGTAGAATTTAAGATCAAGTGGCAACAGTTTGCCGAGTTTAACAAATGCTTGCGATCAGGAAAAGATGCGACCTATTTCGCTTCAAAAAAACACAGTCAATTGTCCTGTGATCAGAAAAGCGAATCAACACAACAGCCTGCATATAGTCATCTCAAAAAATTAAGTGGACTCAAAATAGCGATCGATCCGGGACATGTGGCAGGCGACTTTGAAATGGGGAAAACTGAAATGAAATTTCTTTCCTTTAAAAAAGATAGTGTAAACGGTTTGCCCGATTCTATTCAGATAGCTGAAGGCATGCTTACTTTCGCAACAGCAACATTATTAAAAGAGAAACTGGAAGCGGATGGTGCCACGGTATTTCTTACACGAAAACAAAACGGATATACAGCCTTTGGAAAAACATTTGATCAATGGCTAAAAGATGATTATAAAAACAAAGTAGAAGAACTTTTTAAAGCAGGAAAACTTTCGACTGAAAAGAAAAATCAAATGCTGAGCAGTCAATACGACAAAAGAAAAAAATTCCTGTTATTTAAAGATATCGAATTAGCCAAACGTGCCGACCTTATTAACGAGTTTGATCCTGACTTTACTGTCATCATTCATTTCAATGTGGATGAAACCAACCTTGGTTGGAAAAAGCCCGGAAACAAAAATTACAACATGACCTTTATAGGAGGTGCATTTATGCCGGGTGATCTTTCTTCACGAGAAAAGCGTTTTGAATTTTTACGCATGATCGTCAGCAATGACATAGAAGAATCCATCCAACTGAGTGGTGCCGTTACTTCGCAATTTGAGTCGGTACTAAAAGTGAAGACTGCCGGACCAAATGATGCAAAATACTTGAGAGAAGGATGCTTGAGCACACCACAAAAAGGGGTTTATTGCCGGAATTTACAACTTACACGCTACATTCATGGTCCATTGGTGTATGGCGAAACATTGTATCAGGACAACATCAATGAATGTAAAGCATTAAACAAAGAGTCTGACAAAACAAAGAATGAACGAATAAAAGAAGTAGCAGAAGCTTATTACAAAGGGATTTGGGATTACATCACCACAAAAAATGTAAACTAAAAAAAGTTATACCTGAAAAAGGGCAAAAAAAATTTTGCGCTTTTTTTGTTTCCTCTGTATCTTTTTATTGATCCCTGAATTATGAGGTTAAAAGTATCCACCCTAAAACCTCAAAACTATGGCTTCAGCAAAAGAAACTCCCCGCCAAAAAATGATCGGAATGATGTACTTAGTACTCACCGCATTATTAGCTCTGAATGTATCAAAAGACATACTGGATGCATTTATTGTAGTAGATAAAGGTTTACAAAATACCAACCTTAACTTTATCGACAGGAACGAAAACCTCTATGCACAATTTGATCTGGCTAAATCTGTCGATCCTGTAAAAGTGCAGCCCAACTGGCAAAAAGCACAAGATGTAAAAAAACGATCGGCAGAACTATTTTCCTATATCGATCAGCTTCAAAAACAATTGATCAAAGAAACAGATGGTATTTCAGCCGACATTGCCGATACGATTCAAATGGCAAACATCTCCAGCAAAGATAATTACGACACACCCACCAACATTTTGATCGGAGATTCCGAAGATGGCAGCAAAGGAGCATCACGTGAGTTAAAGAACAAGTTAAATGAATTTAAGAAAACTATCAGCGCTTACATTGCACCGGAAGATCAAAAAAAGGTAAGCATCGATATCAACACCGATGACCCTAAAGCATCGGAGAACAATGAAAACTGGGAGATGTATAACTTTTATCACCGTCCTCTTGTTGCCAGTCTCACGATATTATCAAAACTAAAGAACGATGTTAAAAATGCAGAATCAACTGTTGTGGACTATCTATTAAAAGAAGTAGATGATGGCAATTTAAAATTTGACACTGTTGCCGCAAAGGTGATCGCTCAAAGTAATTATGTACTATTAGGCGAAGAATACAAAGCCGACCTGTTCGTTGCTGCGTTCAGCAAAACAAAAGATCCAGAAGTATTGGTTGGCGATTACAATGAAAGCACTAAAAGCTTTTCGACAACACCTAATAAAGTGGAAACACAAAAAGGAATGGGAAAATACACAGTTAAAACAAATAAAGAAGGAATTGTCAGTTATTCAGGTGTGATCAAAATGACATCACCCAAAGGAAAAGAAATGCAGTTCCCATTTAAATCGGAATACATTGTTGCAAAGCCGGCATTAACAGTTGCAGTTGAAAAAATGAATGTTGTTTACCGTGGCCTCGATAATCCGATCTCAGTCTCCGTGCCGGGCATCCCCACAGAACGACTAAGCGTATCGGCAACCAATGCAACATTGGTCAATTTGGGAAACGGACAGTTTAATCTGATACCAACCGGTGATGGAGTAGCCAATGTAAATGTGATCGCGAATATGGAAAATGGCGAGAAAAGAAATATGGGAACAATGACCTTACGTATCAAACGCATTCCGAAACCTGTTGCAAAACTAGGTAATATTACTTCGGAAGGGAGTATGAGTAAAGGAGAATTTGACTCCAAGACCACACTTGAAGCCTATTACGACAATTTCCCCTATCAGGCAACATGCAAAGTTACTTCCTTTACCATGTCGTATCTTACAAATGGTGTGATTGGCAGTGTCAATATATCAGGGAACAATATCTCGGATCAACTGAAAACGATTTACAAATCATTAAAGAGAGGAAGTAAAGTATATTTTGAGAACATTATCGGAGTAGGACCTGATGGACAACCTAACAAACTAGGAGCTTTAACGGTAAAAGTAAATTGAGTGGGGTGATGTGAATGGAGCAGGGCAATCGGTAAAAGATTGCCTTGTTCTTTTACATTGGATCTACATCCAATTGAATACGAACCGGTTTGAATGTTGTATCATTCTTAAACATCGTGATCATTTCATTCAGGATCTTTTTTACCTGAACAACCGATGCTTCTCTTTCAACTTTCAACAAAATATTTTTATGATATAAATTCCTTATTCTCGATACCAGAGGAAACTCAGGCCCTAACACTCTTTTCGCAAAATGCAGTTTCAACTGATCGGCCAAAAATTTGGAAGAAGCATTCACCAGATCAAGATCTTTATGAATAAGTGTGATCTCGATCAAACGATAATAAGGAGGATAATGGAAATTTTTTCTGTCTAACAATTGGTTCGTGTACATCGACAAATAATCATTATTCCAGACATTCTGAATGATACTATGATCCGGATTATGCGTTTGAATGATCACCTTTCCTCTTTTATTTTTTCTTCCTGCTCTACCCGACACTTGTGCCATCAATTGATAACTTCTTTCAAATGCTCTAAAATCGGGGAAGTTCAACATGCTATCTGCATTCAAGATCCCGACCATACTTACATTATCAAAATCCAAACCTTTGGTAACCATTTGCGTTCCGACCAGAATATCAATATTCCCATCTTCAAAATCCTGAATGATGTGCTGATGTGCAAATTTACTACGAGTAGTATCCAGATCCATGCGGGCAATTTTTGCAGCAGGATAAAAAATAGCCAGCTCCTCCTCTATCTTTTCGGTACCAAAACCTTTCATCTTGATATTCGTATCGCCACAAGCTGCACATTTAGTTGGAGGTTTTACCGAATAGCCGCAATAATGGCAACGTAACTGATTGGTATTTTTATGATACGTTAAACTAACATCGCAATTGGTACACTGCGGTACCCAGGCACACATATCACATTCTAACTGAGGTGCAAAACCTCTTCTGTTTTGAAATAAGATCACCTGCTCTTTATTCTGCAAAGCCAAAGCGATATGATCCAGCAACATAGGAGAAAAATGTGATTTCATTTCTTTTCGTTTGCTCGCTTCTTTTACATCTGCGATCAAGATCTCCGGCATTTGAATCCCTCCAAAACGTTGCTTCATCTCTGCAAATCCATACTTGCCTTCTTGTGCATTAAAACAACTTTCAACACTTGGTGTAGCAGAACCTAATAATGTTTTCGCTTTATGAATATGTGCTAAAAATATTGCTGAATCACGGGCATTGTATCGTGGAGCAGGATCATACTGTTTAAAGGAAGAATCGTGTTCTTCGTCCACTATGATCAATCCTAAATTATCAAATGGCAAAAACAATGCTGAACGGGCACCAATGATGAGTTGAATGTTGGTTGTTGGTTGTTGGCTATTCGCTGTTGATCTTTTTTCATTAGAAGCATTGATCACATTCTTCCACACCTCCACACGTTCATTTTCATTGAATTTACTGTGATACACGCCTACCGCCTCACCAAAATATTTTTTTAAACGATTTATGATCTGAGTAGTAAGTGCGATCTCCGGCAAAAGGTATAATACTTGCTTCCCTTCAGCCAACACCTCTTCGATCATTTTTACATAGATCTCTGTTTTTCCGCTGGAAGTAACACCGTGCAAAAGCGCCACCTTTTTTCCCTCAATGTATTGCTTGTTGATCAGATCAAATGTTTGTTGCTGAATATCGTTGAGTTGAGTCACTTTATTCTCATTCTCGAAAGCCGTTAATCGTCCTACTTCTGCTTCATATAACTCCAGCACATTTTTTTTCACTAATCCTTTGATGGCAGCATCCGCACCATCCACCATTTTAACAATATCTTTTTTCTTGACCTCTTTTTTGTTTTTCGAATACCGTTCCGACAACTTGATAAAAGCCATCAACACATCCAATTGTTTTCCTGCTTTCTTCTCCAACTGATCGAACAATATTTTCAATTGTTCTTCTGAATCGTATGCACCGGCTAAAGCAACAAAGGTTTCAATTTTAGGTTTGTAACGTTCTTTCAATTCCTCCTGTATCACCACGATCCCTTTTTCGATCATGGATTTGATCAAGGGATATACTGTTTTTTGTTCAACAATCGCAGAAACATCATTCAAGGAAAGCACATCGCGCAACTCCAGTGCATCGAGTATTAAAAACTCTTTATCAGAAAGATCGGTGACAGGTAATTTTTCTTTGTAATCCTGATGCAGGATCAATTTTGTTTCGCTCGACAAACGAAGTCCGCCCGGCAAAGCTGCGATCATCACATCACCAATCGTACACATGTAATATCCCGACATCCATTCCCACAATGCAAATTGCTTTTCATTCACAACCGGAAATTCATCCAGAATAGATTCTATGTATTTAGCAGCATATTGTTTCGGTGGCACTTCGTGCACTCTTCTGACAAGAGCAGAGTACAATTTCCCTTTACCAAATTGCACCACCACTCTTTGTCCCACAGCAATAGAATCGTTCCAATCATAAGGCACACGATACGTGTATAGATTGGGAACCGAAAGGGGCAGAATGACATCAACAAAGAGGGTAACACGACTCATAACGCAAATATACCAAACCGCACGAATGAACGGTCAATAATTTACGCACAATTATTCTTTACGGAATTTGATGTTTTTTCCTCGTGTACCTCTGAAGCGGTAACGTTTGGATTGAGTTTCAACAATGGATCTGAAATTTTCCACTTTGGCAGAAGTAGGATCGATCACCGGATTTACATCATGGATCTTTTTTAAGGTATCTACCACAAATGGAATATGGTCGATCTTCAGTCTAAATCTGCGATTGGTAAAACCCATTAGTAATTTCGACTGGAACATATCGGTTGCCACCGCAATTTTTGTAAATCCTTTTTCTTTGGCGATCCAGTATGAATTATAAATATTCTCGGTACTGTGCTCAGCCTTTTCTTCCAAAATTATTTTTTCCTTAGGAACGCCCAACTGTTCGGCATACAAAGCCATGATACGCGCTTCCACATAAGGTGTATACACCGCACCACCAGAAAAGATCACATTTTTAGCGATCCCTTGTTTGACAAGATAGGAGGCCCAGATCACTCGGCCACGCATAGCCATGGTCCATTCTTTTCCATCGAAAGGCACTCCGGGAACGATCACTGCATCATAAGGTTGATTTTTTAACGCACGTTTGTATAAACGTTCCGGTGAAGGACGAAACAAAGCGCATCCTGAAAAAATAAGGGCAATGAATAAGAGAGCTAAAAAACGCATGTTCAATTTTATTTCCTTTACAACACGATTGTGTGTGTATTTGTTTAAAGTGACAAAATATTTACCATACGCATCAGGTCGGGATTTAATTCCTGAATATGTTTTACTGCATGTTCGAAAGGTGTATAGGTAATTTGTTTGTCCACAATTCCGATCATGATATTTCGTTCGTTTTTCATCAATGCTTCTACAGCTGCAAAACCCATCCTGCTTGCATTCACACGCTCCATTGCTGTGGGACTGCCACCACGTTGAATATGCCCCAATACTGTAACACGTGTATCATAATAAGGTAACCGTTGTTTTACCTGTTCAGCAATTTTAAAAGCACCACCGGCATCATCACCTTCGGCTACCAGAATAATTTTTGAAGATTTATTTTTTCTGCCACTTTCCAATTTTTTGATCAGTTCTTCTACATCCGTTTTTGTTTCCGGAATAAGTATTGCTTCGGCTCCTACTCCAATTCCTGCACGCAAAGCGATCAATCCGGCATCGCGCCCCATCACCTCCACAAAAAATAAACGGTCATGACTTTCTGCAGTATCTCTGATCTTATCAACGGCTTCCACAACCGTATTGATGGCTGTATCATAACCAATCGTAAAGTCGGTTCCGATCAGGTCATTATCAATTGTCCCCGGACAGCCCACAAAAGGAATATCACATTCTTTAGAAAATTCCAATGCTCCTTTAAAAGAACCATCACCACCAATAACGATCACCCCTTCTACACCATGTTTCTTTAGATTAGCGAATGCTTTTTTTCTACCTTCCAGCGTCAAAAACTCTTTACTACGAGCCGTTTTAAGAATGGTACCACCACGGTGAATGATATTAGCTACTGATTTTGCATCCAATGGAATAAATTCATCATTGATCATTCCATCGTATCCATGCACGATACCCATCACTTCCATGTTGTGATAAATAGCAGTTCGCACCACAGCACGAATGCAGGCATTCATACCCGGGGAATCACCTCCTGATGTAAAAACAGCAATCTTTTTCATGTTACGAATGTTTAAATCGAATTACGAATCAATACGAAATATACGAATTACTATCTACGAATACGAATCTGCACGAATTACGAATAATTAATCGAATTACGAATCAATACGAAATATACGAATTAGTAACTACGAATACGAATCTGTACGAATATACGAATTACGAATACCTATCTAAGAATACAGATTTATTCATTGATTCTTGCAGGTCATAACACCCGCAAGGGCAATCCTACTTAATCCACAACTCTCCAATTCTACAACTCAAAACTCTCCAACAACTAACAACTTAAAACCAACAACTAATCTTTTCTTCCTTCTAATTTATGGATCTTTTTTGTTCCTTCATAGATCTCATATTTTTGAAATTTACATTCCAGCTGACCATTGAACAACGTGATCTTCCGGGTTGGACGTAAACCAACATGCTTGAATGCTTCCATGTTTGAACTCAATATCCAGCAATTGTATCCGGCAAATTTTTGCTTGAAGGTATCCCCCATCATTTTATAAAGCTCTTCAATATTGTCTTTCACCATGCGCTCTCCATATGGCGGATTGATGATCACCACACCTCTGCCTGACGGCACTTCAAAATCTTTCATATCGCAATTACGGATACTTACCACATCATCTACTTTTGCCAGTTTGATGTTCTCTTTTGCTTTTTTAGCTACGTTGGGCGACAGTTCACCACCAATGATCTTTTGTTCATGATTGGTGATCTTATTCACAGCCGCATCAAAAATGGTATCCCACAATTCTTCATCAAAAGGCATGAATTTATGCCAGCGCATAAAACCGAAGTCTTCTCTAAAATATCCGGGAGGAATATTGTTGGCATACAATGCTGCTTCTATCAAAATGGTTCCCGATCCACACATCGGATCAATAAAATTGGTGCGTTTATCCCAGCCGCTCAATATCACTAAACCTGCTGCCAATACCTCATTGATCGGAGCCAAATTGGTTTTATCGCGATACCCGCGCTTGTGTAACGATTCACCCGAGCTATCTAGGGAAACGGTACATACATCATGAAAAATGTGCAGGTGGATACGGATGGTCGGTTTATCCAGATCCACATCCGGACGTACATTGTGTTTTGCCCTGAACTGATCCACGATCGCATCTTTTGCTTTTTGCGACACATATTGAGAGTGTGTAAACTGCTCCGAATTCAATACCGTATCAATCGCCAGCGTATCATTCACATCCATGTATTTTTCCCAGTCGATCGATTGAATGGCCTCATACAATGATTTTTCATTATACACCGTAATGGTCTCAATAGGAACCAATACCCTCAAAGCTGTTCTTAGGCACAAATTGGCCTTGTACATAAAACCTTTGTCGCCTACAAAACTTACTGCACGGTTATGTATCTCTACATCCTTTGCTCCTAAGCGCTGCAATTCCTGCGAAAGGGTTTCTTCCAGACCATAAATGGTCTTGGCTATCATCTTAAAATCTCCGTTATTCTCCAATTCAAATATTTTTTCACAAAGGTAGCTATTTAAAGCAGTATGTAAAATAGCGCTGCAACAATTACATTCTGACTATCAAGCAATTACAAAACCAAACCCAATTCCCGCCTTAATTCGTACGAAAATGTAAAAAAATACAGATGAATTGTTTGTTTTATTAGATAAAGTGTTATTTTTGAGCATTCATTTTAAACCCTAAAACATAATCTGAAATGAGATTAAAATTTATTACCCTAAAAGGAACTTTAGTATTATTATCAGTAACAGCTCTTTTAACTACAGGATGTGGTGGCGATGAAACAGCAAACACAGATGAATTGCCTCCTGTTGACAGTACTCAAACGACTATTTTGAACGTAAATGGTGAGATCTTCAGTATCCCATCTCCTATTCAAACTGCATTCTTGATCAAAAACAGCGGTGCTACATACAGCAAAGAAGTATTGAACCCTGCAAATAAGTCATCTCAGTATTCTACCAACTTCTCAAAAGCATTGAACCTTGGTATCTATGGTGCTGACTTAGGTTATGTTACTATTTATGACCAAACACAAGATGCGATCGGATACTTGAACGCTGCTAAAAAACTAGCAGATGAATTAGGTGTTTCCGGTGCGTTTGATGCACAAACGATCGACCGTTTCCAAAAGAACTTAGGAAATAAAGATTCTATGTTGGTATTGGTTGGTGTAGCTTACCGCTCCAGCGATTCTTACTTAAAGAACAACGACCGTAACGATGTAAGTGGATTAGTATTGGCTGGTGGATGGTTAGAAAGTTTATACTTTGCTACCAACGTTTACAAAACAAAACCTAACGAAGATGTAAAACGCAGAATTGCTGAGCAAAAATCATCTTTACAAAGCTTGATCAAATTATTAACTCAGTACTATAGCCAACCTGAGTACACTGAGTTCATCGATAATTTGAACGACCTTTCAACAGTATTTGATGGTGTTGAGTTTAAATACACTTACGAAAAACCAACTACTGATGCTGAAAAGAAAATGACCACTATCAATAGCAAATCGGAAGTGAACATCACTCCGGAGCAAATTGAATCGATCTCTCAAAAAGTAAAATCGATCAGATCGGCTATCGTTGGTTAATCAGAGAAAAAATTGAATTTTTAATTATTGAAATAAGCTCAAACTAAATATGAAAAAAGGATTATTAAAAATAGCATTGGTTTTATTAGGTTTTATAGCTGTAAACTCTGCTTCTGCTCAAATTTCAGATACAGTAGCCAATGCCTGTGCAAAACATTTAGGAAATCAATTCATCTCCGATGGACAACAATACCGTGCTTTGTTGATGAACGCAGATGAAACTGCTGAATTCCATACAACTCTTTATGGTGGAACTATTTACCGTATTGCAGCTTGCTCCGGATTAAGTGATGGCAACCTTGTATTCTCTGTGTATGATAGCGAACACAATTTATTATTCACAAACAGTGAATTTAAAAATGCTCCATACTGGGATTTTAAAATTAACAGCACATTGGATTGTACCATTGAAGCAAGATTAGACGGTGCACAAGCAGGTTCAGGAAGAGCGGTTGTACTGATCGGCTTCAAGCAGGCCAAATAAACATTACTATTAAAAAATAAAAAAGGCATTAATTACTGCGGTATTAATGTCTTTTTTTTTCAAACCATATTAAGCGATAAAACATGAGTGAACGAATACTGAAAGCCCTGATGCAAATGTTTGCCATCATTGCAAGAGTAGATGGCATCAATGATAACGGTCGATTGATCGTACAATCCTTCCTTAAACAGCAGTTGAACCAGGAGTTGGTTGATCAGTATTTGAAAATATTTGATGAATTCCTTGAAGCACATCATCAGGTTACCAAAAAGAAAGATGGTACCGCCAAACGTACTTCCCTTAACTCTGTTAAAGTATTAAAGATCTGTACGCAGATCAACGCTGAATTAACTCAAGTACAAAAAGTGGTTGTGTTACTGCGCTTGATCGAGTTTATCAATTCCAATACCGAGATCGCTGAACAGGAATTAGAATTTGTTACTACAGTTGCTGAAACATTTAACATCGAAGATGCAGAGTTCAAAAGCTGCATGGAATTCGTTAAGGCTAAAGCCGATGAGATCCCTGATTCTGCTAAAGTATTGGTGATCGACAATAAACTGAATCACAACTTCAACGAAACAAAACATATTTTTGCTGAAGGCGTAACCGGGCAAGCACGTGTGTTATGGATACCTAGTGTGAACATGTATGCACTGGTATATTTTGGCAAGAGCGATCTATTACTGAACGGACAGTTATTGTTCCAGGGTAAAGTATATATCCTAACTCCCGGCTCATCATTACGTAGCTCTAAAGTGAAGCCGGTTTACTATTCCGATATTTTGAGTGCCTTCATGGCGGATACTTCTAAAGCAAAAGTATCTTTTGTAGTACAAAACTTAGAGTACAAATTCAAAGGTGGTAAATTAGGTTTACGTGATATCAACTTCTCTGAAGAGTCCGGCAAATTGATCGGGATCATGGGAGGTTCCGGTGCCGGTAAATCTACTTTGTTGAATGTATTGAACGGAAACGAGATCCCAAGCGGTGGATCCGTGAAGATCAACGGTATCAATATTCACACTCAGAAAAAAGAAATAGAAGGTGTGATCGGTCACGTTTCGCAGGATGACCTTTTGATCGAAGAACTTTCTGTTTTCCAGAACTTATTTTACAATGCGAAACTTTGTTTCGGAAATAAATCCGACAAAGAGATCTCCGATATGGTGGTAGAAGTACTAACCGATATCGGTTTGATCGAAACACGCGACCTGAAAGTTGGTAGTCCTTTAGAAAAAACCATCTCCGGTGGTCAGCGTAAACGTTTGAACATTGCACTTGAATTGATCCGTGAGCCTTCTGTATTGTTTGTGGATGAACCTACTTCCGGTTTATCATCACGCGACTCGGAGAACATCATGGACTTATTAAAAGAGTTAGCTCTAAAAGGCAAACTCGTGTTTGTAGTAATTCACCAACCTTCATCCGACATTTTCAAAATGTTCGACAAATTGATGATCCTGGATGTGGGTGGTTATCCAATTTATTATGGTAACCCGGTTGACTCCGTGATCTATTTCAAAACGGTAGTAAACCATGTGAATAGCAATGAGAGCGAATGTGTGGAATGTGGTAACGTTAATCCCGAACAGGTATTCAACATCATTGAATCGAAAGTATTGGACGAATACGGTAACCTTACCTTGAACAGAAAGGTATCGCCTAGCGAATGGAATGCTCATTACAAAGAGAAGATCGAAAAGAAAGTAGAAGATGTTGGAAATTATACCGAGATCCCGGAAAGTACATTCAAGATCCCGAACAAATTAAAACAGTTCAAGGTATTCATTACACGTGATGTTCTTTCCAAACTCACCAACAAACAATATTTATCCATCAACTTATTGGAAGCACCGGCATTGGCATTCATCCTTGCCTACTTCATTAAGTTTGTGAACCTCGATCTTTCCAACAAAGTAGGTTATACTTACCGCGAGAATGAGAACATCATCATTTACATGTTCATGGCAGTGGTAGTTGCTTTGTTCATTGGATTAACGGTAAGTGCCGAGGAGATCATCCGTGATAGAAAAATCCAGAAACGTGAATCCTTCCTGAACTTAAGTAAAGGAAGTTATTTATGGTCGAAAGTAGTGATCATGTTCACACTATCAGCCATTCAAGCGATCCTGTTTGTATTGGTTGGAAATTATGTATTGGAAATTCATGGTATGACCATCTCCTACTGGTTCCTGTTATTCACAACCTTCTGTTTTGCGAACATGCTGGGATTAAACATCTCTGCAAGTTTCAATTCCGCAGTAACCATTTACATTTTAATTCCTATTCTTATCATTCCGCAATTATTGTTCAGTGGTGTAATGGTAAAATTCGACAAATTAAATCCAATCATTACTTCACAAAGTGTGGTACCTGCTATTGGTGATGCTATGGCTTCGCGCTGGGCATTTGAAGCATTGGCAGTAAAACAGTTTAAAGACAACAAATTCAATAAGAACATTTATAAGTACGACAAAGCCTTGAGCATTGCTACTTACAAAAAAGATTATTGGTTGCCTGCCATGCAATCAAAACTCGACTATTGCGAAAGTAATTTGAAAAAACCTGAGAACAAACAGGAAGTGGTCGATGCATTGAACATGGTGAAGAATGAGATCATCAAAGAATTAAAAGTAGCCGGAAACGAAAAATTAAAATGTGGCAGTTTGGATAAATTGAGCATTGATCAATTTGGCCCAACAGTTTCAAATCAAACACGCGACTTTTTAGATAAACTAAAAACAGTATATCTGAATAATTTCAAACGTGCTACAGACCTTAAGGACAAAGAGATCTCGAAACTGAACAAGGATAGTGTTGCACGTGCTCAATATTTGAAAGATAAAGATGCTTATGAGAATGAAAGTTTGCACGACCTGGTAACCAACCGTACTACAGCCAACCGTATCCTTGATTTGAATGGAGAATACATTCAAAAGATCGATCCTATTTATTTGGACCCGACATCCAACTACGGCAAGGCGCATTTTTATGCACCACGTAAAAAACTATTTGGCAAGTTTTACGATACCTACTGGTTCAATATTTCAGTAGTATGGGGAATGTCATTATTATTATTGATCACTTTATACTTTGATGTATTAAAACGATTCATTACCCTGCTGGAAAATATATTCAGCAGCTTCGGTAAAAAGAGAAGTTAAAAAAGATCCCCCGCCAATTGCGGGGGATTTTTATTTATAATTCTCTTCAATATAATTGATCGCTTCTTCCTGAGTTTTAACTGCAAAATTCTTATAGCGTTCGTGCACATCAATGATCTCGTCTAAAGCGCTTTGAACCAACTCTTTGTTCTTCCATTTTTTTAAATGCGCTATTACCGTTTCCAAACATCCTTTTTTATAAGCTATTTGTCCTAATACATGTACTAGCGTATTCCGCACACGAGCAGTTTTATCAAATTCTAATTCTTGCAATAGTGGTAAAATATCCTGAGGATATTTTCTTCCTCTTAACTCAATCCCATGACAGATCTCTCTCCGGATCTCCTTATCCTCATGATGTAAATAGCGCTTAGCAAATGCCAAAGTAGGTTTGGGATTTTTCTCTCCCATCTTTTTAATAGAACCGATCACCGCATTCCGCACACTGTGGTGCTTATCAAACAAGCCCTTTTCCATGAATGTTTCAATTGGATCAAAATCAAACATTCCAATTTCTCCCGCTGCATTGATCACAGTTTGTCGTACTTTTTCATTCTCTGAATAAAGCAATGCTTGCAAACGGTTCAAAATAATAGTTCTGATAGGCGCCTCAGACTTATAGATCCTTCCAATAGAAATATAGGCTGCTTTACGAATATATGTATCTTCATCAGAGAAATAGGCAAAGATGTGTTTATCTGAATTTTTTCTGATATCCAGCAGGATCATGCTATGCATCTCCTCCACCAATTGTGCTCTGGCCTCTTTTGTGAGGTCGTAAAAACTCATTTCTTCTTTTTATAGATTCCATCAATTTTTTTAGCCATAAAATTTTCGGGCTTGGGAATATTTTTGAAACCATAACGGGCATACAAAGAATGGGCATCCTGTGTCATCAAGCTAAAATTACGCAAGCCTTGCAGTTCTTTATGTTTGAGAATACATTCCATTAAAAATTTGGAAAGTCCCTTTCCTCTTTCTTCTTCCAGAATAAACACATCGGCCAGATAGGCAAAAGTGGTATAGTCGGAAATAACACGAGCAAAACCAATTTGTTTCTTGTCATTGTACACACCAAAACAAAGAGAATGTTCTACGGATCGTTTTACGGTTTCAAAGGGAATATCTTCTGCCCAATAGGAACGGGAGAGATATGCATGTATCACTCGCAGATCGAGCTTTGCCGGATCGCTCGATACCAGGTATTGCTCTTTATGATATTCTTCTATTTGCATTTATTTACTTTCTGCTACAATCGCCATTTGCTTTCCATCGGGACTTACAGCAATGCGGGTAATGTTTTGAATTCCGTATGAACTAAGATCGACAAGGACTTTCTTTTTTTGTTCATAAACAAAAGTAGTGTACAATACACTTCCCTTTCCATACACCACCTGCTGTTTCTGTTTGTTGATGAAATCAAAATCTTCCGACTCAATAAAAGAATCGTAGGCTTTTACATGCCAGCCGGGAAGGTTGAACATACAAAATTGATGTTTATCTTCTGTTGTATTTTTAGTGTACACCAACATCGTATTATGAAACTTGATACAACGCCCGATATGATCATCGATATAGCGGAGTGTTTTATAATCATCGGATGCCAAACATAAACTATGAGGATCGGTAAGTAAATACACCGCTGCTCTGCTACCAATGTACCAGCAATGATACCCTACCGAATCGACATGCGGTAGAAGCAACTTTGGCTTTCCACCTTTTAAAGGGTATCTCCACAGACGTTGGGTACTATCGGGCTCCACCATTACTACCGAAAAATGTTTTCCATCTTTCATGAACGTAGTTGAATATTCACTCGTGAGCGTATTCGTGATGGCACTCGTTTGTTTTGTTTTTAGATCATACTTATAAATATCGGATTGCTTTTCATCGCGAATAGAGGTGAAATAAATAGCGGTACCATCGGGAGTAAAAGTGGGTTGATTATCATATCCCGATCTATTTGTAATGTTTACCGCACCTGAAACTGAAATAGAATCGCCACTGTTTGAAATATTCAACAACCAGATATCGGTGTTGGGCAGTTGTGCAAGTAAACTATTCGTAAATAATAAAAACAACAGTGCGAGTTTTATAACCGCAAAGTGCGCGAAGGTTTTTCGCAAAGGTTCGCAAAGTGTATGTTTTTGATAAGAAAGTATTCTCATTTTAATAATTCTATACAATTTTTATTTCAAATATAGAGTAGAGGTCTTACTTCTTATATCTTATATCTTATATCTTACTTCTTACTCCCCGTCTCTTCGCCTCTAGGCATCAGATTCTGATGGGTAGGCAATTTGATTGGCGTTCCGGTACAACCATTCGGGAACTGAATATTTAACATCATAGCAAGCGTTGCAGCTATATCTGTAATATATACCTGCTCGGTAGTGCTTCCACGTTTTACATTCCATCCGTAAAACAATAATGGCACATGTGTATCATAGCTATACGGAGAACCATGTGTGGTGCCATAATGCGGATAGTCCACATAACCCGGTTCATAGTTCACCAGTACATCACCCGAACGTTTAGCATTAAATCCTTTTTGCATCAGGTAACGTGCTCCTTCCGTAAATTGAGCATTGTTCATGGTTGTAGCACTCACCACTTCCGAAACATGATCCTGTTTCATAATAAAATTCACAATATCATCCTGTACTTGTTGTGGCATCAACTTTTTACGTTCCATAGCAGCAGGATCCAAAAATACTTGCTGATTGGAATATGAAAGCACCAAAGAATCGCCATAATTAGCTGCCATGTATTTTTTCAGGTCGGTAAACAATTTATCTTCATTCAGATAACCGGCCGGAATCTTCAGATCCATCAAATAAGCAGGCACCTCCGGTGCCGCATGATCAGCTGTAAGAAAAATCAATACATTTTCTTTTCCTACTTGTGCTTCAACAAACTGAATAAGTTCTGCCAGATCTTTATCCAAACGCAAATAATCATCTTCCTGTTCTACTGAATTCGGGCCGTACAAATGTCCAATATAATCAGGTGAAGAAAAAGACACCGCTAGAAAGTCGGTAGCACTTCCTTTACCCATATTCTCATTCTTAATGATCTCTATTGCAAAATCTTTGGTAAGTGAATTTCCAAATGGTGTGCTGCGGATCATTCCCAAGCCACCATTTTTTTCATACAGATTAGGCAGATCGTGCGGAAAGGTTGGTTTCGATTCTCCTTTTGCTACAAATTCGTATTTATTATCATCGGCAACACTTTCGGTATATTGATCGATAGGTAATAACGTATTCCAAGGCTGTGAAAGATATTTACGTGCAGGATCTTTTTTATTAAAATTCTGAACATAGGCAGGCAACTCTTTCATGTAAAAAGTACTGGTAATAAATCCACCAACGCTGCCATCAAACCAATAGGCTGCATTAGCCGTATGTCCGGCAGGCAGAATAGCACTTCTGTCTTTTAAGGCAACACCAATTACTTTTGAACGCATATTAGAAGAGATGCGCAATTCATCGGTGATGGTAGTGGTAAGCATATTTTTGGGAGATCGTTTTCCTTCTTTTGCAGTAGTTCCCACACCAATCACTGTGTTATCATCTACACAGTACATCGTTTTCCCGTTTGTTTTATCATACCAGTCGTTAGCAATAATGCCATGCACTGCCGGTGTTGTTCCTGTGTAAACGCTGGCATGCCCGGGCCCTGTGTAGGTTGGAACATAATTGTAATTCGTATTCTTACAGAAATATCCCTGGTTCACTAATTTTTTAAAACCATCGCTACCAAATTTATCCCAAAAGCGATAGATGTAGTCATATCGCATTTGATCAACAACAATGCCCACGATCAATTTAGGTTTTGTGCCTGGTTTTGCAGGTGCAGCAGGAGTTTTTGGTTGTGCCTGCAGGCACAACGCTGATACTAGTAAAAAAGAAAATAAGCTATATTTTTTCATCTTTAGGATTGTTTTGTTAATACATAAATAAGTGCCACACATACCGACACACTGATCAAAATATTGGCAATAGCAATGAGTAAATTACCGGAGCGCATCAACTCTACAGTTTCATAACTGAAAGTGGAGAAGGTGCTAAAGCCACCACAAAATCCAACCACAATGAGTGTTCGGAGTGTGGGATTGGCTCCTATCTTTTCACTAAATAATCCGATAGCTAATGCTAATACCACACAACTGATCACATTCGATAAAAAGGTAGCCAATGGAAAAGCGGAGCGAAAATTATTTTTTATCAGCTCGGAAATTCCGTAACGCACAATGCTTCCTAATCCACCACCTAAAAAAACCAATAAAATATTATTCATGTTTTATCTTTTTGTTAGCAAATTGAAAAAGTTTGAAAACGGCTATTCCTATTGCCATCCCTACAATTGCTCCAACCGCAATATCTGCCGGATAATGTACGCCATTGTAAATTCTGCTGTAAGATACCAATGCAGCCCAAACAAATAATAACCACATATACTTTTTAAGATATGGTTTTAAAATAAGGAACAAGAACATGGCAATAGCAAATGTATTCGCAGCATGAGAAGAAATGAATCCATACATCCCGCCACAGTTTCCATTCAAATGAATTTTTGACTGAAGTAATAAATTATGACAGGGACGATAACGTAAAAACACATGCTTAAATGCTTGTGTAGAGATCTGATCGGCCAGCAACACTGCTAATGCAGCTGCTAAAACGATCAACCAAACTTTTTTCCCATAAAAACGATACGCTAAAAAAAGGAAAAATGCATACAATGGGATCCAGAAAAACTTATGACTGAACCAATACATCACAGCATCAAAAAAAGCATTGTGCTTGCTATTGAAGAACAGAAATAGTTCTGTATCGAGCTGTTTGAGTGTATGTAGTATATCCATTATGGTCGATCAACAACCGGCAACAAATTAATAGTCAAATCCTTTGTCGTCTGTCACGTTCAGCTGTTTCCACAATTCATCTTTCAACTCTGTGATCCCTTGACCGGTTTGAGCAGAGATAAAATGTACGGGAACAGTTTTCTTTTCTTTGAAACGTTTATTGATATCCTTCTTCATTTCAGCCAACAATTCATCATCCAGCATATCGCATTTGGAGATGGCTAAAATTCTTTTTTTATGTAGCAATTCGGGATTGAACTGATCCAGCTCGTTTATTAATATCTTATACTCTTTGATGATATCCGTTGAATCGGCCGGCACCATGAATAACAAAGTGGAGTTTCGTTCAATATGACGCAGGAATCGTAAACCGATCCCTTTTCCTTCGTGTGCACCTTCGATGATACCGGGAATATCTGCCATTACAAACGACTTATAATCACGGTACTGAACAATTCCAAGATTAGGAACCAATGTGGTAAACGGATAGTTCGCAATCTCTGGCTTAGCTGCAGATACAACCGATAATAAAGTAGATTTACCTGCATTCGGAAAGCCTACCAAACCAACATCGGCCAATACTTTTAATTCAAGGATCTTCCACTCTTCACGACCGGGTTCACCGGGTTGAGCAAAACGAGGTGTTTGTTGAGTAGATGATTTAAAATGATCATTCCCCAAACCTCCTCTTCCACCAGGAGTGATGATGATCTCTTGTCCATCTTCTGTTACTTCATGTTCTATCTCACCGGTCTCTGCGTCTTTCACGATGGTACCTAATGGAACATCCAATATTTCATCCTTGCCTTGAGCACCTTTCATGCGAGCACTACCACCGTTCTCTCCCGGAGAAGCAATCACATGCTTACGGTATTTCAAGTGGATGAGTGTCCAGAATTGTTTGTTTCCACGAACAATGATATGACCACCACGTCCACCATCACCACCATCGGGACCGCCTTTTGCGGTGAGCTTGCTTCTATGTAAATGTATAGACCCCGCTCCACCTTTTCCGGAGCGGCAACAGATCTTCACATAATCAACAAAATTTGAATCCATACAATTTCAAAAAAAATTATTTTTTCTTTTTAGCAACTTTCTTTTTGCTAACTACTTTTTTAGCTTGCTTTTTTACCGGCTTTTTAGCCGACTTCTTCACTACCTTTTTGTTTGAAGAGCGGACAACTTTAGCAGTAACCTTTTTCGACTGTTTTTTCACAGCTCTTTTTACAACTTTCTTCGTTACCTTTTTCGCAGCTTTTTTCGGAGCTGCTTTTTTAGTTACTTTTTTCTTAACCAACTTCCCGCCTTTCGGACGGGCAGGCTTTACTGCTTTTTTAGGAGCCGCTTTTTTAGCACTCTTTTTTGCAACAACTTTCTTAACTAGCTTTTTAGCCGTTGATTTTTTAGCAGCTTTTTTTGCACTCTTTTTAGCAACTACTTTTTTAGTTGCTTTTTTGATTGCCGTTTTAGCTGCTGCTTTTTTAGTCGCTTTCTTTGTTGTCTTCACATCTGCCGGACGGGCAGGTTTAACCGTTTTTACTGCAGCAGGCTTTTCGATCTTTGAATCGATCACAGCGCATAATGCATTAAAGATCTGCTCAATCTCACCAATACCATATACACCTTTGTATTTTCCCTGAGCAGTATAAAAATCTTTTACAGGAGCTGTTTCATTATTGTAAACATCAATACGTTTTTGGATCACTTCCGGATTTTGATCATCGGGACGACCGCTATTCTGACCTCTTAACAACAAACGCTTTCTCAATTCTTCTTCTTCTACTTCCAATGCTAACATCAACGTAATACCTGTTCCTTTGGAGCTTAACAATGTATCCAATGCTTGTGCTTGTGCTTTAGTGCGAGGGAAACCATCAAAAATAAATCCTTTTGCATTTGGATTTTTATTCACTTCTGCTTCCAACATGCTGATGGTAACTGAATCAGGCACCAATTGCCCTTGATCCATATAACTTTTTGCAAGTGTACCTAAAGCAGTTTCACCTTTGATGTTTGCTCTGAAAATATCACCGGTTGATAAATGAACCAGGTTGTACTTTGCGATCAATTTTTCTGATTGAGTTCCTTTGCCGGCTCCCGGAGGTCCGAATAATACAATGTTAAGCATGGTGTTTAATTTTATTATTATTAGTGGTTATACTTTTTGACCGATCAATTATCCAACACATAAATATCCGGAAGATTTCTGCCCAATCCATCATAATCCAAACCATACCCTACCAGAAAATCATTCGGAACAACAATGGCTACATAATCCAGATCGAATTTTTTACGGAATGCTTCCGGCTTGTACAACAAGGTACAGATCCTTACTTCCGCAGGTTCCATCACTTCCAGCTCTTTCAGTACTTTTTCCATGGTTAAACCTGTATCTACAATATCTTCAACAATCACAATGGTTCTGCCTTTGATATCTTCATTCAGTCCGATCAATGATTTTACGGAACCGGTTGTACTCGTGCCATGATAAGAGCTCACTTTTACAAAAGAGATCTCACAATCTATGGTTACTTTTTTTAACAGATCCGAAGCAAACATAAAGGAGCCATTCAACACTGCTAAAAAAAGTGGTTTCTTATCTTTTAATTCTATATTGATCCTGTGTGCCACTTCACCAACCGCTTTATTGATATCACTCGCAGGAATATGCACTCGAAAGGTTTTGTCTTTTAAAGTAACTTTACTCATAACATCATTTTGAACTGCGAATTTAAGCAAAATAAGCCTATAAAAAACGGTCGATTTTATTTTATTCTTCGTGCTAAAAAAGGTATTTTTACGGGCTTAAGAACCTATAATTTATTCAACGAATATGACACCTAAAGTGAGTATCATCATGGGCAGCACATCGGATATGCCTATCATGCAGGAAGCTGCTAAAATTTTAAATGAATTCAAGATCCCCTTTGAGATCAACGCTTTGAGCGCACATCGCGTTCCGGAACAAGTAGCAGAATTTGCAAAAAGTGCGCATGAAAAAGGGATCCGGGTGATCATAGCAGGTGCAGGTGGGGCAGCTCATTTGCCTGGTGTTGTAGCAGCTTTCACTCCAATTCCTGTTATTGGTGTTCCTTGCCGTTCTTCCATCTCTATTGATGGTTGGGACTCTGTTCTTTCTATTTTACAAATGCCTCCGGGAATCCCTGTAGCAACTGTAGCTTTGGACGGTGGACAAAATGCAGGGATCTTAGCGGTACAAATTCTGGCTGCAGGAAATGATGAATTATTAAAGCAAGTGATCGCCTTTAAAGAAAACTTAAAGAATAAAATATTAAAAGCCAATCAGGAATTGTCGGCAATCAAATTCGACTACAAAACAAATTAATACTTGAGTAACCTTGCGGTAATACTTCAAGGTTACTTTTATACGCATGAAAAAACAGATCTTCATAGCTTCACTCTTACTTTTTGCTTTTATTACAAAAGCAGGTAATGAAGACTATCCTATCGGAGCCCGCTCGGCTGCCATGGGAAATGCATCTGTTTCTCTCTCTGATATGTGGAGTGCGCATCACAATCAGGCCGGACTAGGATTTGTAAGGAACATATCGGCCGGTGTGAGCTATGAGAACCGTTTCATGGTAAAAGAGATCAGTGTTCGTGGTGGTGTACTTGCCATTCCTGTAAAAGCAGGAACATTTGGTTTATGCATCACCAATTTCGGATACCAACTCTATAGCGAAAACAAATACAGCTTATCGTTTGCTAAAGCTTTTGGAAATAAATTTTCTGCCGCTATTGCTATGGATTATTTAACCACGCGCATAGCCGAAGGTTATGGCAACAAAGGAGCATTGGCTGCGGAGGCCGGCATTCAGGCAAAACCAATAAAAGCACTGACCATTGGGGCGCATGTATTTAATCCTACACGTGCTAAGATCTCCGCTTATGATGATGAACGATTACCGACCATCATCCGATTGGGAGCAGATTACAACTTTTCTGACAAAGTTGTTTTAGCCATCGAAACACAAAAAGATATAAAGTACAAAGCTGAATTTAAAGCAGGATTAGAATACAAAGCTGTTAAGGAATTTTATCTGCGCATAGGTTTATCCACCAACCCTACACTCAGCACTTTTGGATTTGGTTTGAATCTAAAAAACTTCAAAGCTGATTTTTCCGGAAGCTATCATCAAACGCTGGGCTTCAGTCCGCAGCTCAGCTTAAGCTATCAATTCAATAAAGCAGAAAAGAACAATGCTTCTGCTGAATAGACCATATCATAGAAAGTTAGCGCTATTGCTACTAACACTGTTCGCATCCTTATACTCCAAGGCGCAGGATACCATCTTACCCAAAACAGATGAAGGCATCATTCAGCAACAACTCGAAAATATTGCAGAGAATACAGAGAATGAAGAAGCCGATTATACCAACTTACTCGATGCACTCAATTATTACAGAGAACATCCGATCAATTTAAACAAAGCCAGCAGAGAGGAACTACAGGAACTGCAACTGCTGAGCGATATTGAGATCAATAATTTATTGAAGCATATCGAAAAAACCGGAAAACTGATCACTATCTATGAATTACAAGGAGTGCAAGGTTTTGACATGCAAACTATTCAGCGGATACTTCCATTTGTTCGCGTGAATGACAATTTCAGCTCCGCTCATTTTAACGTAAAAGAAATGCTAACGAATGGACAAAATACAATTCTATTCCGTTATGCACGTATCATTGAACAACAAAAGGGATTTACTTCTATTGACAGCAACGATCTTTATGATAGTCCGAATTCAAGATATATTGGGAGTCCGGATCGATTATACCTTCGTTACCGTTTTACTTACGGAACCAATGTAAGTTGGGGATTAACGGCTGAAAAAGATCAGGGCGAGTTATTTTTAAAAAATAATCAACGAAATTCTTACGATTGGTATAACCAGGGCATGAATCCTAATAATTCTGCTCCTGATATTTTTGGTTCTAATAAAAAACCAAAAAATGGTTTTGATTTTTACTCCGCACATCTTTTTATCCGTAACATGCGCTTTGTTAGATCGCTTGCTATTGGCGATTATCAGGCTACTTTCGGACAAGGATTAACCATGTGGAGTGGATTGGCATTTGGAAAAAGTGCAGATGTAATGAATGTAAAAAAATCGGCTGTGGGTTTACGTCCATATACCTCTGTGGATGAGAACCGCTTTTTGAGAGGAGCAGCCACCACTGTTGGATACAAAAAAATAGAAGCGACCGTATTTTATTCCAGAAAAAGTATTGATGCCAACACCTCAGACACCACTGAAACGGGTGAAATTGCTACGATCTCATCACTTCAGGAAACAGGCTACCATTCTACTATGGGCGAATTGGCAGACAAAGATGCGATCACACAAACTATCTATGGCGGAAATATTTCTTACAAAGGAAGAAGTTTGACCATGGGAATTACCGGAGTGAATTATGAATTGAATACTGATTACACTCGGACATTATCTTTATACAATAAATATGAATTCTCTGCCCGCCAAAATGCGAATATAGGATTCGATTACAATTTTGTTTTCAGGAATTTCAATTTCTTTGGGGAGCAATCCATGAGTCAGAATGGAGGAATGGCCTTTGTAAATGGCGCATTTATTAGTTTAGATCCACGCTTATCAATGACCATTTTACACCGCAATTATCAACGAAATTTTCAAAACTTATTAAGCAACGGCTTTGCTGAGAATACGATGGCTGTTAATGAGAAAGGTTTTTTTGTGGGTATTAATGCCAAACCATTCCGCACCATTTCATTGAGTGCTTATTACGACCGGTTTGAATTTAACTGGTTAAAATATCAGGTAAATGCTCCATCTACCGGGAATGATTATCTGGCACAGATCAATTATACTCCTTCTAAAAAGTTTGATGCTTATGTCAGAATTCGTTCCCGCAATAAATTTAAAAACACATCTATTGATGAAGACATTGATTTTATTGTTCCAGTAAAACAAACAAATTACAGGTTGAATTTATCCTACAGCATTTTGCCTTCTTTAAAATTTAAGAACAGGATAGAGCTAACTGATTATAAGTTCAATGACAACAAAACGATGAAAGGTTATGTGGTGTATCAGGATATCGCATATAGTAAAATGGGCGTTCCTTTTTCTGTAACCCTGCGTTATGCCTTGTTTCAAACAGATAATTATGACACACGCATTTATGCCTATGAAAATGAAATGCCGGGTGTATATTCTATTCCTTCTTATTACTTCAAAGGATCCCGGTTCTATATTCTGATCGATTATAACATTACACGCAACATTGAATTGTGGGTTCGTTATTCGCAAACAGTTTATGACAATACAGACATGATCAGCGAAGGATCTTTAACAGAGATCAATGGAAATACCCGCTCAGAGATAAAAGCGCAGGTGCGATTCAAATTCTAAAAAATAAAAAGGGGAGCGAATGCTCCCCTTTTTATTTTATTACTTCTATATTATTTTACTAAAGTTACTGTTCCAAGGTAATTGTGTTTCTTTCCAAACACATCCTTCAGTTGTACTTTCCAAACATATACATCCTGTTGAGCAACTTCTGCACCGTTATTTGCTCTTCCATCCCAATAATCATTCAATTCATCACCGTGGAAGATCATATTACCCCAACGGTCGAATATCCAAATATCGTACTCCACAATTCCGATACCTTGTCCGAAGAAGAAGTCATTGATATTATCCCCATTTGGAGTAAATGCATTTGGTATATAGAATGTAAATTCAGGTCCTACAACAACTGTATGTTCTACACTATCTACACATCCATTTGCATTCGTCACGATCAGTGTGGCAACATATGTTCCCTGAACAGCAGGATAATCATTTACTGTATTTCCAGTATTAGGAGCATTTAAAATTGTTCCATTTCCATCACCAAAGTTCCAATCCCAAGTAACAACATCTGCAGAGGATTGATTGATAAAGTAAACGGTTGTATCAAGAATCGATGCAGGATTTGGAGTTGTAGTAAACTCAGCAACCGGATTGGCAAATACTTCGATCATATCATTGATGGTCAACGTTGTTGTACAACCATGGTTTGATGTTGCTGTTAAAGTAATATCATATAAACCTGTAGCAGAGAAACAATGAGCCGGATTTTGGTTCGCATCTAATGGCGAACTATCTCCAAAATTCCATTCCCAATTTGTAATGTTATCACCTCCACCTACAGTTGTTAGATCAGTAAACTGAACACAATGTACAGGACATCCATTTGGATCATCAACCGTAAAATCAACAACAGGATTTTGATAGAAATTGTGGGTAACAGTTGATGTAGCGGCATTACAAGGTCCGGCCGGATCGTTTGTAGTTAGAGTTAAAGTCACAGATCCTGCAGCCAATTCAGCCGCGCTTGGTGTATACACCGCATTTAATGTTGTATTATTCGGGAAGAACGTTCCTGTTCCACCACTCCAGGTACCTGATGTTGCAGAACCACCAACACTTCCTCCTAAGGTAATAGTTGTACCGGAACAAACAGATTGTGATACACCGGCATTCGCAGTAGGTAATTGATTGATGGTAATCACCATTTGATCATTCACCGAACCGCAAGGACCGATCGGATCATCAGAAGTGAAAGTCAATGTAACTGTTCCGGCAGCATTTTCAGCAGCACTTGGAGTGTACACAGCATTGGCTGTTGCAGCACTTGGAGCAAATGTACCAGTTCCTCCACTCCATGTTCCGGAAGTAGCAGAACCACCGATCACCCCAGCTAATGTAACTGTAGAACCAACACAGATCGTTTGATCCGGACCAGCATCAATTGTTGCAATAGGATTGATCGTAATGGTCATCTGATCATTCACAGCTGTACAAGGGCCATTCGGATCATTGGTAGTTAAAGTTAAAGTGACTGTTCCCGCAGCATTTTCTGCAGCACTTGGTGTGTATACGGCATTCAAAGTAGTATTATTCGGAGCAAATGTTCCGGCACCACCACTCCATGTTGCGGATGTTGCGGCACCACCGATAGTTCCGGATAATGTTACAGTCGTTCCGTTACAAATAGTTTGATCCAAACCGGCAGAAACTGTTGGTAAGGCTGTTATGGTAATCACCATCTGATCGTTCACAGAAGGACATGGACCTGCAGGATCATCAGAAGTATAAGTTAATGTTACAGTACCGGCAGCTTCCTCTGCAGCACTAGGAGTATAAACCGCATTTGCAGTTGTATTATTAGGTGCAAATGTTCCTGCACCACCACTCCATGTACCTGATGTTGCACCACCTCCTGTGATACCAGCCAGTGTGATCGAACCACCAATACACGTTGTTTGGTCGGCACCTGCATCAATTGTAGCCACAGGATTGATCGTGATAGTAACAGTAGATGTAGCTACCGGACAAGGGCCTGCAGGATCGTTAGATACTAAAGTTAATGTAACCGAACCAGCCGCAACCTCTGCAGCACTTGGCGTATAAACTGCATTTAAAGTGTTGTTATTAGGAGTAAATGTTCCTGCACCTCCACCCCAGGTTCCACTGGTAGCGGCTCCACCAACCGCACCTGCTAAGGTTACAGTTGAACCGGCACAAATTGTTTGAGCTGGGCCTGCATTTGCGGTAGCAAGCGGATTAACAATCACATCAACCGCATCAGTACTGGTACATCCATTAGAGGTTGTAGTAACTGTATAAGTAGAGGTTGTTGGAGTTGTTCCTACATTTGTTAAAGTAACTGTTGGATTAGAAATATTCGTAGCACTTAATCCGGTAGTAGGATTCCAGGAATAGGTAAATCCTGCAGTAGTAGCAGTGCCTATATTACCTGCACTTCCAGTGCAAATAGTAACATCAGCCCCGGCATTAGATACAGGTAGAGCATTTACAACAATTGTTTCTGTATCCGAACCACCACAAGCTCCGGAAATAGTATAAGTAATTACATTATTACCAACTGTAGCCGCTGCCGGATCAAATGTACCAGTAGCTGCGTTAGTAATACCGGTTCCCGACCAGGTTCCACCAGCAACATTCGCAGTTAGTGAAACCGCAGCTGCATTCACACAAAATGGTCCAGCAGGAGTAATTACAGGAGGAGTAGTAGAGTTCACCGTAACATTCTGCGTAATTGTTGCATTACATGGTCCCATGGTGATCGTCAAGGTCACAGGATAAGTACCAGCCCCGGCAAATGTAAATGAAGGATTCTGGAGATTACTGTCAGAGGTTCCATCATTATTAAAATCCCATGACCAACCTGTAATACTACCGGTAGGGGTTGAAGTATCTGTAAATTGAGTAGCTGTTCCCGCACAGACGGTTGTATTTGTAAATGAAGCCACCGGATTTGAAGGATTGGATGGAACTGTAACATTTAATGTAACGATACATGCAGGTCCGGAAACCATTTCAATAGAAACCTGATAAGTACCGGCCTGATTTACAGTAATTACCTGACTAGTTGTGGAGCCAACAATACCTGTTGTTCCCCCTGCAGTATTGGTCCAGTTATAAGCCACACCTCCCGCAGGTGCGGTTAGTGTTATAGAATTTCCGCCACAAATAGCCGGAGAGGATGTCACAATCTGTAATGGATCACAATCACCATCAATATAAGCGTAGCCATAGTGACCTCCTTGCGAACAATCCGCCACTGTAAATTCTACCGTAACACATTGTCCTATATAAGAACTCAATGGAATAAAAACGGTTGTCCAGTTACGATACCAAACACCACTACCGGATGATGTTTCAGTAAATCCTGCCATTGGTGGCTTAGCCAAAACTTCGTAATCACCACATTGCACAACATTTCCTGCTGCATCACGTATTTTTACACGGAAGAAAGGGCGCTCCTCATCAGCATGACCTGTTTGAGGATCTTGTAATACAACAGCATATTTATAAGTAAAATTTGCATTCGCTGCAGATACAGTAAACGAAATGGCTGCACGGGAAGCATTACCACCAGTTACCGGACCATCTCCCAGCATCATGGCATTATTACCGCCACCCGGAGGAACAACCGGCATGATCGTACCACCAACTGTTGCATCAAAACCATCAGCAACAGCCGTTTGATCATGAGCCGATGCGGCAAAACCTGGAGTTAAATTACAAAGATCGCCCGCAGAATTAGCACAAGCTGTACCTCCCCAATAATCCCAAAATCCGGTCCCTGACTCAAAACCTGGATTAGTACAAGGCTGACCACAAGCAAAAGGCATTGGATTAGGAGTACGATTTGCTTGCTCCTTCAACAAAAGTTTTTCAATGATCTCTAATCGGTTTGCTTGAAAGGTGGAGAAATAGTTTACATATTTAGGCTGAATAGAGGCATAATAGGCATTTACTTGCTCAGGTGTTGTAATCAGACCTTTTCCAATTCTATAGATCAATTCGTTTTGGTCTTTTGTGATCTTACCTTTTGCGGCCTTTACAAAATATTTTCTATCGGCTAGATTTCCATCATTTGAAAAGATCACATAATTTAAAAAACTCTTCTCATCTACCTTCTCCAGAAGAAGATTCGCCTTATTGGTGTACTGCACCCATGTGCTTTTGGATAAGCCAAAAGGAATTAACTCCTCTTTAGAAGCATTAGATGTTTGAGCAACGGTTGTTTGCACAACCACCATGCTAAACAGCAATCCTAGTAGTACTTTTGAGATGATAGTAGTAGTTTTCATTTCGATTCAAATATTACTTATTAATCAAATTTATAATAATGTTCTTACAATTATCTGGCAATTCTAAGCTATTCTTGGAAGTCTGTTACTCGACCTTTTTTCTAAAAAAACATATTCAAAAAGCACTATAAGCGGCTAAAAAACTCTCATTCTTATACATCAAACTAACACATTTGGCATTCTCTTACGAATTTAAAGAATTAAAGAACCACTTTCAACCTCGGATACCCCGATCATATCAGATGAAATATGGATCAACTTCACAGACTATCAACACATTAGACACCATACAGATGAATAAGGTTGCACGATAAAAAGAAAAATGAAATAGAAATAATTTACCAGCTAATCCCCTTTTTTAGGAAAGAAAGGGTTTTCTCCTCAGGAGAGCCCTTTTCGGGAGTAAAGTTGTATTGCCAGCCGGCTTGTTGTGGCAGGCTCATCAGGATAGATTCGATCCGGCCATTGGTCTCGAGTCCGAATTTGGTCCCTTTATCATAAACGAGATTAAATTCCACATAACGTCCCCTTCTCAAGAGCTGCCACTGCTTATTATCTTCGGAATAGGATTTAGTTTTATTGCGTTTCATCAGTTCTACATAGGTAGGGGCAAATGTTTTACCTACTTCTTGAACAAAACCAAACAATTCTTCTTTACTTTTTTTATTTAAACGATCAAAAAAGATCCCTCCAACACCCCGGGTTTCGTTTCTATGTGGAATAAAAAAGTAATCATCGGCCCATTTTTTATACTCGGGATAATAGGAAATATCATATCGGTCGCAGGTATTTTTTAACTGCTGATGAAAAAAACGGGCATCTTCCTCCACCACATAATGCGGAGTAAGATCAATTCCTCCGCCAAACCACCATACGCCATTACTCATTTCAAAATAGCGGACATTCATGTGAATAATCGGAACCATTGGACTATTCGGATGGATCACAATGGAAACACCCGTAGCATAAAACGTATGATTGTTCAATTGAGCAGAGTTCTGCTCATTTTTCAGGAATGTAGGCACCTCTCCAAATACAGCAGAAAAATTAACACCGCCTTTTTCAATTACATTCCCATTTTGAATGATACGGGTTCTTCCACCACCTCCTTCTTCACGCACCCAATTGTCTTCTTCAAATTTACCTTTCCCATCCTCCATCTCCAAAGCTATGCATATAGAATCCTGCAGCTCTTTAAACCATTCGGTTATTTGTTCCTTGCTAAGCATTATTGAACAGCTTTAACTAATTGATAATCCTGATACCGCTGAATAAATACATATTTATTCTCAAAACCACTTTCTACAGGAAATTGCGAGAATTCAAAATTAGCATCCAAACCATTGTATTTCAATTGATCCAAATTATTTAAGAAGCCGGTTCCATTTTGTCTTAATGCATTTATAAAAAAGTAGGTTACATCAAAGCCCTGGAAAGAAAAATGATCGGGTTCGGTTTTGTATGTTTCTCTATAGTTTTTTATGAATACTTTCACCTTAGCATTGTTGTAGTCAACAAAAGTATTAGAAGGTGTATGAAGTGATACGGTATTCAAATATTCAAAATCAAGATTATCATAATTCATCCAGGATTGAAGACCAAACAATACAATCTTATACTTATCTCTTAAAGCATATAATTTACTGATAAAATCTGTGACAAACGACTGATTACTGGAAGGCAATACAACCACATTCACCTGAGTGGTACTTAATAATGCTTGTAAACCATTTAATCCTTTTGCTTCTTTGATCGTATCTTTTTTAGTGGCAGACCTACTCATTAAATAATCGTTTGCTGTTTTTTTAAATGAATTATAAAAAGGAACATCTTTAGCTAAGCCGCCACCGTTCACCAATACAATGTTCTGAGTTTGGAATGAATCAACCACGTATGTTGCCATCCGCTCTACTTGAAGTGTTACAGAAGGTGAAACTTTACAAACGTAAGGGTTCTCAAACAAGATCTTATTCACTTGCGTGAATGGAGAAACGATTGGAATTTCATTCTCTTTTGCAAATTTTGCTACCGGCATAAAACTAGTCCCATACAATGGACCAATGATCAGATCCATAGATGCCAACTCCGGCTTTTTTAACAAGGTCAACACACCCAAAGAATCTTTGTCATCAACATCATATACAAAGATCTTAGCATTTAATTTTTCCTTTTTGAGTGAATCAATTGCCAACTTTGCTCCCTCATAAAATTCCAAAGCAACTTTTGTTTTATTCGAGAACTGCTCCTCCCCTTTTACTAATTTTTCAATTTCAATTGCATTGGATTCATCCGCATGAAAAGGTAAAAAGAAAGCGATATTATATTCATCCTTCAAGTCACCATTGTATTTTTTTGTGGGAGAAGTAACATGATCAGCCGCCTCTATTTTCGTGGTAGTAGCTGACTGATCCACGATCTTTTCCTTTGCTTTCTCTTCAACAACTTCTTTGTTAGTTGTTATTGCAACTTGAGCTGTAGCTGTTTTAAGTTTATCAGAAGGGATCTTGAGCTTTTGTCCGGTTTTCAAACCATTCAGAAGCTCAGGATTTAATTTTTTCAGCACCTCATCAGTTACACCATACTGTTTGGTGATCGAATAAAGTGTTTGTCCTTTCTCAACAGTATGAATGATACAATTAGATGTATCAATACTAGGCTCCTGTTTCACAAGCACTTTTTTCTCAACAGGAATACGTAGTACTTGACCCGGTTTTATTCCATCTATTGCCTCAGGATTTTCGATCACCAGGTCATTTACTTCTATCTTATAAAATTTAGCGATAGCAAATAAGGTTTGTCCCTTTTCTACAGTATGTAAATAATATTTCACGCCACCAATGGTAGCGGAACTTTTTGTTTTATGAATATCTGTAGATTCTTTTTCCTGAGCAATAATAGAAGAACTACAAAGTAACAAATACAATGTAAAAACAGAAAAAAGATATGTTAATTTAGTCTTCAATTTATTCCCATTCAATGGTTGCAGGTGGCTTTGAACTGATATCATATACCACTCTATTGATCCCTTTTACTTTATTAATGATCTCATTGGAAACTGCTCCCAAAAAATCGTATGGTAAATGACACCAATCAGCTGTCATTCCATCAGTACTTGTAACAGCTCTCAACGCAACCGCATTTTCATAGGTACGCTCATCGCCCATTACACCCACCGATTGTACCGGCAAAAAGATCGCTCCGGCTTGCCATACATCTTTATACAATCCACTTGATTTTAAGTTATTGATGAAGATCGCATCCACCTCCTGCAATATCCGTACCTTTTCTGCTGTAATGTCACCAAGGATACGAATAGCTAATCCTGGACCCGGGAAAGGGTGACGGTTTAAGATAGCATCATCTATTTTCAATGTTTTACCAACTCTTCTTACTTCGTCCTTAAACAATGTATTTAGTGGCTCTACCACTTTCAACTTCATAAAATCAGGCAAACCGCCCACATTGTGATGCGATTTAATGGTAGCAGATGGACCTTTTACAGAGATCGATTCGATCACATCCGGATAGATCGTTCCTTGCGCCAACCACTTCACATCCTGAATTTGTTTTGATTCATCATCAAATACATCAATAAATACTTTTCCGATGATCTTACGTTTTTTCTCAGGATCAGAAACACCTGCCAACTCTGAATAAAAGCGATCTTTTGCATTCACGCCTTTTACATTCAAGCCCATGTGTTTATATGACTCCAATACACTTTCAAACTCATTCTTGCGAAGCAAACCATTATCCACAAAAATGCAATACAGATTCTTGCCGATCGCTTTGTGCAATAATACAGCAGCCACACTTGAATCAACACCGCCACTCAATCCTAAGACAACTTTATCATTTCCGATCTTGTTTTTCAGATCTTCCACAGTTGTCTCCACAAATGAATCAGGCGTCCAATCCTGTTTACAACCACAAATATCCACCACAAAATTTTTCAGCAAAACAGATCCTTCAGTAGAATGGTAAACTTCCGGATGAAACTGAATTCCGTAGGTTAGCTCACCCTTCACTTGATACCCTGCATATTTTACATCTTTTGTACTGGAGATGATCTCGTAATTATCCGGAATACGGGTGATCGTATCGGCATGGCTCATCCACACCTGTGAATTATTACTCACACCTTTAAACAATTCATTATCTGCTTTTACAAAGGAAAGATTCGCTCTGCCGTACTCCCTATGTTCTGATGCTTGCACCTCACCACCAAACTTATGTGCCATCAATTGTGCACCATAACATACTCCAAGCAATGGCAACTTTGCTTTGAAGTCCGACAGATCGGGATTGGGAGCATCCGTTGCTCTAACTGAGAAAGGCGATCCGGAAAGGATCACACCTTTTATATCTTTTGTTATTTCCGGTATCTTGTTAAATGGATGTATCTCACAATACACATTCAGCTCACGTACTCTTCGAGCAATTAATTGCGTGTATTGAGAGCCAAAATCTAGAATTAAAATGGTTTCTTGCATGGGCGCAAAGATAGGAAACTCCAAGAAACTGCAAAAGTTTAAACCCTTGAAAATTCTCACTTTTTTAAATCATTCCCTTTTACTACATTTATACAAATTTTAAAATCCTGACACATGAAAAAATTACTTCTAACATTCGCTGCTATCGCATGCTTTACTATTGCCAAATCTCAAACCATTGAGGCCAGCAATCATTCTACTACCGGATACATTAAACCCGATGGAACAATTGAAAACTCCAGCCATAGCACAAAAGGCTATATCAAGAAAGATGGCACTATTGAGAATTCCAGCCACAGTACCATTGGCTACATCAAATCAAATGGAACCATCGAAAATTCGAGTCATTCAACCGTTGGTTATGTAAAAAGTGATGGAACAGTTGAAAACAGCAGCCATAGCACCATTGGCTACATCAAAAGCAATGGAACAGTTGAAAATAGCAGCCACAGTACAATAGGACATGCCAATGGCGTTCCGAAGGAATGGGCAGCAGTCGTATTTTTCTTCTTTAAATTTTAACCCCTTAAAATCAAAAGCCCCAACAGAGATCTGTTGGGGCTTTTGATTAGTAGTATCGTTTGCCTATCAGATAATTTTTTACATAATCTTCTACACCTTCTTCTAAGGTGTGAAATGGCTTGCTATACCCGATCGACTTTAACTTCGACATGTTAGCCTCAGTAAAGTATTGGTATTTATCACGTATATCGATTGGCGTGTCAATGAACTCAATATTTGGTTCTTTACCCACTCCTTTAAATGTATTTTTCACCAGATCAAGAAAGGTACGTGCCTTCCCCGATCCCAAATTGTAGATACCGGAATCTTTGCGGTGATTTAGCAAAAACAAACACGCCTCCACCACATCTTTCACATACACAAAATCACGTAATTGCTCTCCGTCTTTATAATCCGGATTATGGGAACGGAATAATTTTACTTGTCCTTTTTCTTGAATTTGGTTGAAAGCATGGAATATAACGGATGCCATTCTTCCTTTATGAAATTCATTCGGGCCATAAACATTAAAGAACTTCAAGCCAGCCCAGAAATAAGGCTTTTTCTCTTGTTTAATCGCCCATTTATCAAAATCATTCTTCGAATCACCGTAAGGATTCAAGGGCTTTAATTGATCGATCACCTGCTCATTATCATCATACCCGAACTCGCCCAAACCATATGTAGCTGCAGAAGAAGCATACACCAACGGCAATCCGAACTCCACACAAACATTCCAAATATCCTTCGTATAATTCAAGTTCAAACGGTCAAATATCTCCTTATTGAATTCGGTTGTATCCGTGCGGGCTCCAATATGAAAAACGAATTGTACCAAGCGTTGGTTTTCTTTTAACCACTTAATAAAATCATCACGATGAACCTTATGGGAATAGCTCTTCCCCTGCCTGTCCGGCAGGCAGGCCTCCAGATTCTTCATTTTTTCGGGATGAGAAAACTCATCCACGATCACAATATCTTTATAACCTTCTTGATTCAATTTACTTACTAGGCAACTGCCTATAAATCCTGCGGCACCGGTAACTATTATCATCTCAATCTTTTTTTACGAATTTACAAATTTAATTTTTAGCCAAACCTAATGCATCGGCTCGTTGAAACATTGTATCAATGGCAGCTTTCCCTTTTTCTCCCAGATCAACTGAATAGTGGTTAACATAAAGATCAATATGTTTGTACATTACCTCTTCACTCATTTCCTGAGCATGCGCTTTCACAAATGGCAAAGACGATTTTGGTTGAGCAAACGCATATTCCACACTTTTTCTAAGTACTCTATTTACCTTTTGAATTAATTCCTGGGGCATATTTGTTTTGATCACAATTCCACCTAATGGAATTGGCAATCCGGTTTCTGTTTCCCACCATTCACCAAGATCTAGCACTTTTTTCAATCCTTTCTGTTCATAGGTAAAACGATTTTCATGTATAATCAAACCAAGATCTACCTTGCCCTGAAGAACAGCATCTTCGATACCTGAGAACACTAGCTCCACTTTATTTTTCGCATGAGGAAATGCCAAGGACAAAAGAAAATTAGCCGTTGTGTACTTCCCAGGGATAGCAATAGAAAGAGAAGGATCAGACACCTTTAACTTTTGCAGAATAAGAGCCGGATCACCTTTACAAATGAGCAAGGGGCCACAATTATTACCCAATGCACTCCCCGCATCCAGCAACTGATATTTATCTCTCAAATAAGCAAATGCATGATAACTCAATTTTGTGATATCCAGTTCGCCACGAAAAGCCATTTGGTTCAGTGTTTCCACATCCTCCATCACCACCTTAAAAGTCAAACCCTCTGTATCAATTTTCCCATGGATCATGGCATCAAAAATGAAACAGTCGTTCGGACAAGGACTGAAACCAATACTTATTTCCATTGTGTTAGCTGAGTTCATCTAAAATGCTTTGTAGTTTTTTATTCAACTGCTCTATTGCAAGTGGAATGTTCCATTGTTCTTTGTTTCGTTTTTCAACATAATTGGAAATGGTGCGAATTTGAATATTGCGAACTTTTTCCTGCTCACAAACAAACATAAATGCTGCGCCTTCCATGCTTTCTACAAAGGGATGAAACTTTGCATATACTTTTTCGATATCCGCCTCATTCCCATGAGTAGTATTCACAGTAATCCCTGTCACTTTAGGCAGAACATCGATCGTTTTTGTACTGAATGAATTAGAAAGATTGTTAACCGTTTGGATGCCCGGCAACTGGAGTTCATCCAAAGAAAGAAAGTGTTCTCCATCCTGAGCACCTAATTCAGAAAAACAATCTTCATAAACATTTACCACCTCTCCCAGATCAATATTTTTATTAAAGCTTCCGCAGATACCTGCATTAATAGCTAGATCATATGACTGACGAAGTGCTATAGAAGTATGGTAAGCAGTAGCAACCATTCCAACACCTGTTAGAACAAGATCTATCGAGTGATCTTTATAGGTACAAACAAATTTATTTTCAGCACGCTCCACGCATGTTTCCATACACTTCAGAAGTGGTGCGATCTCAAACTTAGTAGCTGCTATGATCAATAGTTTCATTCGGGTGCAAAGTTATTGAATTTTAAACATTGCTCATGAAAACCTGTTATATTTGCATAACAATTAAGAAAATGATCTACATTACACGAAAAGAGCATTTTAATGCTGCTCATAAGTTGCACAATCCCAACTGGAGCGATGAAAAAAATTTAGAAACATTTGGTAAATGTGCCAATCCAAATTGGCATGGGCATAATTACAATTTATTTGTAACTGTAAAAGGGCAAATTAACCCGGAAACAGGCTATTCTGCAAATTTAAAAGACATCAGCGCTTTAATTCGCAAGCATGTTACGGATAAATTGGATCATAAAAATCTGAATCTGGATGTTGATTTTATGAAAGGGATCATGCCATCCACTGAAAATGTGGCTATTGCTATCTGGAATCAACTTAAACCGCATATTGAGGCATTAGGAAGCGAATTACATAGTGTAAAGCTTTACGAAACCGAAAACAATTATGTTGAGTATTTCGGAGAATAAAATGAATTTTAACTAATCAATTAATGAACATGGGTCACGATGAATTTGATGAAATAGACGGTTATCAGAAAATTGACAGATACAATCTGAAACAGATCGATAACATTGCCTCTAAATATAAAACGATACTTGGTGATATTGGTGAGAATCCATCACGTGAAGGTTTGCTAAAAACACCGGAGCGGGTTGCAAAGGCGATGCAATTTCTAACACATGGCTATGATCTGGATCCGAAAGAGATATTAAAATCAGCCATGTTTAAAGAAGATTATAAGCAGATGGTGATCGTGAAAGACATTGAAGTGTATAGCATGTGTGAACACCATCTACTGCCTTTTTTCGGCAAAGCACATGTTGCTTATATTCCCAATGGACACATTGTTGGATTGAGCAAGATACCAAGAGTGGTAGATGCCTTTGCGCGCAGATTACAGGTTCAGGAGCGCCTGACCAATGAAATTAGAGATTGTATCCAGGAAACATTAAATCCGATTGGGGTGGCTGTGGTTATGGAATGCAGTCATTTATGCATGCAAATGCGTGGTATTCAGAAACAAAACTCAGTAACTACCACATCGGCATTTACAGGCGAATTCTTAAAAGATACAACCCGCAAAGAGTTCATCAGCTTGATCGGATCTAAATTACATTAACAAATTATAACACTGACAGAATTGCAGAAACCTATAATCGGTATTATCTTTGCATTGTTATTCTAACAAAAAAATTAAACTATGGAAACTAACAATTTTAATTTCGTACAATCACATGAAGAAACAACAACCATGTCGAAAACCTTCCTTGCAAGTGTTTTCTCCTGGATGTTTGCTGCATTAACGATCACTTCTATCGTTGCCTATTCATTTGCTAACAACCTTGAACTTCTTTCATTATTAGTAAATGTTGAGAGAGGTGGCTTATCCATTTTAGGTTACGTTGTTATGTTTGCCCCTATTGGATTTGTATTCGCTATGTCATTAGGTTTTAACCGCTTTTCCTACCCGGTTATTTTGTTCTTATTTTTACTGTATTCAGCAGTAATGGGTGCCAGCTTAAGCTTTATTTTCCTTGCATATACAGCTAGCTCTATCTACGGAACATTTGCAGCTGCTGCCGGAATGTTTGGTTTAATGGCTGTGGTGGGTTACACTACTAAAACAGACCTTACCAAATTCGGTTCTATCATGATGATGGGTTTAATGGGTATCATTTTAGCTTCTATTATCAACTGGTTTATCGGTAGCGAAGGATTAGACTATATCATTAGCTTCATCGGTGTATTGGTATTTACAGGTTTAACTGCTTACGATGTTCAAAAGTTAAAACGTATCGGAGCCGGAGTTGAGTTTGGAACAGCTACTACCAGCAAATTGGTGATCATGGGCGCTTTGAACCTGTATCTTGACTTTATCAACTTATTCTTGATGTTATTACGTTTGTTTGGCGACAGAAAATAATCTCACAATCCATTGTGAATAAAAAAGGGAGATCGTTCGATTTCCCTTTTTTATTTGCGCTATTTTTGATCATAAACTTAATCTAAACATCATGAAAGCATATGTTTTCCCCGGACAAGGGGCTCAATTTTCAGGAATGGGTAAAGACCTTTATGAAAACTCTCCTATTGCCAAAGAATTGTTTGAGAAAGCAAATAATATATTGGGATTCAGCATCACCAATACCATGTTCACTGGCACGGATGAGGAACTTAAACAAACCAAGGTTACTCAACCGGCTATTTTTCTTCACTCGGTGATCCTAGCTAAAACATTAGGAGAATCACTTCAACCCGAAATGGTGGCAGGACATAGCTTGGGCGAATTTTCAGCATTGGTAGCCAACAGAACATTATCTTTTGAAGATGGATTAAAACTGGTATACACACGTGCATTGGCTATGCAAAAAGCATGTGATGTGAATCCAAGCACTATGGCAGCCGTTTTAAATTTAGACGACAAGATCATTGAAGATATTTGTGCTGAGATCACCAAATCAGGAGAAGTGGTGGTAGCTGCCAATTATAACTGTCCGGGACAATTAGTCATCTCCGGCACGATCAACGGAGTAAATATAGCTTGTGAAAAATTGAAAGCAGCAGGAGCTAAACGTGCTTTAGTATTACCTGTTGGTGGGGCATTTCACTCACCATTGATGGAACCTGCCAGAATTGAATTAGAAGCAGCCATCAATGCTACCACATTCAACGAACCTATTTGTCCGGTTTACCAGAATGTAACAGCTAAAGGTGTTTCTAATCCGGATGAGATCAAGAAAAATTTGATCGCACAATTAACCGGTCCGGTTAAATGGACACAAACCGTTCAGCAAATGATCGCAGATGGTGCTACATCATTCACAGAAGTCGGTCCGGGTAAAGTATTACAGGGCTTGGTAAAAAAAGTGAATCCGAATGTAGAAGCCATGAGTGCTTAAAATAATTTCATTGAATCAACGTTCAACTATTGTGAAAAAGATCATTCTTACCATATCATTATTATTTTCAGTACTGTTGAGTAATGCACAATTCCTCAACAGTATTGGAGTAACGCTTGGAGGGACAGCGGCCAATCAAAAATTTAAATTCAGAGAGCCTGTTTCTATCGATCGAAAAAAATATGTGTTTGGTTTTAATGCAAGTATTTTTGGAGAATTTCTCAGTCACGATTATATCCGCTGGGTAACGGAGATACAGTACAATCAAAAAGGATCGATCGATCCGCAACCGGAAGCCAATTATCCTAACCGCCTTCAATACTTAAGCTGGAATAACTATGCAAAAGTGCGTTACGAAATGTATTCGATCATTCCTTATGTAATGGTTGGTCCACGTTTAGACTATAATCTTACACAAAGCACCAGCTCTCGTACCATTACCGGAAAATTCATTCCATTTCACGTAAGTGCAGCCGTTGGTGGAGGCCTTGAATTTGTAAGTTATACAAATTTCAAATTCTTTGTGGAAGGATTTTATAATCCCGACATTATGCCAGCATACATTAGCTCACCACTTTTTGTAGATAATAAAGCCTTTGAATTAAGAGTCGGATTAAAATATGAGTTTGCAGGCAAGAAAGAAAGTTGCAATACTCCAATCTATGTAGAATAAATACTATTCCGTTTAGTCACACCAAAACGATTAAATATAATCAACAATAAAAGTAAAGGCACCATCCACATTACCCTTACTGCAAAACGATTGGCCACAGTTGATAAGGAAGCGCAAACCATATCGTTAAAAAACAACCCCAACAGCACAAATACCGAGAACAGCAGAAGTTGTTTGTTTCTTTTCTTATCTATTATAAATAAACCAATCAAGGTCAATAGTAAAGAAAAATAAACGGTAAACAATTGAACATTATTCAATTTGCTAAACAACAACAACTCTCCCTTTGTCTGTTTAGCTGATTCATAACGACTGAGGTCATTCGTAAACAAACCGATTCGTTCATGCAACTTTGTTCCCTGAGGAAAAGCAATATTCCCTTCACCCAAATTAAATGTGGTCAGCTGCTCCATGGTATTACCGGCTGCGGCTTTCAGATGCAAGGCAATGTATTCCGGACGGGTAAATGTTTCTGAAATGATCGCATTAAATTCCTCTTTAGTTGTTTTCCATCCCCCTAATTTATAAACCGGACTATTTTCAAAATCCCACAAAAAACGATCAGCATTGGGAGGAAGAGAATCTTTATATACACAGATCTGATAATTTTTAGTAGCACAATTTTCATCCAGATACTTTTTCAGGATGCCATTCTCCACCATTCTTCCCATATAGAATATGTGCTTTGATTTCGACATAGCAGAGGACATAATGGCAATACCGGATAGAGTGATCAGCAACAAAGCAAGCATCTGCTTTTTGGATACCAATTCAAATGCCTCTTTAAAATATTTCAAATAAGAGAAAAATAAAATAGATATGATCAGCAGGAAATTAATAATCAAGTGTGACATGTGCATGGCATTCGATAGAAAAAAAAGCGCATACAATAGCACTTTATCTAACTTATGAATATCCTTTGCAAACACTAATATCAACAAAGAAAAAACCGTAACAGGAGTAAATATATCAGCGAGCAACATGCCACTTATCCAGGGTAATGAAGAAAAAGCAGCAAGAAAAACAACTGCAACTAAACTATAAAAAGCAGGATCTTTTAATTGAGAAAAATACTTGAACAGCAAATAAATAATATAAACGATGATCAAACATTGCATAAAAGCTGTTAACCAAAGTGTTGTTCCACCTAAACTTGTGAGGTATATAAATAAACCATACGTGATCGGACGATCGGCAGGTGTTTCAAACTCAAAACCAGAAGACAAATAAGTAGATGTATCCGAATAAACAACTGGGAAGCCATTATAAAAAGCCACCCAAAGCAACACAAGAGATGCAATGAATAAAAATGTGATTCTTAAATATAGACTCTTCGTGAACACCTAATAATTAATGTGTTTTTGTGAATCCTTCAGGAGTAACTATAATATAATTAGCTACATCTATCAGATCTTTTGCAAGTGTGTCCAAACCGGCTTGTTCCGTTGCTGCAATCGTAAATACTTTCAAATTTGGATTCGCTTGTTTTAAATACCATTCAATTCCTTGATGGTTGTTACTATGATATGAACCATTATAATGGATGAACAACTTCCCTTTTGAATAATTCTTTAAAATAAAATGAGCCATGGTCGCATCCTTTATTGCCTGCGATTTAGGCAGATTCTCTCCCCCATGTCCACCAGCCGATTCAAAAATATCTTTATAACATTTTAAATTCGCATCGTATTTCATAGGAAGTGGTGCAATCCAATTTTTAGCCTCAGCATCTAAACTATCCAATTTTTCAATCCCCTTATTATAAACCAGATTAGCATATCTTCTTGGAATATTTGCTGCCACAAAATTCAACTGATTATTCTTTGCAAAATCCAACAATGGCTTATAATCTGTTTTAAAATTTGGCCAAAGTTTTACCTCATCCTTCAGCGTTTTTTCAGAGATCTTTCCTTGTAAATACTCATTGATCGCCACCTGATCATCAGCCTCAAACATTTCGGCTCCCAGAACAAGGTCCTTTTTCTTTATATCATAAAGATCCTTGGTTAACTCCATTTGCAGCCAATGATTGACCGGATTATCATGCAATTCACCAAAAAGGATAATATCAGCCTGTTTTGCTTCATTCAACATCTTTTCATAATTACTTTCCTTCCCTTTGGCATCAAATAGCTGATAAGCTTTTTTATCTCCCTTAAAGGAAAACGCGGCAAGTGCAACAAATAATAGCGAAAAGGTCTTTAATTTCATGGCATTTGAGATTTTATCAAATATACGAAATTTGACCTGAACAATATTTTATTTGCATATTTTAACTTTTTGTATTTATATTTGCATCGTAATGAAAAATTCAACACATATCCATCATCACCATACTTATCCAAAAGGGTAGGCAGATGATGTATTGTGTAATTAGAAAAGAACTAACAAAACCAATATAACAAAAGGGCTTACCAGATCGGTAAGCCCTTTTTATTTTATCAAAAAACATGGAAACAAAACTAAAAATTGCAATTCAAAAATCAGGACGCTTAAACGAAGATTCGATCAGAATCTTAAAAGAAGCAGGTATCGAGTTTAACAATGGGCTCAACAAATTAAAAGCAGAAGCATATAATTTCCCTCTAGAAGTTTTCTTTTTGCGTGACGATGATATTCCCCAATATGTAGAGGACGGCATTGCCGACATAGGCATTGTAGGAGAAAACGTTCTATTAGAGAAAAATAAAGAGGTAAAAATTGTTGATCGTTTGGGATTTGGGAAATGCCGCTTATCCATCGCTATCCCAAAAAATCAGAAATACAAAGGTATCCAGGACCTGGAAGGCAAAAAAATAGCTACCAGTTATTCTACTATTCTTGCCAAGTATTTAAAGAAAAACAAAGTAAATGCAGAAATTCACGAGATCAGTGGATCGGTTGAGATCGCTCCAAGTATTGGACTGGCCGATGCTATTTGTGACCTGGTAAGTTCGGGAAGTACATTATTTACCAATGGATTAAAGGAAGCTGAAGTGATCCTGAAATCGGAAGCGGTAATTGCATCTAATAAGAAGTTGAACAAAAAGCAGCAAGAGATCTTGGACAAATTACTTTTCCGTATCAATGCTGTAAAAAAATCGAAAAACAATAAATACATTTTATTGAATGCACCCAATGAGAACCTGGATGCTATCTGCAAAATATTACCCGGCATGAAAAGTCCAACAATACTTCCATTAGCTGACAAAGGCTGGAGTTCTGTTCATAGTGTAGTAAATGAAAATGAATTTTGGGATATCATTGAAAAGTTAAAAGAAAAAGGCGCACAAGGAATTTTAGTCGTACCTATTGAAAAAATGATCTTATAATCAATTGCATGAATACTATGTTACAAACAATCAAATATCCGGAAAAGTCGGAATGGCAAAAGATCTTACAGCGACCTGTTATTGATAGTGTATCGCTTGAAGAAACAGTTGACGGTGTACTGATTGATATTCGCAAGAATGGAGATGAAGCGATTCGTAAATACACTAAAAAATTTGATGGAATTGATCTAAGCAACTTTTCGGTTGGATCTGATGAAATATCGAATGCAATAAATAATGTTACCGAAGAACTAAAAGCAGCTATACAAACTGCAAAATCCAACATTGAAAAATTTCACAATTCACAACGCGAAAAAGAAACAATTATCGAAACCACTAATGGGGTAGAATGCTGGAGAAGGTCGATAGCAATAGAAAAAGTCGGCCTCTATATTCCCGGAGGCTCAGCTCCCCTTTTCTCCACCATTTTGATGTTGTCTATTCCTGCTAAAATTGCAGGATGTAAAGAAATTGTCTTATGTACTCCTCCCGACAAAAACGGAAAAGTAAACGATGCTATTTTGTATACAGCTCAACTTACTGGTATAACAAAAATATTTAAAATAGGGGGCGTTCAAGCAATTGGTGCTATGGCATTTGGAACTGAAAGTGTGACTAAAGTGTATAAAATTTTTGGTCCGGGAAATCAATATGTCACCTGCGCCAAGCAACTCATCAACAAATCTGGCATTGCGATCGATATGCCTGCAGGTCCTTCAGAACTTGCTGTTTTGGCTGACACCAATTGCGTTGCTTCATATGTTGCGGCCGATCTGTTGTCGCAAGCAGAACATGGAGCAGACTCACAAGTAATACTTGTATCCGACAATGAACAAACAATTGCAGAAGTAGCCAAAGAACTAAAAAAACAATTAGAGCAATTACCACGTAGAGATATTGCAACAAAAGCCTTAGCTAACAGTAAAGCGATCCTAGTCAATACTTTAGCAGAAGGAATGGAGCTGCTAAATGAATATGCACCCGAACACTTGATATTGGCTTGTAATGAACCTGAGAAAATTGCCAATCAAGTTGTCAATGCCGGATCAGTTTTTATAGGCAACTATTCCTGCGAAAGTGCAGGTGATTATGCATCAGGAACCAACCATACACTTCCTACAAATGGATATGCAAAATCATACAGTGGTGTATCATTGGATAGTTTTGTAAAAAAAGTAACATTTCAAAAACTTAGTAAAGAAGGCATTCAAAATATTGGAAAAAGCATTGAACTAATGGCAGAAGCGGAAGGATTGGATGCTCACAAAAATGCTGTAACTTTAAGATTAAAATCACTTTAAAATTAAGAGATCATGAATTTCGATTTAAATACGATCACAAGAGAGAATATAAAAAAGCTAGTTCCTTATTCTTCTGCACGTGATGAATATAAAGGGAAAGAGGGCATCTTTCTGGACGCTAATGAAAATTCATTTGGATCACCTGTCCAATCCGAGAAAGCAATAGCATTGAACAGATATCCTGACCCGATGCAAATTGATGTAAAAGAAAAGATTAGTAAAATAAAAGGATTGCCTATTGAAAATATTTTTCTTGGTAATGGTAGCGATGAAGCGATCGACATTCTTTTTAGAGCCTTTTGTAACCCGGGGAAAGACAATATTATTATTTGCCCACCTACTTATGGCATGTATGAGGTATCAGCTAATATCAATGATGTTCAGATCAAAAAAGTCCCATTGACCAAAGAGGAATTCCAATTAGACACAGAGAATGTAATTAAGGCGATAGACAGCAACACGAAACTGATCTTTATTTGCTGCCCAAATAATCCCACAGGTAATAGCGTTGCATGGAGTTCCATAAAAAACATTCTCGACAACTTTACCGGTATAGTGATCGTGGATGAAGCCTACATTAACTTTGCCAGCTACCGTAGTTTGATTCCGGAATTATTAAACTACCCCAATCTTGTCATTCTTCAAACACTCTCGAAAGCTTGGGGTTTAGCAGGATTAAGAATCGGAATGGCATTCGCATCGGAACCAATTATTGATATTTTCAATAAGATAAAACCTCCTTACAATATTAATATCGCGTCTCAAAAGCTGGCAGTAGAAGCATTAAGCAATATTGATAAAGTAAATGCATGGATCAAAGAAATTGTTACAGAAAGAGAAAAACTAAGAAAGGAACTTTCTACACTTTTTTTTGTTGAGCGTATCTATCCAAGTGAAGCTAATTTTTTATTGATTAAGGTGAAGGATGCGAATAAAACATATCAATTCCTGGAAGGCAAACAGATCATCGTTCGCAACAGAACAAACGTGATGCTTTGTGAAGGCTGTTTAAGAATTACAATTGGAACTGTAAAAGAAAATGAAACATTAATAAATACATTGAAACAATTCAATTCATAAGTTATGAAAAAAATATTATTTATCGATAGAGATGGAACACTCATTTGGGAGCCACCTGATACATTTCAGATCGACAGCTTTGACAAATTCAAATTTCTTCCGGGAGTGATCACTTGGTTAGGGAAAATAGTTAGAGAACTTGACTATGAATTGGTAATGGTAACCAATCAGGATGGACTAGGTACAGAAAGCTACCCAGAACATACTTTCTGGCCGGTTCACAACATGATGATGCAAACATTAGAAAGTGAAGGAATAAAATTCTCCGAAGTTTGTATTGACAAAACATTTGAATACGAGAACAAACCAACTCGAAAACCGAATACAGGTATGCTTACGAAGTATTTATCGGGCGAATATGACCTTGCTAATTCGTATGTGATAGGTGATCGTCTGACAGATATTAAACTCGCAAAAAACATAGGAAGTAAAGCTATTCTGATAAAAAATTATGATAAAAGTGATGGATTTGAAAATGACATTTCAGCCATTGTTAGCAATTGGGAAGAGATCTATCAATTTTTAAAATTGCCTGAGCGAAAGATCAAACACGAACGCAACACCAATGAAACGAAAATAAACATTGAGTTAAATTTAGATGGTAGTGGAAGATCATCTATTTCAACCGGACTTGCATTTTTTGATCACATGCTGGAACAAATTGCCAAACATGGCAATATCGACCTCAACATTGATGCAAAAGGCGACTTGCACATTGATGAACACCATACGATCGAGGACATTGGAATCGCTTTAGGAGAAGCATTTTCAAAAGCACTGAATAATAAAATGGGCATTGAACGATATGGATTTTTACTACCTATGGATGATTGTTTGGCACAAGTTGCAATCGACTTTGGAGGCAGAAACTGGATCATGTGGGAAGCTGAATTTAAAAGAGAAAAGATCGGAGAGATGCCAACGGAAATGTTCTTTCACTTTTTTAAATCATTCAGCGATGCCTCAAAATGCAATTTAAATATCAAAGCAGAGGGCCAAAACGAACATCATAAGATAGAGGCCATTTTTAAAGCATTTGCAAAAGCAATTAAAATGGCGATAAAGAGAGATCCAAATAATATGAATCTTCCAAGCACAAAAGGAGTATTATAAATGAAAGTAGCGATCATAAAATACAATGCAGGAAATATTCAGTCGGTTACATTTGCTCTGGAAAGACTAGGAATAACACCTGTTATTACAGACAATTCCGAGGAAATACAACAAGCAGACAAAGTTATTTTTCCGGGAGTTGGCGAAGCCAGTAGTGCAATGAAATACTTAAAGAATGCTAATCTCGATCAAGTTATTTGCTCTCTAAAACAACCTACATTGGGAATCTGCTTGGGGATGCAATTGATGTGCAAACACACCGAAGAAGGCAATGCTGAATGTTTAGGAATTTTTGACTCTACTGTAAAACTATTCAACAAAGAGAATAACTTAAAAGTTCCGCAAATAGGATGGAATACTATTTTCAACTATCGATCAGAACTATTCAAAGGAATTAAAGAAAAAGAATACATGTACTTTGTCCATAGCTATTATGTGGAAAAATACCAAGAAACAATCGCCACTACAAATTATGGAGTTGAATACAGCTCCGCTATACAAAAAAACAATTTTTATGCAGTGCAGTTTCACCCGGAAAAATCAAGTGAAGCAGGACAAACATTATTATCCAACTTTTTAAATATATGATTGAAATAATACCGGCTATTGATCTCATTGATGGTAAGTGTGTGCGCCTTTCACAAGGTGATTATGCTCAAAAAACGATTTATAATAAAAATCCATTAGAGGTGGCTCAAATGTTTGAAGACATTGGCATTAAACGATTACACCTTGTCGATCTGGATGGAGCAAAAGCAGGCAAGGTTATAAACCAAAAAGTATTAGAGACCATTGCATCACAAACCAAACTAACTATCGATTTTGGAGGAGGGATAAAAACAGATGAAAACATTCAATCTGTATTTGATGCGGGTGCACATATGGCTACGATTGGCAGTATTGCTGTTAAAAAAAAAGAATTATTCTTTGCATGGCTAAAGAAATATGGAGCTGATAAAATAATGCTTGGTGCTGATGTAAAAGATGAAAAGATCGCTGTGAGCGGATGGCTAGAAAGCACAGATATCAATATTTTAGATTTTATGGATGAGAATATTCAACAAGGAGTAAAAAATGTTTTTTGTACGGACATAAGCAAAGACGGACTTTTACAAGGGCCATCAACAGAATTGTACAAAAAGATCATCGATCGCTTCAAGAATATTAATTTCATTGCAAGCGGTGGCGTTTCTTGTATTAAAGATGTCGAAGAATTAAATACAATCGGCTGCAATGCAGTAATTGTAGGGAAGGCGATCTATGAAGGCAAAATAACTTTAAACGAATTTAAAAGATATGTTAACTAAACGGATCATACCTTGTCTGGACATCAAAGACGGAAGAACAGTAAAGGGAGTTAATTTTGAAAACATTCGTGATGCAGGTGATCCGGTAGAATTGGCTATTGAATATGCAAAAAAAGGAGCAGATGAATTGGTTTTTTTGGATATAACTGCCACTAATGAAAAGAGAAAAACATTAACCGAGTTGGTAACTCGCATAGCTAAACATATTAATATTCCGTTTACTGTAGGTGGAGGAATCAGTACTGTTGAAGATGTTGGTTTATTACTTCGCTCAGGAGCCGACAAAATATCTGTTAATACTTCCGCATTCAAAGATCCCGGTCTAATCAAAAGGCTGGCCGATCAATTTGGAAGTCAATGTATCGTTTTAGCGATCGATACAAAATTTGAAAATAACGACTGGTATGTATATCTGAACGGAGGAAAAGTAAAAACGGAGATCAAAGCCATCGACTGGGCAAAACAAGGCGTAGCAATGGGTGCAGGAGAAATTTTGCTCACATCAATGAACAATGATGGCACAAAAAATGGCTTTGCCAATGATATCACAATGCTTATTTCTGAGAGTGTAAATGTTCCCGTAATAGCAAGTGGGGGAGCAGGAACGATGCGGCACTTTGCTGATGCATTTATTAAAGGGAAAGCAGACGCAGCTCTTGCAGCCAGCGTATTTCATTTTAAAGAGATTGAGATAAAAGAGCTAAAAGATTATTTAAAAGAACTAAACATACCCATAAGATCATGAAACCAGACTTTAATAAATCGGCAGATGGATTAATTCCAGCCATCATCCAAGATTCCTCTACAAACAGAGTACTAATGCTTGGCTATATGAATAAGGAAGCATTTGAAAAAACTTCAGAAAAGAAGCTTGTTACTTTTTTCTCCCGTTCCAAAAACAGATTATGGACCAAAGGTGAAGAAAGCGGTCATTTTTTAAAGGTAAAGGAAATAAAGATCGACTGTGATGATGATACATTATTGATCAAAGCAGATCCACTCGGGCCCATTTGTCACACCGGACAGGATACCTGTTTTAATGAAATAAATGCCGGCACTGATTTTCTTCTAAAACTTGAAAAGATCATCCTCGACCGAAAAGCAAATCCGAGCGATCAATCCTACACCTCCAGTTTATTTAAAAAAGGGATCAATAAAATTGCCCAAAAAGTAGGCGAAGAGGCTGTGGAACTTGTGATCGAAGCTAAAGACAATAATGAAGAATTATTCAAAAATGAAGCGGCAGACCTTCTTTACCATTATCTGATCCTACTTTCAGCAAAGGATTTTTCCTTGAGCGATATTATTAAAGTATTAGAAACCAGACATTCAGCAAAATAGCCATTAAATTGCTTTTTATCTGATTTTTGTATGCAAAATGAATATTTTTTCGTATAATTGGTGGATTTTTGCATAAAAACTATTATCTTAAAGTAGAATTTTAAAAATTTTATGGATTTAAACAAGAAAGGATCTGTTGAAGAGTCGATTTTTTCTGCCAAAGTAAACAGTATAAAAGCTGCTTATACTGGTGACGAAAAGAAGATAATAGTATCCCATATAGGCGAGCTTGACCAAGATAAAGTAAACTCAATTTCTACTTTGGTTGAAAACCAAATGGAAAACTTAGGGGTAAGTAAAAGTGCTGTCAAAAAGATCTTTAACATTGTTATTGAAACTCTTCAAAACATCTGCCTACATGGCGAAAAAGATAACAATGGATATCAAATGACCTATTTTATCATAGGTAAAAACAACAACGAATTCACCATTTTTTCAGGGAATATAGTTACCAGCAATGTTGCTGAAAAATTAAACATCCGCTTGAATGGGATCAAATCATTGAATGATGCTGATCTAAAAAAACAATACATGGATGTTCTGTCTAACGGGGAATTGTCAGCAAAAGGTGGCGCAGGCTTAGGCTTTCTAACGATCGCATTAAAATCCGGCAATAACATGGATTTTGAATTTGAAGTATTAAATAAAGAATATTCATTATTCTCACTACAATCAAAAGTTCAAGGATAGTTATGATGAAACGTTTAGAAATAAAAGAAACGAGCAATACGCCTCACATTGTGTTCGATATTGAATCAGGAACTTTTGTAATTGATGGTAAATCTTTCCCTGAAGACAGCAAAGAATTTTACAGACCCTTGATTGAATGGGTAGACCAACTTATATCAAACAAAGGACAAATTTCAAAATTAAATCTTCAGTTCAATCTATTCTACTTAAGCTCATCCTCCATCATTTCTGTTAAACAGTTATTAATGAAACTTATAGAACTTCAAAATGCAGGTGTTTCTGTAGTGATAACATGGAAGCATGATGATGACGATGATGACATCAAAAAAACAGGTGAGGACTATCAGAAGATCACCAAACTAAACTTCAATTTTGAAGTAAACGATTAGTTCATTCCCTCCTTCATTTTCTTGAAACTCAATTCATGCAACCAATTGCTTGAATATGACAACTATATTATCATATTCAAGCATTATGAAACATAGAATATTTTGTCTTCTTCTTGCATGCAACACAACCATAGTGTATGCACAACAAACAAGCGTCCTTTTTCTTGGAAACAGCTATACATATGTGAATAATCTACCGCAAACCTTAAAAGATCTGGCATTGTCCCTCGGAGATAGCATTATTTTCGATTTCAATACTCCCGGAGGATATACCTTTCAAGGACATTCAACCAACACTACTTCTATTCAAAAGATCAATCAACAAGCATTGGATTATGTTGTTTTGCAAGAGCAAAGTCAGTTACCTTCTTTTTCTCCCGGACAGGTGTCTACTGCTGTTTATCCCTATGCACGTATGCTAGATAGTATGATCCTGGCAAATGATAGTTGTACAGAAACTATATTTTATATGACATGGGGGCGACAAAATGGAGATGCTTCTAATTGTGCGTCATACCCTCCTATTTGTACGTATGATGGCATGCAACAGCGACTAAGAGAAAGTTATATGGAAATGTCTGTAAATAATCATGCCAGCGTATCGCCTGTTGGAGTTGCCTGGAAGCGGGTGCGGGATAATTATCCTTCTATTAACTTATACCAAACAGACCAAAGCCATCCGAGCATTTATGGAACCTATTTAGCTGCATGTGTTTTTTATTCAAGCATTTTTCATAGACCCTCCATTGGAGGTTTTATATCAAGTGGCATCTCTACTTCTGATGGCCTTATTCTTCAATCCGTTGCCAGTCATACTGTACTCGACAGTTTATCACTTTGGCAAAGTAACGGTGATATTCCCTTGGCACAATTCAGCTATTCTCAAAACAGCAATCAAATTACTTTCTCTAATCAATCTGATAATTCAACTTCATACAATTGGGATTTTGGTGATGGCACATTCTCAACAAGCCCCAGCCCACAACATACTTATTCTGCCAATGGATCTTTTATCGTTAGCCTAACAGCACAGAATGCATGCAAAACTGCAATCAAAAGTGACACCATACAGATTCAACCAACTGGAATTACCGTATCTTCCTTAAACGAGATAAAAATGTATCCTAATCCGGCCTCAAATGTGATCAAGATAGATCTTAGAAAAAACTACCCGGATGTGCAGATCAGTATTTATGGAACAAACGGACAATTGATCGAAGCCAAAGAGTATAGATCGGTTGAAATGATAGAATTAAACTTAAAGGAATTAAGCTCAGGCTTGTATTTTCTAAAAATTGAAACTGAACGAAATGTTCATCTTGAGAAAATATTAATCGAAAAATAATTTTTCCACCTTAGGAAAAGACGGCTTTACAGACCGTATATTTTTTCTTAAAACAAGAACCAATTGATAAGCAGAAATCAGAAAGATGATCAACACAGGCAAAACCCTTGTTAATCTTATCAATGAGAGTAAGGCTGCATTATTTAAATCACCTGCCCTAACAAGGAAGTATAAACTCGGCAGACACACAATCAAACACATCAGCACGAAAAGATTTAACATCTTTGAATAAAAAACATTTCTCTTTTTTAGCACTAAGAAAACCCCTAACACAGGCAAAATAGAAGCATATTGATACTCCCAAACTGTATTGTAACTTAAGAAAAATGTAAGTGATATCGTTATCAACAACAATAATAAACTTTCCAATCTCAACTTTTGATCTTCAACAAAAGGAAGAAGAAAAGAAACTAACAAACAAAAATAGAGAGGAAGTTTAAACAATGTCGATCTTACTTCATGTCCCAATAAAGTATCAATAAAAACAGGCAAAGAGAACACATCAATATGCATTAACTTATGATCACTTTGAGCGATCAGATTAAGCCAATGAATGCTATTATCTTTCATGTATTCATTCAAAACAAAATTATTTTTAAAAATATTCATATTGGATTTGATAAAATCAAAGTCAAACATTACATCCAACATTTTGTTCCAACCGATACTTTGCGGATTCAAGAATGGCACAACAATAAATAGTAAAGAAACCAAAGCATAGATCAATAATCCTTTCAATGTTGCTCTTCTTGTTTCCTTTACCAACAATAAAACCGGCAACATCAACAAAACAATTGGTTTGGTGAAAAAAGAAAGCAATAAGCCCCAAAACAATTTTTTGGATCCGGCTTCAGGATCAGAGTAGGTCAACTCATATACACCCACAAATATTAGACTCAATGCCAATATCAGAGGAGCATGCATGTTGCCCACATATAACATCCAAAAAGTTGGGAATGCACATAAAAAAGTGAAGTATAAAATGTTTTTAGTAAATCGGTCATCTGTCTGCCTGCTGATCGTCCATGTAGCCAAAAACATAATGATAACAGAGAAAAGGGTAAATACCCAATAACTGATCCAGGGAGAAAAGAAAGAGAACCAACCTGCCACGAAAACACTAAAAGCCGGATGCGCTAAATACCAAGTGGCATAAGGACCATAAGGCGTTCCACCCCAAGTATCGAAAGCACTTCTACCTTCAGTCAGATTGATAAAAGACTTTGGTACAGCAAAATAATCGATCCCCTGCACCTGAGCCTTTTCTGCCCCAAAAAAGAACATATTTAACCAGCCAAAATGAAGTGCTCCTAGCATAAACAAAAGCACCCCGATGGTAATAAAGGGGCCGAATTTTATAATTATCTGTCTCATTGTTTTCAAAAATAATGTTTTTTTGGACAAAATGAACATAATCGACATCTGCCAAAATCTATTACCTTTGCGCTTCTAATTATGGCTTTATTCGGATTTATAAAAAAGGCACAAAACCCAAATGAATTATCTTTTTGGGGGCATATCGATGCGCTTAGAGGACATTTGTTCAGATCGGCCATTGCTGTTGTTATCATTGCCATAGTGCTTTTTTGTTATCCTGAATTCTTATTTGACACGGTCATTTTTGGCCCTATTCATGACGATTTCCTCACCTACAGAGCCTTTTGCAAACTATCACACATACTTGAATTGGGCGACCAACTGTGTTTCGGACATTATACATTCAAGTTACAAGCTTTAGGATTAGCAGATCAATTCACCTCTCAAATGTGGATCGCATTCATAGGAGGAGTTGTATTAGCTGCGCCTTATATACTATTTGAGGTATGGAAATTCATTAAGCCTGCATTAAAAGACAAAGAAAAAAAAGGTGCTACCGGATTCATTATTTCTGCCAGCTTCCTATTCATCTTTGGTGTATTGTTTAGCTACTTTATTATCGTGCCACTTACGATCAACTTTTTAGGAAACTATCAAGTAAGCAAATTAGTGGAGAATCAATTTACAATGGATTCCTACATCTCCACGGTAACAACGCTTTCCTTTGCTACCGGGTTGGTATTTGAGCTTCCTGTTCTGGTGTACTTTTTAACCAAATTCGGGTTAATGACACCTGAATTCATGAGAAAATATAGAAAACATGCAGTAGTGGTGATTCTTATCGCAGCTGCTGTGATCACTCCATCACCCGATGTTACCTCTCAAATGTTGGTGGCATTTCCCTTGTATTTCTTGTACGAAGCAAGTATATTTGTTTCTTACTATGTGATCAAAAAAAAGGCTAAAGGATAGTCTTTTTTGAACCAATCAACTGATACAAATTAATATGGGAAATTCTGTAAAAGAGTTCAATGAATATCGTGCTAAAATGAACGAGAAGATTTTAGCAGCAGATAATGTTGTATTAAAGCGTTTATTCAATCTAGACACAAACACCTATGCAGAAGGTGCATTACCGGTAAAGACAAAAGAAATGCTGGGACTTGTCGCATCGATGGTACTCCGCTGTGATGATTGTATCAAATATCACCTGGAGAAATGCAAAGACAATGGAGTAAGCACCGAGGAAGTATTTGAAGTATTTGCAGTAGCAAACATTGTAGGCGGTACGATTGTTATACCACACACAAGAAGAGCCGTTGAATTTTGGGAGGAATTACAATCCAGCAATGCTTAAAACCGGCAAACTAAATATTATTTTTATTTTAAGTACGCTTCTTTTTTTGGTGTGTGCAATGAATTCTTCTGCACAAACAACAAAAGTTAGTGGAAAAATTGTGGATGCCATTACCCGTGAACCCCTTCCATTTGTAAACATCATTTTTAAAGGAACAACCATTGGTGCTACAAGTGATATTGAAGGGAAGTACACCATTTCCGCAACCGTTAAGGTTGATTCATTAGTAATATCCTACATTGGTTACACCAAAGTGACCAGAGCTGTAAAATATGGCATTACGCAAGAAATCAACATTGGCTTATCACAAGGAATTGAATTAGCAGCAATTGAAGTACGACCGGGTGAAAACCCTGCGCACCGTATTCTCAGAAAGATCATTGCGAACAAGGATAAGAACGACAGAGAAAAATATAATTACTATGAATACGAAGTTTATAATAAAGTTGAATTTGACCTGAATAACCTAAGTGAAGACTTTCAGAACAAAAAACTCCTTAAGCCTTTTTCATTTATCTTCGATAACATTGACAGTTCCAACACAAAAGAGAAGCCATACTTACCTGTGTTCATGACAGAGTCTCTTTCCGACTTCTATTATCGTAAAAATCCGAAAACACGAAATGAGAAGATAAAAGCCAGTAAAGTGGCCGGAGTAGAAAATGCAAGTGTATCACAGTTCATGGGCGACATGTATCAAAATGTAAACATTTATGATAACAACATTTTGGTTTTCGGAAAAAATTTCATCAGTCCAATTTCCGACAATGCACTTTTATTTTACAAATTCTATCTGATCGATAGTATTGTGATAGACGGGCATAAATGCTATCAACTACAATTTAAGCCAAGAAGAAAGCAAGAATTAACCTTTACCGGAAATTTATGGGCTGCAGACACTTCATTTGCAATCAAACAAATTGAGATGAGTATTGCTGATGATGCCAACATCAACTTCATCAATGCGACTAATGTTGTTCAAACTTACATACAAGTAGACAGCTTATGGATGATGGAAAAAGAACGACTAGTGATCGACTTCAACCCTTTCCCTATTGAGCAAAAAAATAAAAATCTGATGGGTATCTATGGAAGAAAAACTGCTTCCTACAATAATTTCAAGATCAACAAGCCCAAAGATGATAAGTTCTATTCCATGACCGAGAATTTGGTTGTAGCCGAAGATGCTTTTGAAAAGAACGAAGATTTTTGGGATAAGAACCGCCATGATACACTATCAAAAAATGAGAAGCAGATCTATCATATGGTAGATACACTTCAATCATTGCCGGTTTATAAAACATGGATCGATGTATTACAAATATTTGTGACAGGCTACAAAGTAAAAGGCAATTTCGAATATGGTCCTTATTACAACATGTTTAGTTTTAACACGATTGAAGGGAACCGTTTCCGCTTTGGAGTAAGAACAAGTAATCAATTCAGCAAATGGTACGAATTAAGCGGTTATCTGGCTTACGGAACGCGTGATGAACAATTCAAATACAAATTAGGCATCAGAGCGTTCATTGATAAAAAGCCGAGAACCATGGTAGGGTTGTATTACAAAAACGACAATGAAATTCTTGGACAAAGTCAAAATGGATTTACCACCGATAATATTTTAGCTTCTGTTCTTCGGATCACTCCACTCAGAAATTTAACAAGGGTGAAAGAAGTAAATGCCTATATCGAAAGGGAATGGTTTACTGGATTTAATACCAAATTGAGTTTTTATAATAGGCAAATGTTCCCGCTCGCAAATTTTCATTATGAGTATCAAAAGAATAGTAATCAGATCGCATACAAAGATAAGATCACGACATCCGAGATCCGTGTCTTAGCTCGATTGGCTTACAACGAAAAATACATTGACGGTGCATTTACCCGAACCAGCTTGGGTACCCACTACCCTATTGTTCAGGCACAATATACACTCGGCATAAAAAATCTTTTTAACAGTGATTATGACTACCATAAACTCGTGGTGAATGTGGATGACCGTATTCGTATCAACCCGATCGGCTATTTTGATTATATATTGGAGTACGGAAAAATATGGAACAAAACGCCTTATCCTCTATTGGAGCTACATGGAGGAAATGAAACATACACCTACGATCCATACGCTTATAACAGCATGAATTTTTATGAGTTTGTAAGTGATGAATATGCATCAGCCTCCATACAACATCACTTTGATGGATTCTTCTTAAACCGTATCCCTTTGATGCGAAAATTAAAATGGAGAGAGGTAGTGGGTGGAAAAGCCTTAATTGGACGCGTAAATGCTGAAAATAAAAAATTGCTTCTATTCCCGGATCATTTGTATGAGCTAAATCGTGGTCCGTTTTTTGAAGCCAATGTAGGCATTGAAAATATTTTTAAAGTATTCCGGTTGGATGGAGTGTACCGTTTATCCTATCTCGATAATCCAAGAGTAACGCCATTTAGCATCCGGTTTTCATTTCAATTCAGTTTCTAAGATGATATTAAGAACCGAAAATTTAGTCAAGCGATACAAAAACCGTACAGTTTCGAATCAGGTGAGCGTTGAAGTAAAACAAGGCGAGATCGTTGGATTACTTGGCCCGAATGGTGCCGGAAAAACCACCTCTTTTTACATGATCGTTGGAATGATCAAGCCGAATGATGGTAAAATATTTTTAGATGATAAAGAGATCACAGATGAGCCCATGTACAAGCGCGCTCAATTGGGGATCGGCTATTTAGCACAGGAAGCATCTGTTTTCAGAAAACTGAGTGTAGAAGATAATGTTCGTGCTATTCTTGAAATGACAAAGCTCAACAAGCAACAACAAAACGATAAGTTGGAAGAGCTGCTCAATGAATTTCATTTACAGCATGTTCGAAAAAATTTAGGCGACCGCCTATCGGGAGGAGAAAGAAGAAGAACAGAGATTGCTAGATGTTTGGCGAGTGATCCGAAGTTCATTCTATTGGATGAACCATTTGCAGGTGTTGACCCTATTGCTGTAGAAGACATACAAGGAATTGTTGCGAAGCTGAAACAAAAGAACATTGGCATCCTTATTACCGACCACAATGTCCAGGAGACTTTACAGATAACAGATAGAGCTTATCTGCTTTTCGAAGGGAAGATATTAAAAGCCGGAACTGCAGAAGAATTGGCAAACGATGAGCAAGTAAGAAGAGTGTATCTCGGTAAGAATTTCGAATTAAGAGGCAGCAAAAAACAGGAAGCTCAAGAATAAATGAATTATCAAGAGACACTGGATTATATGTTCAGTCAGCTACCGATGTTTCAACGCATTGGAAGTGCGGCCTACAAAGACAATCTGGATAATACGATCGCTATTTGTGAGTTATTGGATCATCCTGAGAACAAATTCAGATCCATTCATATTGCAGGAACAAATGGTAAAGGCTCCACCTCTCACATGATCGCATCGATTTTACAAGATGCAGGATACCGAGTAGGACTTTACACATCCCCTCACTTAAAAGATTTCAGAGAACGCATCAAGATCAATGGAGAAATGATCAGTGAATCATTTGTGATCGATTTTATTGAACGTTACAAAGATGATTTTGAAAAGATCCAACCCTCATTTTTCGAAATGACTGTTGGCTTAGCATTCGATTATTTTTCAAAATCGAATATTGACATAGCAGTAATAGAAGTAGGACTAGGCGGTCGATTAGACTCCACCAATGTCATCACACCGGAAGTATCTGTTATTACAAATATCAGCTTTGATCATACAGCCTTACTCGGAAACACGCTTGAAAAAATAGCAACAGAAAAAGCGGGCATTATAAAAAAGAATGTGCCTGTGGTGGTTGGGGAAACACATCCTGAAACAAAAACTGTTTTTGAGAATATTTCTTCCTTAAACAAAACGAATATTGTCTTTGCTGATCAGGAATTAAAAGCGACCAATATTCGATATTCGCCATCACTTACCATGGACATTCACATGAATGGCACTTATAAATTCAAAGATCTGGAGAGTGGTTTATCTGGACAATACCAGGAGAAGAACATTAAAACGGTGATTGCTGCAGTAGAACTATTAAGGCAGAAAGATTTTATAATTAGGGAAGAAAATGTAAGAAGAGGAATAAAACATGTTGTAAAAAACACCGGCTTATTAGGCAGATGGCAAATTTTATCAAATACTCCGCTTACCATTGCAGATACGGGACATAATGAAGCAGGAATAAAAGAAGTTTTGGAACAGATCTCCAAAACAACACACGACCATTTACATTTTGTAATAGGAATGGTAAACGACAAAGACATTACGACCATTTTAAAAATGCTTCCTAAAAATGCCGCTTATTATTTTTGCAAAGCAAATATTCCGAGAGCATTACCCGCTCAAGAATTAAAACAAAAAGCTGAAAAAGAAGGATTACATGGGGAATTATTCCTTACTGTAAAAGATGCACTATCGGCTGCTCAACTAAATGCAGGAATAAATGATCTGGTATTTGTTGGTGGAAGTACATTCACCGTAGCAGAAGTGGTTTAATTTTTGCGAACTCACTTTCATGAAAGATCAATTTCTTAAACTACAACTGCTTTTACTTTTACTGTTAGTGGCATTCAGTTCGTGCACACCTTCACGTTCTATGCTAAATTCAGGAAAAGTATTACCAAAGAATCAAGTACGGTTTGGAGAAAATTACACCTTTAATATTTCCAGTGCGCCAATAGCACAGTCCATCAAAGGCTCTGTTGCTTTGAGCAATGATCTTTCACAAAGCGATACCATTTACTATGATGAACAGATAAAAAACATCAACTCTGCACTTATTGCCTATTGCCTCGATCCGATCGGCTCAACCAATGATTTTTATTTCCGTTACGGACTTGGGCATCATCTTGATCTAGGTTACAAAAATTCAGGAGGAGCCAATGCATTCGATATTCAGTATCAGTTCCTGGGATCCAACAAAACCTTCAATGAATCGGAGTACAAAGGAATGTATGGAAGCATTGGCGCTCAGTATGCTTGGCAGAATTATCGCTTTCTAAAGATCTATAAGTTTGATAAAATGCAACAACTGTTTGGCTTGGAAATGTCGAGACAGGAAATATCCGTCCCTGTTATTTTTAGCAAACCATTCGGTCCGGAAGAGAGGGTCGGCTGTTTATCATTCGGTATAGTCTATTCACACAGTTTTATAAAGTATAAGTTAGAACCTAAGAAGATATATGAACTCGATCCATCTGCTCATATTTCTCCTGAATTATTAGCCCCTGTTGACGCAAAAAGGAATTTTAGCACTTACGGTACTTTCATCAATTTGAAGATCGGTAAAAAATTCATCTTCTTTAATGTTTCTTTGGCTGCTTACTATCAAAACTATGGCTCCTATCCATTGCTTGGAGGAGAAAAAATCAATTTACAAGGAGTCAGCATTGTGCCTTCTTACGGCATCCAATTCAACATTCTTCCTAAAAAGAAAAAAGAAGGCAATTTCTAAAAACACTAATTTTCAGCAATTTACAACAGCTCAACCCTTAGTCATCAAAAAAAAAGAAAAAAAATTTTGCACTTCACAAAAAGTACTTATATTTGCAGCCCATTTAGTAATAAATGTGTTTGGGAGCTTAGCTCAGCTGGTTCAGAGCATCCCGACTGAAGTCTGGGGGGTCACAATAGTCGTTCATTACAGTAGTTAATACAAACAATAGGGAGCTTAGCTCAGCTGGTTCAGAGCACCTGCCTTACAAGCAGGGGGTCACTGGTTCGAACCCAGTAGTTCCCACGAAGCAAAGACAAGCCTTTCAGAGATTTCTGAAAGGCTTCTTTGTTTCCCGGTTTAAACATAGTTTAAACAATAGGCTAGAATTTTATAGGCCAACTAGTTTTATATATTTCTAATTATGAGCCATTTAATGCCTTAAAATGACATAAATACTCTTCAGAAGATCGCTGACGCTTTAGAAATTTCAAAGGAAGATCTTTTTAAAGGCTTTTAGTGTTCCTTAAAAATACGTTGAGAAACCAAATTGAATACCAGCCGTTCTTGCAGCCGGATTTCCTAAAAGATCGGTTTGCCAGTGATAGCGATAATTCAACCGGATAACTGTTTGTGGTGAAGGTCGAAAACTAAGTCCAGGAACTACAGCATAGATATGATCAGAAATGTTTTCTCCATTTTCCCTGAAGGTTCCTACATTATAATCAGCATATTCCAATCTTGCAGCTATGTTAATTGTTGCATTTTCCCATCCCAGTATTTTCCTTCGGATAATCGGTTGAACTATATCTACAAAACCACCTTGTAGTTTATCTCCAAATTGTTGGGTATATGTGGTTGGTATATCCAATGAAGCCCATACCCATTCACCATTGATTGTGGTTTTGATTACTGGAATTGTTGTATTAAAATCGATCGCAAATAAATCAATTCTTCGTTTCTTGTCCAGTTCTATTCCATCATCCATGAATTTATTATAGATGCCTCCCATCCAGGAGAAACCAATCTCTCCAATTTTTCTGTGCCTTAAAGCTGTTTTAGCTGTGTATAAAGGTTCACCATTAAAGCTTTCTTCAAAACGCTCTTTATTTTTTTTACTTTCAGGTAACCATGTTCGGTTTTGATCGTTCGCTATAATCTTATCATCAAAACCATTGGTAGCGTAAAATTCATAAGCCCACACGAGATTATTTCTCCCATACTTACCGAATATTCCAAAACCAACATTGCTCCAGGTAGAAGGAATTATTGTAGTTGATGAAATTGGTCTACTTATGAATTCCCATTTGGGTCCATCATGATTTTGATTAAAACCACCAATAGGATTCATGACCACACCACCACGCAAATTAAATAGCGGATGCAATTCGATATCCATTGACGCAAATTCAATTGCAATTTCTTTTCCACCTTCTTCTAATTCTATTTCAGATAAAAATTTAATTCGCTTTTTTATCGTAGAAGAAATAAATATGGTCATGCGCGGAATTTGAAAAGATAATCCTTCAGTAACGCCATCTGTTCCAAAATAACTGCTGTTCGCTTCTATATATCCTCCAATGGAAACAGGAAGTTTACCCATCTGCAGGAAAGGACGGTTATACACAGCATCCATGTTCAGCTTCATGTTTGAAGTGTCCGTTTGAATTCTTTTTATGAATGATGAATCTGTTTGAGAATATCCAATGAGGTTCAGAAAAAGTAGAATTAGAAGAATAGCTTTTTTCATATTATGTAAGTTGTATAAAAATGTTTGTTTCATCTGTTGTAACTTTAAATGATTGCAAATTTTGATCAGCAGGACCTTGCAATGGTATTCCTTTGTTGCTGAATTCACTACCATGTGAAGCACATGTTAATATATCACCATTAGCGCTTAATTCGCTTCCCTGATGACTACATTTGAGTAGAAGAGCTGAATACTCTGTTTCGGAGAATCGGTAAACCACAATCGGGAAGTCTAAATTTTCAGATTTCACAATTACACTTCTCCTGTAAGAAATTTTATCTTCTTTTGAAATGATAAAATTGCTCTTATTGATTTGCAACTGATTATTCACAATCGTGCCTTGAGCATATTGCATAGGTTTGCAAGACTCAACTAAAAGGCCTAACCCAATTACGCCCAAGCATGCTCCACCGCAAGTCTTTATAAAATCCTTCCTATTCATGATTAAAGACTTTCAAGAAATTTTATAAGATTTTCCTTTTCACCTGCGGAAAGTGCCTGATAGTTATTATTGCTCGTCTGAGCTTCTCCGCCATGGAAACTTATTGCCTGCTCAATGCTTTGTGCTCTTCCATCATGCAAAAGAAAATAAGTACCTCCCTGAGAATTCTTTGAAAGGCCTAATCCCCAGAGCGGTGGAGTTTTCCACTCACTTGTTAATGCTTTTCCTTCTGTATACCCATCATCAAGTGAAGCTCCCATATCATGCAATAACAAATCTGTGTATGGATAAAAGGTTTTATATGCCAAAGCACTGATAGGCCATTGTTGAGTTGTCCATTCCGGTGTATGACATTTTGCACACCCAATGTTGCTGAAGATCTGCTTACCTGATTGAACATTTGAATCATCTTGATTTCGCTGTATAGGAGCTTTCAAGGTTCTGAGATAGAAAATAAGATTTTGAACGGTCGAAGATTGTACTTCCGGATCAGGCGCATTATCACCGTATGGACTCATAACCCCGTTAATTCCAGGCTCGGTGGGTGCATATTCGGATGTTACACCCATATCCTGAACATAGGCATTGACTGTCTGGTGCCATAGATCGATTGCAGCAGCTTTCTTCCCGAATCTGCCGATATATTTTCCTGCAACAATTATATGATGAGGTTTGGATTGAAAGTATGCTGGTGCATTCACATAATTCGCGACCCCTGAAATACCATCACCATTTGAATCAAATGGATCGACATTCGCTAATATTTGGGCATCAGATAAAGCCTCTAAGAAGCCTAAGCCTGTATTTGCCGGAGGAGTGAATTTAGAAAAGGTAGCACCTGCTGGAATTTGTTCAGGTGTATAGCCCGGTATCGCTCTGTTTTGTAATTGAGGACCACCATAGGCCATAAATGAGTTACCTGTGGAATCAGATTGTCCAAACCTGGTCAATGTGCTAAATGGGTGTCCCTTTCCATCACCCGCGTGACAGCTGCCGCAGGAAGTGGCAACGAAATACGGCCCAAGACCGTTCTGTGCTGTGAATACTTCTTCGTTGAATGCAATGTCTCCTGCAATGAACTGAATCTTTTCTTCCGAAGATAGCCCTTCCACAGGTCCATCTAAAATCTCATCATCCTTTGGAGCAGGGGGTAACAACTTTTCACAAGATATCATAATACATATGATAAAAACACCTGTGATACTAACCATTATTTTTTTGTTCATAGATTTGAATTTTATAATTCAAAGCAAATATAGAACATATTTAGGTAAGTCTAAATTTTATTTTAGCTTATAATGAATTATTATTTATATTTACCTGAAACCCATTGCTGATGATATCATTTACAGAAGAAAATTATTTAAAAGCTATATATAAGCTACTGAACGAGACTAATGGTGAGGCTGTTAGCACGAATGCCATTGCTGGTGCAATGAATTGCAAAGCTGCATCTGTTACAGATATGATAAAAAAGCTATCGGTAAGGAAGTACATAAACTATGAAAAATACCAAGGAGTAACTCTTACTGACCTAGGACAAAAAACTGCTCTAAATATTGTTCGTAAACATCGACTTTGGGAAGCCTTTTTAGTTACTAAACTTAATTTTAAATGGGACGAAGTGCACGAAATCGCAGAACAATTAGAGCATATCGATTCGAAACTTCTTATTGAACGATTAGACGCATTTCTTGGCTATCCCAAATTCGATCCTCATGGCGATCCAATTCCTGATGAGAATGGAAAGTTCCCTGAATCCAAGGCCGTTTTACTATCAAAAAAATATGCAGGTGATAAATGTGTATTCACTGGTGTTGCAGATCATTCAACACTCTTTTTAAATTACGTAGATAATATTGGTATAAGAATAGGAGATCCATTTACTATCAAAAGTATTCAACCATTCGATAAGACTTTGAAGCTCATTCTGAAAAATAAAAAGCAAGTCGATGTCAGTAGCAGAGCTGCAAGTAACTTATGGGTTGTTGATAATAAATAATCTTCCTCAATTTTATTTCACCAGAAGTTTTTGTGTTTTAGTTCCTTCACTTGTTTCTGCAACAATTGAGTATACACCAGGACTCCATTCGTGGGTATCAATAAAGTAATTTGTTTTTCCAGTTTTGAAATTTCCATCATGAATTACTTTTACTAATTTCCCCGTGATATCAGTTACATAAAGTTTACCTGTTAATTGGCGTTCATTAGTAAAAGGAATACATGTAATTCCATGACTTGGATTTGGATAAACTGAAGCCGAGAAAATATTTGTCAAATTTTCATTTACCCCAACAGACATAAGCACTCTGAATTGCCAGTATGCATCAGGCGCAGGCATTGGACGAACTTGTTGCTTTCCGCTATTTGCTTGTCCTTGCACATAATAAAAAATTTGGGTGCCGGCAGGCTGAGCAGGAATGAAACCTGTCCACGTATCTGTTGAAACACTAGTAAGAGTCATCGCAACTGAGCTATATGGCATGGTTGTATCTGTTGTCCAATAAACTTGAGCATTTGCAATTCCGCTTTTGTGTTGAATAATTGCATCAACTTGATATGGAGTTGTTGAATTATAAGTATCAGAAAGATTGTTGTGAACTATGCGGAGAGGATCAGAAACACCCACAGTGTGTGTGATGCAGTGAATTACTCCCCCTAAAGAAACTAAATTTGCACCTGAATTATCTGCATCAATTGTAACTACTTTATAACCCGGCATGCTTTGTTTGATTATTCTAACCGCTGTGGTGTCATATTCCTGACGGTAAACGGGCATGATAATAGTTTTATTTACAATTACAAAATTTGAATACGTGCGATATGAAGCACTTCCAAAAGGGCTTCCAGCATATCCTCCTGATGTACTTGGTGGCATTGGGATACGAATAATTTTGTATGGATTCCCCCAAGGGTCATTAAAATTACTCATTACATATGCAAGATTTGCTTCTATTTGTGGCCCATCCGAAATTCCTGTAGGAAACTCTCCTAATAAAATTGTTTTTTCATCCAAAAATTTCATGTGCATATCAATGTGGTGAATTCCATCGTATGGAAGCACGTCCATTTTTATGTAACGGTTAATCCCCAAAAAATTATCAGTAATACTATTAATCACAGGTTCTGTGTGATTTGGATATGCAAGCGAATAGGAGCCAGCTCCATCATTCTCCTCTAAAACCAGTTTAGATGCAAAAGCGGTTTCAATTCCATCTACCATCCAGTTTCCGCCTGTATTCATTAAATTGTTTGGTGATACAAGCGTTTGATATAAAGGAATTCCAAGCAATGAAGAATAAGCCAAAGGAATATCATCATCGTCCGGACGTGGACGGTTATATATCCAATCCACTAAAATTAATGAATCAACATCGTTCAAATAGCAGGTGTTTGCAGCATAATCACGGATCCAAATTGAATTGAAAGGTACCTCAATATATTTAACGTTTGTAAGAGGAATACCATTAGAGATCAAATCAGATTTCACCGCGTTTGAATCGGCACAATGAATAATTACTTTGCATTCTAATTGAGCAGCAGCTATTATTTGTCGATGTATCGAAGGGAACCCTGTCCAGGTAATTACTAAAGCTTGTGATTCTTCCCATTGTGCAGCAGAACGTACGGGCAAAGTTGGAGGAGTAGTTATTGGCGTTCTGTTAACTCTGCTCTTTAAATAAGCATCCATCTTCATCTCTTCACCAGGAGCAAATCCGATTGGTAGAATATTTGGTTCTTGAGCGAAACTAATTAAGCAAATGCTTAAAAGTGTTACAGAAAGTATAAGTTTTTTCATTGTGAGGAAATTTTGCTCCCAAATATACGTTATTTCACATGCGAATGCAAATTTTTTGATTTCAAAAACATTCCTACTTTTGGGAGTATTAATAGAATATCTCGTATGACTTAAAATGAAAAAAATAGTTCTCTTTTTTTTAGTGCTTTTGTCATCTGAAATCATTTTCAGCCAATCTTGGGTTCAAATAACTGATTTTCCTTCTACCGAACGTGATGATGGAACTTCTTTTGTGATAGGTGACACAGCTTATTGTGGAACAGGTTTAAAACCATTCTTTGTTGCAAGCAATGATATGTATTCTTTTGATATGAATACAGAAACATGGGCGACCATTAACTCTTTACCTGCTGGCACAGAGAGACAATACGCAACAGGTTTTTCTTATAACAACTTTGGTTTTATTTTTGGCGGTGTAGGAAGTGTTTACTACAATGATTTATGGATGTATGATCCAATTACAGGAAACTGGCAAGCTAAAACGCCTCTTCCTGCTTTGGGCAGAATGGGTTCTAGCTGTTTTGTTATAAATGATACTGCATATATTGTTGGTGGAAGAACCTCTGTTGCTCAATCTATAAGCGATGTTTGGGCTTATTGTATTTCTGCTGATACGTGGACTCCTAAAAATAATTTACCTTTTGGTGCTAGATGGAGAGCTTCTGCAACAACTGACAATACGAAAGGTTATTTAATTTTTGGAAAAGATTCAGCATCCGTTTCCAGAAAAGAACTTTACGAATTTAATCCAGCTACAAATTTATGGACGCAAATCAGCACATTTCCGGGAAATGGAAGAGCCTATGCAGCAATGAAATTCATTAGTGGTGATTTACTTGTATTAGCTGGGTTGGATAGTTTAGGAAAATCATATAACGACATGTGGAGAATTAATCCCAGTTCATTGGTTTGGCAGTCGCTGGACACCATACCTTCTTTAGGAAGAAGAGGCGGAATGTGTTTTAATAGCAGTACAACAATTTATTATACAGCTGGAATCAATCAAACTAACAATCGTTTGAAAGAAACTTGGAAGGTTTTTAATCCAACAACCATAATTGAAAATGGTATTGATTTTAATGTAGAACTCTTTCCAAATCCTGTAACTAATGATTTTACAATCCGAATTTTGTCGGAGGGAAACAAAATGTATATAGCGGAGTTATATAATGTGATGGGGCAGGTAATTTATAAAGACAAAATTGAAAACAACACTTTAACATTGGATATAGCTATTGTTCCACAAGGAATGTATATTTGCAAGGTATCGGAAATAAATTCATCACAAACAAACCAATCATTTTCAATAATGAAAAAGATAGTTGTTCAACATTAAAAAAATAAAATGAAAAAAATTTTTAAAATATTTTTTGCTTTTATTGTTTTGCTAATTGTTTTTATTTCATTTACTCCACAGATCTTTCATGAAAAAATAGAAGCAATTGCTATAAAAGAAATACGCAGTAAACTAAAGGCTAAAGTCGACTTTGCGCATTTTGATCTTTCCATTTGGCAGAACTTTCCAAATTTCACTATTTCATTCGAAAATCTTTCAGTTGCCGATACTACTATAAAAAATGATACGCTTTTAAAATCCATTCAAATTGATTGCGTTGTTGATGCAATGGAATATATTACAGATGGGCATATAAACGTGATGAGTGTTACTTTTACTGAACCGATAGTAAATGCATGGATATCAAAAAAAGGGGAAACCAATTTTTCTATTTTAAAGAACGACACAACCAGCGATGTAAATGATACGTCAGGATTAACAATTCACATTCAGAAAATCGAACTTGTTAATGCAAACATTTATTATTCAGATTTGAAAAACAAAAACAACATCTCTCTCAAAGGTTTTAATTTTAATGGAAAAGGAGAGATAGGCCCGGATGCGTTTGAATTGGAAGCAGCACTGACAGTTGATACAAGTTCGTTGGTACTTGGTGACAAAAATTATTTTAAAAATAAGAAAATAGAGTTTGAGGGATTGCTTGGTATAAATTCTAAAGACAATAAATACAGTATAAAAAGAAGTGAAGTAAAGATCAACCAATTTAGATTTAATACTGATGGCGATGTGGATTTACAGCCAAACCGTTACGGCATCAACTTTAAAATTAACTCCCCTGATTGTGAACTGAAAGAAATTCTTTCGCTCGCAAGTTTTTTCCAAAGTGATATGGATGCTATTGAAACAGATGGGAAGGTAAATTTCAGTGGATTTTCAAATGGGTATTATGTTCCAGGAACGGATACTATTCCAAAATTTGAATTTAAGTTAGAGATTGCTGATTGTTCTTTCAAAATGGATACGCTTCCTGATGTGATTCAAAATATCCATCTTGATTTTATCGCTTCAAACTCGAAAGGATTATTGGATAGTACAGAATTAAAAATGGACACTTTGTTCTTTCAGTTGCACGAACACACCATTTTTGGTCATGCTCATATCCATGGTTTGAAAACCATGGAGCTGGATGGTTCATTAAAGGGTTCGATACATATTGATGAAATCTTAAAGGTTTATCCAATCAAGGGACTCGATGCGGATGGGGAAATAACTTTTGATATAGAAGCCGATGCGAAGTATGACTCCATTGGTAGTGGAATGAATTTACCGAATGTGGCTTTCGACATTGCAATTAAAAATGGCATGCTTAAATATGATTCCTTACCTGAATCGCTTACGAAGATAAATTTTAGTAGCAAAGGACGAAGTATTCAGGGAAAAATGGAAGAAACAGAACTATCCATAGACCAGCTGAGCTTTATCATGGGGCATGATCCAGTTCAGGGTAAATTAAAATTGAAAGGTTTTACAAATCCAATGATTGACGGAAATTTTAGTGCTGACATTCATCTGCAGGATATAAAGGAAGTGTATCCGATAGAAGGTTTAGACATGAATGGCGCTTTTAAAATAGTAGCGGATCTGCACGGAATTTATAACAAAACAACAGGGGAGTTTCCGAAAGTTAATGCTCAACTTCAGGTTAAGAATGGTTATGTAAAAACAGAATCATATGCCAAGCCAATGGAGAAAGTAAATCTTTCAGTTGATTTTAAAAATGTCACAGGAAAAATCGAAGACACTCAGATGATTATTAAAGAACTGAATTATTTTATTGAAGGAGATCCGTTTGAAGCAAGCGGCTCAATTGATGATTTTAAAAATTTCGCTTACGATTTAAAAATAAAAGGAGTTGTTGATGTTGGAAAAATTACAAAAATATATCCGATAAAAGATATGACTCTCTCCGGGGTTGTTAAAATGGATGTGGCAGTAAAAGGTACAATTACTGATTTGCAGAATGGGAAATACCAAAAAACAATGGCTGATGGAACTGTTGAGTTAAATAATCTGTTTGTTCAAACTCCTTTGTTACCCAAATCAATTGAAATAAAAAAAGGATTTTTTACACTATCACCTGAAACAATTAATCTTAAATCAATGCAAATGCATTGCGGAAAAAGCGTTTTCAGTGTAGATGGTAAATTAAATGATTATTTCTGCTTTTTCTACAATGATGGTGATCTGGTGGAAGCTAATCTTAATTTAAAAGCAGACACACTCGATTTAAATGAGTGGAAAGAAATGTTTACGAGCAGCAGTTCACAAACCGGTGAAGCTGCAAATTCCAGTATTTGGCAGGTTCCGGCAACAATTGATTTTGATTTTGACTCCGATTTAAAATATGTGAAATATGAGGATATGGAGCTAAAGGATCTGAAAGGAGAAATACGAATTAAGGGAGGAGTGTTAAGCTTAACAAAAGTTGGCTTTGATATGCTTGGTGCCAAATTTCATATTGCTGGGAATTATGATACACGTGACATGAGGCATCCATTATTTGATTTTGAAACAGACGTGCAAAATTTGGATATTCAAAAAGCGTATACCGGCATAAAACTTATTCGTGACCTTGCTTCAGCCGCCAATGAAGCGGAAGGCGTTTTTTCTATCAACTATAAAATCAAAGGAGAACTTGACAAAAACATGAATCCAATAATCCCTACAGTTGTAGGAAGTGGGGAGTTGAAAATTGCAAGTGCCAAAATTAATGGAATGAAAATATTTGATGAGTTGGGCAAAGCAACGAAGAAAAAAGAAATGAGCGATCCTCATTTAAAAAATTTCACTTTAAATACTGAAATTAGAAACAACAAACTATTCGTAAAACCATTTTCAGTAAAAGTTTCAGGCTTTCATACAGAAATAGAAGGGGTAAATGATTTAAGCGGTCCAATAAGTTATTCAATAAAAGTTGAATTGCTTCCAATAGAAAAAATGAAAATACCTTTCAATGTTTCCGGTACATATGATAATCCGAAAGTCGCACTTGGAAAAGGGGAACGGCTCCCGGATGAAATAAGTGGTAAAACAGAAACCGCTCCCAATTAGTTGTATTATTTTTTTATTCCGTAATAGCTATATCAACGGTTGTTGTCTTTTTTCTGTCTGCCCATTTAATTGATACAGATGTACCACCAGATACGATTGCTGCCGGAGCTGGATCGTAACCTATCCCATATAAATAATAGTCGCCTTTGTTCATTCCGCTAAATTCCTATTTACCATTTGCATCAGCAGTTACACTTAAATCATAACTTGAAGGGTCTGGACCAGGAAATTCTGTTGCACCGTATTTAATATAAATTACAGCATTTGCGATTGGGGTAGAGTGATGCCTTGCAATACCTGTGATTGTTGCTTTTCCTCCTGTGCCTTCCTTTTTACAGCTAATAGACAAGAACATTACAGAGAGAATTATCAGTGTTGAAAAAATGCTTTTTGTTTTCATGCTTTTTATTTTTTTGATATTTGATTATTTATTTTCCAAATTGAAATTGATATCCAAGAATTAAGATTGCTTCAAAAAACCAAAAAGAATTGCTGGCTTTACCATTGCCTCTACCTTGAACTAATGTATTAATATAATTTGCATACCCCCCTTTGCCAGTAAGTTCAATGTACCCATTTTTTAAAAACTCTGCTCTAAAGCCTGTTTCAACTCCACCTACAATGCCCGAAACTTTCCATCCATTATTGACTCTGTTACCAAAAAGTGTAACATCGGTTCTGGGATAAACGAATCCAAAACCCGGTTTCAAAATAAATCCAATATTATTTTTTAAATTTTTCGATTCTTTTAGTTTCCATCTTTTAATGACTGTGAACATAAAAAAATTGGCTCCATCGGTATGTTCATAATGTAAAAAATTAGTTGGATCCAAGATTGTATCTTTATCAAAATATTGTCCGTTCACATGGCCTTTTACTCTTACTTTCTGGTAATCGTCAACCACATATTTAGCATGGTCATAATTTAATTCAAATCCTAAGTCCCTTTTGTTATTAAAAAAAGCACCTAACCGTACACTGAACTGCGGAATTGTAATGTTTGCAATATCCGGAATGTCTTCAAAATTAGGTCTATCATGGGCGGTAGCATTATAAACGGTAAAATCGTAAGAATAATATGTTCCTTTTATTAATTGGGGGTTGCCGCTTTCACTTTGTAATCTTACATTTCCTTTACTATACCAGTCGCGATTATAACCCCAGCCAATATAATAGGTGGGTTTTCGTTTCGATGATTTTGCTTCCGTTTGAGAAACACAAATTTTCATACTAATAATACTTAGCAAAAGGGTTATATATTTTTTATGGCTAATCATCAAACAAAAAAACTTAAAATAAACACTACAAGTATATTAATGGCGAATGGCAACGGAGTATGGATCCACAGATACTTCTACTTTTTTTATTCCGTATCCATTCTCAGAAGGCACCATATCTAGTGTATTTAAATCTATAAATGAAACGTTTCCATTTCTTCCTCCGCATGCAGATGAATGATGTGGAGCAGGGCCATCGCTAGTAGCATTTCTATTGGATATGTAAACGATTTTCTTTGAGTCATCTACTTCAACACCATGAGGCTGATGACCGGCATAAATGTATTTCACAAAAGTATTATTTTCGTAATTGATAACAGCTACAGAGCCACGCTTGCCTGAAAAGTTAGTTGTATCCTCTGTACAAGTTATAAAGCAGTAATCCGTAGAAGTAGAAAAACTGATTTCAGAAGGTAAAGGGCCTACTGGTATAATTGCGAGCAGTGAGTCATTAATGGTTTGAAAAATTCGCACCTCAGGGCTTGTACTACTTTGACAGGTTACTACATATTTACTGCCATCAGGACTGAATTCTATTTCGTGCGCATTAATAAATGATGCAGGAGGAGTTGTGAAGAGATTCACTTCTGAATAGGCACTGAAATCAGCAATCGGAATTTTATACAATTTATTGCTATTGACTTGTTGAGTAACATAAAGTGTATCATTTGTAAAATTTAAAGCTGAGCCATGCGGGAAAATAAAACCAGCCTGAATAGTTGGAGCCATTGTGGTCAGATTCACGGAAGCGATCTTTGCTCCTGTTGGACTTAAGTCCACACAATAAGCATTTTGCGAATCGGATGAGATTACAAATGTATTCCAGTATCCACTTCCTATTAATGCACGCGAAACGAAAGTGTCATCGCTTGTTCTGTATTTTTCTAAATAGTTTCCTGCCAATCCAGTCACATACCAAAATTGCCCGTCAGGCGAAACCCTTATCATATGCGGTGATTGCGTTCCAGCATCGTTAAACACATTTATATATCGCATTGGCAAGAGAGTGCTTTGATCGAACACAGTTACAACATCACAGCCTTGGTTTGCAACATAAAATTTTTTCCTAGAGGGGTTATCAGAAAATTTGACAAATCCCTCACGATTAGGAGCTCCGGAATTGATCCAATCCCTTAACAAAATTACTTCCTCACGACTAAGAGGAGCCTCATTAAATGGCATAGTTGGCAATAATGTTACTCCTAAATCTGAAAAATGATTTGTATAATAAAACAAAGTGCTATAATCATGTCGATAGGGTATTACAGAAGGACCACTGTTCCCGCCTTCAAATAATTTATTCCAGCTAATCAGTGATAAACCTGCTGCTGCATCTTTACTTTGATCCGTGTGGCAACCTGAAGTAGCACATTTTGTATAAATAAGTTTCCCTACATCATCGGGATACTCTCCTCGATCGGGAATGCCTTTCTCATAAGCACAGGTGTTGAATATCATTGTGCAAACAATCACTGAACAGAGATAAAAGGTGTATGTAGCTATTTTCTTCATGGCTTTGGCAGTTTTTGTAAAAGTGATCAACGAGTAATTACAATACGTTTTGCAATAAAGTTCATTTTAGTATGCTCATCAGACAATTTATATACTTTGCAGATATAAACGCCTTGTGGTATGCTTTCTGTATTTATAGTTTCCGCATTACTTGTTATTCGTTTTTTGAATATCGACTGACCGAGAAGATTATATAACTCAAAAGAATAGCTTGCATTCTCCTCACCGATAATTTTAATGGTAAAATAATCATTTGCAGGATTAGGAAATACATCTACTTTCCAATCATTAACATCTTCTATCTCTGCTACTGATATACTACTGACACCTTTGAAATAAGACACGCCTCCTTGATAATTCCCAATCAAAAGATCCATAAATCCATCGTTATTCATGTCAGCACCTGTAGGAGCAACTCTTGTTCCTTGCCATATATTCAGATAAGCTGAGTCAACCAAATTAAATGTCCCAGTAAGGTTCGCATCAATATTGTCATAAAAGCGCATATATCCACTTTCTGAGCCTACAAGTAGTTTAGAAACGCTACCTTGTTTGAAGATAAATGGATAGCTATAACCAGTAATCATAAGAGGTTCACTCACTTGAACACCTCCGAAGAAATGTGAAACCGAATCCAGTATTGGTATTGTTGTGCTTCCAGAATAATTGTAATATGCCAATTTTCCATTTCTTGCACCTATGATAAGATCATTTTGGCCATCACCATCGATGTCGGCAATCTGAGGACTTGCAAAATCACCAACATCAATTACTCTGCCTGATGAGTTTTTAAAATTCGCAGATGTAAGAACAAAATGCGCTAACGCTCCCGAACTAGCAATATTCTTGAAATAATGAATCTTTCCATCATATGCACCAATAAACATATCTGCATCACCATCATTATCCATGTCGCCAAACGCAGGGACAGGATTAGCAATTGCAAGGGCACTTAATGGGCTTGAACTTCCGTCATATCCATCATAATCTCTTGTGACTAATTGAAACTCAGGAGATGTTAATGTTCCGATATTTCTAAATTGTGCAATTTTATTTTGTCCGCTTGAAGTGCCATAATACTTGTAATTTCCAATGAACATGTCTTTCAATCCATCGTTGTCGTAATCAAAAAATGCAGGATAAGCACCTTCACCAACATCAATCATATTATCTTGCAATAAATTATTTTGTTCATGCTGAAATATCGGAAAGTTAGTTGTGCCACTGTTGGAATAAAAAACTACACTGTTGAAATTTTCTGAAACATTTGGAGCACTCGGACTAACTATTAAATCTTTTGCACCATCAAAATTAACATCTACATAAAAGGCACAAGGATAAATTGTGAGATTGATCGCAGTGGTACTGCTATTGTTGGATGGGAAAGCAGTATCAATTGCTACAAAACTACCATCTGTTGGAGTGCCGCCATTTGTTAACATAGTAAGGGTTCTAAAAGAAATGTCACCGGCAACAAAATCTTTATCTCCATCAGCATCAAGATCTAAACAAAGTTGGCATGAGCCGGCATGTCTTACAGGTTCACGTGTTCCTGCTTCGTAAAGAGGGAATTCTGGTGACGACACATTTGTGCTACATGTATCAAATATGGTGTAATCATTACTTAATGCATTTTCAGCAGCATATCCCCAGCAATGGTTTGCAACATCAAATCGCAAACTATCACATGTTCCAAAAAGCTCCATGCTCATATTTTTATGATATTCCATGCGAGTTCCTCCAATAGCGAACGTAATAATGTCAAGATCTCCATCGTTGTCAATGTCACTTATTGCAGGGATATCAACAGGGCTCATATATAAGCTTGATGGTGAACCACTCGGAGGAGAATAATTGGATTGTTGCTTTGTAACTATTTTTGTAAACTGCAGAATTGTTGAAGTTGAAGTGTTTTTATAAATATCAAATCCTCCACCCAAAGAAGAATAGCAATATATATCCTCTTTTCCATCACAATTATAATCTGCCAACAATGCCCAGGAATTTATCTTTGGAAAACTCGTCTCATAAAAAGGATCGTAAGTGTAGTCAACGGTTCCAACTGTACCATTGTTTATAAATGTTCGAATCATATTTCCTGTTCTGTCAAAAACAAATAGGTCCTTTTTGCCATCCATATTCATATCAATTTCCGATACCTGAACAAAATTCAAACCTCCAGCCCAAGGATTTTTAATGTAAGATGAACTCAGTTTTACCTGAATCGAATTATCCCATTGAAAAAATGGTTGAGCATTAATCGAAAGGGAGAAAAGAAGAAAGCAATAAATGCTAAGATTTTTTAAAAATTGCATGTGTTTGATGTTTAATTTCATAGCTAATATAGTGATAAAAATTGGGAGGTAACCAGCAACACAATGAATAGGATATAAAAATTATTTTCTTTCATTCTGTAACTGGAATGTCTGATGTTAAACTTTCGGTTTTGGATTTTATTCCAATGGGTATTCCGCCTCTTACGGCTTGAGAAATAGCAGTATCATAACCAATAGAAAAGAGATAATAGTTCCCTTTTCTTAAATCATTAAACGTATATTTTGCATCTGAACCGGCTATTACACTTGCATCGTAAGCCGATGGATCTGTTCCTGGAAATTCCTTTGTTCCATATTTAATATAAACAGTGGCGTTGGGAACAGGCAGCGAATGATGTAGAATCCTTCCTGTTACTGATGCTTTGCCTCCAGTACCTTCTTTTTTACAAGATGAAATGGCTACTATTGAAAGAATTGCGATCAGGATTTTAATTGTTGTTTTCATTTTTAGCAGATATATTTAAAAACGGTTTGATAAACAGTCCTGCCACAAAAAACTGACAGGACTGTTTTTAAATAACTAAAACATTTTTATAATTCCCATTCTGAACCTTAATCCTGCATTGTTTTGGTCGCCATTCACATGCTGAAAAACAGGATAAGAAAATGTCAATGGAATACTCCATTTTTTGAATGATAAATTTGTACCTAAAGTGGCAAACCCTAAATAATAACCGGAGTTTTCATCCACTTTATCTTCTTCCTGAATTTGCCCAAGCCATTCACCGTAATAACCCGCAGAAACAGACCAATTACAATTATGTTTAACGCATACACTATCGCTTTGACAAGATGTGCCATGACCTTTTATGTTGTATGAAACCAACAGGTTTTGTAATGACACACTACTGTATGTTGTATTGTCGAATCCTTTAGTTGTATAGCGGTGCAATGCACTTCCCATAAGTGTGAGCTTGTTCCACTTTTTTGATGCAGCAAGGCTTAATATAGGATCGAATGAACCTGAGCCGACTACAACGGTTGTTTCATCAAACGAAGAACCTTTTTTTACTCCGGTTGGAAACTCAACGCCTGCTGATAATGCAAGATTGAAATTTCTTTTCTGGTACAGGTTAAAAGTGCTTAGTAGAATAAGATCACCCAATCCGTTATCACTTCCTTTGTCTGTGTTTAAAATAACATACGGTAATAAAGCGGATATGGTAATTTTATCAGTAATGCCATACCGAATCCCAAAAGAATTGATAAGCATGCTTTTTAAAGGAGTTTCTTCTTCTACGGTTGAATCTACACCGGCAGGTGCGCCATGATCTCCACCTTCTTCATCAACCATTATGGTTCTGTAATCGCCATAAGCCTCTATTGAAAGCTTTTTTTTCTTAAGGGTAAAAGCCCCATTATTGTTATCTGTATTTAATGCCGAACCCGCTCCGGCACAACAGGCACATTGACTGAATGCCTGATTAAATGTGGCTAATAAAATAACAGCCACAATGAATATTTTTTTCATTGCTAATTTTTTTATAATTAATACTATACAGTCACCACTTCTAAACTAAAGAAGTGTGCTGCGTTAAAATTGAAAGCAAAAACATAATTTGCTTTATAGAAAATAATTAGCAAGATTGTGGCGGGTGAAAAATAGAATGGAGATGCTTTTCTGAAAGAGAGAAAAAATAAATAGACGTTAATTCATTTGTAATGGAGGGATTGAACAATCTAATTCCTGAATTGAATTCAGAAAAAAATTGAATTACTTCTTTTTCTTTAATAGGATTAGCAGGCGATTGTTCCTTCTTTTCTTCTTTATCCAATTCTTTTTTTAAATGGCATTTTCCTTTACAGGAATTATTGGGAATATCTTTTTTTACACATAAACTCTTTGCAATGTAATCCCTGTTAAGTTCAAAGTTCAATAGAATAAACACCTTTCCGAAATTTTGCATTAAAACTCCTGTGAGGGCTAATATGAGGCAAATTCTATTCATTTCGGATATGCTGTAAAATTACTTATTATAAATTAATAAGAGGGTTTTATGCTTTTTTTCTTGATTTTCGAAAAAAATAGCGTTGAACCCCTAAATAAAATATTGGGTAATAATGAGCATAAGAGCGATTAATCAAGGGGAAGCCCACCGAAAGATCAACCCGAAGATTAGAATTGAATATGCCCTGAATACCAGGATGTACTTCTACATAATATCCCGCTTCAAGTAAAGGTGTATTAATCGGCACATTCACAAAACCGTATTGCGTAACCTTTGCCTGCTCAAAAGTTTTACTTATAAACTCAGCATACAAATTGATATTGGTTTGCTTGTAATTTTTGTAATGGCGTGGGTATAAAAGATAGCCAAACGACAAGTTGTTTTGCCATGCTTTACCATATTGAACTAATGTAGGAATATTAGGGCCTGCTGAGTCGGGTGAACTACCCTGAAATTTACCGGGTATAATTACTCCTGAAGTAAGAGAAACGGCAAAATGATTTTTCAGGTAAGTGAAAATTAATCCACCGCCATACCCTTTGGTGTCATCCATCAGGTTTGGCTCTGTTTCATCGTGGGCTACTTTTACATTCGACCACTCTGCGTATGCAGCCATTCTGAAATGAGTATTTTTTGAATCTATGGTAATAAAACGGTATTTGGCATACAAATAAATTCCGCTGAATAAATAGGGATATTTTAAACCGCGATCAGGTGTGGCAGAAGAATAAGTTGTATTGTTATTGCCATGAGTATGACTCACCAAATTAGGAGGTAAATCTTTACCATGATGATTGGTTGTGGTTATTGTAGAATATATAGAGAGTTTGGGGGTGAGGCCATACATAAATCTTAAAGCGAACATATTTTTCATAACATTAATATCCTGATAATTTTTTTGTAAATACCTAACTCCAAATACTCCTTTCGGGATTGAGCTGGCCGGTTCATTATGAGGAAATAGCTCTTGGGCATTTGAAACGGCAAGGGAAACAAACAGGATTAGTATGGTTGTATAAATGACTTTCATATTGTAATGTAATAAATTTTTTTCTTAATCACACCGCAACATTCTATTATCTTTTTTTTCCATGTCTTGTAGGGTTTGGATGGCATAAATTTTTCACCAATAAATATTAGTACAGTTTCCCCATTCAGTATTTTATTATCTGCTTTTACAAAACAATACTGCTCATTTTCATTTGTCCAGTTAAACCCATTAGAAATAGTAAGGTTATCAAACACAAAATTTGCTTTCAGGTATCTAACGGAAAAGCCAGCATCAAAAACTGCCTGAGCTATTTTTTCAATAGTCACTTTTTTACCTGCTTTAAAAGTTATTTTACCCTCCGTATTTTCAAGGCTCATTGCCACACTGTCCACAAAATCAAGTTTGCGGATATTCATTTCCACCGAACGTGTACAGGCAGAACAAGTAAGGCCATCCACCCCTATTTCTGCCCAGGAAAACTGAGCGGATCCTTTCTGAACACAAATGATAGTGAAGGCGATTATGAATACTGATTTTAGAATAAATCGCAGTTTTGCCATCTTTATTGTTTTATAATTTTTTTCACAAATGATTTTTCGGAAGTGAACACTTCTATAAAGTAAATCCCTCTCTCTAAATTTTCTGATATCAATAATGTGGGAGCTTGGTGATTGATTTGACTTTCATAAACGATGCGACCGGTACAATCGGAAATAACCACTGCACTTATCAATAGATCCGGTCTTTCCGAACGGATAGTAATTTGTTTAGTAAATGGGTTAGGAAACAACTGAAATTGTGAAGCCAAGGTGTTTTCTTTAATACCCACAGTATTAAGTGTATCTAACGCAAACTCAGCAATAGTTGCATAAGCCAGCTTGGAGCATTTTTGGTAAAAGCTCAAATTAAATTTTACAAGAGAATCAGACGTGGTATGCCAAAAGGGATTAAAGTCGTTATCATATTCTTCATCTATTCCGATGGCCGAATATCCATTATTCCAAAAAGGAGCATGATCGGTTGAGCCATTACCAGGATCCACAATGTGTAATCCAAGCTGAATATTATACGCAGAGTTGCAAAACTGTGCCTTATTAAGCAATGTAACCGAATTAGCAACCTGACGAACGTTAATATCCGCTACCGAATCATTATTGCTATCCCATCCGAGCATATCTGCGTTTACATAACCCATTAGTGTATCATTGTTTGAGCCAATAGTAGGTACATACGCTATGCTGCCTAATAAACCGACTTCTTCTTCATCCCACAGTGCAAAAACAATAGTGTATGGAAAACTATAATTTGCAAATACCCTGCCTGCTTCCAAAACAGTTGCAGAACCGCTTGCATTATCATCTGCGCCCGGGGCAATGGTGGTTAGTGGCCAATTATCATAATGCGCCCCTAACATAAATCTTCGGTTAGGATATTTATATCCTGTTTTAATGGCAAATAAATTTTTTCCATCGGTATTAAAAGCAAAAGAATCTATTTGATAACCATAACGAATAAATTCTTGTTTCATAAATTGAAAAGCCTTTTCATTCCCCGGTTGCTGATATTGTCTTGACTTAATAGTGTCAGTTACACCATTAATGATTACAGCATTTTCACCTGATAGTTGTTTTACAAAATTAGTTAGTGAGTCAAGTTGCACATCGTTCAATAAACTTTGCACAAGTGGGTTTTGTGCATTAATTGTTGCAATAGAAACAAGTAAAAGTAAGATTAAGGATTTTGTCTTCTTCATTTTGTTAACGTTTAATTAATCCAGTATAAAAGTAAGAAACAGTGTCTGTATTTACACTTTATTCTTCATTTTTTTAACTAATTTATTTTTTTACATTATTATTCATACTAAATTATGTATGAAGATGTTAAAGTCATTATCCTGTTTTATTTTATTTATTCCTTTAGGCCTGCAAGAGTATTGATGGTTAATGCTACAATAATTGTGTTAAAAACGAAAGAAATTAAACTGTGCATAAGCACAAATCTTCTTATGGCACGCGAGCTTACTTTCACGTCTGAGACCTGAAATGTCATACCTATAACAAAAGAAAAATAAGCAAAGTCAAGATAATCAGGAGCTTCTTTGCTTGGAAACTCGATACCGCCTACCTGACTGCCAGTGCCTAGTAAATTATGATCGTGATACAAGTGTGCATATCTTATGGTGAACATTGTATGCAATAATGTCCATGAAAGAAGCACGGGCGATAACGAAATAATGGTGTGCCAAATTTTATTTACCATTGTTTTATTTTGTTCAACTAACAGTGCCAGTGTGCCCAAAATGCTAAAAGATACAGCGATGAGAACAATTGCAAAAATTATCTTAAGTCCATCGTCCTGTTTTTCAACTACACGGCAAAGATCATCTGAATTAGTTGTAATAAATAAAATCCAGCTGAACAGGATCATTGAAATGCAAAACATATCCCAACTCAAAATGAATCTATTACTTATTTCTGTTTTAAGGAGGTAACTTATTACATACACTGAGGCCGCCAATACCAAACTAATGACCACTTTCTTTGGGCCTGTTAATTTTTCTGACCAATGGTGCGTATGTTTTTTAGTTGCCCTCATAGGATTAAATTTTTATATGAATGATAAACATTAAATAATGACATTACCCGTTATTTATTGCACAATTATAGTCCCTTGTTCCTGCTGATTGGTTGAATGATAATTGCAGTAGAAATTATAAGTTCCCACATCATTAAATGTGTGTGTAAAAGATTGATTGTTTTTTATCTTCCCGCTATCAAATAAATTGATATTTGAACTTGCGGAATGATTTGCATTATCCTTATTTGTAAAAGTGACTGTTGTGCCTTTTTTTATTGTTAATGATGTTGGGTTAAACCTTTTATATAATAAGAATATTTCATTTTCGCCAGGCGTTCCAGAATCTGTCTTTTTACAGGACATAATTCCTGTTAACATGAAGACAAAACAAGTTGAGGTAAATGTTGTTATTAGTTTTTTTTTCATGATTACTTTTTTAAAAGGATTAAGATTTGATAATTTATCTAAAAGTTCATTTTTTGTATTCTCACGGCATTTAATATTGCCAACAATGCTACACCAACATCAGCGAATACTGCTTCCCACATAGTAGTAAGTCCTCCTGCACCTAGAGCTAATACAATAACTTTTACACCAAATGCTAATACTATATTCTGCCACACAATCCGTTGGGTAGCCTTGCTGATTTTAATAGCAGTAATAATTTTTGAAGGTTGATCGGTTTGTATGATGACATCCGCAGTTTCAATTGCTGCATCACTACCCAGAGCGCCCATAGCTATGCCTACATCACTTAAAGCAAGAACGGGAGCATCGTTTATTCCATCCCCAACGAAAGCGATAACGCGATGACTTTCCTTTTTCAGGTCTTCTACTTTCTGTACTTTTTGTTCAGGTAATAAACTGCCATACGCATTTACAATGTTTAATTCTTTTGCCACTTTATCTACAACACTTTGTTTGTCTCCTGAAAGCATTACTATTTTTGAAATCGTTTGGTGCATCTGCGAAACGGCTTCCTTGGCATCTTCTTTTAATTCATCAGCTATGGTAATATACCCGGCATATTGGTTGTTTATTGCAGCAACTACAATTGTATCTGTAATCGCATCTACTTCTGCCGGATAAGGGACATTAAATTTTTTAAGCAACTTTGCATTTCCTGCCAATACTTCTGAGCCTTTAAAAATTCCTTTTAATCCATGTCCTGAAATTTCTTCTACATTGCTTACCTGAATATTTTTATCTTTTCCGTCTGCATATTCAACAATGGCTTTTGCGATTGGATGAGTTGATTGAGATTCTATGGCAGCAACTATTGCAACAAATTCATCTTCTGAAAGGCTTATCGCATTCACCTCTTGGACTTTGAAAACACCTTTGGTTAGCGTCCCTGTTTTATCCATTACAATGGTATTTATCTTTGTCATTAGATCAAGATAATTGGAACCTTTAAACAAAATACCATTTCTTGATGCAGCTCCTATGCCTCCGAAGTATCCGAGAGGAATAGAAATTACCAATGCACAAGGGCAGGAGATAACCAGGAAGATGAGCGCACGATACAGCCATTGTGAAAACACATACTGCTCTACAAAGAAGTAAGGAACAAAGGTTAATAGCAAGGCTAATAACACTACTATCGGAGTATATATTTTTGAGAATTTACGAATGAATAATTCTGTTTTTGCTTTGCGTGAAGTGGCGTTTTGCACCATATCTAAAATCCGTGCAAGTGAACTTTCTGCAAATATTTTTGAAACTTTTATTTCTACAACCTTATCGAGATTAATCATTCCTGCAAGAACTGTTTCACCCTGCTTAATTGTATTCGGTTTACTTTCACCTGTTAAAGCAGCGGTATTAAATGAACTTCCTGGCGATTGCATGAGACCATCCAATGCTACTTTTTCTCCGGCTTTTACTTGTATGGTTTCTCCAACCTTTACTGTATCAGGTGCAACTTCTGTTAGTGTTCCATTACGCAATACGATGGCTTTGTCCGGGCGTATATCAAGTAAGGCTTTTATACTCCGCTTGGCACGATTAACGGCTGCGGACTGGAATAGCTCTCCAATAGCATAGAACAACATTACGGCCACGCCTTCAGGATATTCTTTTATACCGAATGCACCAATAGTTGCAAGGCTCATAAGAAAAAACTCTGTGAAAAATTCTCCTTTGCGTATCGCTTGTACGGCTTCTTTTATTACCGGAATACCGACCGGCAGGTATGCAATTACGTACCAAACCAAGCGTACATAGTTTTTAAAGAAATCTGCTTTTACGTAGTTGTCAAATACAATTCCCAATAAAAGCATTATTAAACTAATAAATAAAGGCAGGTATTGTTTCCACCCTGGCCCTTCAGAGCTTTCATGTTCATGATCGTGCCCATCGCCCTCCGTGTGCTGATGTTTGGGTTTAATCAATTCCGCAGCATTGGCTTTGGCATAGATTTTCTCTTCCAGTGTACAACAGGTTATATTGCCTTGTGCATCGTAGGTATGCTTATGATTGGGATTGGTATTTTTCATTTATTATTTTTAAATTAATTGGTTAATTTGTTTTAAGGGTTAGCTTTTATAAACAGCATAAAATTTCAAAGAAAACAAGATTGCTCTGCGGAGTGTTACTAAAATTTTAATATTGCCTTTTTGAAAAATGGTCATCTATTTAATAGTTGTCATTTTATTCTTTTTCAATTTTGTCATTGTCAAACTTGTAAAAAAGCAAAAAACAAATAATCGTAATTAGGGCTAAAATCATTACTCCACAGAAAATTAAAATATGATTTACTTTATTATCAAAGCAATCCAAATGGTCAGTATCAGCAGCATAATCCACATAATAAATTACAACTGATAACAAAAGAAAAGATGCAATAAGCAAGAAGGCTTTTTTCATGTTTTCATTTTTTGTTGGAATATTTATTTTTGATCTTTTGAACTTCTTGTTCAAGCCTCTGAGCCTCATCATTTAGCTTTTGAATTTCATCATATAGTATCTTTACATTAGTATTGTCCTTTTCTGTCTCAACCTTGAACTCCTGAACCCCATCGTTGAGTTTATGAATCTTATAACTAAGTATAGGAACCTTACTATTACCGATTCCGGCTATACGATTAAGTTGCCGAGCTTCATAATTTAGCTTCTGAAGCCGCTCATTGAGTTGCTGAATCCCCTCTTTTAACTGCTCAGGTTTTTTATTGCTATTCATCCTTTATGTGGGTTGTTATTCATTATCGTCACCATGTTTATGATTATTCTTGATTTCCCATTTCATTTTAATTCTAACGTACCATTGAAAGTGATGCAGTGAAAGCAGAAAATAAATAGCAACTGCTGAAGCAACCGCAACAATAAACATTGAATAAGCCACAGCCACTCCAATAGCTGCTGTTGCCCAAATGGTTGATGCCGTAGTTAATCCGTGAGTAAAACCTTTTGTGTTGTCTTTATAAATAATGCCTGCTCCAAGAAAACCTATGCCCGTTACGATATTTGCAGCTATGCGGGCTGCTGAGGTAGTGTCATTTGAATGAAGCCCTATAAGAGTAAATAAAGCAGCGCCAAGAGATACAGCAGCATACGTTCTTATACCAGCAGGACTTCCATGCCTTTCTCTTTCAAGCCCAACAAATGCTCCAAGCAAAAAGGCAACAAAAAGTTTTGCAACAAATATTAATTCGATTTTTATATCAATCATCATTTTTCAAAATTTATGAGGTATGAGTTTTACAGTATTGTGATTTTTTTCATATTGTTTATTTATGGATTTGGTTAATGTCTATACCTATAACCACCGGTTGAGGGTTGCATTTTTGAAGGTGGTGAATTAGCATAATAGGTTTTTCTGTCTTTTATTTTTAATATCAGTTTTCCTTTAGTATCATAAGTTAAATAATATATATTTTCAATTGTACTCCTGTTTCTGTTTATTTTTTTATGAGCTTCCAACTTGTAAATTCTAATTCCGCTGTGGAAGGTAATTTTAACAATATTTACAACCGAACAATTTTTATACTTTTTATGTAGATGCTCCTTTACCTCCTCGGGCAGAGCATCCTTATGGATTTCTGTTTGGGTTTGTGGCAAAACAGAATTACCTATAACCAGCATAATCATAAGTAATATATTATTCAGTATTTTCATTCATTCCCGTGTAAAGTTTCAGCTAAATTTTCTTCAGATGCTATTAAGTTATCAAATCTAACTTTTCCCGTAGTAGTATTATAATAGGCTGACACAATGCCTAATTTTTCGTTGCTGATTTGCTCACAAACAGAACTGCTTTTTTCTAAAATTTTATTTACGGAATTTTGCATATTTAATAGACAAGTATTTTCTGTTAAATTAGTATCCTTATCAGTTTGTATTAACTTTGCCTTTTCAATAGAAGGTTTAATTTTTCCGGTTATATATGCAGTTATATCCATATTACTCAATTTTAATTTCCGCTATCTGTCATTGAGATTGTTTTTTCTAATTTCTCTTTAGATGCAATTAAATCACCAAAATTCACATTTCCTGTTCTTGTATCATAATATGCTGACACTATACCTAACTTGCCTTCACTAATTTGCCCAGTAATGTATTGGCTTGTTTTTAAAATTTCATATACTGAATTCTGAATATTTAAACGGCAGGTATCTTCTAACAAGTTATTTTGTAAATTTTTATCGTCATGCAATTTAATAGCCTTATCAATTGAAGGTTTAATTTTTTGAGTAATACGTTCAATATATCCACCTTTAATTTCGTGAATTGCGGCATTTATGGCTCCGCAGTTTGCATGCCCCTTTACTACAATTAGCTTAGTGCCTATTTCTTTATGCGAAAGTTCCATACTTCCTATAATTTCGTTATTTATGATATTTCCGGCAATACGTACTGAAATCAAATCGCCAAGGTTGCTGTCAAATACCACTTCGGGGGTTATTCTTGAATCAATGCAACTTAATATAACAGCCATTGGGTATTGCCCTGATGAAGTGGCATCTACCTGATGTTTAAGTTCTTTTTTTGACCATTTACCCTTAATGAAGCGATTATTGCCTTCTTTCAAAAGATTCAAAATCTTTTCCGGTGTTAATTCTTTTTGTGTTTGTTTATCTAATACGTTTATAAACTGAATATGATCGGTTAGAAGGTATTCTTTTTTCAGTCCCACCATATTGAGTTGTATGTTTCTTTCAGGGGCAACAATCGTTTTAAAATCCTCTAAAACTTCCAGAATATCATTATCGATATAATCGGTTTTACTTCCGTCAATAATAACTTTTGATTTTTCAGGGATACTCCATAGTGTTTCTTTTATTGTTGCTTTGTTTAAAAATGAAACCTGACTGGGTAATTCTATACGAATGGTTTCATTCGTATAAATCGCCTGCTTCTCTAAGGTAAATGGATTTCTGAAATTACTTCTGAGAAGATAAAAAATGCCCACTGCTAACCCGATTAAAATCCCTATTAACAAGTCTGTAAATAGGATGCCTGCTATGGTAACAATAAAGGGAATGAATTGATTCCATCCCTTATGATACATATCTTTGAACAATTTAATTTTTGCCAATTTATAGCCTGTCATAATCAATATGGCAGCTAAAGCGGCCAAAGGAATTTTATTTAAAAAAGGTGTAAGCATTAAAATGCTGAAAAACAACATCACACCATGCAAAATGGCGGATGCTTTGGTTTTAGCTCCCGCATCAAGGTTTACCGAGCTTCTCACAATTACAGATGTTACAGGTATTCCACCTAAAACACCGGCAACCATGTTTCCAAGACCCTGAGCAACCAATTCTTTGTTAGGGGGAGATTCTCTTTTATGAGGATCTATGTTGTCAACTGCTTCTAAATTCAGCATCGTTTCTAATGAAGCAACTATTGCGATGGTGAATGCCACAACCCATACTTCATAATTAGCAATAGCGGAGAGTGTGGGTAATTTTATTTCAAGCAATTTCCAAATATCGGTTGCCGGTAAGTTCACTAAATGATGTCCTTCAACATAAAAGGCAGGAAGAAGCACGCGAAAAAGTTCATTCAATCCCATGCTGACAGCGACAACGAATAATGAAGCCGGTAAAAATTTAATTTTTCTTAAGGGTGTCTTGTCCCAAAAAAACAATAACAGAATACCGATAACACTAATAACAACCGATCCTATATTAAGATGTGAAGCGCTTCCAAAAAGATGCGAAAACGTATTCTCTCCATTTGGTTGAGTAAATGCAAAAACATCTTCATGATCCGTATCGTAACCTAATGCATGAGGAATCTGTTTTAAAATGAGTAAAATTCCAATTGCAGCCAATAGCCCTTTAATTACATTTGATGGAATGTAATTAGCAATAAATCCTCCTTTTAATAGTCCACCAATTAACTGCAACAAACCTGCTAATAAAAGTGCTGTTGAAAAAACTTCAAAACCTCCGAGTTTAGTTATGGAGGCAAGCACTATTGCAGCAAGACCGGCTGCCGGACCACTTACGCTGGTTTGCGATCCACTGAAGAATCCAACAATTACTCCTCCTATGATTCCTGAAATTATTCCTGATAGCAACGGAGCGCCTGAAGCTAATGCTATCCCTAAACATAAAGGAAGAGCAACCAAATAAACCACCAGACTTGATGGGATATCGTATTTTAAATTTTTAAAAATGTCTGTTTTCATTGTTGATTGGCTTTTAGCTATTGTCTTTTTTGCTTTTGTTTACATATAATCATTTTTTCATTGTCTTCCTTTGTCATTTTCACTATCAATTATTCTTTTAAGCTTTATTAATTCCTCATCACTGAAAATCTTAAAACTGATTATTATATCAGAGCTAAATCTTCGTTCATTTTTTTTGATGTATTCTATTAATTCCTCCCGGTTCATAGAGAGTGGGTCGTAAGTATGTTTGTGGTTAGGGTCTTTGTTTATCATTTTGACTATCTTTTAATTTGGTGGGCGAGAGAACCTGGCTATGAAAAAAGTCTAGTATTATAAACCGAAACCAAGCCTCCGCCCATATTTTTTAATTATTTTATATCTCCTAACTCATTGTGTATACCAATATTTTTTCCTTCTGTTATTATCAATTTCGAATTAGGTGAAGTCACCAGATTTTTACTAATCTCAAGCGATTTATATTTTAGCATTTTATCTGTTAACGATTCGTTAATAGTTTGTTGCGCCTTTTTTATGGCTTCTGCTTCTATCTGCATTCGCTCTGCTTCCTTTTTCTGTTTTTCGATGGCTAAATCAGCCGCCTGTAACTGCTTTTCAACATTATAATTGTTCTCAATTCTTTGTTTATCAATATCGTAGGCTAATTCTTTTTTCTTACGCTCAATATCAATTACAGTTTGTAGAGCCACTTGCTCGGCTGTTATTTTGTTTTTGATAGCTTGGGCTATTTCCTGAGGCAAGGTTAAATCCATAATTAAAAAATTATCAACTGCATAGCCAAAAGAGGCAATATGAGCAGCTGTTTTTTCGTTAATGGCTTTTTCCAATTCTTCCCTTATTACAAGTAAATCTTTAGCGTTATATAAAATACTACTTTCTCTTGCCGATGAATTTAGGGAGCTTATTACTACTCCATTATCGTAATTTTCTCCGAATTTTACATAATAATCACGGGCGCTTTCAGGCTTTACATGATAAAACAGGCTCACTTCCGCAGTGATTTCAAGTCCATCCTTTGTTGGAAGATGTAACAAGGTTTTATATTCGATTATACGAGTATTAATTTTGATAATTTTGGCACTAAACGGGGTTAAAATTTTCAAACCTCCTGCAAGCATACCTGGTTTTAAAATTCCGTAGCGTTGCTTAAGACCAACCTCTCCGGGCCTTATGGTAGTACAATTGCTAAGTGAAAGCATTACTAAAACGCTCAGCACTAAAATGAAATTTTTTGTTCTCATGGTTTACTTTTTTTAATTAATAATTAAGGTCTCTAAACTTATTTTCAATTTGGTGGGTGGGAGAACCTGGCTATGAAAAAAGTTTATTTTCGTAAACCAAAAGGAACCAAGCCTCCGCCCATAATATTTTTTATTATTTAACTTCTCTATTGCATAATACCCAACCTTATTTTTAAATATTCTTCCGCTTCACCAACTGTTTTTATTTTTTCAACATCACCACCGGGAATGGAAATGAAAAACTCTTTTTCAAATTCAAATATTAAGTCAACCATATCCAAAGAATCTGCTCCCAAGTCCGTAAATTTTGCTTCGGATTTTAATTCCTGCTCAGTAATATTTAATTTGTCAATAAGTAGAACATTAAATTTCTCTTTGAACTCCCCCATCATCATTGATTTTATTGTTTTAATTTTTTTCTCTAAAGAGTTAATGATTGTGTCCATCATTTGATTTACTTGGTGATGATGGAGATCTTGATTTTTCAGTACCATCATAAGAATAAACCTTGCCTTTCTCTTTGCCAATAAGCTTTCCTTGTTTATCATAAAGTAAGTCTATCACTGTTGATTTTTTCTGCACTTCAATTTTGTAAGTAATATTTTGCAGTTGATCTACCTTCTTGGAAATACTGTTCACGGTATAATGAGCATATTTTTTATGCAATTCATTATGAACGATTGCAGGCAAACTATCTTCCGGCAATTTGATTTCGGTTTGAGCAGAACAAACATTTATTACTGCAAGCGTTAAACTTAGCATGACAAAAAATCCCCTAATTGCTTTTTTCATGTTGTTTCTTTTAAATTTTTCTTTTTACATTTAGAACACCATTTACCTTGCCTTACATTTTCCGGGGTGCTTTGAAACTGATGTCCCTTATCGCATTCCCAAAGCAATTTAACTTTGACATTAATATATTCCTCTGATAAGCACTTCCCGTTTCTTTTTTTAGCCAGCTTTTGCATTTCTTTTATACCGAGAGGTAAGTTATTAGCACAAACCGGACACCAGCTATTTCTATTTTTCACGCTTAACGGTGAAGATTGCCAACGATGACCTTTACTGCATTCCCACCAAAGCTTTGCTTTGGAATTTACATACTCCTTCGACCAGCATATACCACCTTTTGATTTTGCCAGTTGTCGCATTTCTTCTATGGTTCCTTTGAAGGTTAAGCCCATAAGATTTTAATTTATATTTAACGTTTTCTTTAAGTATTCTTTCGCATCACCAACGGTTATCATTTTTTCAATGTCATCATCAGAAATAGTAAGATGGAAAGCTTTTTCAAATTCAATTATTAATTCAACCATATCTAAGGAGTTTAAACCCAAATCCGAAAACCTGGTTTCAGGCTTTAAGTCTTCCCAATTAACGCTTAACTTTTCAGTCAGAATTCCATAAAATATTTGTTCAAAATTTTCCATTACAAAAATGTTACTGTGTGTCCTTTGTCCCACTTCTATTTTATTGTTTTTTTAATAACAATTGAACGAATTGGGCATTGACCGTATCTTTGAGACCTTCTTTGCTAAAGTTAAACTGAGAAATACTCAAGTCGATAAAGCCGGATAAACTACAAGAATAAGTTCCTGATGCATCAAAATGTTCAATTGTAGCAGCTAAAACTAATTCCCGTTGAATGTTATTAACATGAACTGTAACAGGTACATTTAATTTGAGTACCGGATGCTCCCAGGTTATAAAATCATCATTCGGAATCGTTCCAGAAAAGTTGAGCCATAACGAATCTTTCTTTGCCAGCATAAGCGAATCAAGAGAATTTATTCCTGTTTTAAGTGTCCTTAGATCAATTGTACCGGTAAACTGTTTTGTCGTATAATTGAGGACGAACCTAAGCTTGTGGCTTTGGGCAGTAATTTTTTCTCCCTTATATTCGCCTGTAACGAGAACATGCCCATCAACCGTTCGATATACATTTTGTGCAATTAGGTTAATTGCTGATACAAGAAGCATAATTATAAAAGGAATTGATTTCATTGTTTGATTTATTTTGTTCTTAACATAATTTAAAGCCTCCTGTATTTTTAGTTCGCTTATGTGACTTCCGGTTCTTACATAACTTGTGTGCCATTGACAAGTATGATTGCTATAAATAGGTTAAATATTTTTTTTGATCTGATTAATTTAAAAATGGTGGGTGAAAACCCTGCTTTGAAAACTCTAATGTTCTTTACATCATTAAAGAAAAGAAGCAACGTTCCACCCATATTAATTAATGTTTATGTTCATCGCCTTTGTGGTGAATAGTATCACCTTCTGCATGATTATGTCCAGTACCTTTCTGGTGCATAGTATCATCCTCTTGATGATTGTGTCCATCACCTTTTTCGTGTGTAGTTTCATCATGTTCATGCCCATCACCTTTGTGTTCGGTTTTAGGTTCATCATTGTTTCCGCATCCGGTATTTCCAAATGCAAATGCTGCAAGGAGCATGATAATTAATGTGATTTTTTTCATTTTTGATTTGCTTTAGTTTATGTTTATATAGATTGCTATTAATTTTAATGTTGGTGTCCCTCACCTTTGTTGCTCATTTTTGCTAAAATGAAAAATGCGCCATTTACAACTACTTTACTGTTAGCAGGAATTTCTTTGAGCAAAGTAATTTCACTATAACCGACATCTGTTGTGCCTTTGCGAACAGGGATTTTCTCAAATGTCATTTCACCTTCTTTAGGTTGTTCTTTCTTTTCTCCTTCAGCGTGAGCATGTCCGTGTTCATCATGTTTGTCAGTATTTTTTACATCTGCATGTTCTTCTTTTTCGCCTTCAACATGTTTGTGTTCCGCTTCTCCATTGTCTTTCTCTCCTTCAGCATGATGTTCTTCTTCACCGTGTTCATCTGTAACAACGAAAATAAAATCCTGTCCTTGTAAACTGACAATAGCATCTGTTGGCACAGCATCAACGGTGGCATTCTCTAAACTTACCAATGCTGTAATACTCATCCCATCTATCAATCCTGTTTTATCGCCTTCTACCTGTGCGTGGACAGCAATAGCTTTTGTGTTTTCTTCAAAAGTATTGCTGATGCCATACACCTTTGCATCGTACTCTTTTCCCGCATTATTGGTAAGTGTAAAATGTATTGTTTGTCCTTCTTTGAGCTTGGTCAGATCTTTTTCATACACATATAAATCCAAATGCAGTTGACTATTGTCCACAATCTCGGCTATGTTGGTGTTAGCATCTATGTTGCTTCCAATGTTAACCAAAACGCTGCTTACAGCTCCGCTAATAGGACTGGTTATATTCAGCATCGAAGAAATGTTATCGCTGGTAAGCGTTGCAGGGTTGATACCAATTAATTCTAATTGTTTCTGCAAACTCGATTTTCGTGCTTTTAGTCCTTTAATTTCGGCTTCGCTTTGTTGCAACATTTTTAAAGAACCGGCATTTCCCTTGTTCAGTTCTTTCTGCCGTTCAAATTCTATTTGTGCCAAATCTGTTTTAGCCGATACAGTTAAGAATTCTTCCTGTAAAATGATGAACGCGGTATTTCCAATGGTGGCAATAGTTTGTCCTTTAGTAACCGTATTGCCGGGTTGAACTAAAATGGTTTTTACAACTCCGCCAAGTAAGGATGTTGCACTTGCTTTATTTTGGTTTGGCACTTTCAAAATTCCGTTGGCTTTAAGCGAAGCGGTCAGTTGCTTTTTTTCAATGCTTCCCAATTGCATTTTTATTGATTTCATTTGCTCTGAGGAAAGTGTAACCGTGCTTTCGTTTTCTTCGTGACCTCCTCCATGTTCTTCATGCCCTCCTTCTTCGTGACCTTTTTCCTTACCGGAAGTAGCATCACTTCCACAAGATCCAAAAAACATTGCTGTTGCAATTATTGTTATAACTATTATGAGATTTTTCATAGTATTTTTATTTTTAGAATTATCTGTTAATTAATAAGTTGATATTGATAATGGATTGATTGAGCTGATTGACCGATTGCAGATAGTTCAACTCTACATCGGTTGCAGTCTGCAATGCCTGTAAGTATTCAACATAACCAATTCCACCACTGCTGAAACCCAATTTTGCCGTGCTGATAATTAAAGCAGCGTTTGGCAATGCCTGTGTTTTATAATAAGTGAACCGTGAAAGGTTTTGGTTGTATTGCTGAAAGGTGTTTTGCAATTGAGCTTGTAATTGCAGTTTAGCATTATCGGCTGTTTTTTCCAAAGATTGCTTTTGCAATTCCAGAGATTTGATTTTAGCCGTATTGCTAAAAAAAGTAAGCGGGATACTCACACCTACATTAAAGCCAGTAAATCTTTTTCCGGCATCGAAATAAACATCGTTTCCTTCTGTATTCTGAAAACCAATAATACTCTGATTGAAGTAACCGACTTTAAAATCGGGCAGCGTTTGTGCTACTTCCAGCTTTTTAGTACGCTCTGCAATTACCGCATCCTGATAGAGTAATTTCAGCGAAGGATTATTGGCAATAAGCGAAGTATCAATTGTACTTATTGTAAGAGGTTGAAAATCTCCATTATTGCTAATTGTAAAATCTTCGCTTGCATTCATCCATGCCTTTAGTGAAGTATAGGTCAATAACATATCCGTTTCATTTTGTTTGACCAGGAGCGAGATTTCACCCCGTTTTGTTTCAGCAGTTGTTTTTTCCAGCAGGTTTGTTTCTCCAGTTTTATAACGAAGCCCGGCTGCATTTACAAAGTCCACATACAAACTATCTAAGTGTAACAACTGCTTCTTGTTGTTTTCCAAATAAAGCAACTGGTAATAATACAATTGTACCTGTGCTTTAATTTCACTTTCCGTAGCTTGCTTCCGCAATTCGCTTCCCTTCAATTGTGCATTATATAAACCAGCCTTTGAAGAATAGTACGTTGGAAAGGGAATCCCTTGTGAAATTTGAAAAGAGTTGTCCTTTTGAATACTGTTAAACTGACCATATTGATATGTGAGGTCTGTTTTAGGCAATTCAAAATAGGATTTACTCAACTTATCGTATGACTTCACATTCAATTGTTGTGATTGCGATTGCAAATTATTTTTCAAGGCGATACTGATTGCATCTTCAACATTTATTTGTTTAGCCGTAGTTGCTGTTTGAGCATTTGCATTGCTGAAAGAACCAATCATCAACACTACAATCACCGCTGAAATAGTTGGTTTTATTTTTCTTTTTCCTGAAAACAAAATGTAGAGCAATGGCAATACAAAAAGCGTAAGGAATGTTGCGGTAATCAGTCCGCCAATTACAACGGTGGCTAAAGGTTTTTGCACTTCTGCACCAGCACCATGTGAAAGTGCCATTGGTAAAAACCCAAGTGAAGCAACCACCGCTGTCATTAATACGGGCCTTAAACGAATTTTAGTGCCCTCTCTTACCCTGTCTAAAATATTAGTCATACCGTCCTTTTCTAATTGATTAAAAGTTCCTATAAGCACAATACCGTTTAGTACTGCTACACCGAACAATGCAATAAAACCAATGCCTGCGGAAATACTGAATGGCATATCGCGAATGAGCAATGCAAACACCCCGCCAATAGCCGCCATTGGTATGGCTGTAAAAATAAGTGTGGCTTGTTTTATAGATGTAAACGTAAAGTAAAGCAACATGAAAATAAGCGCCAGTGCAACAGGTACGGCTATCATTAAGCGAGCTGATGCAGCCTGCAAGTTTTCAAATGTGCCACCATACGTAAAATAGTAACCTGATGGTAATTTTACTTCATTCAATTCTTTTTGAATGTCTTTTACCACACTTGCAACATCTCTCCCTTTCACATTAAAACCAATTACAATTCTGCGTTTCCCTCCTTCACGGCTGATTTGTGCGGGACCTAACTCCATTTTGATGTCTGCAACTTGTGAAAGCGGAATCTGAGTTCCGTTGGCCGCAGGAATATACAAATGGCTAACATCGTCAATATTGTTGCGGTGTGTGCTGTCCAAACGAACTACCAAATCAAATTTGCGCTCGTTTTCATACACCACTCCTGCGCTGCCACCTGCAAAGGCGGTGCTTACAATATGGTTGATGTCTTCAATGTTTAATCCGTAATTGGCGATTTGAGTGCGGTTGTACTTAATTACAATTTGCGGTAATCCTGCAACCCGTTCAACACTTGGTTCGGTTGCACCTTCCACACGTTGCACTACTTCATTTACTTTATTAGCATAGGTTAATAGCGTATCCATGTTTTCTCCAAATATTTTTACTGCCACATCCTGACGAATTCCGGTCATTAATTCATTAAAACGCATTTGAATAGGTTGACTTTTTTCAAAGAACACACCGGGGATGTTTTCTAAACTTTCATATATCTCATCCGCCAGTTTCTCATAAGAAATATCCCGCTTCCATTCGCTTTGCGGTTTTAAAATTACCATCATATCTGACGCCTCTGGAGGCATTGGGTCAGTGGGCACTTCTGCGCTTCCTGTTTTACCCACTACCATTTTTACTTCGTCAAATTCTTTGATTACCCGTGATGCCTGCATGGAGGTTTCTATACTTTGCGATAAAGAGGTTCCTTGTGATAAGATGCAGTGGAAAGCAAAATCACCTTCTGCTAATGTTGGAATAAATTCTCCACCCATTCTTGAAAAGATAAAAACAGCAATTAGGAAAACTGACACAGTAGCCAGTACCACAATTTTTTTAAAACGAATCACTTTTTCCAAAAGTGGCGCATATACACGTTTAAAGAAATTCATTAGTTTATCACTAAAAGTTTCTTTGTGTGATATATTTTTTGGTAAAAATAAAGCGCACATCATAGGGATATAGGTTAGTGATAATATCAATGCGCCAAAAATTGCGAACCCAACTGTTTGAGCCATCGGACCAAACATTTTCCCCTCAATACCAATAAGTGTAAGAATTGGAATATAAACTATCAGGATAATTATTTCTCCGAAAGCCGCACTGCTACGTATTTTTGATGCAGAGACAAAAACCTCTTCATCCATTTCGTTTTGAGTTAATCTGCCAATGCCTTTTCTTAATGATAAATGATGTAATGTAGCTTCGACTATAATAACCGCACCATCCACAATCAAACCGAAATCAATTGCACCCAAACTCATTAGGTTAGCACTTACGCCAAACAGGTTCATCATGCCAAGAGCAAACAATAGGGAAAGTGGAATTGCGGAAGCAACAATTAATCCTGCTCTTAAATTGCCGAGAAACAACACCAATACAAGAATCACAATCAAGGCACCTTCTATCAAGTTTGATTTAACTGTATCAATAGCACGATTTACCAAATCTGTCCTATCCAGATAGGGCTCTATTACTACATCGGCAGGTAATGATTTCTGAATAGTTACCATCTTTTCTTTGACACGGTTAACTACATCGGCACTGTTCGCCCCTTTTAGCATCATTACAACACCTCCAACGGCATCCACTTCACCATTGTAGGTGAGCGCACCGTATCTTACCGCACTTCCTAATCTTACATCACCAACGTCTTTAATTAATATAGGAATACCATTCGGGCTGTTTTTTAGAACGATATTTTTGATATCATCAAATGAACCTATCAGACCTACACCACGAATAAAATAGGCATTCGGTTTTTTGTCGATGTACGCACCACCCGTATTTTCATTATTCTTTTCAAGAGCGGTAAATATTTCTGGAATTGAAATATTCATTGCAACAAGACGGTCAGGATTTACTGCCACTTCGTATTGTTTTAACTGGCCACCAAAACTGTTAATTTCCGCTATACCGGCTGTGCCGTAAAGTTGTCTTGCCACAATCCAATCCTGCATGGTTCTAAGGTCCATAGCTGTGTATTTAGCTTCGCTTCCTTTTGCCGGATGAATAATGTATTGGTACACCTCACCTAAACCTGTGCTTACAGGAGCTAATTCAGGAGTGCCAATACCTTTTGGTATTTTGCTTTCAGCCTCCTTTAATCTTTCATTGATCAATTGTCGGGCAAAGTAAATATTTACTTTATCATCAAACACAACCGTAATTACTGAAAGCCCGAAACGTGAAATGCTTCGTAACTCTTCTAAATCAGGAAGGTTTGCAATGCTTTGTTCAATTGGATAAGTTACCAATTGTTCTACTTCTTGTCCGGCAAGTGTCGGGCATAGAGTAATAATTTGAACCTGGTTGTTGGTAATATCGGGAAGGGCATCAATGGGTAGTTTGGTAGCACTCCATACTCCCCAAATAATGAGCGCAAAAGTCATCAATCCGATGATGAATTTGTTTTTAATACTGAATGAAATGATTTTATCGAGCATAATTTTATTTGTTTAGATGATAATGGAAGTAATGCCATATCCTTTCAGCCATTGTTAATAATAAAATGATACATGCAATAGCTATCCCGGTTCCCCGGAGAATAGTTTTTAAGGTTATTGGCTTTTTGCCTTTCTTTTTATTTTTTTTTGATTTTATCATTTTAATCTGTTGAAACGAACATTTTTCTATTGTCTATGGATATAGATAATAGAAAAATGCGTAATAGCTCTAAGGCGGATTAGCCTTAAAATAGAGAATTACAGAAAAAACAGATTTTAGATTTTAGGCGGTTGCCAAACGGAAAAGGAAATTTCTGATATCAGGTTCTCAGAATATAAAGGCTTTTCAAGCGGAGTGAAACTTGCTTTAAAACCAGGTGAAGATTCATATACAAGTGTTACACCACCACAACAACTACAAGTGCAGAGAGGTGAACAGGAATCGGCAGCATGGTGATCTGCATGACCACTTTCCAAATGCACACAGGAAGCAATTTTACAGTCGTTATAAGTATCAATAGCAGCAGCATCAGGACATGTCTTAGCAGACAACCCGAAAAAATACATGGCTAATATAAAACTTACAATTCTTTTCATTTGTCGCAAATATAGGAAATTAACTATCGGGGTTTAATGATTAAAGGCATTATTTTATTACTTTTTTGCAAATTTTTGTTAAAGTACATTGAAAATCAAAAAAAATCCATATTGGATTGCTCCTTTTTGCTCTGTTTTAACATGTTATCGTTATTTTTTAGGTTCTTCAGCTTCACAGCAACCTACCATTTGCCCGCTTTTTAATTGCGACATAATGTAATAAGCTCCTTTTACTACCACTATACAATCTGATATTTTTTCAAGTGGTGTAATACCAACATAACCATTAGCTGATGGACCTGTCAACACTTCCACCATTTTGTAGGTAAGGGCAACACTATCTTTACTCATTTCCTTTATAGGTGTATTTACTTTGGCTGCTTCATTTTTTAAATTGGGGTTAGAACACCATTCATCAGTGGCCATAAAAACGTATTGTTTTTCACCGGTGCGAACAACTCCATCAGTAGGAATAATCTGCGAAGACATTTCTGTCATGCTGATAAAAACATTCACAAACATTCCGGGAATCAGAATGTGTTTATCGTCCTTTATGGAAGCTCTAACTGAAACAGTTTTTGTTTCATTGTCCACGCTTTTTCCAATTCCAACTATTTCACCTTCAATTTCTACGGTGTTTTGATTCGGCAAACTAACAACTACTTTTTGACCCTTGGATACTTTAATAATATCTTTTTCAAAAATGTTTAGATGCACGATCAAATTACTATTATCTGTTATATCGAATAATGTTTTATTTTGTTCAGCATAAGCACCCAAACTGATATTAAGATGCCCCATATAGCCGTCAATTGGTGCTTTTAATGCAACTGTTTTAATTATTTCCCCTTTATCAAGAGCATCCGTTGAAATAGAAAGCATTGATAACTGATTTTCAAGCGAAGCAACATTTCCCTTTTCTGCATTGTATTTTGATTCCACTTCCTGAAAGATTTTTCCTGTACCGGCATTGCCTTCAAAAAGTTCCTTTTGCCTTTTGTAGTCTTTTTCAAGGAACAACAGGTTGTTTTTATTGGCAATGTATTCCTGCTGTAACTTAATAAAATCAGGATGCTCCAGCGTGATAACCGTTTGGCCTTTTTTCACAAAGTCGCCTTCCTGAGCTAAAATTGATTTTACAACCCCTCCTAAATAGGTTGAAACCTGGGCGTAATTTTGCGGAGGCACATCAACAGAACCCGAAGTCTTTATTGTTTCGGATAATTGCTTATCACCCAGGTATCCTAACTTTATTCCTGCATTTCTGAATTGCGCTGCGGTTATAGTTATAGATGTGACAAGGGAATCAGAAGATGGTTTTACTTCGGAATTAGTTTTTTCGCCTGGTTCCTTTTCACTGCTGCAACTTCCCAATGCAATAAGAATAAGGGCTATCAGCATATTTAATTTGATATTTTTTTTCATTTTTAAAAATTTTTTAATCATTAATTTTCAATCCTTATTTCTTGCTTTTTTTCTTTTCCTGAAAATAAAATATACAATGCAGGCAATACTACCAAAGTGAGAAGTGTTGCTGTGATTAATCCTCCAACAACAACCGTTGCAAGCGGCTTTTGCACTTCCGCTCCCGCTCCGGTGGAAAGCGCCATTGGTAAAAATCCGAGTGAAGCCACCGCAGCGGTCATAATTACAGGTCGTAATCTGACTTTTGTGCCTGTGATTACCCGTTCATAAGCATCTGTTATGCCTTCCAGTTTTAACCTGTTAAATTCGGCAATAAGAACAATTCCGTTTAGTACAGCCACACCGAATAACGCAATGAAACCAACTCCTGCCGAAATACTAAATGGCATATCACGCATCCATAATGCAAATACTCCGCCTATTGCTGAAAGCGGAACCGCGCTTAAAATTAAAAATGTCTGTTTTAAAGAATGAAAAGTAAAAAACAGAAGTATAAGAATGAGGAGCAAGGCGACCGGAACAGTTATGCTTAAGCGCTTATTTGCTTCAATCAAGTTTTTAAATTGCCCGCCATACGTAATGTAATACCCGGCAGGAAGTACAAGCCCTTTATCTAATTTTTCCTGTATATCTTTTACTGCTGATAATACATCACGGTTGCGGACATTTAATCCAAGTGTTACTCTTCGATTTCCGTCATCTCTTGAAATTTGCATTGGGCCTTCTTCGTATTGTATGGTTGCCAGTTGGTCTAAAGGAATTTGTCCTCCGTTTGGCAGTGGAATTAGCAATGATCTGATATTGTCAATATCTGTCCGCAATTCTTTTTGAAGACGTACAACCATATTAAATCTCCGGTCGCCTTCAAACACAACGCCTGCCACTTCTCCTGCGAAAGCTGTTCTGAGTACTCTGTTTACATTATAAATATCAAGTCCGAACTGGGCGATTTTGGAGCGATTGTAGTTGACACTTATCTGTGGTAATCCTGTTACTTGTTCTGCCCGCAAATCGGCAATGCCTTCAATATTTTCAATCAGCTTTATAGCCTCTTTCGATTTTTCAGCAAGAAGGTTCAGATCTTCGCCATAAATTTTTACAGCTACGTCTGATCTAACACCTGTCATCAGCTCATTAAAACGAAGCTGGACAGGTTGTGATATTTCCATGCTTACCCCCGGCAGGGTTGATAGTTCGCTTTTAATCATATCCGAAAGCTCGTCACGGGTTTTTGCGGTTGTCCATTCACTTTTATCTTTCAGCACCACAATCATGTCCGCCACTTCAAAGGACATAGGATCAGTAGGAATTTCTGATGATCCGATCCGTGAAACCACCTCCTTCACTTCCGGAAAATTCTTTTTCAACATTTCTTCCAGCTTGGTAAGCATCGTGATATTCTGCGACAAGGAACTCCCTGCCATAATTTTCGTGTTTATTGCAAGATCACCTTCTTCCAGCGTAGGAATGAATTCCCCTCCAAGGCTTTTAAAAACAAAGAGGCTTGCCACAAAAATTACAAAAGCGGTAATTATAACCGTAAATTTTCTTTTCAGAGAAAAACGAATGATAGGGTTATATACCCACTGGCAGGCATCAATTATACGGTCAGAAATATTGCGTTTGTGTGTTGTACGTTTGCTAAGAAACAATGCTGACATCATCGGTACATAAGTGAATGAGAGCAGGAATGCTCCGAAAATAGCAAAGCCAACGGTTTGAGCCATTGGGCCAAACATTTTTCCTTCGATTCCGGTTAGCGTTAAAATGGGCAGGTAAACGATTAAAATAATTAGTTCTCCAAAAGCAGCTGATTTACGAATCTTGGACGAAGCCTCAAATACCTCGCTATTCATTTGATCCTGCGATAATTTTTTAATACCCACATGATGATGCTTGCTCATACTGATTCGATGGACAATGCTTTCCACTATAATTACTGCTCCATCTACAATTAGCCCAAAGTCAATTGCTCCCAGACTCATCAGGTTTCCGCTCACACCAAACAGTTTCATCATACAAATAGCAAAAAGCATAGAAAGAGGAATTACCGATGCCACTACCATACCTGCCCTGAAATTTCCAAGTAACAACACCAAAATAAAAATGACAATAAGCGCCCCTTCAACCAGGTTAGTGCTTACGGTATGGATTGCTCTGTCAATTAATGTGCTTCTATCAAGAAATGGTTCAATGACAACTCCTTCGGGCAATGTTTTTTGTATTACCTCTATCTTTTCTTTTACACGTTTAGTAACATCTGCTGAGTTCTGTCCCTTTAGCATCATTACTACCCCAACCACTACCTCTCCCTGGGCATTACGGGTAGCAGCACCATATCTTGTAGCACTTCCGTACTGAACATTTGCAATATCCCTTATGAGAACAGGAATTCCATTCACATTTTTTACGACAATTTCTCCAATATCTTCCAGACTTTTAACCATTCCCACTCCCCTGATAAAATAAGAGGTTGTATTTTTTTCAATGTAACTTCCTCCGGTATTTTCATTGTTATTTTCAAGTGCTGTAAAAACTTCCGGTACGGTTACATTCAATGATTTAAGTTTGTCGGTATTAATAGCTATTTCATATTGTTTCAGATACCCACCTAAAGTATTTATCTCAGCAACTCCCGACACTCCTAACAATTGTTTTCTAATAATCCAGTCTTGAATGGTACGTAATTCCATAGAAGAATAAGCCGAATCGTATCCTGGTTTCGTGTGTACCACATATTGATAAACATCGCTTAGACCAGTTGATACAGGAGCAAGTTCCGGTGTACCCACCCCTTTAGGAATGTTTTCCTCTGCCTGCTTTAAACGTTCGTTAATCATTTGCCTGGCTTTGTAGATATCCACTTCATCTTTTAGAACGATGGTGATAACGGATAATCCCAAACGGGATATTGACCGGAACTCAATCATGTCCGGTAAGTTCAGGCAGGCAAACTCAATAGGGGCAGTTACATATTGTTCTACTTCCTGCGCTGCAAGAGTAGGAGCAACAGTAATAACCTGTACCTGATTATTTGTAATGTCAGGTACAGCATCAATGGGCAAACTGGATAAGGAATATACGCCCCAGGCCATCATTGCTACGACAAATATTCCTACAATAAATTTATTGTAGATTGAAAATCGAATGATTTTATCAAACATAATTTGGCTTTTTTATAAATACAGAATTGTTGCGAATAGGCGAATACGCAAAGGCAGTCTGAACTATAACAATATGGCAAATGAATTCACGGTTCATTAACCAATGAAAATACAGCCCTGTTAATGTTCAGAGTACCTGTGCGATTCTTCTAATACTTGTCTGATTAACGATGCTCAAAGGCTTCGCAATTCGGATGCTCTTTGCAGTCCATGTCTTTTTCACATTTTTCATGTGCTTCGCAGACAGGATGCTCAGGGCAATCTTCAGAGATTGGACAATTTTTTAGGTGCGCCTCGCAGGTGGTAAAATCGGCTTTTGACCCGCAGGAAGAAATAAGTATTGAACCTAATATGATGGTGGAAAAAAATATCTTTTTCATTTTTTTAATTTTTGATGATTAACTAATTTTACTTAATGGTAACAACGAAAAGCCCAAATGAGCTATTATTATGTAGGGTCGTTAAAGAAAAAATCAGGAAATCTTAGGCGGTTGCCAAATGGTAAAAATAACAGTAGGTGGGATAAATTCACAATAGTTTATATTCTTATCCTGGTTTGTTGCAATACAGGCAATACCAATAGGCTGCATAAGAGGAAAAGCTATTGAACAGCAATGGCATGGGGCCAAAGGGTTGCAACCTTTACAATCATTATCAGAATGCTGATTATCGGAATTATTTTTACTCTGATTATTCTGAGAGCCCGAACAACATGAAGCTGCTTTCTCTGTATCCATAGACGGTTTTGGACAAGGGATAACGGTTAATGCAATGAAACAAAAGAATAATATGATACTGAGATATTTCACGGAACAAATATAAACATTAAAATAACTTGTTGTCAACTATTATATTGCATTTTAGGAAGGGGTGTTTTTGTATCAATTACAGCATGGCTTCCCGTTTTCCTGGATAGGTGTATATGACAAAGTTAAAAATTTTATTTAAAATGGCTATGATCTGTTTTTCTTAAGCTTTTGTAGTTCATATTTCCATTTTGAGGGACGCGCGGTAGTTCATTAAAAAACCACATATCACAATTGGAGATGGGACACCCACGATTAGTAGCTTATGTCCTTCTAATTATTCTTATTGTGTTACAGATGCGAATGGATGTCAACTTTGTGATTCAGTTACAATATCGTTTCCTTTAGAAATTGCTAATTCTGAATTGGATGTTAGTTATCGTATTTTTCCAAATCCGGCTAATGATTTTATTGATCTAGAGACGGAAGGTAAACGAAATTGTTCTGTTTCTGTGTTAGATAATACTGGCAAATTGGTTTTGAAAGAAACAATTATTCAAAATAATACACGGATAGATTTGTCTTCGTTTGAAATTGGCTTATATTTGATTCAAATGCAAAATGATTACAAAACGATTAATAAAAATTTATAAAACAATAAAAAGAAAACTGTTTAACCCTTAAGTAAATAGTTAGTTGTGGCGCAACATTAAGAAATTAATGTTGCGCATTTTTTGTGCCTAATATTTGAGAAGAATAAAAAAGAAAAGCATAGCGACTGCGATTCCTAAATATAAATCTCAAAAAATCCCGAGAAATCCCGAGAATTCTTGAAAATTCTTGAGATGTATCGAAAATTCATAAAGTGTGGGCTAACAAGAAATGATTTAGGGTATTCATTAAAAATTCAGAGCCAAAAATATTTTATGAAATCATTTTTTTTATCACCTTATGAAAGATGTGAAAAAATAAATTTTGAAATCTGATAATTCCCATGAGGTTAGATTGAATTAGCTATAATTATGTATAGAAGGGAAAGAGAATGCGACAGCAAAGATATAACTGCAATTGCTATATCTCTGCTACAATAGAAGTAATTAAATTTTTCTTTTATTTCAACAAAGTAATTTCATTATGAAAATGACACCTTGTTTTTGGACTTGTCTTTAAATTTATAGTATTCATGCATCGCATAAGCACCTAAAATAAAAGCACCAATCGCAATTCCACCGATTAGGATGTTACGGTTCTTTTTATTCTGCAAAATTTGGGCAGCGTTTAATGATTCTATCGGCATCCCGCCAAAGATCTTTCTTAAGTCATTTATATCCATAGGATTTCAGTTATTGGTGTTATTAATATTTCGTTTTTAGTAGTCCAGAAAAGAGCGTAGATTCCGATTTCAATGTAAGCCAGATCGCATCGTTTTAATAATTTGCGGGTATCATAAACTTGAAAGTCTAATCCTATATCTATCAGCTGTCTGATATTAAAGCTAAGGGGCACACCTTTAATCATCAACTCTCCAAGAATCTTTTTGTTTCTCAGATCTATTTCAGAATTTTCATATGTTGGAGAAGGAATAACAGCTGGCACTAAAGTGCTCTCCCATTCGGAGATATTCTCAGTAGTAACAGGTCCATCAAAAGCTTTAGTTTGAGGTGTAACTACTGAAGGAGCAGGAACCACTTCCTTGTGACTGACCACAACATTTTCCCCTGCTAAACGCGCTCCTTGCAGCAATACTTTAAAGCGATTCTTGCAATAATTAGGAATACCATGTTTTGCATTGCAAAAACAACGTAACTGGTGATTTGCTGTAAAGGGTTCTTTACAGTACTTGCATTCCCGATAGTATTCTGAAACTGGATCCGGGGTTTTGCCGTTTTGTTTCACAGCGACAACTTTAGGTTCATTTTTCATTTTTTGTTTCTTTTTGATGTTAAGTATTGATTTTGTTCTTCTTCTAATTCCTGGACGTTTTTGACTTTGCTTTTTTCAACCCAAGCGATAAGCTCCGACTTTTTAAACTGTAATTTTTTCGTACCTGCCGGCTTATAATAAGTCATTTCACCAAGGTGGCATTTTGTTCTAATTGTGGCAATTGCCAAACCGGTAATCCGGGATGCTTCCGCTATGAAACAATACTCGGAATTTCCCGAAACCAAAGCGACTGTTTTTGTTTCAAACAAGGCAGCAATCTTTCTGATTTCCCCTGACACACACTCTTGAATAAGCTGCGCAAGTTCAAGAGAGGATATAACTATAATTTTATCTGGCATTTGTAATAATTTGTCTCAAATATCGGAAATGTAATCCTCTGTAAACCACTGTTTAGTAGCAGTAGTAGCAATAGTAGGTAGATTAGTAGGAGTAGTAGAAAGACTAGTAGGAAGGATTAGAAATTGGTTGTTTTATGACGGGTAGATTAATCGATTCCCTTTCAAATAAAAGAGCTAATAATCAAATTATTTTCAGGATTTTGTATCAGAAAGTAGACCCCTCAAATCAGCACAAATTCCAACGTGTATACCCGCTTATACATGGATAAGTTTATTGCGCCAAGCTAGACAAGGGTAGTTAGCTTGGCGAATGTTTTTGTATATTAGTAGCGCATAGCGAAAAGTTAGCTGCAATAAATGGAAAGAAAAACATACTACTACATTGTAGCAATTGGACTGACTGCTATATTTTTATATTCCTTAATAGCCATGTTCTTACGACATATGGATTTTAGGACACTGCCGACCGAAGGAATGAAGGTCTTATTTGCATTATTTATAATTATCTACGAAACGACTTGTTCAAAAAGGGTATTTAAGACAATTATCTTTTCAATGTTACCCCTGACACTTATTGGATATATGTTCAGAATAATGCATTGGCCATTTGGCTTGTTAATGTTTCTAGGCTCACTCTTGACAATATTGACAGCATTGTTTATTAATGCATTTAAAAGTAACGACAAACGTTCCGAAAAGACGGCAATCTTAATATTTCCTTTATCTCATTTTATATACATAATAACATCAATATATCGACTTCCAGCGGTTTGGTGGGTTTTTGACTTTTTTATTATCGGTTTGACTGCGATGTTTTTGTGGAGTCTTTTATTAAGACAAAGAAAATATAATTAATTGCATAAAGACCTTGAAAACTATGAATGACTGGCCAAAAGAAGTAAGTTCGATTCCCGCAGGAAAAATTCAAATTCGTTCAACCCTTCTTCATCCTGGGAAAATTCACTTGTTAACCCAAATTTTACAAGCCTACAAAAATACCGAAAACAGAACTGAACGAGAAATATGGATCTACGCATTTTTTGACCACGCCTATCACTTAAAGGACTGGTTTAAAAATTTCCCGTTAATTGCAAACTTTGATGACCGCTGGAAAAATTATAGTGGTAATCTTTACTTCAAATTATGCAGAGACTTTTGTAATAGAAACAAACATATTAAAGTTACACAACCAAGTATCTCAAGCAATGTCCGACTAATGAGAATGATTGAAAATGATATAGAACAGCATTATATAACATACGACAATAAATATATGCCCGCAGAATTTTTAATGACTGAGGTATTAAAATTCTGGAAAGACTTTGAAAGGACGGAACTTTAGGAGTTATTTACAGCAGCTAACAGCGCACTGGCGCTATTTGGGCATTTCGCTTCGTAACGCTAATTTGAGTTAACTTTATGATCTAGTTTCACAATTCAAATTATAGTAAGGAACCCAAACAGCGCCAGTGCGCAAAACGTTAGCTGGAATTAGATGAATTATTATCAAAAAGTGTCTCAATCGGTTGCAAATCCGCAACAGATAAAGAGCAGTTACTTCCGGAATCAAAAAACAGCATCTATTTTTTAGTCGGAATTGGATCTGCTGGTTTCTTAGAAGAGTTCATGTTCCCATTTAGAGTTTTCGGATCGTCATCCTTAAACAATTCGAAATTTTGGATTAAAAAATCTACGTATTTAAGTTTTGTTCCAATCTGATTCATTTCATACTTTAAATAGAATTCGTAAACAAAATATCGCAACAAACCTTTTTGGCGGGAAGCTAAATTAATTGGGTAGAAATTTTGTGTATACACCTCACCGAACTTTATAAAATTGCTACGGACAAGTCGTAAAACATTTTCCTTAGTCATAAATGGTTCGTTATTCAAAGGATTTTCCGCTTTGGCCAAAATGCAGAAGTAGTCTTCTATTTCTTTTTTTGAAGCATTGCATTCAATTTGATTACGAAAACCAACAACTACAGTTTTCGTTTCAACTATCTTTTGTTCAAGAAGGGGTTCCGTTTTTTGCAATGGTTCCACTTTTGCATTTACTTTACTGACCATTGAATAACCCAATTGATCCTGAATCTTCTTTTGATCTTCCCAAACCTTAATGAGGGGAAGAAGAGTCACATTAATAATTGCCTCGTATGACTTTCGAGAATAACCATCCTTTGCTACAGTTGCCTGTATGAGTTTTGTTTTATACTTTCTCGCTTCGTTCATTAAATGTGCCAAGGCATCATTTACGTCCAATGTCTCGATATACTTCAAAAGTCCTTCACAATAATTCAGTTGCCTTTGTCGCTCGTCCTCTTGCATTTTTCTGCTAGTTTCCATCAGCGCGTTAAAAGCTTTTGATAAAGAAGCCGACATAGCAGCACGATCAACACTACTTTTCTGTAGTGTTTCGAAACCGGTTATGATGCGAAGTTGCGCTCGCTCAATTGCTTCAATTGATTTTTTCTCATCCATTTTTCTTAATTAATTCTAAATTAAATTAGCGTTCGCCTCATCCAAAACGTCATGCACAAATGACTGCAAATAAATTTGAGTGGTTTTCTCAGAATCATGTCCCATACTCTCACTAATAATTGCAGTTCCAGTTCCATTTTGTTTTTGAATACTTGCCCAACTGTGGCGCGCCACGTAATGCGTAATATTTTGAGTTGCTTTAATTCCAACAATTGCCGCAATGCTTTTAAGATCCTTGTTTACACGTTTTGTAATCTTTTTAATCCGATCTTTAATACTAGAGATGGATTTATGAATTTTTTTGTCTAAAATTGGAAACACATAATCCTCACTAAGGTCAGAGCCATAAAAATCAAGAATTTCCTGTAACCTTGGTTGTATTTTTATATCGTAATGCTTACCAGTTTTCGCTCTGATATAATGCAGGCGTCCATTCAAAATATCTGACCACTTCAAAAGTGCCATATCATGGAGATTCATCCCCACAGCATAAAAGCTAAACAGAAAATAATTTTTCGAATGCCATAAACTCGTATCCGGCTCAGCTTTAAAATCTACAATCTTAATCATCTCCTCCCTACTAATTGCCCGTTTCCTAGTTTGAGTATGGAGTTTGGAAATCTTGTATTTTTCAAATGGATAATCCTCCTCGCGACAGAAACCTTCCTTGATTGCTTTATTAATAAGTGAGCGCAAAGTTCTCATGTATACACTAATAGAATTCTCACTCATTCCACTTTCAAGAAACGCTTCTTCGTATTTAACAAGAAAATAATAAGTGATATCAGAGAAATCGAGATCTTTTTCTTTTCGGTATTTTTTTAAAGTCCTAAGTAGATCCCTATAAACGTAAGCATTGCCGACTTTGTTTGCTTTCATAAGACGATCGGCCATATCCTGACAATATTGAAACACTGTCGTTTTCTTTACGCTTTTCAGGAATTTATTTTCGAGCTCTTCCAAAGAATAACTGATACTATCTTTTTCTAGGTCAAGAATAATATCATCAAGATCGGCTTTTTTCTTGTGAAGTAAGTGGTTAACTTTTTTAAAATTCGGATATCCTTTAATCAGCTCGTTTCCATTCCAAGATTTTTCTTCAGAAGAGTAACCTAGAGTAATGTACTTTATTTTTCTATCTTTAATTATACGGAGTGCAATTGGGTGTTCCCCGTTCTTTAGTTTCTTGGAAGTATATAATAGTAGTTTTGTAGACGCCATTCAAAATCCTGGTTTAAACATGGTTTAAACAAATGTACAAAAAATGAACGAATTGACCAAAAATACAAATTTCCAAAAACATCAACTTTTACCATAAACACAGCGATACGACTGCAAAAAACAAAGATTCACAAAGAATCACAAAGGTGATTGATTCTGCCTTACAAGCAGGGGGTCACTGGTTCGAACCCAGTAGCTCCCACAAAACCTCGCAAATCGCGAGGTTTTTTCATTTTACGATGTACCACTTTTACATATTATTCTCTGAATCAATCAACAAATTTTACGTTGGACATACTGGAGACAAATTAGAAGAACGTCTCAGAAAACACAACTCTAATCACTCGGGATATACCGGAAAAGCAAATGATTGGAAGATTGTTTATTCTGAGAAATTTGATAGTAAAACAAATGCATTCGAAAGGGAAAGATCTGTCAAAAATTGGAAATCCAGAAAAATGATTGAAAAATTAGTCTCTGGTTCAGAGCATCCCGACATACAGTCGGGAGGGTCACTGGTTCGAACCCAGTAGCTCCCACAAAACCTCGCAAATCGCGAGGTTTTTTTTATTCCATTTTTTTTGCTTTCTTTTGTTGCATGAAAATGAAAGCAATCTTTACTGTTATTACATTTTTCCTGGGAACAAGCATTTTTGCTCAACCCTTTGCTGATATTTTAACATTTAGCTATCAAACATTTAATGGCGCTTATAATTTCCCCACTGACAGTACATTTTCATATAATGGAAAGAATGCCCAAAACAAAACCGACAATTATGTATTGAATTTTTTTCTACCGAAAGAGTTTAAAAATGGAAATGCATTCTTAATTCGATTAAATACAGAATTGATCAATTCAACAATTTCTCCTGATACTTCTTATTCATCACGATTGTCAGCAATTTCACTGCCGGTAGGAATGAAACTGGTAACCAAAAACAAAAAATGGGAAACAATTCTGATCGGTATCCCTAAGATCGCTTCTGATTTTAGCGATGCAATTGATTCATACGACATTCAATATGGAGGAATTTTCCTCCAACATTGGCTGCCAAAACCAAATATTAAAGTAAAAGCCGGTTTGTACTACAACCGCGAAGCATTCGGCAACTTTTATGTCCCATTAGTTGGGGTGGATTGGAAAGTAAACAAGCGTATTTATATGTATGGCATTCTTCCTACCAACTATAAAGTGGAATTCAACATCCTTAAAAACAAACTTTACACGGGACTGAACTTAAAGTTTTTTACGCGTTCGTTCCGACTTTCCAAGAAAAACAATTACGATTATGTGCGCTATGATGAAGCACAGATCAAACTCTTCATCGATTATTTTGTTGCGCCAAAAGTGTTATTGTTTGCAGAAGCCGGTTATTCCTTTGGCAAAAATCCATGGCAGTATAAATACAATACAGACGAACCAAGATACTCCAACAATCCGGTTTACGGACCAATGAGCCCATATCCAATTTTCAACGTTGGTCTGGCATACCGAGTTCGTCTCGATCTTGAAAAATCTGAACAATTACCTGCACAACAACAATAATTATGAGCAAAAAGAAAAAATTCCTGATAGCGTTGTTATCAGTTTTAGTGATCATACAATTTATCCGTCCGGATAAAAACATTGGAAACAGCTATGGAGCAAATGATGTTACACAAGCTATTCCTACTTCTGATGAAGTAAAAACCATTTTAGATAAAGCATGTATGGATTGCCACTCCAACAACACCCGTTATCCATGGTATAACAATATTCAACCTGTTGCTTTTTGGCTTGCACATCATGTGGATGAAGGAAAAGAAGAGTTGAACTTTTCGGAATTTAAGACATACAAATTAAAACGTCAGGATCATAAATTGGAAGAAGTAGTGGAAATGGTTCAAGAAGGAGAAATGCCTTTAAATTCTTACACCATTACTCACGGTGATGCTAAATTAACCGAAGCAGAAAAGCAATTATTGATCAATTGGGCAAACGAAGGCAGAAAAGTCCTAGGTGTAACGCAAGAAGAAGAGCATCATTAAGCTTTTTATTTCCCTTATTTAAACTCTTTTTTAGTAAATTTGTTCTTCATAAAACCAGAAGGATAAGAAGATGAGTATTACCAAAGAACAAGTACTAGAAGCATTAAAAAATGTAGATGATCCGGATCTAAAAAAAGATCTGGTAACATTGGGTATGATCCATGATCTGGAAGTAAATGGTAAAAGCGTAAATTTTACTGTTATGCTTACCACACCTGCATGCCCAATGAAGGAAATGATCCATAAAGCTTGTGTGAATGCTGTATTACATTTTGTAGACAAGGAAGCGATCGTGAATGTAAAAATGAGCGCCAATGTTTCCGGAGCACAAAAAACAGGACCATTATTACCAAAAGTAAAAAACATTATTGCCGTTGCATCCGGCAAAGGTGGTGTAGGCAAATCAACAGTTGCATCCAACCTAGCTGCTGCATTAGCTAAACAAGGTGCCAGCGTAGGATTAGTAGATGCCGATATTTATGGTCCATCCCAAACCATTATGTTTGATGTGGTACATGAAAAGCCAATGATCAAAAACATAGATGGTGTCAATAAAATTGTTCCTGTAGAAAGTTACGGAGTAAAATTGCTGTCCATCGGCTTCTTTGCGGATACTTCTCAAGCTATTGTATGGCGTGGCCCCATGGCTGTTAAAGCGTTGAATCAATTATTTTCTGATGCAGACTGGGGAGAACTGGATTATATGATCATTGATCTTCCTCCGGGAACAGGTGATATCCATCTTTCATTAGTAGGATCTATCCCACTAAATGGAGTAGTCATTGTAAGTACACCACAAAACGTTGCTTTGGCCGATGCTCAAAAAGGGATTGGCATGTTCCAGTTGCCTCAGATCAATGTTCCTGTTTTAGGAATTGTAGAAAATATGGCTTATTTCACTCCAGCTGAGTTACCGAATAATAAATATTATATCTTTGGTAAAGGCGGAGCGAAAGCATTGGCTGAAAAATTAAACGTTCCACTTTTGGGAGAAATTCCACTGGTACAAAGTATCTGTGAAGCAGGAGATGCCGGCAGACCTGCAGTCATGCAGGATAATACGCCACAAGCTCAAGCATTTATGGAGCTCGCCAGCAGTGTAGCACAACAAGTTTCAATTGTTAATGCCAATAAAAAACAAGAAGTATTGAACTAATTTTATAAAATCTAAATTCAATAAAATGAGCGATATCGTAAAAAAAGTAGAAGATGCATTGGAACAGATTCGTCCGTATTTGCAAGCGGATGGAGGAAATGTATCATTGGTAGAGATCACAGACGATCATATTGTAAGAGTTGAATTACAGGGCGCCTGCAAATCATGCTCCATGAGTATGATGACACTAAAAGCAGGTATTGAGGAGTCGATCAAACGTGCCGTACCGGAGATCAAAACAGTGGAAGCTGTTAACTTAACTGAAATGGTTTAATTCAAACACGTATAAAAATGAAAACGAAAAAAATTTTCCTTCCCGTATCGATCATCGCTCTTTCATTTTTATTTGTGCTATCCTGTACACCAGAATTAGAAGTGCCAGAACCAAGTGCAGGGGAAGCCAATTTTTCAAAAACAATTGCTATTGGCGGAAACTATATGGCAGGAACACAGGACGGAGCTTTGTTTCTACAAGGTCAACGCCTATCCATTCCTGCACTTTTAGCAGAGCAATTTAAGCTTGTTGGAGGAAATGTATTCAGTCAGGCTTTAATGCCCGATAACAATGGATTAGGTGTAAACAGTAAACCATGGGAAGGTCAGTTTGTAACACCTAGCCACCTTGGCAACAAAACCGATTGTAAAGGTGTAACCAGTTTATCACCATTAAAAAATATTATTTCTGCATCCAATGCTGCACCTTATTTAACAGGCATAGCTGGAAATAGCGTTCATAACCTTTCTGTTCCTTATGCCAATTTAGTGGATTATTTCAATCCCGCTTTAGGCAATAGCATTGCTTCCGGAAATACCAATCCGTATTACAATCGCTTTGCCAGCAATCCTGGCGTCTCTACTCTCTTCAATGATATCAAAACACAAAATGCTACTTTCTTTTCAGCATGGCTGGGTATGGAAGACATTTATAATTATGCAAGTGTTGGCGGCACCTCTACTCCTATTCCATCCTCATCTAGCTTTAGTAATACATTGGATACGATCCTTGGCGCACTAACGGCTAATGGTGCAAAAGGAGTTATTGCAACCATCCCTGATTTTAGAACGTTTCCTTATTATACACTTGTTAAATGGGACAATGCAGATATCACGCAAATACAAGCCGATTCATTGAATTATTTATGGGATACTTTGTCCGGATTATCACACATACATTTTGTGAAAGGAAGAAATGGATTTATCATTAATGATGCGAATGCACCTTTCGGGCTTCGACAAATGAAGAATGGTGAATACATTACACTTTCCGTACCTCTTGATTCTATGAAATGTTTCAAATATGGATTATTGGTGAATACCGTGAATAACAGATATGTTTTAGATAGTACGGAGGTTTATAAAATCGATCAGGCGATCAATTCATACAATGCCGTTATTACCCAAAAAGCAGCACAATATAATTTAGCCTTGGTGGATATGCATTCTTATTTTAATTCGGTTGTGAGTGGTATCAAATGGGATGGGGCCGACTTTAATGCGGTTTTTGTAAGTGGAGGGTTCTTCAGTTTGGATGGCTACCACCCTAATCAAAAAGCTTATGCGTTAATTGCCAATGAATTTATCAAGGCGATTAATACGAAATACAATGCAGTGATTCCAACTATTAATTGTGTGGAGTGCAATGGAATATTGTTCCCATAAAAAAATGATCTTAACTAAAAAAGGCTACGAAATTCGTAGCCTTTTTTATTATATAAACTTGTAATTAAGCTTTTGCAGCTTTTCCTGTTAAGATCTCTGCATCTACCAATATGCGTCCGCAATGTTCACATACGATCACTTTTTTGTGCGTTTGGATGTCTAACTGACGTTGAGGTGGGATCTTATTGAAACAACCACCGCAAGCATCACGCTCAACAGTAACAACACCTAAACCGTTCATTACATTTGCTCTGATACGTTTGTAAGCATTCAATAAACGCTCTTCGATCACAGCTTCAGAGGCTGCTGATTTTTTAAGCAATGCTTGTTCTTCTTTCTCTGTTTCAGAAACGATCTCTTCCAGTTCTTTCTTTTTGATCTTCAAATCTTTTTGACGGTCCGTTAATTCCGCCTCAGCACTAGCCATTACTTCTTTTTTAGCAGCAATGTTTGCTTTAAATTCTTTTATACGTTTTTCAGCCAACTGGATCTCTAAATTTTGAAACTCGATCTCTTTTGTAATTGAATCGTACTCACGGTTGTTACGTACTTTTCCTTGTTGTGCCTCGTATTTTTTGATAGCTGCTTGCGCATCTTTCATTACGTTTTTCTTCTCAACAATTCCTTCTTCAAGGTTTTTGATCTCCTCGTTAAAGTTATTGATACGGGTTTCTAAACCTGCAACCAGATCCTCAAGATCTCTAACTTCCAAAGGCAATTCTCCTCTTACAGTTCTGATCTTGTCAATCTTAGAGTCCGTTTGTTGTAATTCAAACAATGCTCTTAATTTTTCTTCTACCGAAATTTCGTCAGTTTTAGATTTTGCCATTTTTATAAATAGTTTATTGGATTTGTATTAATTTTTGACAAATGGAGTGCAAATGTATTAAATTTTTTCTTTAAAATCTCATAAAATAATTCAGAGGTGTATTGTTCACTCTCAAAATGCCCTATATCAGCAATAACGATGCGGTTTTCCGCATCAAAAAACTGATGATATTTGAAATCGGCCGTAACGAATACATCCGCCCCATTCTGAATGGCATCTTTCAATAAAAAACTACCCGAACCACCGCATACAGCAACGGTTTTAACTTTTTTCCCGGTCAGATGCGTATACCTCACCACTCCGGCTTTCATCTTTTCTTTGACCTTCGTCAAAAATTCCATTTCAGAACATTCCACTTCTAATTCACCAACCATACCGGCTCCAACTTGTTGGTGAGTATTCGATAATGCGATCAGATCATACGCCACTTCCTCATAAGGATGTGCCGTAAAAAGTGCTTTTAATAAACGTCCTTCCAAAAAAGCAGGATAAATCACTTCGATCTTTGTTTCCTTTTCCTGGTGTTGTACTCCCTGTTCTCCCACATACGGGTTAGTATCGTTTCCTGCTTTAAATGTACCTATCCCATCCGAATTGAAGCTGCATTCACTGTAGTTTCCAATATTTCCCGCACCGGCTTCAAATAAGGCCAAACGGACATCGGCTGCTTTATCACTTGGACAAAAGGTTATTAGTTTCTTTAAATTGTTTTTGATTGGAGACAAAATTCGGCAATTCGACAAGCCTAATTTTTCAGATATTTTAGCATTCACCCCATTGGATACACTGTCCAGATTGGTATGCGCTGCATAAATGGCTATATCGTTTTTGATGGCTTTCATGATCACCCGCTCCACATAATTCTTTCCATTGAACTTTTTGAGTCCCGAAAACACAATGGGATGATGTGCGATCACTAAGTTACACCCCAATGAAATCGCTTCATCGATCACATCTTCTGTACTGTCCAGGCAGATCAAAGCTCCTGTTATTTCCATATCGGGATGACCGCAAATAAGTCCTGCATTATCATAACTTTCCTGATAAGCTAAAGGAGCAATAGATTCAATATGATCAGTAATTTGTCTCAGTTTCATAACATGTCTTGTATCGGACGAATTTACAAAATAAAAAATACTCCGGAGTAAATAGAAATTCAATAAACTGAACAAATTTCTGTATATTTAAGCAATGAAGTTTTTTCGGATCATATTATTCCCTTTTTCGCTTCTGTATGGAGTAATAGTGGCCCTGCGCAATAAACTTTTCGACTGGAAGATCATTCCTTCCGAAAAATTTGATATCCCAACCATTTGTGTGGGAAACCTATCGGTGGGTGGCACAGGAAAAACACCTCATATCGAATACTTGATCCGCCTTCTAAAGACTGAATTCTACATTGCCACTTTAAGCCGGGGATATGGACGGAAAACATCGGAATTCGTACTTGCTGACACACAATCTACTGCACTGGAGATCGGTGATGAACCCCTGCAATTCAAAAAAAAATTCTCTAATCTTAGAGTAGCCGTTGATGGTGAAAGAGCGAGAGGAATAAAAAAACTCATGCTGGAATTCCCTTCTTTACAAGCGATCTTATTGGATGATGCCTTTCAACATCGCTCTGTAGAGTCCGGGCTATATGTATTACTGACCGATTTTAGCAAGTTGTATCCGGGCGACTGTATGCTTCCCAGCGGAAGCTTAAGAGAATTTCAATCAGGAGCTACCCGTGCCAATATTATTATCGTAACTAAATGTCCTGAGATTCTTTTGCCAATAGAAAGAAAAAGGCTAAGCGATGAGATAAAGCCTTTACCTCATCAAAAACTCTATTTCTCCTATTTAAAATATGGGAATTTTGTCTCCTTTCATTCCGACAATCAAAATCCACTTGCAAAGGAATATTACTTCGACCGTAACTTTACGATCCTCCTGTTAACCGGTATTGCTAACACAAAGGCTCTAGAATATTATTTGAAGGACAAAGTAAAAAATCTTATTCCAGTCAAATATCCTGATCACCACAATTTCAGTAAAGAAGATATTTACAACGTTCAAAAAATATTTAATAATATTGCAGCCGCAAATAAGATCATATTGACAACAGAAAAAGATGCAATGCGATTAAAGTCGCCTGAATTTTCAGAGCTTTTGAAATCCCTTCCGCTTTTTTATATTCCAATAGAGATTGAGTTTCACGACAAAGACAAAGAACAATTTAACGAACAGATCATACAATATGTTAGAACAAATCAAAAGCACAGCAACGTTCATACAAAGTAAAATTTCTATTCAACCCGAGATCGGGATCATATTAGGCACAGGCCTTGGCGGATTAGTGAAAGAGATCAACATCAAACACACAATTCCATACGAAGAGATCCCGAACTTTCCTGTATCAACAGTAGAAGGGCATTCCGGCAAATTGATCTTCGGAGAATTAGGTGGAAAGAACGTGGTTGCCATGCAAGGTCGTTTTCATTATTACGAAGGCTATAACATGCAACAAGTTACATTCCCTGTTCGTGTAATGAAATTTTTAGGCATTCAAAAATTGTTTGTTTCCAATGCATCCGGTGGAACCAATCCTGCTTTCGAAATTGGAGATCTGATGATCATCAATGATCATATCAATTTCTTTCCATCCAATCCATTGATCGGGAAAAATTTAGCTGAACTTGGACCACGCTTTCCCGATATGAGTGAAGCATATAGCAAAGAGATCATTGCAAAAGCGAAAGAAGTAGCCGCTGTCAACAATATAAAAGTTCAAGAAGGTGTTTATTTAGGTTTATCAGGCCCTACATTTGAAACGCCTGCAGAATACAGAATGGTTAGAGTTTTAGGGGCGGATGCAGTAGGTATGAGTACTGTTCCTGAAGTGATCGTTGCACGTCATATGAACATTCCTTGTTTTGCTATGAGTATCATTACCGACCTTGGTGTGGAAGGGAAAATTGTGGAAGTAACACACGAAGATGTACAGCATGTAGCATCACAAGCTGAAAAGAAAATGACATTAATAATGAAAGAATTAATGAAGGAGTTATAACTAACTCAATACTTGCTTCAGCACCTTCTGATAAGCATATAGATCAACCAGTTTAAAATAAACCAACTGCTGCATCAAACTCAATTTTGATGCAGTTTTTATTTGAAGTACTTCACATAAAAAGGCAACCTCTATCAACACTTTCTTTTGATCAGCACTTAACGACTTTAGCTTTCCGGCCTTTTTAATAAAATTCGCAACTACCTCTTTCTCCGCTAGCATACGGTTCCCACTATATTTTTCAGTGATCAAAAAAGTCACCTTATCTCTGATCTCAGAAATTTGTAAAGGAATATTTTTTCCCATATTCAGAGCAATGTTGCTCTCTGTAAAAAGTAACAATGTCTCTTCTGAACTTCTATACCCTTTTTGAGTTTTGATCTTTTCGAATTCCTTTAATGACAATGCATTTAAATCTTTGTCTAACGAACGGAATCCAAAGCGGAAATAGAACCAATAAGCCCCGGAGCTGATTCCTTCCGGATTACCTAATCCGTATTGATAAGGCTCTACTTCAAAATAATCAACACCAAATGCCTGACGATATACACGTAACAATTGACACATCATGAAACCCGATTCACCACCGCGGTAGGGTTCAAATATATTGATACCAAACAAAGAGCGATTACCGAATACCCAACCGCCACCATAAGCTGCCGGCAAGCCATTTTTAAATAAGGTATATCCAACATACGACTCTAACGGCAACTGACGGCCAGGTGTCATTCCAAATATGGCAATAGAAATTCCATGCTCCAATTCAAACAAACGAAGCGACCCCTCATCCATGTATGAAACAGGATCCGTTTCTCTTTGTAATAATGTCAATGAATTTTTAATGCAGGCGATCAAGTCTTTTTTCTCGGCTGCTTTAAATACTCTTTCATTAGGCAATTTTCTATTCAACAAATCGACCTGATCGAACTGTTTGATGATCTCTTTTTGATAGAAATGAGCTTTGATAGCGATCCGATTATATGCTTTAGAAAACAATTTAGAAACCGGAAGCAGCTTTACATACAAATGCAATCCTCCAAACAAGTGATCTTTTATGTAGGGTTTATCATTTAATCGATCAAACTCCGAAAGCATAAATGCTAATTGTTGCTCCTTTTCTACTTTCAAGGCATCAAACAATTGATTATTCTTATATCCGATGGCTGTTATTTCTTTCTCTAAGCTGGGCAATGTAAATTGAAGCACATCGTTCAGGGAGAGAGTACTTTTATAAAATGAGTCGATCTTAATACGAATATTTTCATCGGCTTGATACCATTTTAACAGATCATGCGAGAAAGTAGAAATGGTGCGGGTATGAGGCAATCCGGAATTATCAAGAGCATACACATCGGACTTATTCATTCTCCTTAAATGAGCTGACAAGCGACCCAACTCTTGCTCTGCAAGAGCTAATATTTTTTTATCAGAAGGGTGAGCTATGATAAACAAAAGTACATTCTGATAATCGGTCAATATACTCGAAACAGGAAGTTTACATTTCACTAATGATAGGAGTAAATTATTTTTTTGCTCCTCACTAACTGTATCATATTTGTTACAGATCTTTTTAAGTAGATCCAATAATGCTTTAAAGGATGTTTTCATACATTTTGTTGTGAAGATAAATGTAGTGTTTTAGATGTATATTTTCCACTTTTAAAAACACAATTTTATGTGTATCTTTATCTCTCCTAACTGCGTAACATGAAAACAAGATCATCCCTTTTAGCTATATTAATTTTTGCTACTACATCAACCTTACAAGCACAATACGATGCTCAAAATATCTCTTTATTAGGACGCTGGTATAACCCTACTGAAGTTGCAGAGCCTGCATATGGCATTAAATATAACGGTTGCTGGGCCTGGGTAGATACGAGTGACAACAACAAAGAATATGCTATTGTGGGATCAAGTAGCGGAACTTATATTATCGACATATCTACACCTACAAACCCTATCGAAGTGGACTATGTTCCAGGCAGAAGAAATCAATGTATTTGGAGGGAATACAAAACATACGGCAACTATCTGTACGCGATCAGTGACGATGGTTCCCCCAATAGCTTTCAGATCATAGACCTCAGCTATTTACCGGATTCTGTACATGTAGTACATGACGATGTAACGATCTTTGAGCGTTCTCATACATTGTATGTAGATGGCGACAAATTATATTGTGGTAGCGTTACCTATCCTGGCACCGGTGGACACTATTCGATGATCGTTTATAGCTTGGCAGACCCTGCCAATCCTACACTTCTACGAAAACTGAATGATGATGATGCAAACATTAATCATGTTCATGATATGTTCGTAAGAAACGATACGGTTTATGCATCCTGTGGATATCAAGGTTTGTTTATGTACACCTACAATCCCGGCAGCAATACTTTCAGCCCGATCAATTCACTTACATCCTATCCAGATCAAGGCTACAACCATAGCAGTTTTTTAACTGCCAATGGCAAAACACTTGTTTTCTGCGATGAAGTACCGGTAAATATGGCTGTAAAGATCCTTGATGTAACGGATCTGCAGAACATGTCCATTGCATCTACTTTCAAATCAAATGAAGGGGCTACACCACATAATCCATACATTATTGGAAATGACCGTTTGATATTATCATATTACCAGGATGGATTACAAATTTTCGACATCAGCAATCCAACTACACCTGTTAGAACAGGCTATTTTGACACGGATACACTTAAGGGACAAAATGATGGGTATTCTAACCCTGCCTACCATGGGAATTGGGGTGCATACGTGGATCTTCCAAGCGGAAACATTGTTGCCAACGATATGCAAAACGGATTATTTGTTCTGGATGCACACATTGCCCTCGGAATAAATGAATCGATGCAAACAAACAACAACTCTGCTTTTATCTACCCTAATCCTACTTCTGAAAACATATCCGTATCGATCCTTTTAAAAGACAATGATGAAATTGTATTTGAGTTGATTGACCTTTCGGGACGTAGTATTTTAAGTTCCAGAGAGCGGATGAGCAGTGGCAACCATTCCAAGATCATAAAATTATCGGAACTGGCTATTGGTATCTATATCCTAAAGATCACCGGAAAAGAGCTGAATTACACCCAAAAAGTGATCAAAAAATAGCCGGTATTCAGTAACCTTGAATCGGCTATTACTCACTCGATTTTTGCCATAAAACGAGTCGTATTTTTTCGTATCTTTCGCGCTTAAATTAAGCGCATTTTAAAATGAGTATGTACGACAAGTATGAAGCTGTTATCGGATTAGAAGTTCACGCACAATTAGTAACGAAAAGTAAAGCGTACTCGAGCGATTCTACCGAATATGGTGTATTACCAAATACCAACGTTAGTCCGATCACATTAGGACATCCCGGCACATTACCTAAAGCCAATAAAAAAGTAGTTGAATATGCCGTCCGTTTAGGATTGGCTTGCAAGAGTAATATTCGTGAAGTAAATGAATATGCCCGTAAAAATTATTTTTATGCCGATCTTCCGAAAGGTTATCAAATTACTCAGGATAAAACACCAATCTGTGAAGGTGGATACATCTCTATAAAACTGGAAGACGGTTCTGAAAAGAAGATCAACCTGATCCGCATCCACATGGAAGAGGATGCCGGGAAAAGCATCCATGATATTGATCCTTTTGACACATTGATCGATTTGAACCGTGCAGGCGTTCCATTGGTGGAGATCGTTAGTGCACCCGATATCAGAAGTGGTGATGAAGCTTATAAGTATCTCACTGAAGTTCGTAAACTAGTTCGCTATCTCGACATCTGCGATGGAAATATGGAAGAAGGCAGTTTGCGTTGCGATGCCAATATCTCTGTTCGATTAAAAGGCGCTACCACATTTGGAAAACGTGTGGAGGTAAAAAACATGAACTCCATCCGTAATGTTCAACGTGCGATCGAATTTGAAATAAAACGTCAGATCGAAGAAGTTGAAAATGGAGGAGAAATATCACAAGATACCAGAAGCTTTGATGCAGTAGCAGGAACCACATTTGTAATGAGAAGTAAAGAAATGGCAAATGATTATCGCTATTTCCCTGAACCCGATCTGCAACCGGTAATTGTATCACAAGAGTACATAGCAAAAGTAAAAAGCACTTTACCGCCTTTACCAAACGACCTATTCAAAAAATACACAGATCTAGGTCTATCCGAATACGATGCCGGTGTACTAACCGACAGCAAAGAGATCGCATTATATTTTGAAGAGATCATTTCTAAAACAAAGAATACTAAGTCGGCAGCAAACTGGCTAACCGTTCAGATCAAATCATATCTGAATGATAATGCACTGCACATATCCGACTTTAAGATCACACCTGAACGTGTTGCTCAATTAGTAGATCTGATCGATTCCGGAAAAGTAAGCCATACCATTGCTACTCAAAAAATATTCCCTGTAATGATCGAGTCGGCTGACAAAACGCCTTCACAAATTGCAGAAGAAAATGGCTGGATCCAAGAGAGTGATAGCAATGCTTTGACAGAGTTTGTAAAACAAGCCATTGCAAAATATCCGGAGAAAGTAGTTGAATACAAAAATGGAAAAACAAATTTAGCCGGTTTATTTATGGGTGAAGTAATGAAGCTTTCGAAAGGAAAGGCCGATCCAAAAATTGCCAATGAACTAGTAAAAGAAATGCTTGATAAAGCTTAATATGATCATGATAAAAAAAATAACATTATTATTCTCTTCACTTGCATTGCTTGCCGCATGCTCGGATAGCAACTCTACGGAAGAAGGATTTGAATTAACAGGTAAATTCACCAATGCAAAAGGCGAAACGGTGATCTTTGAACAAATGTCGCCCGATGGATTAAAGGCCTTGGATACTGCGGTGATCGATGAAAATGGTGAAATAAAGATCAATGCAACGATTCCTGAAAAAGGATTCTACCGCTTACGAATTTCCGACAGAAACTTCGCAACATTCATTTTCGACACCAATGAAAAAGTAAGTGTTGGAGGTGATGCCGGTGATCTGGGGAACACATACACGGTTGAAGGATCAGCTGACTCCAAATTATTTTGGGAGATCAACCAGGCATCTATGGTCAACTATAGAAAGCGTGACTCCTTGCAAAAAACATTTCAAGCATTTGTAAACATGAGTAAGATGGATTCAGTACGTATCGACTCCATGAGCAATGCACTTGAAAAACCATACATGGCACTCATCGATGAGCATAACAAGTTTTTACAAAATTTTGTAGAGAAGAATAATACTTCATTTGCGGCATTAGCTGCCATTCAACAACTTCCTCCCGAAGAGTTTTTGTCAACCTATATCAAATTAGACGATGGATTATTTTCTAAATACCCTAATTCTTCCTACATCAAAGCTTTTCACGAAGGAGTTGCCAGTCAGAAAAAACTAGGCATTGGAACACCCGCTCCGGAGATCACAATGAATACTCCTGATGAAAAACCACTTTCACTTTCTTCATTAAAAGGCAAAGTAGTATTGATCGACTTTTGGGCAAGCTGGTGCGGACCATGCAGAGCAGAAAATCCGAATGTAGTAAATGCCTACAATAAATTTAAAGCAAAAGGATTTGATATTTTTAGCGTATCGCTTGATAAAGACATGCAAAAATGGAAAGATGCGATCAAAAAAGATAATTTATCCTGGCCCAACCATGTTTGCGATTTCCAATTCTGGCAATCGCCTGTCGTATCCCTTTATAATTTCAACGCCATCCCTTACAATGTGTTGATCGATAAAGAAGGAAATATTCTTGCAAAAAATTTAAGAGGCGAAGACCTTGAAAAGAAATTAGAAGAAATCTTCCAATAAAACAACATGAAACGTATTCACTCCCTACTTCTGATCATTGCTGTTTTAATTTCAACAGCTGCACTTGCTCAAAACTACTTTCAGCAGGAAGTAAACTATACTATGCAAGTGCGACTGGACGATGTTAAACATGAGTTGTTTGCCGATGAGATCATTGAATACAAAAACAATTCTCCTCAAACACTGGATGTTATCTACATGCATGTTTGGCCAAATGCCTACAAAGATAGAAGCACAGCGCTTTGCAAACAACAAATGGAGAACGGTGACACGAAACTGTATTATGCAAAAGATGAAGAGAGAGGATACATTGATATGCTCGATTTTAAAGTAAATACAAAACCGGTGAAATGGGAATTACTCAAAGACAGCATCGACATTTGTAAGATCTATTTAAATGAACCATTAAAAAGTGGAGAGAGGATCAATATTAGTACACCCTTTCATGTAAAGATACCTTCTGGAGAATTTTCACGCTTAGGACATATCGGTCAATCGTATCAAATAACTCAGTGGTATCCAAAGCCTGCAGTATTTGACAAAAATGGATGGAACTATATGCCCTATCTGAATCAAGGAGAATTTTATTCGGAATTTGGAAGCTTTGATGTGCAGATCATCGTTCCGAAGAATTATGTTTTAGGAGCAACGGGCGATTTGGTAAATGGAGAAGAAGAATTAAAATGGTTGGACGAAAAAGTTAAGGCTACGGAAGCAATTGAATCATTCGATAAAAACGATCTTGACTTCCCTAAATCAGATAGTGCTACAAAAACATTGCGATTTAAGCAAAGTAACGTACACGATTTTGCATGGTTTTGCGATAAACGTTATCATGTATTAAAAGGCGAAGTAACCACTCCACATACAAAAAATGTTGTCACCACCTGGGTGATGTTTACCAACTCAGAAGGAAACCTTTGGAAAAATTCCATCAAATACATGAATGATGCTATTTACTATTATTCATTATGGAATGGTGATTATCCATACAAACACTGCACAGCTGTGGACGGAACGATCAGTGCGGGAGGAGGAATGGAATATCCTAACATTACAGTGATAGGAGCTTCCGGAAATGCATTTCAATTAGATGTAGTGATCACACATGAAGTTGGACACAACTGGTTCTATGGAATGTTAGGATCAAATGAACGGGTGCACCCATGGATGGACGAAGGATTAAACTCATTCAATGAATTACGTTACATCAGAACAAAATATCCCGATCGCAAATTATTGGGAGATGTTGCAGAAGGTGGTATAGGAAAAGCATTTGATCTATCGCGATATAAACAACACATTCAATACTATTTAACCTATCTTTTATCTGCTGCCAAAAATGAAGATCAGCCCATTGAAACTCCTTCTTACGATTATACTGAATTAAATTATGCAGGCATTGTTTATTCTAAAACAGCTGTTGTGTTTGATTACCTGATGGCCTATCTGGGAGAAGAACAAATGAACAAAGCCATGAGAGAGTATTTTGATAAATGGCATTTTAAACACCCTCAACCTGCTGATCTAATAGCATCTCTGGAACAATCAACAGGAAAGAACTTGGATTGGTTTTTCAAAGACCTTATAAACTCTGACAAAAAACTGGACTATAAAGTGAGCTTTGTTCATAAAAACAAAGATGGATCATACGATATTGGTGTAAAAAATACCGGAGAGATAAAATCACCTGTTATTATTCAAGGAATAAAAAACAAAAAAATTGCTGGCGAAGTGATCTTTGATGGATTCAAAGGGAAACAAGCTTTAAGCTTTCCTTCATCTGAAATCGATTATTTCAAGATCGATTATTTAGAAGTGAGCCCTGAAATAAACAGAAATAACAATAAAATAAAAACTCATGGTTTGTTCAAAAAAACAGAGCCTCTAAAAATACAATTCCTGGGCAGCTTAGACAATCCTGATAAAACACAATTATTCTGGTCACCTGTTGCAGGATGGAATAACTACAACAAATGGATGTTCGGACTTGCGCTTTACAACAACCTATTGCCTCAAAAGAAATTTGAATTTGAGCTTATGCCTATGTACAGTTATACAACCAACGATCTTGTTGGCTATGCTCATTTTAATTATAACATACTTCCAAAAAATAATTTATTCCAAAAAATAGCTATTGGAGCTACTGCTGCAAGATATGCCTATTCCAACGACCCATTGGATATGAACTTCAATAAAATTGCTCCGGAAGTGAACATCGACTTTAAACGATCAGCAGCCAGAAGTAAGGTTTCTAATAGCCTAAGACTTCGCAATGTTTCTATCATCAAGGATACCTACAAAGCTAATTATACGGTTGATCCTACTATTTATTCTTACGATACAGCTTCATATAATTATACAGATGTAACGTATTCATACAAGAATAACAAAACAATTACACCGTATCAGATCGACCTGAATTATCAGTATGGAAAACAACTGGATACAAAGCAGGGATTTTCAAACGGTGAATTTTCAAAATTATCCTTGACGTTCAACTATTCCTATAAATTCAAAAACAAAAACAAGAGCTTTGATGTTCGTTTATTTGCAGGAACATTCCTAGGAACAAGCAAGGTCAATGCCGGAGCATATCGTTTCCGCTTAAGTGGATGGAGAGGATATCAAGATTATATGTACGATAATATTTATTTAGGTAGAACGGAAACAGACGGAATACTAGCAAGTCAATTTTCAGAAAGAGAAGGCGCTTTTAAATTCCATTCACCAATTGGTCAGTCTGCAGAATGGATCGCTGCATTGAATTTAAAGTCCTCACTAGGAAACATGAAGATCCCGATCAATTTGTATGCAGATATTGGAACCACTGGTGCTGATGGAATATTAAATGAAAGCATTCTATACAATGCTGGAGTTTGTTTATCCATCAGAAAGAATTTGTTTGAGATCTACTTCCCTATTCTGATCTCAAAAGATTTCCAGGATTACAACAAAGCAAATGGTATCCGCTATGAGGAGACCATCCGGTTTACGTTAAACCTTAACTTGATCAATCCATTTGAATTGATCAGAAAATTTGAGATATAAGTGCAAGCAGGTAAAAAAATATATTTTGCATCCGATTTTCATTTAGGTGTTCCTAGCTTCGAAAAAAGTTTAGCACGTGAAAAGCGTATTGTCAAATGGCTGGATGAGATCAAGCACGATGCCGCTGAGATCTACTTGATGGGCGACATGTTCGATTTCTGGTTTGAATACAAATATGCTGCTCCCAAAGGATTTGTACGACTGCTGGGTAAAATTGCAGAAATAACCGACTCCGGCATTCCTGTTACTTTTTTTACTGGAAATCACGATATGTGGATGTTTGATTACTTACCTCGCGAAATAGGTGTGACCATTTACAAAGATCCAATTGAAAAAGAATTCAATGGGAAGAAATTTTTCCTTGGCCATGGCGATGGTTTGGGACCTGGTGATAAAGGATATAAATTCATTAAGAAAATTTTCTCCAATAGATTTTGTCAGTGGCTTTTTGCACGCATACACCCTAACTTCGGCATTGGAATGGCGAATTATTGGTCGCGCAAAAGTAGATTAAGCAATGGACCGGAAGATGAAAAGTTCACGGGAGAAGAAAATGAATGGCTGGTTGTTTTTGCAAAAGAGATATTACAAACAAAACATTTTGACTATTTCATTTTTGGTCACAGGCATTTACCATTAGACATTAAACTAGCAGACAACAGCAGGTATATCAATTTGGGGGAATGGGTCAATTACAATACCTATGCAGTGTTCGATGGGAATACAGTTGAACTGAAAAAATTCAACTAACAATTGGCACCGTAGTTCAATGGATAGAATAGAAGTTTCCTAAACTTTTGATACAGGTTCGATTCCTGTCGGAGCCACTATATAACAAAATGTATTCAGGCGGGGATTCCTGTCGGAGCCACTATAAAAATATCATAATTTTAAAAACATATTGAGTGCTTGACATGAAAAAGAAAATTGAAATTCTTTCACCGGCTAAAAATCTAATACAAGGAATGGCTGCCATCAATGCGGGTGCCGATGCTGTATACATTGGAGCACCACAATTCGGTGCCCGTTCAAATGCAACTAACTCTGTTGAAGATATAGCCGAACTAGTTAAATACGCCCACCTTTTTAAAGCTCAAGTATTTGTGGTAATTAATACCATATTATATGATGACGAATTAGCTGATTGCAAAAAATTGATCTATGAATTATATGACATTGGAGTAGATGCTTTAATTGTTCAAGACATGGCCATTATGGAAATGGATCTTCCTCCAATTGTTATACATGCAAGTACACAAGCTAACAATAGAGATCCGCAACATGTGAAATTCTTGAAAGATGCAGGAATGAAACGTGTGGTATTAGCCAGAGAATTGAATTTAGACCAAATAAGAGATATCAGCAGTGCCACAGATGTAGAGTTGGAGTTTTTCGTTTCCGGAGCACTCTGTGTTTCTTTCAGTGGAAACTGCTACATGAGTATTGCGAATGGAGAACGCAGTGCTAACAGAGGTTCTTGCGCTCAAAACTGTCGTCTACCTTACAACCTGGTTGATGGTACAGGAAAGACCTTGATTTCGAATAGTCATTTACTTTCTATAAAAGACCTCGATCTCAGCGATCAGCTACCTAATTTAATTGAAGCAGGCATTACCTCATTTAAAATAGAAGGTCGATTAAAAGATATTGTATATGTAAAGAATAACACCTCTTTTTTACGTAAAAAACTGGATGCCTTTTTAGAGAATAATGATAAATATCAAAAAGCTTCTTCCGGAAAAACCTTCTATAATTTTGAAGCTGAAATGGATCGTAGCTTTAACAGAGGATACACCAATTACTTTGTAAATAAACGTACAGAAAAGATCGGCTCATGGGAAAGTCCTAAATCACAAGGACAATTGATCGGTAAATTATTAGAAGTAAAAAATAATGGTTATATCATTGAGAATTCCGAAAAACTAAACAATGGTGATGGGCTTTATTTTATCAACGAAGAAGGTTTGGCTGATGGTATGCAAATAAATACCATTGAGAATAATATTGTTTTTCCTAATGGTTTTAAACCTGTAAAACCGGGAACACTCATTTTCAGAAACTCCGATTCCACGTTTAACAGACTGGTTGAACGGGAAGATAGTGCAATAAGAAAGATTAGCATAAAACTTATATTCTCCGAAACGAAAGATGGCTTTGAATTAAAAGCAATAGATGAAGATGGACATGAAAGTAAGGTGGCAATTCAAACCGAAAAAGAAGTAGCCAAAAATGAAAGCAACTTTGAAAGCAATATCAAAAAAAATCTATCCAAAACCGGAAATACTCCATTCATAGTAGATGAGATCGATATCCAATTTTCCGGAAACTGGTTTTTACCGATCTCCAAAATAAATGAAATCCGAAGAGCTACACTTGAACAATTAATCGATACCAGAATTAGAGAATATCACCGCGATGAATTTCAGATCACGAAAACAGATCACCCCTACCCTGTTTCTAAATTAGACTTCACCTATAACGTTGCTAATCAGATGGCACGTAACTTTTACAAACGCCATGGTGTTACTGAAATTGAAAAAGCATTTGAGTTGCAATGGGACCCTGGAAAATCAAGGGTAATGACCACCAAATACTGCGTTAAATACGAACTGGGTAAATGTGCCAGATACCAAAGAGAAACCATGGGCGAAAAAATGGTAGAGCCTCTGGTCTTGAAACATGGCGAGAATGAATACAAACTCAAGTTCAATTGTAAGCCTTGTGAAATGGAGATTTGGGAGAAAGATGCCGAGCTGGAATTTGAAGAAGAGGATTAACCTGATCCTATCTTTGTTTTATCATTTTTAATTTTTTTAGCCAAAATTGTATCTTTTGAGTATTACCCCGTTATACTTTTATGAAAAAGGCTATACTCATTCTTTCCTTATGTACATTCATGTACATAGGAATAACATCATTTAAGGACAAATATGAAACCTATAAAGGATTTTCATTAAAGGCATTTGAAAGTTCACTTGCCTATATCCCAAAAGGTTCTTTCAATATTGGCCCATCTGATGAAGACATTCCTAATAATGTCACCTACGAATTCCCCTCTAGAACGGTCTCAGTCGAGTCTTTTTACATCAGCAAATTTGAAGTAAGTAATGCACAATACGTAGAATTTTTAAAGGAATTATTTAAGATTGATACCAACCTTTACAGATCAATGTTGCCCGACACGCTGGTATGGCGAGAAAAATATGCCTATAATGAACCTTATGTCGAATATTATCTCCGTCACCCTGCTTATGGCAACTATCCTGTAGTGGGAGTTAGCTATGAACAAGCGCAAGCCTATTGCACATGGCTCACAAAAAAATACATGAATGAACCCAAAAGAAAATTTAAGAATGTAACATTTAAACTGCCAACAAGTGAGCAATGGGTGTTTGCAGCAAAAGGGAAATTGGATATGGCTCCATTCCCCTGGAATGGAGTTGATATGCAAAATTCAAAAGGTGAGCTTTTAGCTAATTTTTTATATATTGACCAAGCTTCTATTTTGAGAGATTCTGTTTATCAAAAAAATTTCTTGGGGCAATTTGAGAAGATTCAGATCTATCGATCCGGAGGGACATTCTACTCAAACAGCTTTTCAAAAATAAAAGGTCATTCCGGTGATGTGACCATGCCGGTCATGTCATTCCAGCCAAATGGTTACGGACTTTACAATATGGCCGGAAACGTTGAGGAATTGATGAGAGAAAAAGGGAAAACACATGGTGGCAGCTGGCGCGATCCCGGATTTTATTTGCTAAATAATGTATACGAAAACTATGACACACTTAACTCCGTATCAGCACAAAGAGGTTTTCGATTCGTAATGGAATTTAAAAAATAGAAACTCAAATACAATATTACTAGCACAATAAGGCGATACATTTTACCACTTTCTGGGTATTGAACAATATTCAAAGGCAAGTATTTTTGTTAAGAATAATTCTAAACAAAAAAATGTCTTCTGAAATATCCGAAATATCATTTATTATAGCTGACAATGAAACTTTTACAAGAAAAGGGATCATTCAAGTCCTTTCACAAGAAATAAGGGGTGGAAATTTCTATGAAGTATCAAACGGACAAGCATTGATTAAAAAATCAAAAGAGTTAAAAAAGCCATTTATAATTGTAGATTATAACAATTTAGATGGATTTACGATTGATAAGTTAAAAACAATATATGCATCAAACAAGATCGCCAAAATACTGATCATCTCAAACTCTGACAACAAAGAGGAAATGATAAAAGTTCTTGATTATGGAGTACAGAATTATATACTTAGAACGGCAGATGATATAGAATTAAAAAAAGCTGTAAAAGCTACTTTAGAAAATAAAAGATTCTTATGCGGTAAAGTAATTGATGCTTTTATAGATAATAAATTTTCTAAAGAGACAAAAAAAGTGAATAATAGAACCACTCTGCTTACAGAAAGAGAAACGGAAATATTAAAATTAATCGCCCAAGGAAATACCAACCAACGAATAGCAAATAGATTAGGATCAAGTATACACACGATTAATACCCACCGAAAAAACATTTTCAAAAAATTAGGATTTAAAAAAGCTTCCGAAGCCATTATCTATGCAATAGAAAATGGAATTGCATCCCGCACATAAAAAGAATACCCTCTAAAGCATACCGTAAAAATGGTAGCATAACCTAAATAAGCTATGGCACAAATTGCCCTTCTATAGGTATTGCCTTACAAAAGATTAAACAGAATCTTTGCACCGTAAATAAGAATTAATCTAAATAATAAATAACATGAAAAAACTTATACTATGTACTTGTTGCTTATTAGCAATTGTAACAAGTAATGCTCAATCCATAACAGATACAGTATCCATTGGTGCAGGATATGCGAACCAAAAATGGTACAGTTTAGATAATGATGAACAAGGATCTGCTCCAAAAAATAATTGGGATATTGCTTTTGAGGTTTCAGGTTATGGAACCTCCATCCATATAAATTCTATAATTGGGACCATGCTATGGACTTACCCAACAAACGATACAACAGGATGGAGCACATTCGATACAACAGGTCTTTACACATGGGCACCGCAATACAATTCAGACACTTCATGGACATTAGGAGCTTTTGACAAAAATGCAGTTCCAACAAATCCAAATGATGTAGGCTGGGGAATATACAATCCTATAACCCACATTATAACTGGAGACTCGCTATTCGTTATCAAGTTATCAAACGGTAGCTTTAAAAAATTATGGATCCAAGACATATCAGGCGGAGCATATAATTTAAAATATGCTGATCTTAATGGTACAAATCAACAAAATGTTAGTTTGATAAGAGCAAATTATACGGGAAAGAATTTTGCATATTACTCTTTACAAACGAATTCGGCATTGGATAGAGAACCTGCAGCTGCTGATTGGGATCTGCTTTTCACACAGTACACAACTTTCATACCAACACCTTATACAGTTGCTGGAGTTTTAACCAATAAAGGAGTAAAAACAGCTCAAGTCAACAATGTAGCCGATGTTAGTACATATAGTAATTGGCAGGCACATCCGCTAAATACTCCTATCAATGAGATTGGTTACGATTGGAAAGCATATACAGGAGTATGGGAAATTACTGACTCGTTAGTATACTTTGTAAAAAGTAAACCGGGTGATCTGTGGAAATTAGTATTTACGGGATTTGGAGGCAGTAGTAACGGCAACTATATATTCACCAAAGAGAAATTAAGTACAGTAAGCATTAAAGATATTCATTCATCTCAATCAGCTTTCCTGACAGTATATCCAAATCCTTCATCTGGAGATCAGTTGAACATATTATTTGAGATAACAAATGGCTCATCTTTTTCAAACTTGGTCATCTACGATCTTCTAGGAAAAACAATCTATTCACAACAAATAAACAATACAGTTGGATTAAACCAAATAAACATAACTAATAAGAGAATGGAACCAGGGATATATTTTGTATGTCTGTTTAATGGACAAGAAAAAATTCAGCAGAAATTAATTATTAAATAATCTTCAATACAAATACACTTACAGATGAAAGTACATTTAGCAATATCAAAAATATTTTTCATAATAACTATCATTGCAGGAGGGATTCTTTCTTCCTGCAATACTAAAAAAGAAAAAGAAGAAGAAAATAAACAAACACAAAAAATAGGCGTGCTATTAGTCAACCATGGCTCACGATCAGAAACTTGGAGAAAGGCATTAATGAATCTCGAAGAAGAAGTGAAAGAACAGATTCTATCAAGTGGAAAAGTAAAAGGCACTAAAACTGCTCATATGGAATATACGGAACCATCTATTGCTACACGATTAAAAGAATTTGATGCAGAAGGTTATACGGATATTATTATTATCCCTGTATTCTTAACCGTTAGTCCACACACTTTTGATGATATTCCAACCATAATTGGCATGAAAGAGGATCCACAATCCAAAGAAATGCTTAAGGTAGAAAAAATTGAATGTTACAAGCCCAAAGCAAGAACCCATATCACACCAAATCTAGATTTTACAGACATTCTTAAAAAAAACATCCTAAGAAGAGCAAAGGAATTATCACAAGATCCTGCAAATGAAGGTCTAGTTTTGATTGGTTATGGGGATGAAACATATGACAAAGAATGGGGAGAATTATTTGATAAAGTAGCAGAATCAGTAAAACAAGAGATAGGCATTTCAGAACACTCATATGGCTGGTGCGGACACATTGTACACTACGACTCAGAAAAAACAACAGAAGCAATAAATGCCGTTTTACAGAAAAAGAAAAAAGCTATCGTCATACCCGTTTTGGTAGCTCATGATGAGAACTTTCAAATAAAGATCATTGGTGGTGGTATTGAGAAAGTAAACGACAATAAAAACAAAGTTATTTACAAACCCAATGCTATACTCCCTGATCCTAATGTTGAAAAATGGGTAATTGATATCAGTGCAGAATATGCAGCCAAAATAGAAAACAAATAAAAAGCGATATGCCAAAATGGGATATTAAAAAAATTAGAAGATTAAATGTTGCGACACATCGCGATCTGGGATATTTTTTTTCAACATTAATATTGATCTACTGTATTTCAGGAATTGCATTGAATCATGTTGATGATTGGAATGCAGATTTTATATTAACCAAAAAAGAGGTGTCGATTACTGAAAAATATAGCAAAAGCCAAATTTCTGATCCCATAATAAGAAAATTAGGCGAATTAGTACAAGAAGAGGATTATAAAGTGTTTGACTTCCCAACACATGATCAAGTAAAAATATATTATAACAATGCGTCTCTTCATGTTTATTTAGACAAAAACAAAGCTATATATGAACAAGTTTCTAAGAGGCCATTTTTTTATCAAACTAATGTCATTCATAGGAACAGTTTAAAAGGATGGAAATGGGCCTCTGATATCTTTGCAGTATTGCTGATTGTAATAACAATTACAGGATTGTTCATCCTAAAAGGGAAACACGGAATAACAGGTCGAGGAAAATGGTTGATCGCAGCAGGGTTTCTCCCTCCAATAATTGCAATCATAATACAAGCATTTCAATAATATGTTTTTGAAAAAAAAGAGGATCAGCATAATCATAGCACTTTTTTGTGGAAGTGTGATGATTAGTTATTCTCAAAAAATACAAATTATTTCAGCTGAGGACCTTCAGTCAATTCCATCTGCACATATCACATGTAAAGACATTAAACATGGAATAGAAAAAATATTTATTACGGACACTTTAGGCATTATCGATGTAAGTCAATTTGAGCCAGACGAAAACCAAATAGAAATTACTGCAGGGTATCTGGGATTTAAAAAAAAATCAGAAGTCATCAATAGAATTGGTGTAAAGAAAATTTTCCTTGAAACTGAAAAAACTGCCCTGAATGAAGTGGTCGTTACAGCACAATATGCCCCCAATTCACCTGAAAAAACTGTGCACAAAATAAAGATCATCGACAATAAAAAAATACAAAGCATGGCAGCACAAAACTTAAAAGATGTTTTGTCAAATGAACTAAATATAAGATTAAGTCAGGATAATATTTTAGGGAGCAGTATAAATTTGCAAGGAATATCCGGTCAGAATATTAAGATATTAATTGATGGTGTTCCCTTAACAGGGAGATTAAATGGCAACATAGATCTGTCTCAGATAAACATGAACAATGTAGAACGAATAGAGATTGTTGAAGGACCGCTTTCTGTTAACTTTGGCACAGATGCATTAGGAGGAACTATTAATATTATTACAAAAAAAAATCAAGTAAAAACATTTTCCTTATCTAACAGCAATTATTACGAAAGTAATGGTCAATATAATTTAACAGGCAAGATTGGATTTCAGAAAAAGAATAATATGATCAGCTTGTCAGGTGGAAGAAACTATTTCGATGGATGGAGAACGAACGACAAACCCTTTTTAATTGAAAAAAAACGAATTGCAGACAGTCTAAGACACCAAGCTTGGAAACCTAAAGAACAATATTTTGCTACATTATTTTATAGTCACTTTTTTCAAAAAATAAAAATAAATTATACAGGAGATTATTTCTACGAAAAAATAATAAATAAAGGACTGCCTCGTGCTCCATACTCTGAAACAGCATTTGATGATAGATATATCACTAATAGAATTACAAACTCAATTAACTCAACTGGGAATATTACAAAGAATATACACATCAATATTTTAGCCGCCCAAAGCTATTTCAACCGAATAAAAAACACATATTTCAGAGATCTGACAAATCTAAATGAAATACTAACAGAAAACGAAAATGATCAAGACTCCACTTCATTTAAAAACATTATGAGCAGAGGAACGATAAGCAGTACAATTGACTCATCCAAAATAAACGCTGAGATCGGGTACGACCTTAATCATGAAACTGCAACAGGATTGAGAATAAAAAACTCAAAACAACAAATGGGAGATTATGCATTGTTTGCTACAGCTGAATACAAACCCTTTTCTTCAGTAATCATTAGACCTGGGATAAGAGTGATATACAATACAGCATATAAAGCACCAATTATTCCTTCTTTAAACATAAAGTTATCTCCTAATAGCTACGCAAATAAAAAAAACTCACATGCATTTCGTTTCTCTTACGCAAGGGGATATAGAGCCCCTTCATTAAAAGAATTATATTTCTATTTTGTTGATATCAATCATAATATAACCGGAAACAAAAATTTGAAAGCAGAACAATCTCATAATTTCAACATAAGTTACACTTATAACACTACTAAACGACAAACATCAATAAAAAGCGATGTGATCTTTTTTTACAACTTAATAGAAAACATGATTTCCCTAGCTCAGGTAAGCGGAACGGAATATAGCTATTTTAATATTGATCAATTCCAAACAAATGGTATTCAGTTCCAAAACGAGATCAGTTTCAATCACGTAAAATTAACTTTAGGTGCAGGCTGCATTGGCAGATACAACCAACTTCAAAATACTCAAGTTCCTGAAAAGTTTAGCTACTCCCCAGAAGCGAAATTTAACATTTTCTATGAGTGGCACAAGCTTCAAACAACCCTTGCTTTATTTTATAAATACACAGGAGAAATGCCAGGTTATGCTGTTGATGAAAACAATAATATTATTAGAACCACAATTGACGATTATCACATGGCGGATTGTTCTGTTTCTAAATTCTTTTTCAATAAAAAAGTAGCAATTTCAATTGGAGCAAAAAACTTATTTAACATTAAAAACATTAATGGCACAGTTGCAAATGGTGCTCATAATGGGAATAGTAACAGTGTAACAATTGGAATGGGAAGAACTTACTTTTTAAAATTAGATTTTTATTTAAATAGCAAAAAATAAATGCATAAAAAATATTTCATTGCCCTATTTTCAACATTCATTCTCTATGCATGTGAAAAAGAGGAAATTCCTGTTCCAAAACACGACCCCGGTCATGTGATTACCAATTCTGTAAACATGAACAGCGACTATAAATGGCAGATCTATTTCGATCTTAAAACCAATACAGTTGTTGGGCAAAACTTAAAATCAATATGGGATCTTGGGTTTGCGTGTTCGGAAACAGAAAATCATATTATTCTTAATTCAGCGAAATCAATGTTTTGTTATAATACGCTAAATAGCAACTTCAATACCGTAACAGACACTTCCGGATTTTCATCGGATAAAAAATGCGACCATCCATCCGGTCACCCAGACTCTACTGCAATTGGAGAATGGGAAGGGTTTAACAACGTCTACATTATAGACAGGGGATATAATGAAAATGGAATACACCAAGGCTACAAAAAGATCCAATTTTTAAATGCAACATCAACTTCCTACACTATCCGATTTGCTGACCTAAATGGCAATAATGACACAACTATTCAAGTTGCAAAAGACACAAATTACAATTTCACATTTTTATCATTCACAAATGCAAGTAGCGTTATCGTAGAACCACCTAAAAACACATGGGATCTCGTATTTAGCCAATATACACATATTTTTTATGAGCCTGAACCCACGCCATATTTAGTAACAGGATGTCTTTTAAATAGACACCAAACAATGGCAACCATCGACAGCACAACTAGCTTTAACACAATTAACTTTACCCTACTTACCTCTTACTCATTATCTTCAAATATAAACACCATCGGTTATAATTGGAAAACATATTCAGGAAGCACCTATATCACCCACCCTTACTATAATTATATTATAAAAGATCAGGAAGGATACTATTATAAATTGCATTTCATTGATTTTTATAATGCTTCTGGAATAAAAGGAAATCCAAAATGGGAATTTCAACAACTTTAGAAAGATGATTCAATGGATAAAAAACAATTGGAAAAGAATTGGCTTTTGGGGGATTTTAATCTTTTTCCTTAAGGGAATTATTTGGATCGTTTTCGCTTATTTCACTCTAAAATAAATCAATTTTAATATAAAATAGTAACTTTGTGTGATAAAAACATTTTGCCATGAAGTTATTGAAACATACACTCTTTTCTATCTTTTGTATTATTTTTTTTTCATGTGGAACTGATTCTTCTAAAGAAAAAACTCCTGAAGAAATTGAGAATGAGCGCTATGATGTCAGCTTAAAGGAAAAACTTGGGGCATTTAGTCCGCTTCCTTTAACTGCACAAACAGAATTAAATGTATCCAGTCCTGCAAAAATAAGATTGGGTCATAATTTATATTTTGACAAACAATTATCGAAAGAAGGTAATATCAGTTGTAACTCCTGCCACAATCTTGAAACATTTGGAGTAGACAATTTGGCAAATTCTCCAGGTGATGAAGGGAAAAACGGTGATAGGAATTCTCCAACCGTTTTAAATGCAGCATTACATAGTACTCAGTTTTGGGATGGAAGAGCGAAAAATGTAGAAGAGCAAGCCGGCATGCCAATTTTAAATCCGATAGAAATGGCAATACCCAATGAGTCCTTTCTAATAGACCGTTTATCAAAAGACGAGAAATATAAAAAACTATTTTCAGAAGCATTCCCAAATCAGAATAATCCTATTAATTATGAAAATTTGCGTCTGGCAATTGCCAGTTTTGAACGTGAATTAATCACTCCTTCACGATTTGACGATTACTTAAAAGGAAATGTAAATGCACTTACATTGCAAGAAAAAAAAGGATTGTCAAGTTTTATAAATATTGGCTGTACAACTTGTCATGCTGGTGAAATATTAGGAGGCAATATGTTTCAAAAATTCGGAATTCATAAAAATTACTGGGAACTTACCAAAAGCAAAACAATTGATGAGGGCAAATTTAAGGTAACAGGAATCGAATCAGATAAGCACGTATTTAAAGTTCCTTCTCTCCGCAACATTGAAAAAACACATCCTTATTTCCACGATGGAAGTATAACATCATTGGAAGAGGCAGTTGAAATTATGGCTATTGCACAATTAAATTACAACCTGTCAAAAGATGAGAAAACCAATATCGTTGCTTTTCTTAAAACATTAACAGGAGCAGTTCCTATTGTTTACCAAAAAGCACCCTAATTATATTAAGAGATAAAGGCATTATCTAATCCAGCCGGATCTCGGTTTTATGCTTTACTTCTGTCATTACAAACGAACTCTGCACATGTGAGATATTCTCAAGTGCAGCAAGCTTATTTGTAATAAAATCCTGATAATTATTCATATCAGTCGCTACGATCTTTAAAAGATAATCAAACGTCCCGGCTGTATGATAACACTCCATCACTTCATCAAACTTCACAACTGTTTGCTCAAATCGTTTTAGCAAAGGCTTTGAATGCAATTGCAGTGAAACATTACAATATACCACCAACCCTTTCCCGATCTTTGTCTTATTCAACAGTGCAACATAGTGTTCGATCACACCTTTTCTTTCCATCCGCTTAATGCGCTCGTAAGTAGGTGTAATACTCAAACCCACTTTATCTGCAATCTCTTTCGTATTTAGGGTGCAATCCTTCTGCAACAATTTCAAGATCTGCTTATCCAACTTATCCAGCTTTTCCATGTAGTTTTTTTTTCCAAAAATAAAACATTTATCAAACGAATAAAGATATTTTATCTTTTAATTAACAATAAAATAGAATAATAATCTAAAATAGTCTAATTATTTAGAATTAAAACAACACGATACTATCTTTGATTTCATAAATCTCTCAAACAATGGCAACAAAAAGCACAAAATCTAAAAAGATGCATCCTGAAAGTTTAATGATGAGTCATGGCTACAAACCTGAATTATCAGAAGGTGCAGTAAAATGTCCGATTTTTCAAACCTCTACTTTCGTTTTCAAAACGGCAGAAGAAGGGAAATCATTTTTTGAAATAGCTTATGGAAAGCGGACATTAAAACCAAAAGAGGAAGTAGGCTTGATCTACAGCCGTATCAACAACCCCGATCTGGAAATATTAGAGGACCGTTTGTGCTTATGGGATGAAGCGGAAGATGGAGCTGTATTTGAAAGTGGAATGGCTGCCATCAGCACTACAGTATTAGAACTACTTAAACCTGGCGATCTATTACTTCATAGCGAACCGATCTACGGTGGTACCGATCATTTCTTTAAACATGTATTATTAAAATACGGAATCCATAGTGTTGGTTTTATGCCGAATCAATCAAAAGCAGAGATCATGAAAATGATCGAAGCAACTGGAAAAGCGGATCGATTAGCCATGATTTTTATCGAAAGCCCTGCCAACCCGACCAACGATTTGATCGATATGAAAATGTGTGTGGAGATCGCAAAAAAATATTCAACCAAAGACAAGAAAGTGATCACCGCTATTGATAATACATTCTTGGGTCCTGTGTTCTCCCATCCATTAAAACACGGATTCGACTTGGTATTATATTCAGCAACCAAATACATCGGTGGGCATAGCGATGTCATTGCAGGTGCTTGTGTAGGTTCTAAAGAATTAATGAAGCGTGTAAAATCATTCCGCAGTATCATGGGTACAATGGCATCACCTAATACAGGATGGCTATTGATGCGCAGCTTGGAAACATTAAAAATGCGAATGACCGTTCAGGCAGAGAATGCGAAAAAAGTAGCCGCATGGCTAGACAAACATCCGAAAGTGGAGAAAGTATATTACTTAGGTCTTTTGAAAAAAGGTGACAAACAATACAACACTTATAAAACACAATGCTTATCCCCGGGAGCAATGATCAGCTTTGATGTGAAAGGTGGAGAAAAACAAGCATTTAAAGTATTGAATGCAATGAAACTGATTAAACTTGCTGTGAGTTTAGGAAGTACAGAATCTTTAGCAGAGCATCCTTACTCAATGACACATACTCCGGTGAATGATGATCTGAAAAAGAAAATGAACTTAACCGAAAAAATGATCCGTTTATCTGTTGGTGTTGAACACTATGAAGACATCATCAGTGATATTGAACAAGCACTGGCTAAGATCTAAAATAAAAAAGCCCCCGATTTTATCGGGGGCTTTTTTATTATAAATGAATTTTTGTGACCAGATCTGCTAATCGACTGGAATAACCATATTCATTGTCATACCACCCGATCACTTTGATCATATTACCAACTACAGAAGTAAATTCTGCATCGTAAATGCAAGAAGCAGGATTACCAACAATATCAATTGATACGATCGGATCTTCCGTATATTGAAGAATGCCTTTCAAATTTGTTTCTGCCGCTTTTTTAAATGCAGCATTGATCTCTTCTACTGTTGTTTCCTTTTTCAACACACAAGTAATATCAGTCAATGATCCATCAGGAACAGGCACACGCATTCCGCAACCACCTAATTTTCCTTCTAAGTGAGGAAATATTTTGGTGATGGCCTTTGCTGCACCGGTTGATGTCGGAACAATTGACATAGCCGCTGCACGTGCTCTTCGAAGATCTTTGTGAGGTGCATCGTGTAATCGTTGATCACCGGTATAAGAATGCACAGTGGTAATGTATCCATCCTCCACGCCCCAATTCTCATCCAACACTTTGATCATCGGAGCTGCACAATTGGTAGTACATGATGCATTCGATATAATAGTATCTTCTCCGGATAGAATTTCATCATTGATCCCTAACACAACCGTTTTGATATCATTCGTTTTTGGAGGTGCGGAAATGATCACTTTTTTTGCTCCTGCTGTAATATGTTTACCTGCTGTTTCTTTATCCAAAAAGAAACCGGTCGATTCAATTACGATATCTACACCTAATTGTTTCCATGGTAAATTCAAGGGATCTTTTTCAGCAAACACAGGGATCTTTTTCCCATTCACTACGATCGTTTTTTCTTCCGAACTCACCTCTGCATTTATTCCTCTGTGTACTGAATCATATTTTAAAAGATGGGCTAATGTTTTACTATCAGTAAGATCATTGATCGCTACTACTTCAATATTATTTCTCTCAAGCATCACACGAAATGAAACTCTCCCGATACGACCAAATCCATTAATGGCAACTTTAATTTTTTGCATGATATAAATATTTACACAAAGATACTTTGAAAATCAATATCCGATTTAAAAGTACAGTATTTGTTTTTTGAATAATTTTGTAAAAAACACCATGATCTACTTTACAGAAAAACAGAAATTCAAACAATGGTGGTTGTGGTTGATACTCGTTTTACCATTCACAGGCATTCTTTTTTCTATCTTGCAGAACGGAGCATCAACAGGTGATATAAAAGAATTGGCAATTGGAATTCTAATTGTTACCATCATTGCTTTAACAATACTGTCGTTAAACCTCAGAACAGAGATCACAGAAAAGGGAATCGCTTATAAATTCAGTTTTTTTCATTCAAAATTTCATTTAATGGAATGGGAAAATATTGCTGATTGTTTTGTGCGCGAATACAAACCGATATGGGAATATGGTGGCTGGGGATTACGCTACTCCTTCCGGAATGGCAAAGCATTTAACACCATGGGCAATCAAGGCTTACAGATCATTCTAAAAAATGGCGACAAAATTCTGATCGGTACACAACAGGCAGATGAGCTTAGAAAATTGATCGGAGAACTAAAAAAACAGCATTTAATACGATCAAATCCGGCATAATTAAAAAGGGTTTGTTATTTTTGCGCTCATAAACACAAAAAACAAATGATCCACAAAGAAGGTTATCCCTCCATTATTCTGACACTGATTGTTGTCGCCATTATTAATTTTCTGACACACTATTTTGCCGGCTCCTACGCTATCGTTTTATGGCTGGGCTATGCACTATCTGCATTTCTATTGATCACTATCCTACAATTTTTCAGAAATCCTGCCCGTAAGATCATCATCGATGAAAACACGATCACCGCTCCGGCTGATGGCAAAGTGGTGGTGATCGAAGAAGTAATGGAAACTGAATATTTCAAAGAAAAGCGCTTACAGATCTCTATTTTCATGTCGCCCATCAATGTGCATGTGAATAGATTCCCAATTGGTGGAATTGTAAAATATGCAAAATATCATCCGGGCTTATTTTTGGTTGCATGGCACCCAAAATCATCAACCGATAACGAGAGAACCACAATTGTTGTTCAGCATAAAAATGGGCAAGAAGTTCTATTCCGTCAGATCGCAGGAGCTCTTGCACGCAGGATCGTATTTTATTGTAAAGATGGCGACCCGGCCGTTCAAGGCAGTGAGTTTGGATTCATCAAGTTTGGCTCCCGTGTCGATTTGCTTTTACCAACCACAGTAAAAGTAAAAGTTGGATTAGAGCAAAAAGTGAAGGGAAACGAAACGGTTATCGCTACTTTTAATTAATTTTAACAATTATTAATAACAAATCGTTTTATTTGAGTCCTTTTTTTGGTACTTTTATTGTGTAATTAAACTGTAAACCAAAACCTTAAACCAATATCAAATGAAAAAATTATTTTTATTGTTAGCATTCACAGGAGTTGTAGGTGCTGCATCAGCAAACTCAATTGCTACTATCACTCATTCAACTGTAATCACTTTAGGTGGTGAAGAGAAAAAAGGTGATGACAAAAAGAAGAAAGATGAAAAATCTTGCTGCAAAAAAGAAGGAAGCGCTAAAGCTTGCTCTGGTGAAGCAAAAAAAGCGGAAGCAAAAGCTTGTTCAGGTGAAGCAAAAGCAGGTGAAGCAAAATCTTGCTGCAAAAAAGGTGCTTCTCACAGTGAAGAGAAAAAATAAGGATCATATCCTTCCAAATAAAAAAGCCTCACAAATTGTGAGGCTTTTTTATTTTAAAAGGGCTTACGTTTAAAATTTTGATTATTGTTCTTGTGGCGATGCGGATTGTTGTTGTTATGCTGCTTCCCTCCACCATTATTTCTTTTCTTATCTCTGTCGCCTCTGTGCTGATTGTTATTACTGTTATTGTTTCTCTGTACAAACGTTTGTGTACTTCTCAATAAACTGTTTTCAGACAATTTTAACTGACCTTTTGATAGCTCTTCCAACTGATTTAAGATCACATCATCACTAACACTATCTCTATTCCAGTTAAGATAAGAGCGCTTCATCAAATTGGCAATTTGTTCTACCAAAGCATTGCGCTCATCACCTTCCGGATATTCTTTTGCTTTTTCAATGATACGCTCCACTGTTTTACCATAGTGCTTGTAGCGGATATCATTACTTGGATATGTTAATAATTCAGGTTTTGTCTGAAATGTTTCAGGAGTAGGCTTTGGATAAGGCGAATCCACATCCAGCTTAAAATCAGAGATAATGAACAAATGATCCCATAGTTTATGTTTGAAATCGGTCACATCACGCAAATGAGGATTTAACTGTCCCATTACATCAATAATGGCACGTGCCACTTTGTTACGTTCTTCTCTATCAGCAACTGTGATCGCAAAGTCGATCATCTTTTGAATGTTTCTGCCATATTCGGGGATAATCAGTCGTGGCAGACTCGTATTATATTCCATCTAATGTATTTTTTTGAGGTAGTATATCCTTTACAAAGGAAATCAAAGGTACATAATAAATTTGGACTGCCAAAACATAATCATAGTCCACTTTGTTGTATAAGTCAAGCATATAAAAACCCCATAAAAATTCATTTTTTTTTATGGCAGATATTGTTAAATTTGCGCTTCGTTTAAAAATTCACATAAAAACAAGATAAAAGATGAAAATATTAGTTTGTATAAGCAATGTGCCTGATACAACCACTAAAATTGCTTTTTCGGCAGATAACAGCACTTTTAATGCGGCAGGCGTTCAATTTGTGATCAACCCATACGATGAATGGTATGCATTGGTACGTGCTCTTGAGTTAAAAGAGGCACAAGGAGGTAATGTTACTATTCTACACGTTGGTGCAGCTGATAGCGAAGCTACTATCCGTAAAGGATTAGCCATTGGTGCTGATGATGCTGTGCGTATCGATGCAGAACCAAATGATGCCTTTGCTGTAGCAGAACAAATTGCTGCTTATGCAAAAGACAAAGGTTTTGACTTGATCATGGCCGGAAAAGAGACCATCAACTATAACGGTTCTATGGTAGGTGCTATGTTAGCTGAATTAATGAATTTACCTTATGTATCATTGGCTACCAAATTAGATGTGGCTGGCGGTGTTGCAACGATCGAGCATGATATTGACGGAGGAACAGAAGTAGTAGAATGTACTTTACCGCTTGTTCTATCTGCAAACAAAGGAATGGCAGAGCAACGTATCCCGAACATGAAAGGGATCATGAGCGCACGTACAAAACCATTACAAGTGGTACCTGCAGTTGCTACTGATAAATTAACAAACATTACTTCTTATGAATTGGCAAAAGGACGTACTGAATGTAAATTTATTGATGCATCCACTCCTGAGAAATTGATCGAGTTGTTACACAACGAAGCAAAAGCCATCTAATTTTTAACCTACAAACTTTTAAAACATGTCAGTTCTAATATATACAGAAATAGCAAAAGGCAAGATCAAAAAATCTTCATTAGAAGCCGTTAACTACGGAAGCCGTATTGCTGCACAATTAAATACATCTGTTACAGCCGTTATTGTTGGCGATGCCGACACAGCGGAGCTTGGAAAAGCGGGTGCTAAAAAAGTATTAAAATTAAAAAACGATAAATTAACTTCTTTGGATGGAATGTATTTAACAACTGCTATTGAGCAGGCTGCAAATGCAGAAGGAGCAAATGTGATCGTTTTCTCTCACGACTTTACAGGAAAAGAAGTTGCTCCACGTTTAGCTGCTAAATTAAAAGCAGGTATTGTTGCCGGTGCAGTTGATAATCCTGTTATTTCAGGTGATTCATTCGCTGTTAAGAAAAATGTATTCTCCGGAAAAGCTACTGCTTTATACGCGATCAACTCTGCAAAGAAGATCATCTCTTTGTTACCAAATTCATTTCAGGTGGAGCTAAAAGATGGATCAGCTGAAGTAGCTGACTTTGCTGTTAATTTAGATGCAGTAAATTCTCCTATTAAAGTGAAAGAAGTGAAAAAGGTAACTACTGAATTGAACTTGCCGGATGCTGAATTAGTTGTATCTGCCGGTCGTGGTTTAAAAGGACCTGAAAACTGGGGTATGGTAGAAGAATTGGCAAAAGAATTAGGAGCGGCTACTGCTTGTTCCCGTCCTGTTGCCGATATGCACTGGCGTCCACACCACGAACACGTTGGTCAAACAGGCGTTGCTATCCGTCCGAACTTATACATCGCAATTGGTATTTCCGGTGCTATCCAGCATTTAGCGGGAGTAAACGGAAGTAAAACAATTGTGGTTATCAATTCCGATAAAGAAGCTCCTTTCTTTAAATCGGCTGACTACGGAATTGTGGGCGATGCATTTGAGATCGTTCCAAAACTGGTTGCTGCAGTTAAAAATTTCAAAGCAAATCACAACTAAAATTTGATTGCCCATTGGCAATTATTTTGTATTTTAGTTTTTAGAAACGTGAAGCGTATTTAGAAAAGATTTCTGTAGTGAAAAAAGTTAAATTAGAAATTGTAGGATTATCATATAGTCAAACCCAAACAGGTGCTTATGCACTTGTTTTGGGCGAGGCAAAAGGTAAAAGAAGATTACCCATCATTATTGGTGGTTTCGAAGCTCAGGCGATCGCCATTGAGTTAGAAAAAATGACCCCCAGCCGTCCGCTTACCCACGATCTATTCAAAAGTTTTGCAGAAGGATTTAATATTGAAGTAAGTGAAGTACTTATCTACAATTTAGTAGAAGGAATTTTCTTTGCGAAGATCATTTGTAATGGCGAAGGGAAAGAAGTGGAGATCGATGCCCGTACCTCCGATGCCATTGCTCTTGCTGTACGTTTTAACTGCCCGATCAACACATTCGAATTTATTCTTTCACAGGCAGGCATCCTGCTTGATGATGAAACCATTGCTCCTGCCAATGAAGGAGCAGACATTGATGAATTGGTAGAAGCCGATTCAAACGACTATCTAAAAAAATCGACCGAAGAACTCAAACAATTACTCGATTCGGCATTGGATGAAGAGGATTACGAAAAGGCATCGCGCATCCGTGATGAATTGAACAACCGGAAAAAATCATAACATTTCTTCATTTTATTTCTGACGGAAGCCATTCAGAGCTAAACCTTAAAACTAAACTCAATGAATATAAAGATCCGCCTTACTTTAATGAGTTTTCTTCAGTTTTTTGTTTGGGGAGCCTGGCTGATCACTGTTGGTAATTATTGGTTTGCAACCAAACAATGGAGTGGATCTGAATTCGGGGCTATCTTTTCTACTTTAGGGATTTCATCCATTATTATGCCTGCATTAACTGGAATCGTTGCCGATAAATGGATAAGTGCTGAAAAACTATATGGCATTTTACATATTTTAGGAGGAGTAGCACTTTGCTTCATCCCGCAGGTAGAAACGCCAAGTGGATTTTTCTGGGTCATATTTGCAGCCATGCTTTGCTATATGCCTACCATCTCTTTATCCAACTCCATAGCCTATACTATTCTTAAAAACAACAACTTTGATGTCATTAAAGTCTTTCCTCCTATTCGTGTATGGGGAACCATCGGATTTATTATTGCCATGTGGACCACCAATATTTCCGGAAATAAAGCATCGGCAAACATGTTCTATATTTCCGCAGCTTCAGCAATCGCTTTAGGGATCTATTCATTCTTTTTACCTAATTGCCCTCCACAAAAACTGATCTCAGAGAAATCATCCTGGGCGCAAAAATTAGGCTTAGATGCATTCAAATTATTTGGCACATACAAGATCGCCTTGTTCTTTGTATTTTCAATGTTTTTAGGTGCTGCGCTACAATTGACCAATATGTATGGCGATGCTTTTCTTTCCGATTTTGAAAAGATCCCTGAATATGCCGACTCCTTTGTTGTAAAATATTCTACGATCATCATGTCGATCTCACAAATTTCAGAGACGCTCTTCATTTTGGCGATCCCATTTTTCCTGAAACGCTTCGGCATCAAACAGGTGATGCTGATGGCGATGATCGCCTGGGTGCTTCGCTTTGGTTTCTTTGCATTTGGTGATCCTTCAGGCGGTTTATGGATGATCATCCTTTCCTGCATTGTTTATGGAATGGCATTCGACTTTTTTAATATTTCAGGCTCTCTGTTCATCGAAACTTCAACCGACCCAAAAATGCGTTCAAGTGCCCAAGGATTGTTTATGGTGATGACCAACGGCTTTGGTGCTGTTTTAGGAAGTTATGTAAGCGGATATATTATCGACACTTATTTTTCTGCCGGAGGTCAAAAAGACTGGCAAACGATCTGGATCTCCTTTTCTATCTATGCCTTAATTGTAGCAATAGCATTTGCTATATTCTTTAAGCACAAGCATGATCCCAATGAATTTGAGGAGATTCATCATTAATAACACCTCCCAATTTTTTCAATAGTTAATTATTTGTGAATATTATGGCAACTTCCAAAGGAAGGATGCTTCAAAAATCGCTGTAACTTTACTCAGTAAAATCATTGCTGATACAGCTGATCTTTATTACAAACTAACCAATTGAAATATTCGATAGAATGAAACAATATCACGATCTAATGAAGCATGTTTTGGAAACAGGTGCTACCAAAACAGATAGAACAGGAACAGGAACTATCAGTCTTTTTGGCTATCAAATGCGATTCGATCTGCAAGAAGGATTTCCAATGCTTACTACAAAAAAATTGCATTTAAAATCCATTTTACATGAATTATTATGGTTCTTGAAAGGTGAGACCAATATCAAATATTTAAAAGAAAATGGCGTAAGTATTTGGGATGAATGGGCTGATGAGAACGGGAATTTGGGTCCGGTTTACGGTTCACAATGGAGAAGCTGGCAAGCGGCCGATGGCAGAACCATCGATCAGATCACACAAGTAGTCAATCAAATTAAAAATAACCCGGATAGCAGACGAATGATCGTAAGTGCCTGGAATGTGGGCGAGATCGATAAAATGAAATTACCTCCTTGTCATGCATTTTTTCAGTTTTATGTAGCCGATGGAAAATTAAGCTGCCAGCTTTATCAACGCAGCGCTGATATATTTTTAGGCGTTCCATTTAACATTGCATCGTATGCTATCTTAACAATGATGATGGCGCAAGTTTGCAATTTAAAACCCGGAGAGTTTGTTCATACATTAGGCGATGCACACCTCTACTCCAATCACATTGAACAAGCAAAATTGCAGCTCACACGTGATTTCAGAAAATTACCTACACTGAAGATCAACCCTGAAGTAAAAGATATTTTTGGATTTAAATTCGAAGACTTTACATTAGAAGGATACGATCCGCATCCACACATAAAAGCTGCTGTAGCAGTTTAAAAAGGAAAAAGGCTAATGAAATTTCATTAGCCTTTTTGTATCAATGCCACTGCATAAGCACAAACCCCTTCTTCCCGTCCTACATATCCCAATTTCTCATTGGTGGTTGCTTTTATACCGATATCAGTAATGTCAACTCCCAGGATAGGAGCCAATGTTTGTTTCATGGTTTCTATATGCGGATTGATCTTAGGCTTTTCTAATACCAGAGAACAATCAATATTCCCGATCGAATAATTTTCTTTTTTCAATAATTCAACCACACGCGCCAACAGGATCTTACTATCAATTCCTTTGAACTCTCCTGATGTATCCGGAAAATGATAGCCAATATCACGCATTCCTGCAGCTCCCAGCAAAGCATCGCAAATAGCATGTATCAAAACATCCGCATCGGAATGACCAACAGCACCTTTTACTGCTTCTAATTTAATTCCACCCAGCCAAAGCTCTTTTCCTTCTTTCAGCTGATGAACATCAAAACCAAAACCTACTTTAATTTTCATACATTTTATTTTCAAAAAAAATCCCGCAATTGCGGGATCAATGACTATTCTGTTTTTTCATCATTCTGAGCTTTGAATGCATCAAAGTCGAATGTGAGTGTAAATCGTAATGTATTCTCTAATGGATTACGTTGCTGTGTCGGGATCAAATAAGCAAAATCTAAACCGAATACATTGTATTTAACACCTGCTCCAAGTGTAAAATACTGACGGTTTCCTTTTGTTGGATGCTCGTAGAAATAACCTACACGAACAGCAAACAATTTGTTGTACCAATATTCCATACCCAAAGAATAATTGATCTCTCTCAACTCTTCTTTACTTCCACCCGGAGCATCGTTGAAAGAACCAAACATTCCTTCAGCAACACCTCTGTTAGGATCTTTACCGGCTAAAATAACAGGCTGACCACCTTTATACACTACCGCTCCATTTGTATCCAACTCATAAGTGGGTGGTGTAGGTACCAATAATTTATTTACATCGGCCATGATCGCAATGCTGTTGTAATCATCTAACAGAACCGTTAATGATCCTCCTAAACGTAAATTGATCGGAATAAAATTAGCACTGTTTGCTCCGCCTCTATCGGAATACGACATCTTATTCCCAATATTCGAAATATTTAAACCAACCGCTGCTGTTGCTTTTTTATCTTGCAATTTAATCTTGTCTTTTTTATACAATGCAGAAACGTCAACAGCAATAGAACGACCTGCCTTTGTTTGAGAACCTTCCACCAATGCACCACCGGTTAAATTAGAATTTACAAATCGAACAGCACCACCGGCAGAAAAATTATCCGACAACTTAATTGCATAAGCAACATCAACAGCAAATTCATTGGGACGGAATTGGCCAATTGTATTACCATTATTATCTGTAAAGGTAATATCGCCTAATGAAAAATAGCGAAGTGATGCACCGATCGTTCCGCGTTTTTTTGTTTTGTAATAACCCGACAAGTAAGCCAAGTTGATATCCGGAACCAATGCTCTTAACCAAGGTGTATATGAAACACCAATACCCATTTTTTTATCTGCAAACGCCAATTTGGATGGATTCCAATGAATGGAGTTTACATCCGTTGAAGAAGCAACACCCACATCACCCATTCCACCGGCTCTTGAATCAGGAGTGATCAACAAGAACGGAACAGCTGTAGTGATTGTATTTAACTGCACCTCATCGGCTCTTTGATTTTGTGTTGACTGTGCCTGAACTGTATTTCCAAAAGAAAATAAAACCAATGTTGCTACCGCACAAATACCATATCTATTCATATAATTCATCCTACTCATTTTTTTGGGATTGCTAATGTACTAATTAATTTAAAATGACAAGCTTTTCTATTTGTTCTGCTGAACTGCCTGTAGAGTTCTTCACTTTCAACTTATAAACATATACTCCTTTTCCGATCTTATCGCCAAAGTCATCACGACCATCCCAGTAAATAGGATCTGATCGATTTCCTTCAGCAGTAACAAAATCGGTGATCGTTTTAACTAATTTACCTGATATAGTAAACACTTGAAGCTCCACTTCCAATGTTTGACAACACTGATTATGTTCAAAATAAAATGCCGTTTTAGTCGTGAATGGATTCGGATAATTCAAAACATGACTCAGTGCTAGATCGGCAGATTTTGCAACAACAAACTCCGTATAGGTTTGAGAAGAATTATTATATACATCCCAAACCTTTAGGGTAAGTGTATGTTGCCCCTCAGATAATGTTGAGAATGGATATCGGATAGTTCCTGTTTTATAACTATTGAGATCAGATTGGTAATAGTCATTTAGCACAATGGAATTATCAGTATTAGCATCCAACACCGCTGTAATATCATGCCCAATACCATTACCAACCGTATTAACTCCGTTGTCATCTTTAACTTTTGCGAACAGATCAGGCGTTTCATCTGTAATACCTCCAAATACGAATTTATCATCGTTCAGATATAAGCTAACTTCCGGCCCTTTAGAATCAGCTGGCGCATTGTTATCTGTCCCACCAATAATTATCTTTTCATAAAACCCACGACCATCCTCTGATCCATTTTGAACATAATAACTGATACGACCAATTCCATAATTATATAAGATATCTTTGGGAACAATAAATGAATATTTGAAATAGCCATTTGAAACACTCACTTTTCCTTTGTAAAGCACGTTCTTCTGAAATTTAAATGTAAAAGGAGGAGTTGCAGGCCCATCATTCACAAGTGTATTAACACTTTGGGTTTTGTCGTAAACCGTAGGATAAAGTATCCCGTTAAATCCCGTCATTATATTATTATTACCATCTCTAACAAATCCACTTATGGTTATTGTTGAAAGTGCTTTAATGGTATCTAAAGAAGTACTCGTTATTGCAATAGAATTGATAGAATCAGTTGATACATTATACTCTGGATACGCCAACCGTAAGGCAGGATCTCCAACTAAAGTAAAACTCCGGCTATTCAGAGCTGTACCAATCGGCTGATTTTTCATGTAATAATAAAGATCGCCAAGAGTAGGTTTTTTGCCATTTACCGGGGTTTCTAATGCTTTATAAAATTCCTGATTCAATAAAAAATTAGGCCCTGCAAACACTACACGCACAGTACTGAACATAGCAATAGCACCACCGGAAGGGTTTAAGAAGACCATTTCACCGGCCGAAGTTCTTTCAGGGTCATCATAACGAGTAAACTCACAAGTGGCAGTAAATACCAATGGTAAATTATTAATGTTCGTCCAGCTATTAACATCCGACACTTCTACCAAACGCTCATGAGCCAAGCCTAACTCACCGCCATGACCAGTGTAATTCCAGATCAAACACCCTTTTTCAAAACGTTTATTCACTGCTTCTTTAGCTGCAGGATAACGTTGTCCACCAGGCGTAGTTTCTTGTACAAATGCATCTAAATAAACCTTGTCGACATTGTAGTTATTATAAGTTGTATCAACCAATGTAGCTAACTTATCCGCATCTTTTTGATGCAAGCCACCATCTTCATCGTCTGCAACAAAAGAAATGACATTTCTCCAATCTCCAAAAGGGGAAGATGATGCAGATCCGGAAGTACAAGCATCTGCTACAGCATTATAATCAAACCCTTTTCTTGTGTATGAAAACACCTTATTGATACAACTGATCGCTTCCGCTTTTGTTTTTACAGGAAAACGTCCAATTCCTATATCTACGGCATCAGATGTAAATAAACCCTCACCATCATCCAGCAATCCAAAATAATCATCCGACACATATGACTGAGTAATGATCGTAGAGTTAAATGATTGATAAGTTGGAATGAAATTAGTGTTGCCTGAATAATCTTTTTTATTTTCGTAAGAGCCATCGCCAAATAGCAAAAGGTATTTAGGGTATTCAGAGGCAGTTGTTGCTCTATCATAAAACATCTTTAAAAAATTACGTATAGCTGATGCATCTCTGGTTCCTGATGAAAATTCATTATAGATCTGCTGAGGGGTAACAACTACTGTTGAGATTGTATCGTTTGTTTCATGAAACAAAGCTAATTGAACAGCTTCGTTGTAAAAATTGGGATGAGCAACAATGATATAGTCTTTTGGTCCGATTCCATGTAGATCCTGATTTTCTATTTTACCTACCTTTTTGGGTGACAAAAAAGAAGAGGATGCAAATGCAATAAATTCATTGATTGAATCCGTTGGTAACGTGAACTGGTAATTAGAACCTGAAACAGACAACATTTGATTATTCACATTTGTTATATCCGTAATATTCCAAACAGTAACAGGAGTAGTACTCGTCAAACTGTATTGTGCAATATTTCCAAGGCCTGCTGATTGAGTATCTCTAAATTTCATTTGAGCGCCACTCATGATCAAACTCCTTCTGGCATTTACAATGATGTAATCCAACCAAGCTGTTGCATTAGCCGTTTGTTTACTCACATTTACAGTTATTACAGAAGAAGATGAATTATAACTGTAACAAGTGGAGGCCACACGAGCATAATCACTATATAAACTTCCATCTACACTTGGAATTGACAAGGTGGCACTTCCCGAACCGCTATTAATAGCATAATTAGCATTTGAAGATGAACCTGAAATAACCAGACGGGATGCTAAAGCAACTTTTACATTCACAGGTGATGTGGTAACAATATTCGGAAAAGAAAAAGAAAAATTATAAGAAGAAACATTATCAAATAACTCTCCAAACCATTGTCTACCCGTTTTAATAAAATTCACATTATCGCTTTCATGAAATGCGTAGTCATCAAAAGATGATACCACATGTGTTGGGCTTGCAGATGAAGATGCTATATCCTGAATCCTTTTACCAGGCCCCAGATCAACTGTTAAAAAATAAAAAGCCGAATCGGCATACAAATGTTCTATATGTTGAAACGAAGGACAACTTGTTGTTGAGTCGTATTCCCAACCAACTGTTGCCTTACCATAGAACAAAACATAATCCGAAGCATTAAACACACCATCACTTTCCCCTTGGACATAAATTGCGTTTTCTAATAAATCGTCAGAATGCATTTCAGAGTTAAGTTCTGGCAACATTACTCCACCATTACCATAAATACGGATATTTCTTGGATCAAGATTATCTAGATCTAAGCCTAAATTTTCTAAAAAAGTTTTATCGATCTTATATACTCCATCTGCGGCAATTGCTATTTTGTACCAATCTCCAGTTTTTAGAACCGAATTAGAAACATATGAATTAGCACGAATTGAACTTCGCGTTGAATTTTCGACATTTATTTGTAAATCGAAGGATACTAATTTTTCTATTTGCCCGGTTGTCGGATTTTTACGAAGCGGGATAAAAGATATCATTCCGCTTTTGTTTCCCTTGGATCTTAATACATTGGAACGAATGCTTATTGACTGTGTTATTTTAGAAAGATCTTTTATTGTAGAAGTCTCATTATCAGACAATAAACCATATTTTGCATTAACTATAGTCGCAGAAAACTGATCCACATCGGAAGAAAGTTCCACTTTTTGGAAATACCTTGGTAAAAATGCATCTTCAAAGGCATATTGGGCCCCCTCAAAGCTAAGCAAGCGCATAAAATCAGTCTCGAGGTACTTTTCTTCCCTCAAACCATCCCAGCGGATCTGGTACTGTGCTTGATCAATCTTCTTTTGAGCATAAGAACTCACAACTAAAAAGAAGGCAATCAACAAGCTTATTTTTTTTCTCATCATATTGGAAAAATTGGATCCCAAATTTAACTAAAATTAAGGTAAAATAGTTGTTTGGTATTAAATTTTAATTAAATTTGTAACTTATAACATTTCATTTAGAGATTTGAACGAAGTATTCCATGCTTTATTGTGTAATATTTTGTTTAAATTGAAACTTTATTAAAAAAAAGGTGTATAATTGTGTCCCATTAAAACTAGGTTTATTATGTTAAAGCGTATTGTTTTAATTTTAACTGTGTTGTTTTCATTAGGATTTAGCGAAACCGCATTCGCTCAAGACCCTGAGTTTACTCAGTTTTATGCAAACCCACTCTATCTGAATCCTGCTTTTGCCGGTACAGCACGTTGCCCTAGAATCAACTTAAACTATAGAAATCAGTGGCCGGCCATTTCCGGTACATATGTTACTTACTCTGCTTCTTATGACCAACACTTCGATGCCTTGGCAGGTGGTTTAGGTTTATTGGTTACAAACGACAAAGCAGGACAAGGAACGCTTACCACAACCAATGTTTCTGCGATGTATTCATATCAATTGAATATCAATCGTGAGTTCTCCATGAAGTTTGGATTTCAAGCTACTTACTTCCAAAAAAGTATCGACTGGAGCAAACTAACATTTGGCGATATGATCGATGAACGCAGAGGTTTTGTTTACAACACAAATGAAGTTCCAGGACAATCCAGAAAATCAAATGTTGATATTTCTGCTGGTTTATTAGGATACAGTAAACGTTATTTCTTTGGATTTGCTGCACATCACTTAACACAACCTGATGAAGGATTGATCGGGCCAAGTAAATTACCAATGAAATTAACAGGTCATGCCGGTGCGGTATTACCTGTTGGTGACAAAGGAAATGAGACCTATATTTCTCCAAACGTATTGTACCAAAAACAGCAGGACTTCCAACAATTGAACTTAGGTGTTTATGTGAACAGAGGTTCTATTGTAGGTGGTTTATGGTACAGAAATCAAGATTCTTTCATTGCTTTGATCGGATTCACTCAGCATTTCTTTAAGATCGGATATAGCTACGATGTTACTGTATCTAAATTAACAAATGCTACAGCCGGATCGCACGAGGTTTCTTTCTCATTACAATTTGAATGTAAACCAAAGAAGAAAAAGTTTAGAACAGTAAGTTGTCCTTCATTCTAAACAAAGCAATAAATCACAACAATTTTAGTTTTTAAATTACATCAACCAAAAATAAGAAAATGAAAAAAGTATCGAGCAAAATACTTCTAGTGGGTGCAGCAATTGCAACATTAGCTTCATGTCAAAAAGAACGCTCACCGGTAACTGCCTGGGAATACAACCAACCAAAAAATGGTGGATTTGAAGTTGTTCCCTACGAAGAACAAGAAACCGGTCCGGGCTTGATCCTTGTAGAAGGTGGTACCTTCACAATGGGTAGAGCTGAGCAAGATGTTACATACGAATGGAATAGTATTCCAAGACGTGTAACTGTTTCTTCTTTTTATATGGATCAAACAGAGGTTCGTAATCTTGACTACTTGGAATACTTACACTGGACTAACCGTGTATTTGGACCTAACTTTTATGATGTGGTTAAGAAAGCAATGCCTGATACATTAGTATGGCGTGATCGTTTGGCTTACAATGAGCCTTACGTAGAATATTATTTAAGACATCCATCTTACAGAGATTATCCTGTAGTAGGTGTTAACTGGTTACAAGCATCTGACTTTTGTGCTTGGAGAACTGACCGCGTGAATGAGTTTATCTTAATTCGTGAAGGTATCTTAGAACACAATCCTACTCCTGACGAAAACGTATATTTTAATACGGATCAATATTTAGCTGGTAAATGGCAAGGAACTGTTGTTACTCCAATTCCTTCTATGGATCCAAATGGTGGCGACCGTTTAGTACGTATGGAAGATGGTATCTTCTTACCACGTTACCGCCTACCGACAGAAGCGGAGTGGGAATATGCTGCATACGGGTTGATCGGTAACACGATCGGTGAGCGTATCACTGACAGAAGATTATACCCTTGGAATGGTGCCGGTGTTCGTAACCCTGACTCAAAATACTTAGGACAAATTTTAGCGAACTACCAAAGAAGTAATGGTGATATGATGGGTGTTGCCGGACAGTTAAATGATGCCGGAGATGTTACAACTCCAGTATTCTCTTATTGGCCAAACGATTATGGTTTATATAACATGGCTGGTAACGTATCAGAATGGGTAATGGATGTTTATCGTCCTTTATCTCCTGAAGACAAAGCTGATTTCCGTCCATTCCGTGGTAACGTATTCAAAACACAAGAGCGTGATGTGGATGGTATCATGATCAACGATACAATTAAGTATGATGCTGACAGTAACATCATCTCTATCCCGGGTATGGTTCGTTGGAGAGATGTAAGTATCGCTGTGCCGGATGATAACTTGGATGAAAGAAGAAACTACAAATATGCTGACAACATCAACTACTTAGATGGTGATGTTCAATCACAAGCTGTAGGTATCTTAGGATCTACTTGGGATGCTCCTTGGGATGCAGCTGCATCAGGAAAACCTGAATCAAACGGTATGTACGAGTATAGCGTAACCTCTATGATCAACGATAAAGCTCGTGTTTATAAAGGTGGTAGCTGGAAAGACCGTGCGTATTGGATGGTACCTGGAACCAGAAGATTCTTGGATCAACGTCAGTCAACAGCATGGATCGGATTCCGTTGTGCAATGACACGTGTAGGTAGTCCACAAGGTTTAGGAAACTAACATATTAAAAATAGATATAAAAAAGCGAGAGGAAAACCTCTCGCTTTTTTTGTGAAATGAAGTCCAAATTTTCAAAGGGATGGGAAAAATTTTGACCAGCAATAATATATTATCTTGGACTTGCTTGATACTTCTATTCATATCCTGCAACAATGCAAAACATGAATCCGTTGCCACCAAAAGAAAAACACTTAATGATTCTTTAGTTAAAGAACTGAATAGTATCAGAAGATATGATCAGGAACACCGAGCTGATACATCTTCGGTAGGTAAATTAACTCAAGCCAAAGATGATGCACTAAATCTCCATAAAATTGAAAATCTATTAAACATCTATGGTTGGCCTGATCCTGAGACAATAGGGGAATACGGTTCAGAAACTATTCTATTGGTGTTACAGCACTCACATATATCTGTGCAACGAAAATATTTACCTATGGCCAGAAGAGCAGTTATTGAAGGCAAACTATCAGGCAGATCATGGGTTCTTTTAGAAGATCGAGTTTCATTGGCGACCACAGGAAAACAACTTTACGGCACACAAGTAAAAACAGATCAAAAAACCGGTAAATATTATATTGCACCAATAAAAGATGAAATGAACGTTAATGATAGACGAAAAAAAATCGGACTGGAAAGTTTGGAGCAATATGCTGCATCATGGGGAATAAAGTACACGATAGAAAATTAACCGATCATACCTAATCAATTTCCAACAAAAAAGGGCTGAATCATCAGCCCTTTTTATTTATTCATTCAATTATTATTTCTTCTTTTTCGCTTGTTGTTGTTGCTTCGCCATCTCTTCCAACTTTTGTTGGAACTTAGAGACCTTCTTCGGCTTTAACTTATTCTCCTGGATCTTTTTATGCAAAGCATCGTGATCGATCACAAACTTTTGCATCACCCATGTTTGACCGAATGTGAACATGTTCGCTAAGAAGTAATACCAGCTCAAAGCTGCTGAATAGTTATTCAAGAATCCTAAGAACAAGATCGGCATCAAATACATCATCCACTTCATGCCCGGCATTTGGTTGGTATTACCCATTAACTGACTGTTACTCCAAGTATACAACAATGTAGAAGCAGTCATCAATAAGGCAAACAAACTCACGTGATCGCCATACCAAGGGATATTGAATCCGAAATCATACACTGAATCGTATGTTGAAAGATCGTGTGCCCAAAGGAAACCTTGCTGACGCATTTCGATAGATGCAGGGAAGAAATTGAACAATGCGATCAGGATCGGCATTTGCAATAATACCGGAATACAACCTGCCATCGGATTTACTCCTGCTTCTTTATACAAAGCCATGGTAGCTTGTTGCTTTTGCATAGGATCGCCATCCTTGTATTTTTCATTCAACTCATCGATCTCCGGCTTCAACACACGCATCTTAGCGGAAGAAAGAACCGTTTTATATGCAATCGGCAATAACAATACTTTAATGATGATGGTTAGGATCAAAATGATGATACCATAATTCAGGTTCAAATTATCCAAAGCATTAAAGATCGGGATCACTAAAAAGCGGTTGATCCAACCAAAGATCTTCCAGCCTAGATTGATCTGTTTCTCTAAACTAAGATCATATTCTTTTAGTGTCTGATAGTGATTTGGGCCGAAATAGAATTTCATGGCAAAAGCTTCGTTTGCACCATGATTGTATGGAATATCAATAGCGGCTGAATATTCTTTAATATAATTCGGACTGTTTACTTTTTTACTTTCCACCTCAGCCAATGCAGCAAACTCTTTTTCAGCGATCAATACAGAAGTGAAGAACTGTTGTTTAAATCCGATCCATTTTGTTTTACCGGGCATCACCACTTTTTCATCAGATGCTTCAGAGATCTTATCCACATCTTCTTCTGCATTCATATAATATACCGTAGAAGTAGTTTGCTGTGTCTCACTATGCTTTTCCTGTTTCGGAGTTTTCATTCCCCAGTTCAGATCCAGTGATTTATTGGAAGATGCGATCACATTTTGTAAACCTACCACATTCACGGTATAACCCAGCATGTAGTCATTTCCTTTTAAGGTATAAACATATTCAATGTATTTGGAACGGTCGCCCGCATACAGCTTTAAAGAAAGCGACTTTGAAGCGTCTCCATTAACAGTAAAACCTTTTTCCTCTGTTTCAAAAAACAATGAATCGGTATTGATCTTTTTAGCGTTGGCTGTGAAAGAAATATTTTGAGTAGAAGAATCCGCATGAAACAGGATCAATGGTTTTCCATCAAATGTTTTATAATTCTTCAATTCCACTGAACCTACTCTACCTCCTTTTGAATGAATATTCAATTTGAAAACATCATTCTCCAATACAATGGTTTTATTTTCACCCATTGCTGCTGCTGCAAAATCGCCATACACTTGTTGTTTCAACAATAATTTTACAGAATCGGAATTCATTAAGCTATCGGGAATGGCAAGCGCTTGAGCAGCTTTTGCAACAGGACTAACTGCTGTAGCAGCAACTGCCTCGTTTTTTACTTTCTGAGCTTCTTCGTACTGAGCAATTGAATCGGTTAAATGCTGCTTTTGAGCTAATTCTTCTTTTGTTGGTTGCGACATTACCAACCAACCGATTAGGATCCCGCCAATTAATAAGAGACCAATGATCGAATTTCTATCCATTTTGACACTAAAATTTAGGGCGCAAAGATAGTAATAATTAGGTTCTTTGAACCTAAAAAGGCAGAACAAAAAGAATTATTTGATCGGAAGCTGAAGGTAAGATGCCATATCTTCCAAAGAAGCTTGTAAGTGCTGCAATTTATCATTTTCACGCACTTTGTCCAATACGCCCTGGAACTTCTCCACATATTGCTTTCGACCATTATTTAACCATTGAGAAGCATAATAGATCGACTTGATCGTAAGGTCGTTCTCGGTATTCTTACTGGTAGTAGCTGTCAATTTCTCATAACGTTTATAGCACTCCTGAACATTCTCGTGGTCTTCCAAAAAGAAATAACCAAGGATCAGGATGGCAAACAAGGCATCATACAAACGTTGAAAAGCGATCTGCTGAAAATTAACCAATAGTAATTCTAGCTTTTCAACTGATTTTTTTACGTCTTCACGCGGACCTAAAACTAAAAAGCCGCAATAGATGCTATTCAGATTGATGTATCGAACATAAAGCCCTTCATTCCAAATTGGCTTTTCAAGAATTTCCTCACATTTCTTTTTATAGAATTCGATCTGCTGCTTGATCTCTTTTGGCAAATGCTCGTAATAATCCTTTTTATACCCTTGATTGTAATGCGTTAGATAATAACTGGCTTGAATACTCAAGTAGATGATCTCCGGTGTGTTCAGGTAATTTTTCCAGAAACGCAACGGCTCACGTTTTTTGATGAGGTTGGTAGCTTCTTTTTGAAGATCATCCTTATTCATCTTATAAATCAGATGTTTCAATTTCAGGTAATCAACATTCAACTGAATATCATCAGAAAAAGAGAAGACAACGAAACCATTCTTTTCCAGATCATCTGTTAAGCGATTCAACTCATCAAGGATCTCATCGTTATAAAAACGGGCATCATTCAAATAGTTCAAAGTTTGACAGTAAGCAAAACGGCTCATGAACTGAATACTTAATGTTTTGCTATTGCGATACAGATCGTAAAACTTCAAATGTTCTTGCATTTCTGCATCCGAAAGCACACTCTTTCCTTTGAAATTAAGGTTTTCGCGCATATACAGATACATCTGATTGATGATGTGTTCGCTTTTCAACACCTCGTTGATACGCTGATGGTATTTGATAGAGGCATTTTTATTCTCGGTAATTTGTGCTTGCTGTGCATAATATTTCAGAACAGCATTTAAGGTGGTAAAATCTTCTATCTTATCGGCAATATCCAGCAATATTTCGGCAACATCGTTCGCTTTCTGAAGCTCTCCTTTATTAATGAATTTTTCAATCGCAGAAATATTATGTGTCAGGTAAGAAGGATAGTTACGACTTAGGTAAGATGTTAAACGGAACGTGTAGTGAACCAACTGAAAGAATTTTTTTTTACTCTTTTCGTCTTTTGTTCCATATACAGCTTTACAAAGATCATCGGACTCCAACTGCGCCCATTCATCTTTTCTGATCTGAGTAACTAATTTGTAAGGCAATTCTGCATTACTTTCTTTCAAATGATTTTTAAATTCATTGAAATGAAAGTCATCAAGCAATAATATAACTTTTTGTATGCTTAACATCGTAGTAGTTTTATAAATAGATTATAGTAGTTTAGAGTGCCCTAAAATAAATAAATAATTTCATTCTTTCACATAAATAAGATGTTCTTAAATGCTTTTAACAGATCATTTCTTCAACAAGAAATAAACATTCTGATATTCATGGCTGTTTCAGAATAAAAAACAGGCTATAAACTTGCATTTACTGGTAGAGAACATAGTTTATTTCTCAAAAAAAGTGTCTGATGAAAGATCGGTAAACGATCATTGTAATCTGTTTTTTCCGGCTCTACATTTGTCAAAATCAAAAATCAATCATCATGAGAAAAGCTCTTTCTTTATTTCTTCTACTGATCATTTCGGTGGTAACAGCAACAGCCCAACCTTATCAGATCGGTCATCGTCAGATCACCTATCAGGATCCGGCAAGAGGCAACAGAAATATACAAACCGAGATCTATTATCCGGCTGCAACAGCAGGAAATAATGTTGCGGTTGAAACAGGTGCCTTTCCTGTGATCGTATTCGGACACGGATTTGCAATGGCCTGGGATGCCTATCAAAATATTTGGGAAGACCTGGTTCCTCAAGGATATATTATGGCTTTCCCTAGAACTGAAGGAAGCTTGATCCCTGCTCCGGATCATGATGCTTTTGGAAAAGACCTTGCATTCCTGATCACTAAATTACAAAATGAGAATAGCAATGCTGCCTCTCCGTTTTTTAACCATGTAAATAATAAATCAGCCTTGATGGGACACTCCATGGGTGGAGGAAGTTCATTCTTAGCTGCAAAGAATAATACCAATGTAACAACAATGGTAACGCTGGCAGCGGCCAATACAAATCCGTCTTCCATTACTGCTGCGCAATTCATCTCTATCCCTAGCCTAGTGATAGCAGGGGCTAATGACTGTGTTGCACCACCGGCTGACCATCAGATAAAAATGTACGATTCATTGGCATCTGCCTGCAAAACCTACTTAAGTATTACGGGCGCTGCACACTGTGAATTTGCGAACTTCAATGTAAACTGCTCTTTTGGACAATCAACCTGCTCACCTCAACCGGCCATTTCGGGAGCCGAACAAAAAGATGTGACTTCTGATTTTACTAAATTATGGTTCGAGTACTACTTAAAAGACAATTGTAACGCATGGAATATATTCAATGATTCACTGAATTCATCACCCCGCGTTACCGGTGAGCAAAGCTGCAACATCAGCAATCCGGTTATTACTCAGGTAGGACCTCAACTGCAGTCAACCACTGCACCATCTTACCAATGGTATATGAACGGAAATCCTATCCCGGGAGCAAATGCACAAACGTACACTCCTACTCAATCAGGAAACTATTATGTAACAACCATGTATTACAATACGTGTCCATACCAGTCAAACACCATCTCGTTGACGCTTACTTCTATCGGGGAGGCTTTTCAGAACGAGTATTTCAATGCTTATCCGAACCCTGCTTCGGAATTAGTAACAGTAGAATTTTTTCATTATTCAGAAACGACTACCATCGAATTGGTAAACATGTTGGGACAAGTTGTATTTCAAAAACAGATCAACAAAGCTGAAACAAAAGCATCTATCGATGTTTCTACTTATGAGCAAGGGATCTATTTTGTAAGAGGATCAAACAACAATGGAGTGAAGGTTCAAAAACTGACCATTCAATAAACGATTTTTTGTTGGGGACGATTAGCCCGTATGTTCTTCTGAACTGCGGGCTTTTCTATTTTTCTACTCTCCAGTCGACAGGCATAATACCTTGCGTTTCAAGAATGCGGTTAGTCTTTGAAAAATGTTTACAGCCAAAAAATGCGCCCCTGGCCAAAGGAGAAGGGTGTGCCGCTTTCAGCACAAAATGTTTATTGGCATCGATCAAGGCCTCTTTTGTTTGTGCAAAATTGCCCCATAACAAAAACACGACCCCTTTTTTACGGTCGGAAACGGCTTTAATCACTGCATCGGTAAATGTTTCCCATCCCTTTTTTTGATGCGAACCGGGTGTATTGGCTCTTACGGTCAATGTAGCATTGAGTAATAAAACACCCTGACCGGCCCAGGCTTCCAGATTACCTGTTTGTGCAATGGGAATTCCCAGATCGGTATTCAGTTCTTTAAAAATATTATTGAGTGAAGGAGGTTTGGCAATGCCCGGACTGACCGAAAAACATAAACCATTGGCTTGTCCCGGTCCGTGATAGGGATCCTGGCCAATGATCACCACTTTTACCTTATCAAAAGGCGTATGATCGAAGGCTGAAAAGATCTGTTTCCCGGGAGGATAAATGACAAATTGTTTTTTCTCCGACACCAAAAAATCTTTCAGTGTTTGAAAATAAGGAGCTTCAAACTGCTCTTTCAGCACTTCTTTCCAGCTTTTCTCGATCTCTACATCAGCCATTTTATTCCCGTTTTTTTGACAAAAGTAGCCCCAAAAGTGCAATTTTTAGGCTTTGTGCAAAAAATATTTATCTAGCAACTTGCATAAATCAGGAATAATTGTAATTTTGTGAGTCTAATAAAAGATTGCTCTAACCTTTTTATAAGAAAGACATGAAAAAAATTGCACTTTTTACATTATCAGTTGTTTTTGTAGGTTCATTATTAACCTCTTGCCGTAGCCACGAACGTTGTGCTGCATACGGAAAGATCAACAAAATTGAGAGCGGAAAATCTTTCACTGACAAAACTGAAAAATCAATCTAATATTCATATTTAAAGCCCTCATTTACCGGATGAAAAAGATCGCAACAATCACCACTATCATTACTGTAACTGTATTATTTCTTTCATCTTGTAAATCACATGGTGGTTGTGCTGCTTATTCAAAAGCAGATGCTCCTGTTAGCAAGGCAAAATCTATTTAATTGTATTCTATGAATTGGCTGAAACTCGAAAACGAAAACCAATTAGAGACCATAAAAAGCAACTCCTTTGATACCAACATCAAAGGAGTTGTTCTATTTAAGCACAGCACACGCTGTTCCATTAGCCACATGGCACTTTCACGTTTCGAAAGAAACTGGAACTTTTCAGAACAAGAATTACCTGCGTATTATTTGGATCTGTTGAATCATAGAAACATTTCCAACCAAATAGCGGATGAGTTTCAGGTGGAACACCAATCACCGCAAGTGTTGGTGATCAAAGACGGTAAATGTATCTATACTGCTTCCCACTCCGATATCATTGTATCCGACATCGAACAGCTTTTTAATAATTAAAAACGATCGTTTGTTTTAGCTCTGCACTTAAGCTTTTTGCAACAGGACAAGTATGTGCAGCATGCTCCAATAATTCTTTTTCTTTATCGGAATAATTATTCTTGGGCATAGTAAAGGAAACGATCACCTCACCTACTCTTCTGGGATTTGATTCCATTATTTTGGTAATATCGATGGTGGTTCCTACAATATCGATCGCATGTCTTTCGGCCACAATTCCCATAATGGTAAGCATGCAACAACCCAGGGAGGTTGCCAAGAGGTCGGTTGGAGAAAAAGCCTCTCCCTTGCCATTGTTATCGGTTGGAGCATCGGTAATGATGGTGGTGCCCGACTGTAAATGAATAGCCTCGGTGCGTAAATTACCTGTGTATGTTATTTTTGAAGTTGCCATTTGAGAAAACAATTTAATGATTTTTGCGTTTTTATAGTTACATTTGTAATTACAACAAAGGTAATATAATGTCTAAAAACATTCTTGCTTTTATATTCATTTTAGTAACAGCTCTTCCTTTAGCTGCTCAGCTGCAAGACGATCAATCGAGAATCGACCGTGGGGAGGATCGCAATGTGCTATACCGCAACGAAGGTACTTTTGGCGTTTATATTCATACACATGGAGGCTTGGGCTTGAGCTACCGCAGAGGACAGCATGTAAGCGGGACACGCAAACGGATGCTGGAGATAGAAGCTCAAAATTTTAAACATCCCAAAGAAGTAAAAACGGTTAATCCGGTATATGATAATGCCAAAGGATTTGTATATGGAAAATTAAATTCTTTCCTGATCCTTCGTCCGGGTGTTGGTTTTCAAAACACCTTGTATCAAAAGGGCGATAAAAAAAGTGTAGAGATCCGGATGTCGTATTTTCTGGGAGCCGACCTTACCTTTGCTAAACCAACGTATCTGGAAGTGATCTACAAACGTGGTGCATTGGAAACACCAACCATTGCCACCGAACGTTATGTTCCAGGAACCTACAATGATACGGTATCCAATGTATATGGAAAAGCCTCTTTTTTCCGTGGGATAGAGAAAACAACGATACATCCCGGCTTATATGCAAAATTAGCATTCAGCTTTGAATATGCCGACCGTTACAACCGTATCAAAGCAATAGAAACGGGAGCCGTAGTAGATGCGTACCCTTGGGAACTGCCCATGATGGCACATCAAAAGAACCAACAATTTTATGTTCAATTGTACCTCAAAATGATCTGGGGTAAAAAATGGTTTTAGTCAATAAACAATAGAGAACGCTTTTTCGTGATGATAGACACCGCTAACAAAACAGAAGAAAAACAATTTGCAAGAAAACCCGACTGGTTAAGAGTAAAACTTCCTACCGGAAAGGAATACGCACAAGTACGTCAAATTGTATCCACCCATAAACTACATACCATTTGCGAAAGTGGAAACTGTCCGAATATGGGCGAATGCTGGGGAGCAGGAACAGCTACCTTCATGATCCTTGGAAATATTTGTACACGTTCCTGCGGATTTTGTGCCGTAGCAACAGGACGACCTTTACCGGCAGACTTAAAAGAGCCTGAACGTGTAGCAGAATCTGTTCGATTGATGAACATCAAACATTGTGTGATCACTTCTGTTGACCGCGATGACCTGAAGGATGGCGGATCTACCATTTGGGTAGAAACCATCAATGCGATCCGTAAGGCAAGTCCGCAAACAAAATTCGAAACATTGATCCCCGATTTTCAAGGAAAATGGGAAAACCTGCAACGCATCATTGATGCCAAGCCTGATATTGTTTCTCACAATTTAGAAACAGTTAGACGATTGACCAAGCAAGTACGTATTCAAGCGAAATACGACAGAAGTTTGGAAGTGATCAAACGATTACACGATGCCGGAGTAAAAACCAAATCAGGAATTATGCTGGGCTTAGGCGAAACAGAAGAAGAGATCTATGAAACGATGGATGACTTGCGTGCTGCAGGATGCGATGTAATGACCATGGGACAATATTTACAACCTACACCCAAACATTTACCGGTAACGGAATTTATCCGTCCGGAAGCATTTGCTAAATACAAAGAAGCGGGTTTGAAAAAAGGATTCCGTTTTGTGGAGAGTGGGCCATTGGTAAGATCGTCCTACCACGCAGAAAAACATATTTTTTAAGGAAATTATAAAGAAAGCGAATACTCCAATCCGATGATGTATTGGTTTTGAGGGGAAGAAACATTGTATTCGTTTTGGATCAGATAGTAAGCACCTAGCGTATTCCGTTTGTCCAATTCATAGTTAAATCCTAAAGCATAACGGCTTCTATGCCAGGAATTATCCGACTCCTGCATTCTTGGGTTCACGATCTGGTAACGGGCTTCGAACGACACATAAGGAGTTAAACGATTACCCATATCGTATTTCAATTCTACTTTACTCCGTGAATACCATTCCGGCAAACGTCCATCATAACTGGAATTAATATCCCTTACCTCACGTTGCAAACGATGACGGTATGAAATACTAAAATTCTCGATCTTTTTCTTGAACAAAAGATCCAAAGAAAAGCGATGACGAAAACTAAAATATCCTTCTACCTGATATTTATCGATCCAACGGTAAGAGATGCTGGCCTTAAAAAAATCAACCGGTTTGTAAGAAATACCTAAGTCAGTATAAAATAAATTCAAGCGGGTGATGTTCTCCCGCATACGAAATTCTTCAGTTAGTAATACTGCAAATTTTTTGTTGATCTTCTTTTCAAAATTCAAGGTGGTCCACAAACCGGCATCGTTGATCACCTGAGCAGTGCTACTTAAGCTCCACACACATAAAAAAACAAAAAGGATATGTTTAAGAATGTATTTCATTATTCATAGTAATAGATACGGATAACAGCTGTATCTTTTAAAAAATCAACTTTATTAATGCTGATACGATTGATCTTGATACCTGTACGCGATTCGAGATCCAGAATCAATTGCTGACGGAACTCAGGCTTGATCATTTCGATATTCTCGTACTGAATGGTTTTGGATGCTTCTTTTTTAAGCAAAACATTACTTTCCAACAAATAGGTAAACACCAAGATAATCCCATTCAACAAGGATAACTCATCCCAATTTCCTTTACTGATGGCTGTGATCAATCCCATAGCAATGACCAAAAACAAATAGGTCATATCTTTCATGGAGATGCCTTCGGTGCGGTAGCGCAACATCGAGAATACAGCAAACAAACCAAAAGCGGCTCCCATACTCATCTCCACTTTATTCAATAAAAAGGTGATGAGGAAAATGATCAAATTAAAAATAAAGAAGGTGAAGAAGAATTCTCTGTTCTTATAAATTGGATAATAGATAAAACGAATAAGAATGAACACCGAAACAAAATCGATACACAAACGTGAGAAAAACTTCGCTGAAAGCTTTTCAAACAGATCAAATGTTACACCAACTGTTTCTTCGTTAACTGCTTGCAATAATTCCATGAGTTACTTTTTTTAATGAGATTAATTTCGGTTTAAAATTGTTGTGCTTTATTTTTTCGAATAAACTGATCACTCCAAAGCAATATTTGCTGATGGAACCTTCGCGAACATGATGTTTTCGCATCAAACGGATAAAAGGCGATGCAACTGCTTTATCCTGTTTCACCTCTGCGATCACCAGATTTTCAACATTTTTTAATATGTCGTTATTCTTAAAATGCAAATTCAGATCGAGTGTTACACGCTCAGGAGAATGCTTATTCACGAGTGTTATCCTGGAATAATTCACCCAAAGCTTCGGCTCCAATGAATCAGGAACCAGACTTGTTTTTTCCTTCAATAAACCTTCTGCTTTATCCTGAATAGATCCATCGATCACTTTTTGTTTTACTCTGTCTTTGATCGTTCTTCCTTTGTTATTTTTGAATTTCACTTCAAAAAAATTGAGTTCCGATTCTACATATTTTCTAATACGTACCTTGTATCGATTTAGCTTTCCTCTGCGGTGATTATGAAAAAGATCGAAACCGGGCGTATCGAAATACAGCGACTCATAACGACTGATCCGGTTTCCATTCACATCGAGTATGCGATAACTTTGATCTAATTCAGTCAAAAGAGAGGGCAATATAGAAGAATGGATCAGAAATTTGATGTCGGTTCTGTCCATTAATTTCACACTGTCCATTTCCGCAAGGGTAATAGGTTCAAAGCGGTTTAATATGTCATTAATTGATTCCAATCAATAGGTGTAAGTATACTTTTTAGTTTGGATCAAATCCCCATTGCCATTATAGGTCTTCTTCTCTGTTTTAAATCCATTCTTGTCGTATGTAAAAAGAGACTTTTTAATCGTCTTTCCTTTATCATCATAAGTCAATTCCTGAATTTTTTCTCCTAATGAATTATAGGAAAAAATGGTTTTCTCCAACAACTTTCCATGCGCATCGTACACCAATTCGGTCACCGGATTCTCATCAGCATATTCTGTTACGGTTTTCTTTTTGATAGCCAATGTTTTTTCATCATAACTGATCTCTTCAACTACATCGTTGTTCTTGTTATATTTTTTAGATGATTTTTTTTTGAGCACACCCTCTTTGGAATATTCTTCTTCCTCGATCACATTTCCGTTTCCATCGTATTTTTCATACAACTCTTTTTGTGTTTTAGAAGAGGATGCATCGGTAACCGTAACGGTAGTTGACTTTAGTTTATACTTTTTGATATCTTTTTTGCTCTGTGAAAAAGCAGACAAAGAGAACAAAACAAGAAACAATAATGAAATTATTCGCATCATGATCATTAATCTTTAATTACAAATTGTCCGGCATCAACAGTTTGTTTTTTACCGGTAATGTCTACTGTTTTCACAATCGCTTTTGTTCCTGATGGACCGGAATCTTTCGAATACACATAAATGGTATAGGTTCCTTTTCTTAAATATTTGAATTCGAATGTCCCATCGTAACTACACTCTATTTTATCACCATAGGACACATCGTCTCCATAAATAATATATACATCCTCCCCCATTCCAACACGGTCGTTTGCAGATAAATGAACTGTAAATGTAGCATCCCACTCTTCTACCCAAATATTTCCTTTGATGGAAGAATTTCCGCCTTCACCAGCCGGCTTTTTACAGGATACAGATAAGACAACTGTAAACAAACTAAAAATGAACAATGCTTTTTTCATGAGGTATCAATTTAACATGAATACAATATTAAGAAAATGAAAGGACTTGTATTAGCGATTAACGACTATTTTCTGAACCGACAGGTTATTTATTCTAACAAAATAAATGCCGTTTGCCCAATTACTCACATCCAGCTTCATAAAACTGCCCTGCATTTGAGCAGTATATACAAGTGTGCCAGTAGCATTCAGCACTTCTATGTTAGCCTTTTCATTATCGAGTGAGCGGAAGATGGTAATAAATGAGTTGGCTGGATTTGGATACACTTGAACATTTCCCAATTCATTTTCTTCAATTCCAACTGCACAGTTTTGCATATCAAAACTTGGGCTTATTAAAGTAGCGAATGGTCCGGTACCATCCGGACAACGGCCAACAGAAACATCAGCTGTTTGTGGGCCAAATGAAACACTGTCGATGATCGTTCCGGAGGAATTACTTAAAATGATCTTTTCTCCATTTCCGGAAAGTTTAAAATTAGAATGTAAATAAGAAGCCGTTGAAGTTCCATCATCAGCCCAAATGATCAGATGATCATTCGGTTGAATGATCGTATTGATAGGAAAGGCATATTTGGTTAGATTGCTCAATTCATCTGTAAGATACAATCCGAATAATTCTAATGGATTGGAAGTGGTATTATACAACTCTATCCAATCTTCATAGTTTCCGGTTTCATTTGTTTGCCCCGTTTGATTGATCGCTAAAAATTCATTGATGGCGACTTGTCCCGGACCAGCTGTTTGAACACTGGATACCAAATTGTAAAATTCATGCTCGGCACGTTCAGGAGAAAATATCCCTGCTGTTGAATTCTCCGCATAGATATAATACTGGGCTTGGGCTGATGACATGATGAAGTCGGCACCAAAAACATTATCACCTGCAGCGCCATCGTTATGCGTTCCATCATCAAACATGTTTACTCTCACAAACTTTGCATTGAGGTCGGTCCGGTATCCCAAATAAACAGCACTTGAGCCCGTAACTTGTGCTGTAATAGTAACTGTGCTATTTAATGCCGGACTTGAATTACTTGCCAATATATTTGAAATAGCAGGAGGCGTTGCCGTAAAATCGGCTGTACCTTGCAAATAAGAGATACGTGCACTCATCAAATTGCTAATTCCCGGAACGGTATAGGTGCCTACCACATTATCAGTGCTCATCGCATTTTGAAATTGTGAATAGCTGAAAAACTTATGACTATCCGATTGAACCGCTGTATCAATGGTTGCCTGAATTTGTGTTGCAAGCGTTTGATAGGCTCCACTGGCAAACATTTCATTCATGATGGTACGTATGTGTGCAATATACATTCTTTTATACATCGGATTCGACAATGTATTTTTTATCAGTGGCCAATAAACATCAGTAGAATGAATAGTAGCAGGCAGTTGTTGCATATTCGCAACCGTCAAACTACCCATACTACTAGCTCCACTTCCTACATAAGGAAAGCCGCCCAAAGCCATATTCAGATCCCAAACGATCGGGTTAAAATGAGCTGTATTGTCTTTGTACAAATAGTAATTCTGACAAAACACACCGGTATAACTATCCAGATTGACCAACACATTGTTGAAGGCCAGCATCCAGATCACACGATCCATATCTAATACATTTCCCAAACTCGAAGAAAAATTGGTGACTGTATCACATAGTTTCACCAGATCGTTCCAGCCTGTATCTGATTTTAATTCATAATAATTAAAATAGCTGGAGCTATCGGTATTGATGTATCTCAAATTACTTTTAGTTAATGGTGTAGGAACTGTAATCGGATTACATTTGAAAAAGGTATTGGAAGAGGAATTAAAATGAGTGGAAACAAAATCTTTTCCAATATTCTCCGCATTGGAATACAAACCAATATAAGTTCCATTGATATACACTTGAGCAAAATTTGCTCTTGGACAATGCATGTAATTTTGAAGTATATCATACGACAGTACTTCGCGAATCATAGAAGGATCGGCATAACCGTTTCCTAATTTAATATCGGAGACTCCCTGATATGATTGGTTCAGTACATTATCCAATTCAATGTGCAGTGGATTTTTTATTTGTGTAGAATCGTAAGAACTATTCCCTTTGTACTTAACACCGGCACTATCAAATGCAACTCCGTTGACGAGCACCGAATCTGCAATAAGGTATCCTTCTGCCCCGTATTTGGCCGTATCCATCCGGTAATCCCAATCAGGAATAGAGAAAAATATTTCTATCTTCTGAATGGTATTCAGATCATAAAAAGTAGTTTGAGAAAAAACATTCGAGTAACAAGTTATTACAAAGAGTAATAAAAAACGATAGTTCAAAAAAAATGATCTGAAACGCATTTAGCTTTATTTAATGATCCATTTTACATTCGAACGGGTATTCTCTGCATCCACTGTAATCGTGTAAATACCGGCCGACAAAGCCCCTCTTTGCAATGTAAAATTAGATTGATTAGAAATATTAAAATTTTGAACAAGTCGACCTGCTACATCATATACAAATACCGATGCTTTATTGATTGGCACATCGAACATGAATACCGATTGGTCATCTGTCGGGTTCGGATAAAATTTGAATGATGCCACTGTTTCTTCCGCAATACTTGTTGAACCACAAGCTGAACAAGCAGAGAAACATACTGTGCTCATTAATGTATCATTAACAGAAGTAAAAGATCGATTGGAATTGGTTGCACATGCTCCGGGAACGATCTCGGTATTGATCAATGCATTTCCATTGTAAAATTTATACTCGTAAGTAGATAATGAATCTACATAAGCAATTACTTCATAAACAGAAACTGCAGAAGGATCAGAAAAAGTGTACATGATCGTACTCGCTGCATTCCACGATTGAAAGCTTCCTGCTACATGCACTCCGTTTGATGAAACGGTTTCATTCTGCATGTCCACATAAAAGCGTACCAGCTTTTTGTTTTTAGGGGCATTGCCTGCAAAACGTATCGCACCAACGAAAGTGGTATCATTAGCCAATGAATCGATATAGATCCAGCGGTTATCATTAAAATTATATCCCACTCTCGACTCTAGAGGTACGAACTCTGCTTCATAGAATTGATCTCCGTTTACAAACTTATATTCATATTTAGCAAAAGCTGGAATATCTACCACCGTGCTATAGATATTGGTATCAGCCGTTTCTTGAGTAAGCAAGGTATTGGTGGTCCAGTCGCCCCCGGGAAAGCCTGCTGCAGTTTGAAAATCACCGGTTACTCTCACCCCTAGCGGACTAACAGTTACACCACTCATATCCACGGCAAATTTTACTTTTTTTGCAAAAGCAGAACCCGATACCAGAACAGATGCAATAAGAATTAAAAATACTTTTTTCATGTTGTTTATTATTTAGAAATGATCACACGTGTATGAATTGGTTTTGCATTTTCAGGTTGAATGGCGATCGTGTACATTCCATTTCCATATTCTGAAAGATCCAATTGATACAATGTTTTATTTTGAAGAACTAATTTACCCAGTGCATCGTACACAAAAACATCGAAGCGCTTACCTGTACTGAATGTATCTTGTATGTTAACAATACCGGAAGATGGGTTAGGGAAAACATTGAATGTTATTTCTTCCAACTCATTGATCCCTGTAGGAACAGCAAATGAATAACCTTGAGAGTATTGATATACACAACCATTTGCATCAGTGATACACACCAAATAAATACCCGATTGAGTTGGCGTGTATGATTGATTGGTTGCTCCGGCAATTGGCTGACCATTTAAATACCATTGATACGAAGTCGCTGATGTTGAATTCAGCGTTCCGGCTGATTCAGAGATCGTAGGAATTGCAGGAGCAGCATTATTGATGTAGCATTCCGGATAACGAAATGCTTTTGCATTGCCTCCTGTTAATGTTTTTGACCATAAAAGTGTTCCGGTTGGACTAAATTCTTTGATATATCCCGAAATACCCATATTCACCAAAATATTTCCATTTGGTAATTGCTGTGCACTTCCTTCATTACTGTTGTAGCCTCCGGAAGCCTGACGCAAGGTATAAGTAGAAGGAAGATAAGCCGAACCCAAAGTTATACTATAATTATATCCGGCAACAGGAGGATTAAAGATATCGGTACAAGAAGCTGTAGTAGAAATTCCTTGATTATTATAACCCATTAGTTCACCACCATTCGGACAATCTTCGGCTATCCAATGTGCATCATGCACGACATTCAAAATTTTTGTCCCCGTTGCACCATAAGCGGCAGGATTTCCCCAACGATAAAGAATATCGCCACCTTTTCCTGAATTTCCACCGGAATGAGATGCTGCTTCAGCAGTAGTTGTACTATGGTCAATCACATAGATCTCACTTAAATTATGTGAACTGAATGTTACTTGATCCAAAATTGGATTATAATGAACCCCATTCACATGCAACCAATCCTTTTGGGCATTGTAATTAATGTTCAACAATTCCGGATGATTTACAATAGATGTTTGATAGTTTGCAGCAGAAGCATTTGTGTTTTGCACCAAATGATCCCATGCATGCCATTCCCAAACAACAGTTCCAGTGGTTGCTCCGGTAGGCATCACTTCAACGATCTTATCCGGCCACATGGTACCACTATAAGTAGAGCAGCCCGCAGCAGCAACTTCACCGGATGTTTTTGTTTCGTAGGCGATCAGCAAAACATTTCCATTGGGCATCGGACAAATATCATGGTGTGAGCAATAAGCAGTAGTAGAATAAACATAATCCCAAATCACATTCCCATTATAATCTAGCTTTTGCACTTCCCCACAGATTGGTCCACCGGTAAATGAATTTCCAGTTTTAGCGATCCCTCTCCACAAATAACCTCCCGGCATTACGTAGGTGGAATAACCTGTTTTTTTAGCTGTTGCATCGGTCCAGGTATGATAAGTAGTACCATTCGTATCCAGCAAAAAAGCGGTAGACGTATTTTTAATGCTATAAGAAGTGTATCCCGGATACTGTTGAGCATTGGCCGTATAAACCAGCAAAAAGGCAAAAGCAAATGCTAAAAATTTGAAAATGTTTGTTCTCATCTTTGTTTTTTAAAAGTTAATAATAGGTTAACTACTATTATTGGACGTTAAATTTATGTTAACCCCTTGGTTAAAAAAAATTATTTTCAGAATGGTATCTTATTTAGAACATTTATAAATGTGACAGAGAGATTTGAGGTACAACGGATTCACATAAAACAGAGCATTTGATACAAATGAAGTATATTTGATGTCTAAAATTCATAAAAATGAATAAAAAGGAGATCAAGATCGATTATTGGGAGTATGATACGGAGCAAGAATTAAGTGCTCAAGAACAGGAATTACTGAAGCAGGCGAGGATCATTACCGATTCGGCTTATGCACCATATTCTCAATTTCATGTGGGAGCCGCTTTGCTTCTGAAAAATGGAAAGATCGTTACAGGAAACAACCAGGAAAATGTGGCTTATCCCAGCGGTTTATGTGCTGAAAGGGTGGCGATCTATGCTGCAGGAGCCCATTATCCGGAGGTGCCAATTGAGGCAATTGCTGTAACCTGCAAATCAAAAACCTTTCATGTGAATGAACCTTTATCCCCTTGCGGAGCCTGCCGTCAGGCCATTGCCGAGTATGAAATGCGTTATAAAACCAATATCAAGATCATTTTGGCCGGTGAAACAGGCAAAATAAGGGTGGTGAAGAGCATTTCTGATCTTTTACCCTTCATGTTCAAGGCTGAAGAGCTCAAAAAATCCTAATTTTCGAAGGCTAAACAATCCATGAAAATGGATGTTTTATATCAATATTATCGTTAAATTTGTTTTCTCTAAACTATGAAGAAAATGGAAAAAGTTGCAGCTAAAAGTAAAAAAGCATCTACCGACTCCAAATCGGCCACAAAATTCAGCAAGGAAACCTACATGAACTGGTATGAATCCATGTTGTTGATGCGTAAATTCGAAGAAAAAACAGGACACTTATATATCCAACAAAAGATCAGAGGCTTTTGCCACTTGTATATCGGGCAGGAAGCATTGGTAGCAGGTGCAGAATCTGTACTACGAAGAGAGGATAGAGTGATCACCGCTTACCGCGACCATGCGCATCCAATTGGACGAGGCATGCATCCAAAATATGTAATGGCCGAAATGATGGCAAAAGTTACCGGATGCTCCAAAGGAAAAGGAGGGTCGATGCACATGTTCTCTAAAGAATTCAACTTCTTTGGTGGTCATGGGATCGTAGGTGGTCAAATCCCGTTAGGTGCAGGAATTGCATTTGCTGATAAATACAATGGTAACGACCTGGTAACACTTTGTTACATGGGCGATGGTGCTGTCCGTCAAGGCGCATTGCACGAAGCATTCAATATGGCAATGCTTTGGAAATTACCTGTGATTTTCATTATTGAGAATAATAATTATGCGATGGGAACATCGGTAGAACGTACTTCTAATGTTCATGATCTTTGGAAATTAGGCTTAGCATACGACATGCCTTCAAAAGCTGTAGATGGAATGACAGTAGAAGCTGTTCATGAGGCTATTGAAGAAGCAGTTGCTCATGCCCGCAAAGGAAATGGTCCAACTTTGTTGGAAATGAAAACCTACCGTTACAAAGGACACTCTATGAGTGATGCTCAAACATACAGAACCAAAGATGAAGTAAAAGAGTATCAGGCACAAGATCCGATCGAGAAAGTGTTAGCAACCATTAAGAAAAACAAATGGGCTACAGATGCAGATATTGAAGCAATAGAAAAACGTGTAGATGATATCGTTGCAGAATCTGTTCAGTTTGGTGAAGAGTCCCCATATCCTACTGCTGATGAACTATACAAAGATGTATATGTTCAAGATGATTATCCATACATTGTAGAATAATTATAGTTTAAATCAAAAAATCGTAATTCCGAAATTCGAAATTAAAATATGGCTGAAATAGTACGCATGCCCAAATTAAGTGATACAATGACCGAAGGGGTTGTTGCTAAGTGGCATAAAAAAGTGGGTGATAAAGTTAAATCGGGTGAAGTATTGGCGGAGATCGAAACCGATAAAGCTACCATGGAATTTGAATCATTTCAAAATGGTGTATTACTTCACATTGGTGTGAATGAAGGAAAAGGTGCACCTGTTGATTCTATCCTTGCTATTCTAGGAAAAGAAGGGGAAGATATCACCGCTTTATTAGCATCTCAGGCAGGCAATGCAGTAGATAGCAAAGCGGCAGTTCAAAATTCAACGTTGGAAAGTTCGAAAGTTGAGTCTCCTATTGCAGAAAAAAAAGCAGAGGTAAAAATTCCTGATACAGTACAAATAGTTCGTATGCCTAAATTGAGCGATACAATGACCGAAGGGGTTGTTGCGAAATGGCATAAAAAAGTAGGCGATAAAGTAAAGTCGGGCGAATTATTGGCGGATATACAAACTGATAAAGCCACCATGGAATTTGAATCATTCCAGGATGGCGTATTATTACACATTGGCGTTCAAGAAGGCAAAGGAGCTCCTGTAGATTCTATCCTGGCTATCTTAGGAAAAGGTGGCGAAGATGTTGCTGCGATTGTTGCTGCTGATGCTAACCGTTCTGCTGCTCCGGCAGCTGTTGCAGATTCAAAACCTGCTGCTAAAACAGAAGTTGTTGTTGAGAAAAAAGCTGTTGCACAAACGGCAACTGCTACTGTTGCATCTGATGGAAGCAGAACAAAAATTTCGCCTCTAGCTAAAAAACTAGCAGAAGAAAAAGGAATCAGCATTTCAGCCTTGAAAGGCAGTGGTGATCATGGAAGAATTGTTAAACGCGACATCGATAATTTTAAATCGAATGGAAGTGCTATGCCTGCATTTGTTGGTGTAGAAAGCTTCACCGAAGAGTCTGTTTCACAAATGCGTAAAACCATTGCACGCAGATTAGGTGAAAGCAAATTCTCTGCTCCACATTTCTATTTAACAATGGAAATTGATATGGATGAAGCGATCAAAGCACGTGAAGCGATCAATACCGTTGCCGGAATTAAAATATCATTCAATGATATGGTGATCAAAGCAGTGGCCATGAGCTTGCGCAAACATCCAAAGATCAACTCTTCATGGCTGGGCGACCGTATCCGTTACAACAATCATATTCATATTGGAGTAGCTGTAGCAGTGGAAGAAGGATTATTGGTTCCTGTTGTTCGTTTTGCCGATGGAAAAACATTAACACAAATTGGAACAGAGGTACGTAACTACGCTGTGAAAGCAAAAGAGAAAAAACTTCAACCAAGTGATTGGGAAGGAAATACATTTACTATTTCAAATTTAGGAATGTTTGGCATTGATGAATTCACGGCCATTATTAACCCTCCTGATGCTTGTATCCTTGCTGTTGGTGGAATCAAACAAACACCAGTAGTAAAGAACGGCCAGATCGTTCCAGGAAATATTATGAAAGTAACCTTATCCTGCGACCACAGAGTGGTTGACGGAGCGTTAGGCTCAGCATTCCTACAAACATTAAAACACAATTTAGAAAATCCGGTATTGATGTTAGGTGCCGGATCGATATAAAAGATATAAGAATAACAAACCATAAAAAAATCCCTGAATAAAACATTCAGGGATTTTTTATTATAATATTTGTTATTTAAGTTTTCCAAGGATATCTTGAAATTCTTTCTCCGCTTTTAGAGAAACAAAAGAGCTTTCATTCTCCAAACGTCCTTTATCATTAAACCCAAGCTCGATGGCTTTATTTAAAGAGGAATAAACTTCTTTGACCTTATTCGATTTTACAGCAACGATCGCATTTAAATAATGTGCTTCATTATTGCTTGGATCCACCACCAGATAAACCTTCACCATTTGTTCGGCAGCCAATACATTGTTTTGTGCCAAAGCCCCATTGGTTTGAATATAAGCGATCAAACTTAAATATGATAAGATCCGGGCTGATGAATGTTTCTCAAAATCATCTTTTGAATTTTGAGCTTTTTGTGAAAGTGTTTTTACTTCTTTTTGCCACCAGCTAACGTCTTTTGTCTGAAAACACTGTAGATATTGTTGTTTCAACTTATCCTCATCTTGCATTTGTTTCTCACTTTGCTGAAGAGCCTGATCAACATCTTTATTTGTTTTTAAAATATTATAAGCATCATAAAAAGGCTTTAGATCTACCAAAGCATCATAAAAGTTAATGGTTCTGCGACATAATTGATACGCTGCATAGCTATGCTTCCCATTCATTAATGAGTCCAGCTCCTTCAGTTTAGGCTGATAGTATTGATTGACCAACGCATCGTTTTTGTTCTTCAGGTCTTTTCGCATATTCTGAAATTCAAAATACAAAAAGCCTTCATTCATAATTTCCATAGGAGGCCATTCATGCTTGCCATTATAGGTGATCAATGAATGTTTTAAATTATGTCCTGCCAGATCCACCAGATCATACTTGCGCATTTCTGTGTAGTTAAAATCGTCAAGTCCAACGATACCTAAAAACACATAGTTATTTCTAGGGTTTTCTGAATTGACAGCCGGATATGCAGCACCTGCACATATTACACCTGCGATTCCACTATGAAGAATGGTAGCGCCATTGGCAATACGTGCACCACCCGAAAAGCCCATCATATAAACCCGTTGAGAATCAACAGACAAACGTTGCAACACATCCGTATAAAGATTATTGACAATAAACTTTGAATCCTCCCAGGAAACACCATTTTTGGAAACGTTCGATCCGGCAATGATATAACCATAGCGTTCCGCTAATTCCTTGTATTGTGAAACAGGTAAACGGCCATCTGCATGTGGATCAAAAGCAAGCACCAACGGATATTTTTTAGCAGGATCATATGTACTCGGAACATATAAAGCATAGCTCTCTGCAGGCTTCAACTTGATCGTGACCTGATCGATCACCTCTGCTTTTTTGAATTCCTCTTTTTGAGCTATTACAGAATCTTTTTTGTCAACACTTCCCTCATTTTCATTCCCCGAAGAGCATGCCGTTAAGAATAAAGCGAAACAAGATGCAGCGATAAACCAAAAATATTTTTTCATATTATTAAATTCCGGTGTAGTTAGATGGTGTGATCTTTTTCAATTCTGCTTTTATTTCGTGACTTACTTTTAAGCCATCAATAAAAACAGCAATGCTATCTTTTGTGATGTGGGTATTTGTACGGGTCAATTCTTTTAAGGCTTCATACGGTTTTGGATAGCCTTCTCTACGCAATACCGTTTGAATGGCTTCAGCCACTACTGCCCAGTTATTTTCCAGATCTCTTTCAAATGCTTCTTTGTTCAAGATCAATTTGTCAAGTCCTTTCAACAATGACTTATAGGCGATCAAGCTATGCGCCAAAGGCACACCTACATTACGCAACACAGTTGAATCTGTAAGATCGCGCTGCATACGTGAAATAGGAAGCTTCGCAGAAAGATGTTCCAATATGGCATTCGCAATTCCTAAATTACCTTCCGAATTTTCAAAATCGATCGGATTTACTTTATGCGGCATGGCCGATGATCCGATCTCCCCAGCTTTGATCTTCTGCTTAAAATAATCCATAGAGATGTACGTCCAGACATCGCGGTCAAGATCGATCAGAATCGTATTGATACGTTTTAATGCATCGCAATAAGCTGCAAAATTATCGTAGTGCTCAATTTGAGTGGTTGGGTAAGAACGACTCAATCCTAATGTTTTGTTTACAAAATCATTGGCAAAACCTAACCAGTTGATCTCCGGATAAGCTACATGATGTGCATTCATATTTCCGGTAGCACCACCAAACTTTGCTCCGTAAGGAACTAATTTTAACTGTACAATTTGTGATTGTAAACGGGCAACAAAAACCTGTATCTCTTTTCCTAAACGGGTAGGCGAAGCAGGTTGCCCGTGTGTACGTGCTAACATGGATACATCTTTCCACTCTTCACTTAAAGCATTTAACTTTGTAACAACTTCCTCCAACACAGGCAACAAACATTCGTTCATGGCATCTTTTACGGAATAGGGAATGGCCGTATTATTAATGTCTTGAGATGTTAAACCAAAATGAATGAATTCTTTTTGATCAGCGATCTTCAAACCATCCAACTTCTCTTTGATAAAATACTCCACCGCTTTCACATCATGATTGGTAGTTTTCTCAATATCTTTTATCTGCTGTGCATCCGCTTCTGAAAAATTCTTGTAGATATTTCTTAAAGAAGGATATAACGCTTTATCAAAACCTTTTAATTGTGGAAGTGGCAATTCACATAATGCAATAAAATATTCGATCTCTACCAAAACACGGTATTTGATCAATGCTGCTTCCGAAAAATAATCGGCCAGCTTTTCGGTAGTATTACGGTAACGTCCATCAACAGGAGAAATGGCATTCAATTTTGTTAGGGTGCTCATTTGTTTTACATATTAAAAATGAAGCACGAAGATAAGAAAAATATAGGTTCAGCACCTAAAACTCGATCCGATATCCAAAGTAATAGAACAAGCCCAATTGGTATTCTTTTTGGATGCTTTGCGAGTCATCGTTGTATGATTCCCGGAGAATATTTTGCGTATTGAATATGTTTTCCACGACAAAAAATACACTTTGTGAAGTTCGCTTACGGTTGGTCTTATACGACACTTTTATATCAAAACGGGAGTAATCTTTTTGCTTTTTAGAAAACGCCTGATCATCGATATAAATGGCTTTTCCTGCTAATTTGGACAATTCCAGGTCAATTGGTGTATAGCGGTTTCCACCTGCATGTGTATATTTCAGATCCAGTGCAAATGCTTTGTTCTTACTTTTCCCGAGCTGCCACTCATATCCTGCAAGTGCATTCCCCACATAACCTCCATTGTAGCTCGTATTACGAACAACACCATTTTTATCCTTATACTTTGAATCATACAATGAAACGGTTGTCAAAAAATAAAAATGATTGCTAAAGAATTTTTCTAATGTCAACTCCACTCCGTAATTCTCGCCATTACCTTCATTCACTAAAGTATCTACCAATGGAATACCTTCCAATGCATTTCCTACATTCATCATACTGAAGGAGGAATTCCAATTTTTCTGAACGGGAATATTGTAGAGGTACTGATAATAGGTTTCCAGTTTGAACCGGAAATCTTTTGCAAAATTGTAATCGTAACTCAACACGGCATGCTGACTTTTACTCAAGTCCAAATTTCTGTTGCTTCTAAAATAACTGCTATCAAAAGGAATATACGTTTCATAAAAATAATAGATAGTAGGCTGCATCTGACTGTGCATACCATAGGCAATACTTAAATTTTGTTTTTTATTCAATTGGAAACGTGCCCCTAAGCGCGGCTCCACAGCAGATGTGTTGTTGAGTAAAAAATTCTGATAATGTAATCCACTATTCACCGTGATCTTATCGGTTGGCCGGAACTGCCAATGCAAAAAGCCTTGTAGCAATCCTGCCGTAGAATTCTTTACATTCAGGTCATAAATGTATTTATTGTAATCGGTTGAATACACATACGATTCTGCATTAAAATAGATCAGTTGATAGGTAGCACCTGCTTTGAATAAATGCTTGGCATTCATCTTTGCTGTTAATGTATAATTAGCAATATAATTTGCTTCTGTCGATTTGTTCTTTCGATCTAAGAACTTGGAATTATCCACCGGAGAAATGGTATCAATATAAGCATCTAACAGAGTTCCGGAAACAGATAAATTCAACTTCCCTGATACTTTAGGGTTAAAAAAATACATGTGAGAAAAACCTGTTGCACCCATACTTGTTTTGAAGACCAGATCTTCTCCTTTGGAAATGTAACTCCAATCTTCGGGCTTTAACTCACTATCCAATAATGATAATTTACTCGTCCCCCCTATTCCCCACAATTGAAATATTCCTGCTTTTTGAGTGGGTACATTCACTTTATAGGATACATCCTGATATTCAGGACTTGCCGAAACACCAAAGCGAATTCCTAGTTTATTAAACATTTCAAGTGTTGAATAACGATAGTTCACTAAATACGAACTGCCTTGTTTTTTTGAGATCGGACCTTCTGCTCCCAGCTCCAAACCATTGATCCCGATCTGCCCTGTAAATTCACGTTTCTCATTGTTTCCATTTCTTAATTTCAGATCAAAAACAGCAGCTGTTTTATTTCCATATTCAGCAGGAAAAGCACCCGTTAAAAAATCGGAATTACCCAGCACATTATTGTTTAACATGCTGATGGGACCACCCG
>JAFLBF010000019.1 GCA_017303895.1 Bacteroidota bacterium | reverse complement strand
AAGATCTATTTACTAATATCTTTTTAAATAGACTGATCGTATTATGCTCCCCTTTTAAATCCAATACTTTTTTAAGATAATCATGCTAAAATGAAAAAAGTAAAAAGAAAAGTAGAAGTTGTAGTGATCTCCGATGTTCATTTGGGTACTTATGGATGTCATGCTAAAGAATTACTGCAATATTTAAAAAGTATTAAACCTGAGAAATTGATTTTGAATGGTGATATAATAGACATTTGGCAATTTAATAAACGTTATTGGCCTTCCAGTCACATGCAAGTAATAAAGCATATTACAGGATTGATCGCAAAAGGGACAAAAGTTGTTTATGTAACAGGGAATCATGATGAGATGCTCCGCAAGTTTTCGGGATTTAAGATGAATTCGTTTAAAATTGTAAATAAAGTAGTTTTGAATTTAGATGGAAGAAAAGCCTGGATATTTCATGGTGATGTTTTTGATGTTACAATGCAACATTCTAAATGGCTTGCTAAATTAGGTGCAATTGGATACGATCTTCTAATACTAATAAATAGGTTTGTCAATTTTTGTTCAAATAAATTAGGCCGGGGAAAAATATCTTTGTCTAAACGAATAAAAAATAGTGTTAAATCAGCGGTTAAATTCATTAATAATTTCGAGGAAACTGCAGCAGAAATAGGGATCTCCAATTCTTATGACTTTGTAATTTGCGGACATATTCATCAACCTGAGATTCGCGAAATATCGAATTCGAAGGGACGTATCACTTATTTGAATTCAGGAGATTGGGTCGAAAATTTAACAGCTTTAGAGTATAATAATGGTGAATGGAGTATTTATCGGTATAATGAAGATGCATTTGCGAAGTCTGTTGATCTCTCAGAATCGCAATTGGTTACATTGAATGATGAACAGTTATTTGAAAATTTGATGCAGGAGTTTAATATTTTAAGATGATTATGAAAATTTTATATGCAATACAAGGCACCGGTAATGGGCATTTAAGTCGAGCAAGAGATATTATTCCTGCACTTAAAAAACATGGTGATGTTGATATTTTGATAAGTGGGATACAAGCGGATGTACAACTGCCTTTTGAGATAAAGTATAAGTTAAAAGGATTAAGTTTTGTATTTGGCAAGAAAGGCGGAATTGACTTTGTGAGTACCTATCTTAAAATGGATACGAAATTATTGTTGAAAGACATAGAACAAATTCCCATTGAAAATTATGATCTTATATTTAACGACTTTGAACCTGTTACAGCTTGGGCTTGTAAGCAGAAAAATCTGGAATGCATCTCTTTAAGTCATCAGAGTGCTGTTTTAGCAAAAAATGCTCCTAAACCTAAGAAGAAGGATGTGCTCGGCAAATTGGTCTTAAAGAATTACGCGCCCACTACTTTTCAATACGGGTTTCATTTTTCAGAATTTGATAAAAATATTTTCACTCCTGTTATTAGAAAAGAGGTACGGGATCTAAGTCCTGTCAATAATAGATATTATACGGTTTATTTGCCTGCTTATGATGACGAACGTTTACTTAAACATTTAAAAAATTTTAAGACTGTACAATGGCAGGTTTTTAGTAAGCACAATAAGAAGGTTATTTTAGATGATAATATACTCATTCAACCTATTAATAATGAGAAATTTTTGAAAAGTATGGAGTCTTGTACAGGTGTTCTCTGCGGTGCCGGATTTGAGACTCCTGCAGAAGCTTTGTTTCTTGGAAAAAAATTAATGGTTATTCCAATGAAAAGTCAATATGAGCAGCAATGTAATGCTGCTGCTTTAAAAGAAATGGGAGTGCCTGTAATAAATAGTCTTAAGAAAAAGCATTATCAATCTATAGCTGACTGGATCAATTATGGTAAGACCATACCTGTAAATTACCCAGATAATACAGAGGCAATTATTCAGAAGATCATTAAGGATCACTTTAATCAAAAAGTATATTCTCCAAGATTTTTGCAAGTGGATCACTTACAAATGGCAAGGATATAAAATGTTATGTTGTATAGTAGTGATTTTGGTGATAACTTTCATTGGGGAGTTTCAACAGCTGCATATCAAATAGAAGGAGGCTATAATGTAGATGGTAAAGGATCTTCTATTTGGGATGTCTTTGCTAATACTAGAGGTAAAATAGCTGGAAATGCGAACGGAAATGTAGCATGTGATTTTTATAATCGATATAAAGAGGATATTCAATTGTTGAGTTATTTGAATATTCCTAATTTTCGTTTTTCAATTTCTTGGTCGAGGATATTTCCAAATGGAACCGGTTTTATAAATCAAAATGGCTTGGATTTTTATGACCGACTGATCGATCAATTGTTAGAAAATGGTATTACACCTTGGATTACACTTTATCATTGGGATCTTCCGGCTGCTCTTGAAAAAAAAGGAGGCTGGACCAATAGAGATGTAATTGGATGGTTTTCTGAATACGTTGATCTTTGTGCCAGAAAGTTCGGTGATCGTGTGATCAACTGGATGGTATTAAACGAACCAATGGTATTTACCGGAGCAGGATATTTTCTTGGGATTCATGCTCCAGGAAGAAAGGGGCTCAAAAATTTTATTCCTGCAATCCATCATGCATCATTATGTCAAGCTCAGGGGGGCAGGATTCTTAAGAGTTATAATTCTGATTTTAATGTGGGGACAACATTTTCATGTTCTCTTGTAGAGCCTCTAACAAATACAGAGAAAGATAGATTAGCAGTCATTAAAGTTGATGCATTATTGAACCGGCTTTTTCTTGAGCCAGCTATTGGAATGGGTTATCCAATTAAAGATTTGAAACTACTTGAGCGTATATACAATTACTTCAAGCCTTCTGATGAGCATTTATTAATGTTTGATTTTGATTTTATCGGGATCCAAAACTATACAAGAGAAATTGTTTCGCATTCCTATTTTGTACCTTTGATCAATTCAAAAATAATTAAAGCAAATAAAAGAAATGTGCCGTATACCACTATGAATTGGGAGGTTTATCCAGCTTCTATATATCATATGATAAAAAAATATGATGCATATGATCAGGTTAGAAAAATAGTGATTACTGAAAATGGAGCAGCGTTTCATGATACGATTATTGATGGAACTATTGAGGATACAAAACGTCAGCAATTCATTAGTGAGTATATTAAAGAAGTATACAACGCAAAGAAAGAAGGTGCAAAAGTTGACGGATATTTTGTGTGGACTTTTACAGATAACTTTGAATGGGCAGAAGGATACAATCCAAGATTTGGATTGGTGCATGTTGATTTTGCAACACAAAAAAGAACGATTAAGAAGTCCGGTATGTGGTATAAAGCCTTTTTAAATAATTTACAGTTGTAGCCCTATCAACAAGATATCATCAGTTTGCTCCGTGTTATTTTTCCATTCATTATGTATTCGTTCTAATTCCATTTTTTGAGTATGAATGGAATATTTTGATGTACGCACCAAGGTCTCTTTTAAATTTTTGACCATATACTTTTTACCTTTTTCTCCTCCAAATTGATCGGCATATCCATCCGATGACAGGAACAGTCGATCCCCCTTTTTAAATTTAATCTCTTGATGTTCATATTTGCGTTCATCTTCTATTCTTAAACCACCAATTGGATATCTTGATCCATCATATTTGTAAAAAGTATTATCACTTATATGATATACAGGCCTTAGCGCACCCGAAAATGTTAAGAAATTATTTTCTTGGTCAATACAGCATAAAGCTATATCCATTCCATCATAAGGGTGCCTTTCTTCATCGATCAGATCCATGGAATAGCTGAATGCTTTTTTTAACTTATGATCTAATCGTTGTAATATATATGATACATCAGTGTTTTTTTCTTCTATTACAATTTGATTTAGCAAGCTGATTCCCAATACCGACATAAAGGCTCCGGGAATGCCATGGCCGGTACAATCTGCAACAGCAACCAAGATTTTGTTGTTGATCTTTGTGAACCAATAGAAGTCACCACTTACAATGTCTTTTGGTTTAAATAGCAGGAATGATTCAGGGAACAGGCGGAATAAATGTTTTTCTTTGAGCATCATTCCTTCTTGAATTCGTTTTGCATAGATAATGCTGTCATTCAACTCACTGCTTTTTTTTTGTGTTTGATCATTTTTTAGTTTTATAGACGTTTGCTCTAAAGATTTTGAATTAAGTCTTTTGATCAAATTCCTGATGCCATCTATTGCGCGGATCTTTTTTCTCTCTCCATTCACTGTTCTAATAGCTCTGTGCATATTCTCCCTTTTGTTTACTGCAATTTTAGGAAGTAAATATCAACTTATACTTTGCTTGGAATAAAGGAATTGTTAATTAAGAGGAATAGATATTAATTATCTATAAAACTTTCAGTTTTGTAGATGAATAGATTTTATAATTGTTTTATTTAAAAGTTGGCGACAAACAATTTTTTTACATTCATAACCTTAATTGTTCAATCGAGTGTTTTTTCATTTACAAATTCAAGGCGTTTCTTAAGCATTCAATAATAATTTGCTGTATTTCAATTAAAATGCATGTTTCATTTTTGTAGCGTTAAAAATTAACTCATTCTAAAAAAACAAAAATGAAAATCAACTTCAAAACGGCATTAATTGGCTTGTCTGCGTTTGCTTTTGCACATAGTGAAAGCACTGCTCAGATAAGTTTATTGCAGGATTATAAGAATTATACTTCTGCTTCAATTGGTACTTTTCAGAATGTAAACTTTAGGGAAGCAGGCTTTTCAGGTTTATATCCAATTGCTAATACCAATGGAAAAGAATTCTGGACAGTTTCAGATCGTGGGGTGAATGTAGATGCAAAAAATGCAAATCCTTCTACATGTCGACCTACTTATGACAAAATTTACGGGTTCCCGAATTATGCTCCAAAGATTCACCGAATTCGTGTGAATGGAGATTCTATTCAGATATTGCAAACGATTCCTTTAAAACGTCCGGGTGGAACTACCGCTACAGGTATCATTAATCCTACGGGTTACGGTAGCACTGCAGCAGAGGTTGCATCTACTGATACTGTTCAGGATTGTGCAAATTTTGCATCGAAGATAGCAGCTAAAGACATCTGGGGAATTGATTCAGAGGGAATTGCTGTTGATAGAGATGGTAATTTCTGGATCTGTGAGGAAGGTGGACCAACAATATGGAAAGTGGCACCGAATGGTGTTGTTATGAAACGTTATACTCCTTATGCAAACTTGCCGGGAGCACAGCCGGAAGACATGGCAATTGATACTGTATTTAAATACAGAAAAAACAATAGAGGTTTTGAAGGAATTGCTATAGCACCTAATGGAAAAGTATATGCAATTATACAAAGTCCTATTTTATTTCCTACACAAAGTGTTGGTGAAAACACAAGAATACATCGTATTCTTGAAATTGACCCTGTTACAAATGCACAACGTATGTTTGTTTATTTAAATGATGGGATCATTGGATCGGGTGGAAACCAAATTCGATTGAGAGACTGGAAGATCGGGGATATGGTAGCTATTAACAATAACGAATTTTTAGTTTTGGAAGCTGCAGCACGTGGAACATCTGACATCAAAAGGATGTATATGATTAACATCTCCGGTGCAACAAACGTTACTTCCGGTTTATATAGTGGTGTAACTTTAGAAGCGTTAGTAGATGCTACAGGTTTAACTGCAAATGGAATTACTCCTGTAACAAAAACATTGTTTATGGATCTATTAGCCAACGGCTGGGATCCAGTTTTAGATAAAGCTGAAGGATTAGCGATTATTAATGATAGTACAATTGCTATTGGTAATGATAATGATTATGGTCAAACCACTTTAGGTGGGGCTGAAGATGGAGTTGCTGTTGCAACGACTAACCTAAGTCATGTTGTTACTTACCGTTTATCAGGCGCGAATAAACTTTCTAATTTTCAATCTGTTGAACCATTGCTGAGTCAAGGTGTAACAGGTCCAAGTACAATTCAAACACCTTATTTATTACCAAGTATTCCTGGTGCAACATTCACTTCTATTTTATCGGCAGGTGAAACCGTAGGTTCATATAAGTTAGCGGGATTGGGCGATGGTTTAGGAGCGTATGATAATAATGATGGAACATTTACATTGTTGATGAATCATGAAATGGGTGCAACAGCAGGTGTTGTACGTGCACATGGTTCAACAGGTGCGTTTGTATCAAAATGGGTGATCAATAAAAATAATTTGTCGGTAGTAAGTGGTACAGATTTAATTCAATCTGTAAACTTATGGAACGGAACAGGTTATACAACTTATAATTCAGGAAGTCCAATGACAACCGGTTTTGGTCGTTTTTGTTCAGCAGATCTACCTGCAGTGTCAGCATTTTATAATTCGGCAACAGGTTTAGGAACACAAGAGCGTATCTTTATGAATGGTGAAGAAAGTGGTCCGGAAGGAAGAATGTTTGCTCACATTGCAAGTGGACCAAATGCGGGTGTAAGTTATGAATTACCATACTTAGGAAAATTTAGTTCAGAAAATAATGTAGCATGTCCAAGCTCAGGCGATAAAACAGTAGTAGCCGGAATGGATGATGCAACTCCAGGGCAAGTTTATTTTTACATAGGAACAAAAACCAATACAGGCACAGAGATTGAAAAGGCGGGTTTAAGTAATGGAAGATTATACGGTGTAGCTGTAACAGGTTTATTGGCAGAAACAAGTGGAAGTATTCCTTCTGCAGGTACAACATTTACATTGGCAGATCTAGGTCAAGTTCAAAACATGACAGGTGCTGCAATAAACACAGCAAGTAATACAGCAGGTGTAACAACGTTCTTACGTCCAGAAGATGGTGCATGGGATCCATCTAATCCGAATGACTTTTATTTTGTAACGACTAACTCATTTACAAGTCCAAGCCGTTTATGGAAACTACATTTTACAAATGTGTTGATGCCGGAATTGGGTGGAACGATCACAGCAGTGTTGGATGGAACAGAAGGACAAAAGATGTTGGATAATTTAACGATCGACAATTATGGTCACGTGTTGATGCAAGAAGATCCGGGTAATCAAACACATTTAGCAAAAGTATGGCAATATACCATTGCAACAGATGCAATAGTAGAAATAGGAACTCATAATCCAGACCGATTCTTAACAGGTGGTTCAAGCTTCTTAACACAAGATGAGGAGTCATCAGGGATCATTGACATGCAAGGCATATTGGGTGCAGGTAAGTTCTTATTATTTGACCAAGCACATTACAACTTTGGAAATACAGAAGTTGCTGAAGGCGGACAATTATTAGCGTTCTACAACCCGGCAACTTATTATGCAAATCCGGAAATTAATGTTGCGGGTAACAATGTTATCATTAACGATGGCGATCTTACTCCATCATCAGCAGATAGTACTAATTACGGTTCTGTTACAATCAATACAAATTTAGTTAGAACCTATAAAATCACTAATGAAGGTCCAGGTAGCTTAGTTGTTAATTCATTAACCATTGCTGGTACAAATGCTTCTGACTTTTCAGTTGTTAATGCTCCTTCATTGCCATTAACAATTGCAGCAAATGCTTCTCAATTGATCTCAGTTCAATTTACGCCATCTGCTACAGGTGTTCGTACGGCCAGCATAGTTGTAAATAACAATGATTATAATGAAGCTGCATACGATTATTTAGTGCAAGGTAATGGAGTGTGTACAGTTCCAAATGCGCTAGTAACAACAAGCGGAAATACAACCTTCTGTCCTGGAGATTCTGTAGTGTTTACAGCACCTGTTTCGTCAACTTATTTATGGTCAACAGGAGCAACATCACAGTCAATCACTGTTTATACTGCAGGAAATTACACGGTTCAAGTTACCGATGCAAATGGATGTTCAAATACTTCTGCAGTTAATTCAGTTAGTTTAAACTCTTTACCTGCTACACCTTTGATTAGTGTTTCAGGAAATGTTTTAACTTCTACATTTGCTGATTCATATCAATGGTATTTAGATGGTGTATTAATTAGTGGTGCTACATCTCAGTCTTATACTGCTACTGCTAGTGGAGACTACACCGTTGTAACAGGAAATGCTGCAGGATGTGAAGCAGAATCTGCGATCACTAACTTAACGGTTACATCTATTGCGGCTTCTTCAAATGAAAACGCAGTAAACGTATATCCAAATCCATACTCTGAATTTACAGCGATAACGCTGAATTTACAAAGTGAATCTGAGGTGTCGATAGAAGTTTACAATGTATTGGGTGAAAAGATAACTTCCCTTGCTAATTCTAGAATGCAACCGGGAGAACACATCTATAAATTTGGGGCTAAACAAATGGGATTCTCTTCGGGAGTTTATTTAGTGAAAGTCATCATGAATGGAGAAGTGTATATTACACGAATCATTGAAAATAAATAAGGTTGGGTTATATTAGTTTAGAGATGAATGCAGAGGCAAATGCCTCTGCATTCTTTTTTAGTAACGTTTAGTTGATTTTTATTTAAAAATTCTATTACACCTATTTCACGTTAAGCCCCGAATTTTACCTCATAAATAAATTGCTAGGTTTTATAGTTTTTTAAATGAAAAAATTAATTTCCTGTTCCTTTTTAATAGGGACAATTGTCCTCATCTCTTTTACAGGTTTACGGTCTTCGTATAACGATAAATACAATTATGATCTGGAAAATTTTAAAAAAAGTCAGGAACTGCTGTTGCAAAAAATAGGACAATCTGATCTTACTTCTTCTGATCATATAAAAAAAATTAGAATTGAAATCGAGAAATCCCGGCTCGCATTAAAGAAAATTGATTTTTGGTTACGTTACTTAGAGCCTACTGTTTACAAAAAGATCAATGGTCCCTTGCCGGTCGAATGGGAAACAGAAGTTTTTGAAAAATTTGAAAAACCTTATAAGAGAATAGGTGCTGGACTTACTATTGCGGAGTTATACCTGGAAGAAGAACGGCTAGATAAAGCTACATTATTGGGCTTGATCGACTCCTCCTTGGTTTCATTGGCAACTTATGAGGCCGACTCGATCACAAAAAATTTAAATACCCCTGACCATTTTTATTTGTGTAATAGGCTGTATCTTTTAAATCTTGCTGCTATTTATACAAGCGGCTTCGAATGTCCTAATACAGATAATGTCATCAAGGAGTTATTATTTATGCTTAGATCAACAAATGAGATCTATCAAGTTTTTAATGAATCATTCCCTAATACTTCTTTAAGTAGTGAATACCTGGATCTATACGCAAAAACTGTTTTGTTTGTTGAGAAACAATCTACTAGTTATGATTTATTTGACCATTATACTTTCATTAAAGATTATGTAAATCCGCTATACGGATTGAATCAAAAAATGATTAAAGACTATCATATTGTTTCTCGAAGCATGATCGATTTTTCTTTAAACAAAAATGCTACGTCTATCTTTAGTAAATCCTTGTATAATGGGCAAAATACAAAGGGTGTTTTTATCAGAGTAAATGATTTGAAAGTATTAACAGAGATTGAAGCGATTGGGAAAAAACTGTTCTATGACCCATTATTGTCAGGAAATAATCAGCGCAGCTGTGCTTCTTGTCATTCACCCACTCAATTTTTTGCGGATACCCTTAATACAGCTTCTCTTCAATTCGATCACATTAACTTATTGCCCCGAAATACACCTAGTTTGGTCAATGCTGAATACAATCATTTGCTTATGCAGGATGGCAAACACATTACGCTTACTGGTCAAGGGCTGGATGTTATTACTAATCCTATGGAACTCAATGGGAATGAAAAAGAGATTATTGAAAAGATCCTGAGTTGTGACGAATACAAAATAGCCTTTAAAAAATTTTTAAAGCTTACACCACAGGAGAAATCTATAAATATGAATCATATCACTTCTGCATTGAGTATCTATTATTCAAAATTTAGTAATTATTACTCTCCATTTGATGAGGCAATGAACAATAATAAATCTATTGATGAATCTGCAAAAAAAGGGTTCAATGTTTTTATGAGTAAGGCACAGTGTGCTACCTGCCATTTTGTTCCGTTTTTTAATGGAGTAAAACCACCTTATATAGGCTCTGAATTTGAAGTGTTAGGAGTGCCTGCAGATAAGACTTATAAGAGATTGAGTGATGACAAAGGACGTTATTTGATAAACCCGGCAGTTGAAACAATGAATGCTTTCCGGACGGGAACCATAAGGAATATTGCTATGACAAAACCTTATATGCATAATGGCGTGTTTGACTCATTAATGGAGGTGATTGATTTTTATAATGCTGGAGGCGGTGCGGGTAGGGGACTTGTTGTAGAGAATCAAACGCTTTCTTCTGACTCTCTGCTTTTGACTGACATCGAAAAAAATCAATTGATCACATTTATGAATTCTTTAACGGAGAAAATACCATTTGAGAGTACTCCTGAAAAGTTACCGGTTTCGAAAATAAAGAGTTTAAATACTAGAAAAGTTGGAGGAGAATATTAATGAAAGCAACACCTTATTTACTATTTTTTATCTTATTGATCGTTAGTTGTACGATCAACCAGAAAGCGCAGTACATCTTCCCTAATGCAATGCCGGAATATGTTCAAAAAGCATATACTGAACAATGCGACAAAGGACAAATTCTATATAATTTGAATTGTGCAAAATGTCATTCTAAAAAAGTAAAAAACAGGATCCTGATCCCCGATTTTAAAGCGGAACAATTAAAAGGCTATGAATTGAGGGTAACCAATATGAAGCATGAAGATCAATTGCAGGATACAGTAGTAACAGAGGAGGAGTTAGGTTTGATCATGACATTTCTAAAATACAAGGAAAGAAGCGGACTGGAATTTAAGCCCTAACCGTGCTTGATCTTAAAGATCAGAATAGTGCCCGCCAGGATCAATGTAATTGAATTGGCAATGATGATCGGTAATTCATTCAGGTAGAATCCATACACCAGCCAGCAGGCGATCCCGAAGGTGAAGATCACATACATCCCCAGTGAAATGCCTTGAGTGTTTTTGGTCTTTAATATCTGAACTACTTGAGGAACAAAAGAAGCGGTGGTGCAAGTGGCGGCTAAAAGGCCGATGATCGTGGTGATATCCATGAGTAATTGTTTCCTGCAAAGCTAATGAAAATAGCCTTTTGAACCGGAATAAAAATTTTCCGTTTTTGACCTTAATTTCTCTATCTTTATGGTCAATTCTATCATTAAATTTGTTTCATGAGTCTATCGTTTCGAATAGCATTTTTGTTATTCTTTTGGGTAAATATTCTATTTGCACAAGAGCAAAAGAATTTTTCCGCCATGACATTGGAGCAGTGCATTGATCATGCGCTGAAAAACAATATTCAGATCAAACAATCGGAATTAAATACCGATCTGAGTAAAGTTAATTTAACACAGAGTCAGGCAAATCTTCTTCCATCGCTGAATGCCAGTGCTTCTCACTCTTATAACATCGGACGTACGATCGACCGTTTTACTAACCAATTTGCGGATGCACAAGTGCTTTCTCAAAATTTTGGTTTAAGTACAGATGTTACATTGTTCAGTGGTTTGCAAAATATTAATACCATTCAACAAAATCGATATACGTATTTGGCCAGCAAATACGATGTGGATAAAATGAAGAATGATGTGGCGTTGAATATCGCAACAGCTTATCTTCAAGTGTTGTATGCCATGGAAGCGGTGGATAATTCTAAAAATCAAATGGGGATTACCGCTGCTCAGGTTGAACGTACTAAAAAATTGGTGGAGGCAGGATCGGTTGCCAATGGAACCTTGTTGGACATAAAAGCTCAATTGGCTCAGGAAGAGCTGAACTATACAAATTCTCAAAATCAATTAGACATTGCTTACTTATCATTGGCACAACTGTTAAATCTGAACTCAACAGAAGGTTTTAGTATCGTTAAGCCTGAACTAAATGTGGCGGGACAAGCACTTCTGGATGTGAACCCAGCGCAAGTGTATAACAGTGCGGTTACTGCTTTACCTGAAATTAAAAGTGCTGAGTTTAAAGTGAAAAGTGCGGATAAAGGTTTAGATGTTGCCTGGGGAGGATTGAGCCCACGATTAACCTTCAGCGCTTCTTATGGTACCGGTTATTCCGGATTGAGCCAGCGGATGGTAGGTACCCCTAATTTTCTTGGTTATGGTCCGAATGGCGATCTTACTTCATCCGGTGATACTGTTTTAACGCCTTATTTTTCAAATCCTGAAATGGAAAAAACACCATTCACAGATCAGTATAATAACAACGTAAACAAATCATTCGGATTCTTTTTAACGGTTCCGATCTTTAATCGCTTTCAAACGAAGGCTTCAATTGATAGAGCACGTATCCAAAAATGGAGCGCTCAATATACTGTTGAATCCACCAAACTTCAGGTGCAAAAAAATATTCAGCAAGCCTATGCCGATGCAAGTGCAGGTTTGAAAAAATACAATGCTACACTGAAAGCTGTTGAAGCAATGGAAGAGTCGTTTAAGTATACACAACAAAAATTTGATGTTGGAATGGTAAATACAAACGACTATAACGATGCAAAAAATAAATTGATAAAAGCGCAAAGCGACTTGTTGCAAGCAAAATATGAATTTGTTTTCAAAACAAAAGTGCTTGATTTTTATCAAGGAAAACCATTGAAATTATAATTTAATAAGATACATACATGAAAAAGTTAATTTGGATAATCATTGGAGGTGTGGTGTTGTTATCATTGGTGTTGATCTTTAAAAATTCAGGAACAACAGCCTTGAATGTTACTACAGAAAAGGCAGCCAAAAGAAATATCACGGAGCTGGTTTCTGCCAACGGAAAAATTCAGCCCGAAGTTGAAGTAAAGATCAGTTCCGATGTGTCAGGTGAGATCGTTGAACTTTACGTAAAAGAAGGGGATCAGGTAAAAAAAGGTGATCTTTTGTGCAAGATCAATCCGTTGATCTATGAATCCAACTCGAGCAGAATGGTAGCAACATTGAATGGTGCAAAAGCCAATCTAGCCAATTCGAAAGCACGTTTAGAGCAGATCAAATCATCGTTTACCAATACGGAGATCACCTATAACCGCAACAAAAAATTATTCGATCAAGGTGCTATCTCACAAGCTGATTTTGATGCTTCTAAAGCTGCTTATGAAGGAGCAAAAGCGGATGTGAAAGCGGCTGAGGAAAGTGTAAATGCTTCTGAATACAATGTAAAAAGTACAGAAGCTTCATTGAAAGAAGCGAATGATAATTTAGCAAAGACCAATATCTATTCTCCTGTGAATGGAACAGTTTCTAAGTTAAACAAAGAAAAAGGTGAACGTGTAGTAGGTACGGCTCAGATGGAAGGAACAGAGATCATGCGTTTAGCAAATTTGAATGAAATGGAAGTGAGTGTAGATGTAAATGAGAATGATATTGTTCGTGTGCATTACAATGATACTTCATTGATCGAAGTGGATGCATACTTGGGAAGAAAATTTAAAGGAATTGTAACAGAGATCGCTAATTCGGCTAATACAACAGGTGTGACAGCTGAGCAAGTAACGAATTTTACAGTGAAGATCCGTATCCTGCAGGAATCGTATCAGGATCTGATGGTTGAGAATAACAATCGCCCTCCTTTCCGTCCGGGAATGAGTGCAACGGTTGATATACAAACTAAACAAGCGAAGAATGTTGTGACAGTTCCTATTCAGGCTGTTACAACACGTAGCGACAGTTCTGCATTTGAAAAAAAGGGAATGAAAGAAGGTGGTGAAGAAGAAGGGGAGATTGTAGTGAAAGATGAGAAAGATAAATCTGGTCAAGAAACAAAAGAAGAAATAAAGATCGAAGAGTGTGTGTTTGTTTACGCTGAAGGGAAAGCAAAAATGGTAAAAGTAAAAACAGGTATTCAGGATAATAATTTTATTCAGATCGTTTCAGGATTGAATGATGGTGATGAGATCATTAGCGGCCCATATAGTGCGGTTTCCAAACAGTTGAAAGATGCTATGGAAGTGAACAAAGTGGATAAATCGGAATTATTCAATGCGAATAAGAAGTAAAACTGTATGGCATTGATCTTAAATATAGAAACTGCAACAACCATGTGCAGTGTGTCGTTGGGAAAAGATGGTCAACTGATTGCATTGAAAGAGCTGAATGGCGATTATACACATGCCGAAAATCTTACTTTATTTATTGAAGATGTTGTTCAGCAAGCAGGTATTCAATTAAAAGATATTGATGCTGTTGCTGTGAGTAAAGGACCGGGTTCCTACACCGGTTTACGAATTGGAGTGAGTACCGCAAAAGGTTTGTGCTATTCACTTGAAAAACCTTTGATCGCTATTAATACGCTTGAACACCTCTCCAGATCAGTTTCTGTTAAAGAAGGAGCACTTGTATGTCCCATGATCGATGCCCGCAGAATGGAAGTGTATTGTGCTGTTTATGATCACTCCGGAAATGAAATACTGCCTACTGCCGCTGAAATAATTGATGAAAATTCTTTTTCAGCTTTATTGAATGAGCATAAGATCTTCTTTCTAGGAGATGGTGCTGCTAAATGCAAAGAAACATTTTCTTCCCAAGTCAATGCTGTTTTTGTGGATGGAATTTTTCCATCAGCAAAAGAAATGATCTCTTTGTCGGAGAAGGCTTATCAAACTTGCAAGTTTGAAGATGTAGCATACTTTGAGCCTTTTTATCTGAAGGATTTTGTGGCAGGTAAAAAGAAAGAAGCTTAATAATAACTGTAAGCAAATTTCACGATCCCTATCGAAGCATTTTTGTGATCACGGTTGATATACGACTTTACCAATTTCTTGTTTTCATCATATAAATAGCTGATCTCATTCAAAAGTTCATTGTTCTTCAAGCGTTTTTCGGAAAGTAATACTCCGTTCGCATCATATTCGAATACTTGTTCCGTTTTTATTTCACCGCTCTCATTGCTGGAATAGGTTTGTTCTATCAGAAAGCCTCTGTTATCATATTCATATACGTTCTCACTTCGCATCCAGCTTACAATGAAGTTGTAATTTTCAGATGTCTTTTTCCCTCCTTCATTATAATTGATGATGGAGTGTTTGTATTCACGCCCCTCATCATTCAAGCATTTCTTTTTTACTTGTGTTGGGGTTAGGTTTTCATATTCAAAACTTTCTTTTGAAAGAACTGTTTGTACACCCAATTTGAATTCCTTTTTATTCTCACTCACATTCGTTTCTTTGCAATGCATTTCTTTTTTGATGAGCCCTTTCTCATTGTATTCATAATAATAGGCATCATAATAGTCGCCTAATCCCGTACGTTTTAAAATGATGCGATCATTCTCATCGTAATAGATAGATGCAAAAATGGTATCATTCAAATATTTGGTGATGGCCTTTGTATAGGCTTTTTGAATGATCCTTCCTTTGCGTTTTACAGCAGGAACGTCAATGTCTTCATATACAATTCCTTTGAAGATGGTGTAATAGTACTTACAGACCCTTCCTTGTGTGTCGAATTCAAAACCCTGGCCTGCTCCTTTATCCACTATCACCTTACCATCAGGCTTATCCACCATCACTACATCTATCCGTTTTACTTTTTGTTCTTTGATGAGCGCAGCGTTAAAATGAATAGGACCAATATTGATCTCTACCGGCTGGGTATTGATAAGCTGTGCCTTTGAAGTTAACAGGCAGAGTAGAAGTAATAATGTACTAATTTGTTTGATCAAAATACCAATTGCTTTAAAGCATCTTCGGCTTCTTTAACAGGCAACAGGCAGGCTTTTTCTTTACACACATAAATGTATGTTTCGTTGTTTACCCATCTGTTCTTCAGCAATGCTAAAGTGCTTTCCGATTCGCTATATGCAAATATCAGGTTTGGTAAATAATGATTTTGGAAGGTTTTGATCTTTTCATTAACAGATTTACCAACAATGGCCACCTCGTAAAAGGGTTTAATGTTCCAAAGCAATAAACTGCCCCAATTGCTGTATCCGGAGCCATAGCCTTGAATATCATCGATCATGCAGGATAACATTTTTTTGCTTTGATGAGTATATTCATCATTCTCAAAATAGTGCCCTAGAATAAACAATGATTTGGCTATGCTTGAGTTGGATGCAGGAATGACATTATCCGATAGTTCCATTTTGCGGGTGATGAGTGCTTTGTCGAGACCGGATGTAAAAAAGAACATGCTCGAATCTGCATCTTTAAAATGTGTCAGACAATATCGCATCTGCTCATTGGCTATTTGCAAATATTTTTCGGTTCCTGTGCTTTGATACAAACTAATCAATGCTTCTATCAGGTAGCAATGATCTTCCAGGAATCCATTGATGGTTGAGCGTCCGTTCTTGTAAGAATGGAAAAGACTTCCATCTTCCTGTACTTGTTTGGAAAGAAGGAAGCCCATGTTTTTTTCTGCCATCTCTAAAAAACGTTTTTCACCAAATACCTGATACGCATCTAATAATCCTTTAGTCATTAAGGCATTCCAGGATGTCAATGTTTTGTCATCCAAGCCGGGCTTGATGCGTTGCTCGCGGACAGATAGCAATGTTTTTTTGTTCTGTTCCAGCTGAAGCATCAATTGTTCTTTCGTGATATGATGCTTTGAAGCGATGGTTTCCAATTCGTCATTTCTTAGTAAGATGTAATTCCCGTGTTCCCAGTGCCCCAGTTCATTCACATTATATACATCTGCAAATAGCTGAAATTGTTCTTTTAAAATGGTTTCCAGTTCTTCCTTTATCCAAACGTAATACTTGCCTTCTTCTCCTTCGCTATCAGCATCTAAAGCAGAATAAAAAGCTCCTTCAGGAGAAGTTAATTCACGTTCTACAAAGTCGATCGTTTCATAAACCACTTGTTTGTAAAGCGCATCTTTTGTTCTTTGAAAAGCTCTGCTATATAACGAAACCAATTGTGCATTGTCATACAGCATTTTTTCGAAGTGCGGTACTTTCCAGTAATGATCTACTGAATAGCGGGCAAATCCACCGCCTATCTGATCATAAATTCCGCCATATGCCATTTTCTTTAAGGTCAGATGCACATGCTCTTCCACTTCTTTGTCGTTGAACAATGTTGCATACTGAAGCAAAAACTCATAATTATTGGGTAATGGAAATTTAGGAGCTTTTTGTGGTCCTCCATCTGTGTTATCGAAGCGTAGCTTCCAGTTTTTTATGGATTCATGTGCGATACTTTCATGTAATGTATCCTCATTTGGTGTTTTTACCAATTCGGCTAATCGAACACCTTCTGTAAGTTGTTTCGCATAATCAATTGCTTTCTCCCGTTCATTTTTGTAGAGGTCCGACAAATTCAAGAGTACGTTTATCCACTGATTTTTCGGGAAATAGGTTCCCCCGTAGATCGGCCGGCCATCAGGCAAAGCAAAACAGTTGAGTGGCCATCCGCCTTGTCCGGTCATCAGTTGTACGGCTAACATATACACTTGGTCAATATCCGGACGTTCTTCTCTATCTACTTTTATACAGATGAAATAATCATTCATGATCTTCGCCACGGTTTCATCTTCGAAGCTTTGATGTTCCATCACATGGCACCAATGGCAGGCTGAGTAGCCCACACTGATTAAAATGAGTTTGTCTTCCCGTTTGGCTTTTTCCAATGTTTCTTCGTTCCAGGCATACCAATTAACCGGATTATGGGCATGTTGTAGCAGGTAGGGACTGCTTTCGTTTATTAGTGAGTTGGTGTATTTGTGTTCGCTCATGCTTAAAATTACAAAGGAAAAGTCAAATTGTTTGTTTTAATTTTTTATTTTCACTGTATGTCACAAAAATTAATTGGGGAGACCGATTCAAAATTACAATCCTTTATTAGAACGAAAGGTATTTATGTAGCCATGGCAACTACTGCCATTGGCTTGTTTGTGGGTATTCCACTTTTGTTTTGGCTGTATTCCAAAATGGTGATCTCCATTGGATTATTACTTCTCTTGATATTTTGTGCTGGAACATTGGGATTATTACAATGGGGCTATTTTAAACGATTGCTCGATATGCAATACCATCAATTTGCAATGTTCTCCTTTTCCGGATTTGGAATGTGTTTGGTGAACAGCCTGTTATTATTGAATTATTTTACCAGCATTCATTCGTATTCAAACACTTATCAAGTAGCGGAAATGAGTGTATATAATGATGCTTTTCATTTTACCTTGTTAGGTGATGATGTAGATTTTGCATTGGAATTTGTAGTAAATGATTTTGTGACCAATCATTACGAACAATTGCCACGCATTCATCAAATTGAAGTGCAGTTTGAAACCGGTATCTTAGGTATTGATAAAGTAGTGGACTGTCAGTTGTATCAATTACCTCAAGATCTGTAAACGATGCGAGTCCAGTTTCAGGAAGATAAATAACAGTATGGTAAATGACCATAGGGATGATCCTCCATAACTAAAGAAAGGGAGTGGAATACCAATAACAGGAGCCAATCCGATCGTCATTCCAATATTAATGGTTAAGTGAAAAAAGAAGACGGAAGCAACGCCATAGCCGTAGATACGACTGAATGGGGAGCGTTGTCGCTCTGCCATAAATACCAAGCGGATGATCAATACCAATTGTAAGATGATCACTACTGAGCTGCCTAAAAAGCCCCATTCTTCACCCACTGTACAAAAAATAAAATCGGTATCCTGTTCAGGTACAAAGTCGTATTTGGTTTGCGTGCCCTGCAAATAACCTTTACCGGCAAAGCCACCGGAGCCAATAGCGATCTTTGCCTGATTCACATTATATCCTTCTTTTTTTAAGTCAACCGTACCTCTACCCAATAATACATCAATACGAACTTTCTGATGCGGTTCCATGTGCTCATACACCGTACTTGTTCCTTTTACCATGCTACAGGCGACCAAACCAACCACTGCAATAATGAACAGATTCTTCGCATTTCGTTTTACAAAAAGTACAGCGATCACACAAAGCGCTCCAATGATAGCAAACAGATACATATTGTTCACCAGTAATGCCATCACAAAAAGTATGACAGCCAAAAAGCCTAATAACAAATAATTGATGGATAAACCTTCGCGATACAGCGTGATAATGAATGCCACAAACACAATGGCTAATCCTGTTTCATCCTGTAATACTTTTATGACTACCATTGGTACACCAATAATGATAAGAGAAATAATGGTATTACGGTAATCCGATATTTTAATGTGCTGATTACTCAGGAATTTTGCAAGTGCGAGGTTGGCAGCAAACTTCATGAATTCGGCAGGCTGAATACCAAAGTCGCCAAAGCGAAACCAGGAGCGACTTCCTTTTACTTCTCTTCCCAGAAAAGGGACAGCTAGGTTGAGCACCAAAAAGAAACCGAAAATGAAATAAGCGAAAGCAGTGTAAAAACTTTCATCAATAATAAGAATGATGAGTGCGATCAAGAATGCCGTAGCTATCCAGATCATTTGCTTTCCATATTTCTGACTGATGTCTGTAATGATATAATGTTCCTCATTATATACTGCAGCATAGATATTCATCCAGCCCATAATAACAAGCAGCACATAGATCAGGATCGTTATCCAGTCTACGTTATAAAAGATGCTATTATTGGTGGATTGTCTCAACGTTCTTTTATGTTAATGTGTTGTTTTTTCTTCAGTCGTTTTCCCTTTGTGGATCAGGTCGCCTTCCAACATTCGTTTTTCAAGGTCAGGACGGGTGATCTCCCCTTTTAAATATTTTTCCATCATTAATCGTGCAATCGGTCCGGCCCAGGTTGAACCAAAACCGGCATTCTCGATCAAGATACCAATAGCGATCTTTGGTTTGTCAATAGGCGCAAAACAAACGAATACCGAGTGATCTTTCCCGTGTGGGTTTTGTGCTGTTCCGGTTTTTGCACAATAAGGGATTCCTTCTATCTTTAATCCTGCAGCTGTACCACCTTCTACCGCTTTTGCCATACCTCTGATCACATCATTGTACACGGCTGTATCGGTAATTTTTGTATAATGTTTCACTTTAAAGCGGTCTAGCAAGGTGTCATTCTCATTTCCTCCAATCGCTTTTACAATATGTGGTGTGTAATAATATCCTTTGTTGGCAATGATCGATACTAAATTGGCATTTTGTAAAGGAGTGATCCCCATCTCGGCCTGCCCGATACCCAATGAGATAACGGTACTCGCTTTCCATGATCCTTTTCCGAATACTTTATCATAGTATTTGATACTCGGTACATTTCCTCTTAATTCATTGGCAAGGTCGGAACCGGTCTTTGTTCCTAAACAAAAACTCATGGCGATATCTCTCCAGTTCTGATACGCTTTGTAAGTGTCGTGATATTTTTTATCATCGATCACACTTTTAAAAACGTAGGAGAAATAGGAGTTACAAGATGTTCCGATAGCACCATGCAGATCCATAGGTGATGCATGCGGATGGCATTTCGGACGACCGCCCAAAGGAGGATAACCCCGTGCGCAAGGATAACGCGTATCAGCTGTCAATACTCCCTCATGCAAACCGATCAGTGCCATTACTAATTTAAATGTGGATCCCGGAGGATATGATGCCATGGTAGAACGGTTGAACAAAGGATTACCAATGGTATCTTTTAAGAGCATTGAGAAGTTTTTGTTACGTGCTCTACCTACCAATAAGTTCGGATCGTAAGTCGGACTGGTGATGATCGCCAATATTTCTCCTGTTTGTGGATCAATGGCTACTAAACTACCGATCTTGTTTTGCATCAACTTCTCACCGTATTCCTGAAGGTCGGCATCAATGGTAGTGGTTAAAGGTTTCCCGGACACAGCCATGGTATCGTAAATACCATTCATATAACTACCTTTTTCACGATTGTGAACATCTACCATCATGATGCGCATCCCTTTTTTACCACGCAACACTTTTTCGTAGGTCTTCTCAATACCGCTAATACCAAGGTAGTCGCCATCTTTGTAATACGGATCTTTTTCCGTTATGTTTTTGTCGGCTTCACCAATATAGCCAAGCATGTGTGCTGCTATCTTTTTAGGATACTTTCTTAAGGTTCGTGATTGTACCCAAAATCCTTTGAAGCGATATAATCGTTCTTGAAGCGATGCGTATTCTCGTGGTGACAATTGTTTTTCGAAAATGGATTCTCTGCGAGGTGAGTTAGGCGCTTGCACTGCCTTTTTCATTTTCTTTAGGAACTGCTCTTTGGTGATGCCAAGCAATTCACAAAAGTCTGCCGTGTCAAGATCTTTTACATCTTTTGGCAATACCATCAAGTCGTATGCAGCTTCATTGTAAACCAATAACTTTCCTTTACGGTCGTAGATGTAACCGCGTATCGGATACTCTGTTTTATAGCGGAAAGCCTGATTACGTGCATCCAGTTTGTAGGTATCGTCAATTACTTGAATGTAGAATAAACGGGCAATGTAGATCAAGCCGATAAGAATGAAGATCCCGATGATAAAATATTTTCTATCACTCAATTGATTCATTCTGTATCTGTTTTACGGTTAAACAAATATTGAGTAATAACGATCAATAGTAAAGTGAAGATAGAGCTGATGATCACTCTAAAAAAGGTAGAGAAGAATTCGGAGAAGCGGAAGACCTCAATGTAAAAAAGGACAAGATGATGCAGCACCACTAAAATACTTGCATAGGATAAGAACCAGGGTACGCCTAAATATTGCACGGTTGGCTGTGTTCCAAATTCATAACCATCGCGAGGAGAGAAAAGTTTTAAAACACCCGGACGGATATAAGCCATAAAAACGGTTGCTGCTGCATGCATTCCGGCTGTATCGTAAAACATATCGATGGTGATGCCTAACACAAATGCACTCACTAGTAATAACCACTTGGGTGTTTCAAAAGGAAGTACAACAATAAACAAGACATAAATAAAAGGATTAATGAATCGTCCTAATTCAATATTCTTTATGATCAGTGCTTGTACAAGCACTAATAAAATAAAACGGATAATATTTCTTATGATCTCATTAATCATTATTCTTTATTGCTTTCTTCAGTTTTTTTCTCGAGTGTTTCCTGCTCTTCTTTGAACATGTTGGTAACAACATATACATGCGTTAATTTTTTGAAGTCGGTAGAAAGTTTCACTTTCACCGTGTAAAAATATTTTCCTGATTCACGCTCGAAGCTTTCTACTGTTCCGATCAATACATTTTCCGGAAAGGTAAGTGAGTAGGGACTGGTAACGATCGTGTCGCCTTTGATCAATTTTACGTGAGTAGGAATATCATTCAATGTAGCATAGTCATAACTTTCACCATTCCATACAAGCGGTCCGTACGATCCATCTTTTTTGATCTTGGCACTAACTGTCGTTTTGCTGTGAAGCAAAGACATGACCGTACAAAAATTATCAGACACTTCTTGCACCTGACCAACTACACCTGTGCTGGAAATAATGGCCATGTTCTTTTTTACTCCTTGGTTACTTCCTTTATTGAGTGTTAAATAGTTATTTCTTCTGCTGGTAGAATTGTTTACCACTTTCGCTTCGGTGTACACATATTTTTGGTGAAGTTTTGGTTTGTTTACCTGATGTGTGTCGGTCATGATCACAAACTTAGACGCAATGAGTTGTGTCTTAAGCCAGGCATTTTCTTTGGCAAGATTTTCATTCTCTGTCTTCAAATAAAAATATTCTTCAATAGCCGCTGATGTTTGTAATACACTAGTGGATGCGGCATTGGAAGAGTTAACAAAACTGGCTTTCTGATAAAAATTATTTTGCACAACCAAATAGATGCAGAACGTTTCTATTATCAGGAAGAGAAAAAAGAAATTGTGTTTCCAGATAAAAACGATCAGGTTACGCATCTAATTAATTGTTGAATTTTAGAATTATTGAATTGTTGAGTTTTTTAGTTATGTCTCATCTTGTCTGAAAATTTTTTTCTTGATCCTTTTGTCAGCAAGTTCAGAAAGATGTTTTTCATTTTCTTTGAATCACCAACCTTTCAACTTTCCAATCTTCTAACTCTCCAACTATTTATTTCATCAAGAAAGGGAACTTGTCTACATTCTTTAATGCAATACCTGTTCCGCGTGCAACAGCGCGAAGTGGATCTTCAGCAATGTGTACAGGTAATTTTGTTTTTAATGAGATACGCTTATCCAATCCTCTTAACATGGAACCACCACCAGCTAAGTAAATACCTGTTCGGTAAATATCGGCTGAAAGTTCAGGAGGTGTCATCTCTAATGCATTCAGGATCGCTTCTTCTACTTTTGAAATAGATTTATCCAATGCATGTGCAATTTCAACATAGGAAACATAGATCTCTTTTGGAATACCAGTCATTAGATCTCGACCGTGTACTGCAAAGTCAGGTGGAGGATTATCGATCTCTGTCATCGCAGCACCTACCTCGATCTTAACACGTTCTGCAGAACGCTCACCGATCAGGATGTTATGTTGTCTACGCATATATTCTTCGATGTTGGCCGTGAATTCATCTCCTGCAATACGGATCGATTTATCACAAACAATACCACCTAAAGCAATAACGGCAATTTCGGAAGTACCACCACCGATATCGATGATCATATTTCCCATTGGTTCTTCTACGTCAATTCCAATACCAATTGCAGCAGCCATTGGTTCGTGGATCAAATAAACTTCTTTACCCCCTGCATGTTCAGCGCTATCGCGTACCGCACGTTTCTCCACCTCAGTGATCCCGGAAGGGATACAAATAACCATCTTAAGAGAGGGAGTAAATAATTTTCTTCCCGGATTGATCATTTTGATCATCCCACGGATCATGTGTTCTGCAGCATGGAAATCGGCAATTACACCGTCTTTTAGCGGACGGATCGTTTTGATGTTCTCATGTGTTTTACCATGCATTTGCATCGCTTGTTTTCCAACTGCGATCACTTTTCCGGTCATACGATCCACAGCAACGATCGATGGTTCATCCACTACTACTTTGTCGTTGTGAATGATCAAGGTGTTTGCTGTTCCTAAGTCGATAGCGATCTCTTGTGTTAAGAAGTTAAATAAACCCATAGTTTAATTTGATAATAGTTTAATTAGATAATTTGATAATGTCGTATTGCAAGGAACTTATTTATTATTTTCAAATTTGCACATTGCAAAATTTTCAAATTGATTAATGTTTAAAATGTCTTGTGCCGGTCATTACCATTGATAATCCATTGTTGTCGCAATAAGCAATTGAATCTTTATCCTTGATACTTCCTCCTGGTTGGATCACTGCTGTGATACCCGCTTTATGTGCAATCTCTACACAATCAGGGAATGGGAAGAAAGCATCCGATGCCATTACCGATCCTTTTAGATCGAATCCAAAACTTTCTGCTTTGATGATCGCTTGCTTTAATGCATCCACACGTGATGTTTGTCCAACTCCACTTGCTAATAACTGATTATTCTTGGCAAGAATGATCGTATTTGATTTAGTGTGTTTCACTAATTTATTAGCGAACACCATATCTCTTAATTCATCTTTTGTAGGAGCTGTTTTTGTAACCGTTTGCATATCGGCAATGGTTTCTGTTTTTTGATCTTTATCTTGCTCGATCACACCGTTCAACAAAGTGCGGAATGATTTATCCGATAACTTAACTTTCTTTTGTTGAAGAATGATACGGTTCGGTTTAGATTTTAAAAGCTCAATTGCTTTTGCATCATACGATGGAGCAATGATCACTTCAAAAAATAATTTATTCATTTCTTCTGCAGTCGCTAGGTCGATCTCTTTGTTGGTGATCAACACACCACCAAATGCACTCGTTGGGTCGCCTGCTAATGCATCTTTGTATGCATCCACTAATTTTTCGCGCGATGCCAATCCGCATGCATTGTTATGTTTTAAAATGGCAAAAGTGGTGTCGGTAAATTCAGCAATTAAATTCACTGCTGCATCCACATCTAACAAGTTGTTGTAGGATAATTCTTTTCCATTGTGCTTGGTGAACATCTCATCCAAATTGCCATAGAATACACCTCTCTGGTGTGGATTTTCACCGTAACGTAACACATTTGCATTTTGAACGGATTGTTTAAACGCCACCACGTCATTGCCATTGAAATAATTGAAGATGGCTGTGTCGTAATGTGATGAAACGTTGAATGCCTTACCTGCAAGCTTTTTACGATCTGCTAATGTAGATTCTCCTTTTTGTGCAACAAGAATGGTGTCGTGCAAAAATGTATATTCATTTTTTGATGGAACGATGATCACATCTTTGAAATTTTTTGCGGCAGCACGGATCAATGATATACCACCGATGTCAATTTTTTCGATGATCGCTTGCTCTTCAGCACCCGATGCAACGGTCTCTTCGAATGGATACAAATCAACAATAACAAGATCTATTTCAGGGATCTGATATTCTTCCAATTGTGCTATGTCGCTCTGTAATTCACGTCTGCTCAATATCCCACCGAATATTTTTGGATGTAATGTTTTCACACGGCCACCCAAAATAGATGGATATGATGTTAATGATTCTACAGGAGTAACAGCAACACCAAGGTTCTCAATAAATTCTTGTGTTCCTCCGGTGCTGAATATTTTTACGCCTAATGCATTCAATTGGTGAATAACAGGCTCTAAATTATCTTTGTAATAAACTGAAATTAATGCGTTTTTAATTTTTTTCGATCCACTCATAACGTGTAAAATTTTTGCTCTTACAAAAGTATTAATTTTTAGGTGTTCAGAGCCTTTCAAGGCAATTTGTTGATAAATGTTTTTTTTGTTAATAACGTAGATTTTAAGCCACTTTCGGACGATTTTTTTTTATTGATTTTTTGGGATAAAAAATGGTACATTTGCTTGAGTAAAAACAGCGCTTGATCCATGATCTTTTTAGGACTTTTCAGAGAGAGTATTTTGTTTGCCTTCCATGCGCTGGTGGTGAATAAACTTCGCACGATCCTGTCTCTATTAGGCATCACTATTGGTATTTTCGCCATCATCATGGTGTTTACAGTGGTGGATTCGCTGGAGCAAAATTTGCGTAAAAGCGTACAGAGTCTGGGTGATGATGTGGTCTTCATCCAAAAATGGCCCTGGGCATTTAGTGAAGATTATCCTTGGTGGAAGTACATGAACCGCCCATTGCCCGATTATACAGAATTGGATGAAGTGTTGAGAGGCTGTGATGGCGCTCAGTCGGCTGCATTTGTGGCTACATCTCGCATCACTGTTAAATATCAGAGTAGCAGCATAGAGAACGTGACCATTGTGATGGCTTCGCATCAGTATGATAAAGTAAAGAATTTTGAAATAGCGGAAGGGCGCTATTTTACCGATATTGAATCTTCGGCCGGAAGGCCTGTAGCTGTGATTGGAGATGTTTTGGCCAAAGCACTTTTCCCGATGCAGGATCCTCTGGGAAAAACCATCAAAGTGAACGGAGCAAAGGTAACGGTGATCGGAGTATTCAAAAAAGAGGGGGAGAGTATTCTGGGTGGCAGTCCGGATACACAAGTGCTGGTACCTGTAAATTATGCCCGCAGTCTGGTGGATATCCGCGATGAAAGTCTTGATCCGCAGATCATGGTAAGGGCAAAGCCGGGTGTTACTAACGATGACCTGATCAGTGAACTTACAGGTTTGATGCGCTCTGTACGTAAAATAAAGCCAGCTGGGGAGGAAGATTTTGCCCTCAATCAAACGAGTTTGATCTCTAATCAATTTGATAGTCTCTTCGGAATAATAGGCATTGCAGGCTGGATCATAGGTGGTTTTTCCATTTTGGTGGGTGGATTCGGGATCGCGAATATCATGTTCGTATCGGTAAAAGAACGGACCAATATTATCGGGATACAGAAATCATTAGGGGCAAAGAACTATTTTATCCTGTTGCAGTTTATGTTTGAATCGGTTTTTCTTTCCTTTATCGGTGGCTTGATAGGTCTGCTGATCGTCTTTATGATCACATTATTTGCAGGTGATTCTTTTGGGATGGAGATCGTATTGTCCCGTTCGAATGTTATTCTTGGATTCACTATTTCCATTCTGATAGGTGTTGTTTCGGGCTTTGTGCCTGCTTATACGGCTTCTCAGATGGATCCGGTGGAAGCGATTAGAAGTAATTAATTTTCACATGCAAGCAATTCAAATAAAACGCCCTGTACTTTTAACCGTTGTTTGTATCATCGGTTTTATTTGGGTAGTTGTAAGTTTGCCGGGTGTTTTTGCACCTGAGGTAAAGAAGATCGGTGACTGGATGCCGGCCATTTTTGGTTTTATACGCGCTTCCATGTTCATCTCCATGATCGGTGTTTGGTATATGAAACGCTGGGGAGTGCGCCTTTTTATCATAGTTTTCTTTATAAAAGAGTCGGTTTTTCTGCTGATCGATAATACGAACTACTTTAGTATCGCTTTGTCTATCTTCTTTATAAGCAGCATGTTAGCTTATTATAAGCGAATGGATCCCAATTTATAGCTATCAATTCCTAAGCTTGGTCGAATTGAAGGTGTTTAAAATCATTTTTTTTGATTATACTTGTGTGTTAATTTGTACGAATGAAACCCAAAATTAAGTTTACCAATAAAGATAAAACACAGTTTTTCAATGTGTTAAAGCAGAGAGTCGATAATTATTTCATTGAAAACAAGATCTCTCAGCATGCCAACTGGAAAATGGTCGTTAAATCGATCTTTATGCTGGCACTTTATTATGTTCCCTACTCATTTATTATTTCCGGAAACACTGCCGGCTGGTCGTTTTGGCTATGCTGGGTGCTGATCGGACTAGGTTTGGCCGGTATCGGAATGGGGATCATGCACGATGCCAACCACGGAGCCTATTCTTCTAAGAATTGGGTCAACCGTATGATGGGACATACTGTTAGCCTGGTAGGAGCCGATCTTAATAACTGGAAAACGCAGCACAACATTCTTCATCATACCTACACCAATATCTACGATCATGACGAAGATATTGATGATAAAGTAGGCATGCGTTTTTCGCCAAGCGGAAAACATCAAAAAATACAACGTTTTCAAGTATTCTACGCGTTCTTCTTTTATTCGCTAATGACTCTGTACTGGACAACCAGTAAAGACTTTATGCAGTTTGCCCGTTACGTGCGCGAAGGTCATAATAAAGATATTAAACGCGACCGTATTAAGAAGTTCATTGCCATGATCTTTTTTAAAGTATTGTACTATTCATACATGTTGGTTTTACCATTATTGATCCTAGATAACCCTTGGTATCAGATCGTGTTGGGCTTTTTATTGATGCATGCGGTGGCGGGTATCGTGTTGAGTGTTACTTTCCAGTTAGCTCACGTGGTAGAAGGAACAACATTCCCTGTGCCGGATGACAAAGGAAACATTGAAAATGAATGGGCTATCCATCAATTGAACACCACAGCCGACTTTGCAGCAAAAAATCCGATCGTTACCTTTTATGTTGGAGGCTTGAATTATCAGGCAATTCACCATCTTTTCCCAAGGATCTGTCATGTGCATTATCCGGATATTGCTCCAATTGTAGAGCAAACAGCGAAGGAATTTGGTATCCGTTATATCTATTTCCCTACAGCTATGGAAGCCTTTATGTCTCATCTTCGAATGCTTAAGAAGTTGGGTCGTAATGAGATCCGCCACTTGGCTGCCGAAATGGGCTAATTTCTCTTTTCTTTTAGACAAAAAGAAGTACATTTGGTTGGAGACAAAATACTCCTTGCCTCGACATGTCCATTAAACAGAAAATAGATCAACTGATCTCTATAGGTGTTAGAGATAGCTACCAGCCTTGGGAGATGTATCTTACCCGTAAAATAAATTCCATTACATTGGTTGGAACATTCAATATGTTTCTGGGTGCTGTTTTCTTTTTGCTGATGGGATACCCACAGGTTGCGATCGATTGTATTGCTGTCATTATTGTGGCGCCATCGGTTTTTATATTGAATAAGCGTAAAAATTACGTTTGGGCCGCCTATACCTTTTACATCATTGGTCTGTGTTTTTTCATCTCTATGAATTTAAAAACCGGGAAAGATTCTTACATACTTCTTTTTTACTTTCCTATGATCATTAGTTTGATTCAGTTATTAGGAAGAAGAGAGACTTTAAAGCACTTATTAGTTATTGCCGGCATGTTTATCATATCTGCCGTATTGATCGCACTTGGATATAAATACAACTGGTATGCGGTTTCTATCTCTGAAACGGTTATAGCTAATACAATGGTCTTTAACATTATTTTGAGTGTGTTTACTGCCATTGCTTTTATCATCATTGTGGTAACAGAGTCGATGGCTCAGGAAAGAAAGATCAAGAAAATGCTTTCCGAAAAAGAGATCCTGCTTTCTGAAGTGTTTCACCGGGTGAAGAACAATATGAATATCGTAACGAGTTTGTTGAGTTTGAAAAAGAACAGCACCGATTCCAAGGAAGTACAGGAAGCATTGGATGAATGTAGAAATAGAGTGTTCTCCATGGCTTTGGTACACCAAAAGATCTTTGAGCGGGAACATGTGATCGACCTTAATTTTAAAGATTATATCAATGAGTTGCTGAAAGAGCTGATGAGTTCTTATGGAATAAAAGAGCAGGCAACGATCCAGATCGATGCTGACGATGTTTTTATTGAACTCTCGAATGCGATCCCTTGCGGTTTAATATTAAACGAGTTTGTGACCAACTCCTTTAAATATGCCCAATGTCCTGATAAAAAATTACAGATCAACATCACACTAAAAAAACAAAACGAATTTATAGAACTTCAACTCCGTGATAATGGTCCGGGTTTACCATCCGGTATGATCAACAAACCGAATACATTAGGGATGGAATTGATGCGATCACTGTCTGAGCAGATCAATGGTGATTTTAGCTTTACGAATGAAAATGGTTTGGTGTTCAAGCTCCGCTTTAAGCAATAACAGGTTTTAGAGCCTGGATGGCATCATCAATGGCTTTGATGTTCTCAAACGATAAAGTGAGTTTTCCATTGTTCTCTTTCATCTTACACAAGCGCGGATTTTGCTGTACAAATTTCAGAACCTTGGTAAATGTTTCACTTTGATAATACGGTGAGTCTTGTTTTGGAATAAAGTACCCCACCATTTTATTGTGTTTCAATAACAGTTTTTCAAATCCGATCTCCATCGCTAACCAACGTAGGCGGATCGTATGGATGAGCTCAATGGTTTGTTCAGGAACAGGACCAAAACGATCGCGTAATCTAGTTTCGAATTCGAGTAATTCTTCTTCTGATCTGGAATCATCCAGCTCACGATATAAAGTTAATCGTTCTGTAATGTTGGTAACATAGTCCACGGGGATCAATATCTCCATATCAGTATCGATGGTGCAGTCGTAAACAAACTCGCCATGTTTTGCTTTGGTGAATTGTTGTGTGCCACCGGTTTCCGCTAAACGGAACTCTTCGTTCTCCATTCGTAATTCCTGAATGGCTTCATCCAATATCTTTTGATACATCTCAAATCCGATCTCATTGATGAACCCACTTTGTTCCCCTCCCAACAGATCTCCTGCACCACGAATGTCGAGATCGCGCATAGCAATGTTGAAACCGCTCCCAAGGTCAGAAAATTCTTCGATGGCTTTCAATCGTTTGCGTGCTTCATTGGTTAATAATGAAACAGGTGTAGTGAGTAAGTAACAGAATGCTTTTTTGTTGGAACGCCCAACTCTACCACGCATCTGGTGAAGGTCGCTCAATCCAAACATGTGTGCCTGATTGATGATAATTGTATTGGCATTGGAAATATCCAGTCCGGCTTCAATGATGGTTGTTGCCACGAGTACATCATATTCCCCATCCACAAATTTCATCATCACTTCTTCCAGCTTGTCGCCATCTAATTGTCCGTGACCAATACCTACCCGTGCATCGGGAACCAGGCGACTGATCATGCCTGCCACTTCCATAATGTTTTGTACTCTGTTGTGTACAAAGAACACTTGTCCTCCTCTTGATATTTCAAAAGAAATAGCATCACGGATGATCTCTTCATTGAAAGTGTGTAATTCGGTTTGTACCGGATAACGGTTAGGTGGAGGCGTACTGATCACTGATAGATCGCGCGCTCCCATCATGCTGAACTGAAGCGTACGTGGAATAGGAGTAGCGGTAAGCGTTAAAGAATCCACACTTGTTTTGAGTGTTTTTAATTTGTCTTTTACGGCTACACCAAACTTTTGTTCTTCATCAATGATCATTAATCCAAGATCTTTCCACTTCACATTCTTTCCTACAATGCCATGTGTACCAATTAAAATATCTACTTCTCCGCGCTCTACTTTTTCAAGTGTATCCTTTTGCTGTTTGGCAGTTTTAAATCGGTTGATATAATCTACTTTACAAGGCAGATCTTTTAGTCGTTCGCTAAATGTTTTATAATGTTGTAATGCAAGAATGGTTGTAGGAACTAATACTGCCACCTGCTTGCTGTCGCATACCGCTTTAAAAGCAGCACGTATCGCGATCTCTGTTTTTCCGAAACCAACATCACCACATACCAAACGATCCATTGGATATTCTTTTTCCATATCCCGTTTTACATCGGCAGTCGCTTTTATCTGATCGGGTGTATCTTCATAGATGAATGAAGCTTCCAGCTCATTTTGCAAATAGTTGTCCGGACTAAACTGGAACCCTTTCAAAGCTTTTCGCTTTGCATATAGTTTGATAAGGTCGAAAGCAACTTCTTTGACTTTCTTTTTTGTTTTTTGTTTTAAAGTTGCCCAGGCATTGCTGCCCAATTTATTGATCTTCGGTTCTGTCCCTTCTTTACCGCTGTATTTAGCAATGCGGTGCAGGGAATGAATGCTGATGTTTACTACATCATAATCTTTATATACCAAACGAATGGTTTCCTGCATTTTACCATTCACCTCAATGGTTTCTAGTCCACCGTAACGACCAACACCATAATCGATGTGTGTGATATAATCTCCCGGATTTAATCCTTTTAGTTCTTTTAATGTAAGCGCTTCGTTCTTTTTGTTGAATGTGTCTTTTAAACGGAAGCGGTGATAGCGGTCGAAGATCTGATGATCGGTATAGCAGGCGATCTTCAGGTCGTTATCAATAAAGCCTTCGTGTAACATGGCACCACCCCAGCCTTCTGTAAATGGCAGTTGAGCGCTTGAACTGTTTTTAGGTGCAATGTCTTCAAATATTTTATACAAACGCTCTACCTGTTTGTGATTCTCGGCAAAGAGAATATTCTCGTATCCATTACGGATATTAGAATTCAGATTGTCGAGCAGGTAGCTGAAGTTTTTATTGAAGCTCGGTTGAGGTGAAAAATTGTAAGCAATGATCTTTGTTGGTGTAAGCGAAAAATGATTGCCAAACTCAACGAGTGAAACACTCAAAGCGCTTTTAGTGAAGGTATCTTTGTCAGTATACAGCTCCTTTGGCTCCAGCTGTTTGATCACATTGTCGAGTTTGCTAAATGCCGTTTCTGCCAAAGTAAATGCTTTTTCGATACGGTCGATGGTCAGCTGAAAATGTTTGAACCAGATAATGGTGTTCTCTCCCAAAAATTCCAGGAATGTTTGTCTGCTTTCTTGCAGGATCTTTGCCTGAACATTTGGAATGATATTACAAAACTGATGATTCTTGATAGAAAGCTGAGTGATCGCATCAAAGCTACGGATGGAATCTACTTCATTTCCTAAAAACTCAACACGGTATGGATTATCGTTTGAGAAAGAGAAAATATCCACAATACCACCACGAATGGAAAACTGTCCGGGAGCTACAACATAATCCACTCTTTCAAAATCATATTCAAGTAGTACATCTGTAATAAAGTCGATCGATATTTTTTCTCCTTGCTTGAGTTCGAGTGTATTCTTGCTTAAGTGCGATTGTGTGACAACCTTTTCGGTTAATGCTTCGGGATAGGTAACAATACAAATATGTTTTTTTCCGGTATTGAGTTTGTTCAATACTTCAGCTCTTAAAAGGATGTTCGCATTGTCGATTTCTTCATGCTCGTAAGGCATTCTATACGAGGCCGGGAAGAACAATACATTTTCCTGTCCGATGATATTTTCCAGATCATTCAGAAAATAAGCTGCTTCTTCCTTATCGGGAAGAATAAATAATTGTGTTTTTAAAAGGTGCTGGAAAGCAGTTGTGGCAATAAAAGAGGCTCCTGAACCTACTACATTTTTTAGCTGAACGCGCGTAGCCTTCCCATTCAATTCTTGAGTAAGCAAAGAATTGTTGGCGGATTCGCTATACTTCCGTAAAATATCTTCTTTCGTCACTTGCGTTCTGTAAGGCTTGCAAAGGTAAGAATAAAGCTTTATTTCACAATGATATGATTCTTATTTACAAGGCTATTTGTTTGTCAAGCCGTTCTCGATACAGCTCGTTCCTCGCCACTCGAACTGACATCAGGCAGGCTTGAACTGACCTTTGCCTGTTTGAACTAACATTTTAATTTAGAGGATATCCTTGTGGGCGGTCATTTCGAGTGTGAAGTGAAACGGAACGTACCGAGAAAGTGTGGTGGCGTTTTTGCTGAATGATCGATAAGGAAAGTTTATTTGAATTCCTTTTTTGACAGTTTGGGAAGTGAATCAAACTTTGAATCTATTAACGCTTGTTTTTTGGCTTTGCTCCATTTTTTGATTTTTTTCTCATAAGCGATCGCTGTTTTAGGATCATTAAACATGACATAAAAAACAAGTTGCAATGGTTTTCTTGAGTAGGTATACGATTCTTTACTTATTCCGGCATTGTGTTCAATGATTCTTCTTTCAAGATTATTTGTGACTCCTGTATAAAATGTATCATCCGAACATCTAAGTATGTATACATACATCGTTTTCATAAAAATGTTTTATGTTACGGAGTAGTGTGCTAAAATACTATTTTTTATCAAGCCGTTCTCGATACAGCTAGTTCCTCGCCACTCGAACTGACATCAGCGAGCTTCGAACTGATCTTATTTTCCTACTAAGCATTTTTATCAAGCCGTTCTCGATACAGCTCGTTCCTCGTCACCCGTCTGCCGACAAGAAGGCTCAAACTGACATCGGGCAGGTGTGAAGTAAAAAGAAACGTATCGAGAAAGTGTGCCGGTGTTCCTCCGTTTATCTTGATCGATGGATTGACATTTATATTGTATTTTTGCTGTATGTATCTGGTACGTCCAAGTTATTTGATCAAATCCATTTACCCCAAAGCAATTTGGAGAATGGAAGAAACAGAAAAAAAACTTTTTCTGAGTTTTGACGATGGACCAATTCCGGAGATCACACCGTGGGTGCTGGATGTACTTCAGCAATATAAGATCAAAGCAAGTTTCTTTTGTGTGGGCGATAATGTAGAGAAGCACACTGCGATTTTCGATAGGATAAAAGCGGATGGTCATGCGGTAGGTAATCACACCTACAACCACTTGAATGGCTGGAAAACGCATTCAACTGATTATTACAAGAACATTGCAAAAGCAAAAGAGATCACTTCATCCTCTTTATTCCGTCCACCGTATGGTAAAATGAAGAACACACAATACAAAACCATTTTGAATCATTACAAGATCATTATGTGGGATGTACTGAGTGGCGACTATGATAAAAATACGAGCCCTGAAAAATGTTTGGACAATGTGCTGACGAATTATAGAAATGGTTCCATCATCGTTTTTCATGATAACCGGAAGGCATGGAACAATCTGCAATATGCTTTACCAAAGTTTATTGAACATGCTTTGGGTGAAGGATATATCTTCGAAACGATCCAATAAAAAAACGCACAACATTTGTTGTGCGTTTTTTTATTAAAGTGTCTGTATTATTCTCCGCCCATTTTAGGCGACAAGCCATAGGCTTGTAATATTTTCAAATAGCGTGCTTCCAATTGTTTTGAAAGTTCAGCTTGTTTGAACATATCGGTGAAGTAGATCAAACGTTCCATGATCTCTTGTGTTCTGTCGATATCCGGACCGAAAGCTGTTCTGTCTCTTCCTTTGAATGAACCATAGTAAGTCATGTTCTTCTCAAAGTTGTCGAACAATTTAGTGCTCAATTCATTGCCTTTTTTATCGGCACCAGCTTGATAGTAAGCAATAGCAATGGAGAAGATCGTTCCATCGTATGGTACATTTTCTTCCGGTGTTACTTCTAAGCATTTATCCAATACTTTGATCGCCTTATCATTTTTGCCTTCAGCAGCTAATGCCGATGCTAATGCAGCCACACGCTGACGGATGTTCAATGCACATGAACGTACAAACACATCATCCAGGAATACCTCTTTGTTTTCCATTCCACCCCAAGTGAACTTGGTCATAATGTTGTTATACATCACGTCTGTTGCAATGCGGGTTTCCTGTTGCTGTTCAGCGGCTGATTGTTTGATAGGAACCAAACGGTAAGCCAATCCTTCTAATTGCAAATAAGGAGCAAGGTTCAAGTAAGAACTTGCAGGAGCTGTTGCAGCGAAGTAGATTGGACGTTTCCAGTCGTTTTGTGCCAACAAGTCGATGATCATCAGGTCATTCTTTTGTACATAGTTTCCTTGAACGGTCCAGTCGATGCTTTTTACAACACGGCTTGCCAATTCTTTTGGAACTGTACCATTGTTGACAACCGTTGCACTATCCACCGGAACACTCATGTTACGTGTAGGGAAATAGTTGTAGAACGTTCCTGATTGTACTTCCAGTTTGTTGGATTTGTCTTCGCTTTTCGCAAATTCGATCAACTCTTTTACAGAGATGTGTCCTTTGATACCTCTGTCGTGGAACAACACTACATCGCGGGTTCCTTGACGGTATTGTTCTTTTTTCAAAGAGAAAGGAACAGGATCCGACAAGTAGGCTTTGTGTACCATTTGATCGATGTACCAATCAGTATTCAAGAGTTCTAAACATACTACACGCACATCCGTACGGATGCCTTCTACCTCTTGTGCATACCAAAGCGGGAAGGTATCATTATCACCATTGGTGAATAAAATGGCATTCGGTGCGCAGGATTCTAAATAGTTGCGAGCAAAATCACGAGCAATATAACGGTTCGAACGATCGTGATCATCCCATTCTTCTTTTGCCATTAATGTTGGAACAGCCAGTAAACAAACAGCTGTTGCAGCAGTAGCACTTGCCATTTGATTCATCTTACTTTGTAAGAAATCATAAATAGCTAATACGCCTAATCCTATCCAGATCGCGAATGCGTAGAAGGAGGCTGCGTATGCATAATCACGCTCACGTGGCTCAAAAGGTTTTTGATTTAAGTAAACCACAATCGCAATACCGGTAAAGAAGAATAACAATCCCACTACGGCAGCATTCTTTTTATCTTTTTTCAAATGGTAGTACAAACCGATCAAGCCTAAAATGAAAGGTAAACCATACAAAGAGTTGTTGGCTTTGTTGTTGTCGGCATTATCAGGTAATCCTTGTTGTGGCCCTAAGCGAGCTTCATCAATTCCTTTGATGCCTGTTTTCCAGTTTCCTTCCGCAGCGCTGCCATGACCTTGAATTTCGTTTTGGCGACCGATAAAGTTCCATGCGAAATAACGGGAATACATCCAGCCCAATTGATATTGGAAGAAGAACTTCAAGTTTTCACCGAAGGTTGGTTTTTCCAATGTTTCTGTTTCACCTGTTTGAGGGTTATTTACTGTGATGCGTTGGTAGTTTCTTGTGTTTGTCCAGTTACGGTAACCGGCAATGTGATTCGATTGATTACTCCACAAACGAGGGAATAATGTAGTAAAGCGAGGATCATAAACAGGCAACGAACTTTTGCGATCATCAGAGATCACATATTTTCCTGTTTTTTCATCTTGTGCATACACAGGATTTCCGTCTTCATATTTGATCACAGGAGCAGTGAAATACTGTCCGTGCAAAATTGGCCATGTTCCGTATTGTTCACGGTTCAGGTAAGCCAGTAAGTTAACCGCATTCTCCGGGTTGTTCTCATCCATTGGAGTGTTCGCTTGTGAGCGGATAACAAGGATGATGAATGAAGAATATCCGATCAAAATTACCGTAAAACAAAGGATAACCGTATTCAGAATAGGTTTAGCTTTTTTCTTGGTATAGCGTAATCCGAAAACAATTCCGCCTACGATCAATAATCCGTAAATAATGGTACCACTATTGAACGGCAGTCCCAAAGTGTTAACAGCAAAGATCTCGATCTTAGCAGCTAATTTTACGATCAATGGAATAACACCACCTTGAATACCACCAAGAATAACGATGGATAAAAGTCCGGTAATGATGATGCCTTTGCGGGTGATTTTGTCGTAACGTTTGAAGTAGTAAATGAATACAACAGCCGGGATCACCAATAAATTCAATAAATGGACACCGATCGCTAAACCGATCAAATAAGCAATAAGAATGATCCAACGATCAGCATGTGGCTCATCGGCTTCGCGCTCCCATTTAAGGATAGCCCAGAATGTGATGGCAGTAAAGAAAGAAGACATGGCATAAACCTCACCTTCAACAGCTGAGAACCAGAAAGAATCAGAGAATGTATATGCTAAACCACCAACAGCACCTGCACCAAGGATAGCAGTTAATTTACCGGAAGTAAGTTCGCCTGATTTTTCCATGATCTTACGACCAAGGGCAGTGATGGACCAGAATAAGAAAAGGATCGTAAATGAGCTGCAAAGCGCACTCATGGCATTGATCATCATCCCTACTTTGGAGGTATCACCAAAGGCAAATAAGCTGAAAAAACGACCGATCAATAGGAACAAAGGAGCTCCCGGAGGGTGACCTACCTCTAATTTATAAGCACAGGAGATATATTCACCACAATCCCAGAAGGAAGCGGTTGGTTCCATAGTGCTCAAGTAAACAAAGGAAGCAATAGCAAATACCAGCCAGCCTACAATGTTGTTAAAACGTTGATAATTAGAAGTATTGATCATATTTATCGGCTTGTTTTATATAAATTTAATGTTTGCGAAGTTAGAAAATTAATTGAACCTACGGCTGTTAAAAAAAGACAAGATTTTAAAAAAAATGTTTGTAAATATGGATTATTTGTTATTTTTGCAGCCCAAATCATTACAAACGGTTTGGACATTGTCCGATGGTGTAACTGGCAACACGTCTGATTTTGGTTCAGAAGAGTCCAGGTTCGAAACCTGGTCGGACAACGAAGAGGATAAATGAAAAAAACCTCTGATAACTCAAAAGCCCCAATTATGGGGCTTTTGTCGTTTTTGACTTATTTTGAGTTTTGTTTAATTGTGATACTTTTTGTACATTTATGATACCATATTGGTACTCATTTAAAAAAGGTATCACAAAATGAAAGCGACATTTACACCTGTATTCAATCGGAAAAATAAGCTCAATAAACACGGAAAAGCCCCTGTTGAGATAAGATTATACCAAAATAGGAAACGAAGATTTCTATCTACCGCCATTTATATTACTCCAAATCAGTGGGACGAAAAGAATCAGGAGATACATAAACGTCATCCACAAGCTGAAGTTTTAAATATTCAGCTACGGGAAGCGATCCATAAATACGAAAGGGAGCAAGCTGAACATTCTCTAAAAGGAAGGTCGTTTTCGATAGATGCAGTAGATCATCGCAAAGATTTTTCTCATAATGGTTCATTTATTGAATTTGTTAAGGAGGAAGTAAATAACGATCGTTCACTCGGAGCGAGAACAAAATTAAGTCACAATAACACCCTTAATAAGCTTTTAGAATACCGGAATGGTAGAGATGTCAGTTTTGAAGAAATTACCTATGCCTTTATTGATAATTTCCTAAATCATTTACGAAAGAACAATTTGGCGATCAATACAATCCATAAACAGCATAAAAACCTTAAAAAGTACATTGATATTGCTATTAAAAAGGGTTTTATTGAAGGAAATAATCCATGTAAAGACATAAAAGTAAAATCTGAACAGAAAAAACGCGATGTTTTAACATTAGATGAGATTGATACCATAAAGCAACTTGATTTAAGCAAATTGGATGAGAAAATAGATGTGGTTAGAGATATGTTTTTATTCTCTTTTTATACAGGGCTGAGAATTTCGGATGCTACCAATTTGAAAACGGAATATGTAAAAAAAGGTAAGGATGGTTACGAGTTAGAATTTGTGACGATAAAAGTTAATAAGAGGGCAGAAATTCCGCTGTACAGTCTTTTTAAAAGAGCAAAAGAAAAGCAATCTGAACCGGAAAAAATTCTTTTGAAATATTTAGATAAAAAGAACGAGTTTGTTTTTCCTAGATTAACAGAGCCTTTTATTAATAGACATTTAAAGGTTATTGCTACGATTGCAGAAATTCCGTTTAATCTGACATTTCACACAGCTCGACATAGTTTCGGTACATACATGGCATCAAAAATTCCTTTACCTCAATTAATGTTTTTAATGCAGCACTCTGATATTAAAACAACAATGATGTATGTGAATATGAATCAAGAATTAGTTAAGCAAGGATTATTAAAAGTTGATTGGAAATAATAAGAAAGTAAATGCGCAAAATGGATTTGAAAAAAATTGAAACTGAAATTACTGATTGTATTGAAAATACGATTAATTCATTTTTAGAAGAACAAGAAAAATTCAAAAGCAGAAAGGATAAGCTTGAAAATTTCAGAAAAATAAAAAGTACGTTCGAGCTAAAAGGATTACTTCATAGACCTTTTGCAAAGAAAATTACGTACAATAATTTTTCTAATTTGACCGAAGAGGATGTTGAAAAATATGGCATTGATTATATATGTAAAAGTATTGTTTATAGTTATTTAGAAGAGATTTCTCGTCTTAGTGAGGACATTAAAATTTTAAAAGTGGATTTTCCTGACAAAAAAAAGATTCCAGTTGTAAGAAAAACTACTGAGGAAAACTACAAAAAATATTTTTCTGCCTGCCAAAAAATTCAAAAAAAGCAGCCAAGCCTTGCTCATAGTAAGGTAATTCTTAAAGTTGCGAAAACGTTTCAAGTTTCTTCAATGACGGTAGATAGAGCGGTTAATTTTTGCACAAAATGACCATCAATTTGTTTTTTTTGTTCAACAATTTGATTTAAACGAAGTAAAATTTTGATTTTTCTTTTTTTTTCTTAATTTATTTGTAGTCGTTAAACAAACAATTATCGACTATGCAAAACAACGAAAAACGAATAATTGACTTATCTGTACAAGAATTACAGGAGTTAATTGAAAAAACGATTAAAAACAGCTCTCCAGCCAGCCAGAGTGTACCGGAGGAACAGGATATTATATCCATAGAAATGGTAATGAAAATTACCCGTCTTGCCCGCCAAACAATCTATCAGCATGTTCACTATGGCGCAATTCCTTTTATAAAAAGGCCAAATTCAAGGAAGCTTTATTTCTCAAAGAGTGCAATAATTGCTTGGCTAAAAACGGGGAGGTAAGATGGGAAACAGATTACTTCCAAGCGATGCTTTAAATTTTTTCAAGGAAATATTGGCTACAATGGATCAGGAACTGAATAATTCCAAGCTGCCGCCCAAAGCAATTTATGTTAAAAAAAAGAGGCTTGAATCATTTCAGAAAATATACGACACTCTTGAGCTTCCTGCTTATGCAGATTTGATGTACCGTATTAGCAATGAAATTGCTTCGCTTATTGAAAAAGATCCAAGTATTGAAATTGTTAATATTTCTATCGAACTGTTGCCAAATCCGAATACTTCAAAGCAAGCCCATATACCAATCACATTAAATTAAATCGGGGCTGGTGCGCTAACACCAACCCCGAAAAAATTAAATTCAGATGAACAAAATTAATAAAAATAATTTTAAAGAATTATCACAAATAAGGAATTCTAAGCAACGAATGGAAGATGCAAAAAACCAACCCGAAATAAATCAAATGCTGGGGTTTATATGGCAACTAAATGAATTGCACATTCTCTTTGCTGACACAGGTGTTGGGAAAAGTTTAATTGCTGTTGCAGCAATTGATGCTTTGACAAAAGGGAAAAAATTTTTATTCCTAGAAAATCAAAATCCTGCATTAACAGCATTGTTCTATGATTTCGAGCTTTCAGATAGACAATTTAAAAAGAGATATACAGATGATAATGGCTTTGAATACGACTTTAGTCAACGCTTTTATATTGATACAATTGATTTTGCAGAGCTAATAACTCAAAATCCAAAAATTGAATTTGTTGAATTGCTTTTTGAAAAAATAAAGTATGATATTGAGGTAACAAAAGCGGATATTTTAGTTATAGATAATTTAACGTTTCTAAGTGCTCAGAGTTCTCAGGATACACAGGTTGCATTAGAAGTAATGAGAAGATTGAATGAACTAAAAAAGCAATTTAATTTATCAATTTTGGTGCTTGCACATACCCCCAAACGTTTTAATTCAAGTCCACTTACAGTAAATGACCTTGCGGGTAGTAAGCACATTAGTAATTTTGCGGATAGTGTTTCTGCATTGGGTAAAAGCGAGCTAGGAAAAAATATTCGTTATTGGAAACAGGTAAAACCGAGTAGGAGTGGAGAGTTGATTTTTGATACAGGTAATGTAATTGTTTTAGAAATCGAAAAGCAGGGTGCAATACTTACCATGAAACATAATGGTTTTTCGAGTGAGTGGGATCATTTAAAGCAGGAAACAGGAAACAATGAAATTCCTGCTAAGGTTTATGATGTTGTTAGACTTTTGAATGAAAACCGTTCTTATGCCGATATAGCAGCTGAATTAAGCATTTCTAAAGGAACAATTTCTAAATGGAAAGATAAATTTCCGCATTTGTTCGTTTCCGTTTCCAATGTTTCTGAAGAGGGTACATTTGGAAACGAGGAAACAGGAAACGTGATTAAATAAAACTCATAGCAGTTAAACCGAAACTCAAAAAAACTCTGGTTGAAAGCAGAAAACTGTAATACTTTTTTAGCGGAACTCAAGAAAACTGAAAAACTGAAATGTTTTTTCAAACTTATTTCTTTTTAATAAAATCAAAACTCAAAAAAACTCTGGTAGGAAGCCAGAAACTGGAATACTTTTTTATTGGAACTCAAAAAAACTGAAAAACTGAAATGTTTTTTTGAAATTATTTCTAACGAATGAAATCAAAACTCAAAAAAACTCCTGTTGGAAGCAAGAAAAAGTAATATTTTTTCATCAGCACTCAAAAAAACTGATCGAAAGTTCTATTATTCTGAAAAAAACCGACAGGGACATAAATAAAACAAACTGCAAATAAAAGGGATATAAATAAATTGCTTACTTGTTTCACTTTTTCTTAATTAGAACAATCAATATCCTTTTTTTGATATTTTAATTGTGTCTCCTTTAAACGCTTTTTGAATGATTCAAAATATTGTACATTGACAGTTTCATTGTTTGAATTTTTAAGTAATTCAAGCAATAGTTTGATGTCTGCTTTTAGATCATTTTTATTTTCTAGTACTTTTTCAGAGCAAACATTGTCAAGGACTAACCATATTACATAAAAATCTTGTAATGATCTTCTGAAAGTAGGATTGTATTTTACATTTAAAAATTCATTGATTTTTTCTTTTGTAGGTGCATTGTCGAATAGAATCGAGAAGTAATTAATTATTGTTTTTGTTTTTTCAATTGAATTAAGGAATAACTCTTTTTCATACTCATTATTATCCAAATTTAGTAGGTAATCCCCTAAATATTTTTTGTTTTTTAGCCTGCATGTAATACGGTCTTGCCTTGGAAAGAAGCCAATGATTTCTTCATTTGGTCGGTTTAAATTATTATAGCAAATGAATGAAAGAATTGTAACCATTTCTTCATTTTCCATTCTGTCTGGTTTACCTTCGATTTTTTCTCGATAATAAAACCAAGGTTTGAAGCCCTCATTATCCACGATTTCTTCTCGTATCTTTTTTATTACCTGAAAATTGACGATAGAGTTCCACATTTCAAATGAATTTGCTTTAATTGGATAGGGCTTATAATTTAACCTGATGAACAAATCTACTGGATCAAAATTCTCATTTACTGAATGTTCTATTATTATTAAGTCAATTACAAAATCGAGGAGTTTGTCTTTTTGATTAGGTTGCAACGAACTAAAATTTTTCCCTTCAAGATCAGTTAAAATTTTTAGCCCCTTAAGCTTGAAATTATTATTTTTTGAAAAAGTTAATTTTCCGTCTTCATTGTAAAATTGATCACCAAGGAAGCTGATAATCGCCAGTAGCCTTTGTTGACCATCAACTACTTCTTTTATGTTGTTTTCATTTTTATAAATAAATATTGGAGGGAGACTTATTCCTAATAATATACTTTCAATTATTGCTGAAGCTTTAATTTCATTAATTTTTTCCTGTCTTTGATATGAAGGCCTTAATAAATACCTTGTGGTTTTTAGATCATTTCTGATTTCGTCAATTGGGATTGAAATAGGATTAGGTTTGTTTAAACGAAGATTGGATAATTCTTCTATAGATTTTGCAGCATCAACTTCTGTTTGTTTAAGGTCATTTATTTTTTTCTTAAACTGCTCATCTTTTAAATAAATTGAAAAGTTTATCCCTGTTAATTTTTGAAAAAACAATGCGGTATCAGTATAACGATCAATTATACTTCTATAATAATGACTATTGTCTTCAGAATACTTATTAATGTTTTCCGAATAATGTTTTTTGAATTTTTCACTATCATATTTGAAATCTTTGCCTTCTTTTTTTATTATTGACAGCGCCCATAATATACAGCTATATATCAATTTATTGTTTAGTAATTGATATTTTGACAGATCATAGTGTATTAATATTACCTCTTTTATAAGTGCTAAAAAGGTATTAAATTCTTCTTCCGGGTTTTCGCAGTTGTTGTTTGCAAAGTCATACAGTAAATCTATAATTTCAGTACGTTCTGATCCTGCATAGGTGGATATGGGAAAGGTGTTTAAAATTCTAAATCGTCTAATGAAATCAACATTTTTAGCAATTATTCCATCATTATTATTAGAATGTAAAATTTCTTCAGAGTTATTTGATGTAAAGCAATTGTTGAATTGTTTTAAAAATAGAATATTTGTTTTGAATTCATTTTTAAAAGAATCAGAAAAGCTATCTTCATCATATTTTGCATTGTCAAGCTCCTCTCTTGTAAGTGGAGTAATTCCTGTGTTATATCGTCTGAAAATTTCTTTTTTTATACGATCAATTATATCTACTGATAGATTGGGCTGGTTAATTACTTCAAACTCATATATTCTGATGTTTGAGTTTAAAAATATTTCCTTTATTTCTTCGTTCAGCTTATTAAAAGATTTTTTACTCAAAATTTGGAGTTCTTTTAATCCATCTATGCTTAGAGTTAAATTATTCTCTTTAAATCTCTTTAAGGTTTCAAATCGTTGTCTTCCATCGATTACTTCAATAGAGGTTCCAGATTTAAATAAAATTAAAGGAGGAATTTCAGTTCCTAGGATAACGCTTTCAATGAAAAATGTTTGTTTGGGGGTGTCCCAAACATAATTACGCTGATAGTATGGACTATAATTTATTCTAGAGAGATTTCTTTCGCTTAATAATGTCTTTACAGACATACTTCTTGCATTTATTTTTAACGAATTTTGAAAAACATCTTTAAATTCTATTGCTTTTGTGGTCTTTTCCATTTTATTGGGGATCAGTATTGATTTTTAGTATTTGTGAAGATTCTATATTAATTGAAAAAATTTTAAAATTTGCTCCAACAGTTATTTTTTTTGAAAGATTAGCACTCTCTGGATTTAAATATGTTGAAAAGAAAAGAAGTTCATTTATTATACAGTTTATGAATTCTAGAAATTCATCATCAGTTATACGTAGCTTGTTTTCACTAATTTCTTTAGAACAAATAATACTTATGGAGTCTATATTATTTGAATTGAATGTCATTTCAAAAAAGCAATTTAGACGATCATATTTTTCCCTAATAGGTGTTCCGTCATATTCCATATCATATGCCTTTTCAATATGTAGTTCAATAAAACTACTTATCTGATGGTAAAGATATATCAGTTCAGAATCGTTCTGTTTAAGAGAGAAAAACTTAAAGTATGGTTTGTTAAAAACAGGGCAATGCTTCAAAAGATTGTATGCAAGAATTAATTTTCTGCTCTTAAGCCCATAAACACAGTAAGAATTATAAAATATGACTAATTGTTCGTAATCAGTTAGTTGCGATCTGATTATTTTGGTGTAAAATATTTTATCATCATTATTGAATGACGGGTTAGATTCAATTATTTTAATAATTCTATATAGCGATTTAAAGTAATGAGATAAATTCCCTCTTTCTAAAGTAAATTTTTCCAGATAGCTATTAACAATATTATTGTGATGTAGTGTTATATCGCTTTTAAATTCATACTCTTTGATGAAGTTATCGTATATAGATTTGAAATAATCTTTATTGGAATCAAATGTATTTAGATTGTTTTTAATTGTTAAATGAACATTTAATAATGAATAAAAATTAGATTCAAATTGTTGAATACGTTGAGTTTTACTTTGTTCTTCATAGATTTTTCTGCTGTTTTCTAACTCATTCCTTTGTAATTTAAACTCTTCAATTTGCTGGTTTAACGCGTCCACTTGCAACTTAAATGCATTTTCATTGGTTTTAAAGTCTTTTCGTTGGTCAGATAGTGCTAAATAAAATAAGATTACACTTGCTAAAGCCCATAAAGTTCCTATTACACCTCCAATAAAATCTCCAAATTGACCAAATTTAGAAGCATCAATATCTTGGTTTAGATCAATATTATCCTTCCACAGAAAAATGGGGATTGCACTTATTAGTAGTAATAATCCTAATAAAATTAATGTTGAAATAAATTTCTCTCCCTTTACTAAGTTTAATAGATTCATAATATTATTCAATTTCAATTTTATCAATTTCCTTCATTATTCGATCCGTTTCGGTTAGAGCAACAATAATTTTTTGATAGTGAAGAATGTCATCAAACTCTAGTTTCCTGTCTTTACGATCTTTTAACCATTTTTGAGCAGGCTCATAACCACCGATTATAAAATTCCAAGCCAATTCAGGAACATTATCAAAATACTGCTTATCATTGATATATACTTTCCCTGATTCATACCAATATTTGACAACAATATTATTGCCATCCACAGGATATTTTGTAATAAATTTTGATGTTTTTACACTTTCTAATAAATGAATTTTTCTCAGTTCTTCTCCTAGTTTTACTAATTGCCAGAACGAATTTTTGTTTTTGGGAAAAGGTATTTTTGGGAAGCTTGTTTTTAAAAACTCTTTGTACTTTACCCGATATGTGGGCGAATGCAATACAGCATATATATAATTAAGAATGTCTATTGGCGCAAACTTGGCATCTGATAGTTCTTTTTCAAAAGTATACTCTAATTTTATATGATCTGCAATTTGTTTTGTGATTTCAGTACTAAGGTTTGGAATTCTAGTAATTGATCTTTTTGATGTTTCTTGTTCAAAATTTTCTGTGTAAATATATAGAGGAAAAACGGTCCCCCCCCCTCTTCGGTAGATATTTTGATCTGTTAAATGTTTGCAGGTAAAAATTACATTCCAATCATTCCCACCTACCGCTTGTCCTTGCCTGCCAATTATCAAACCATCATTGTCATTAATAAAATTTCCCAAAACCTTTGTATTTGGTCTAGCTACAAAATAAGAATTATAAAATACTTTTCTATTGTCGAATGGTCGATACTGAAAATCTTTTATTTGATGTTTAATATTATTCTTTGAAACCATTTTCCTTGTCTGATTAGCATCCCATTTGTCTTTATCTTTTATAACAAGGCCGAATTTTTTGCACACTTCTTCAGTTGATTTCGTTTCATCCAAAAAATATATAATTTTTCTCTCTAAACTATCGGTGTCAAAATCAACAGATAGCTCATCCCGTTTAGTTAGTAGTCCTAGAGAATTGATTGGAAATAAATCTTGGATTGAAAATGCTTTATTGTAAGCTTTCTGTTCTCCAAAATTTTTTGGTTTAAAAAAATAGTCAGGATGAGAATAATTAATTTTTGTAAATCGTGCTGATTTTAATGAGTTGTCTAGTAAAAAATTATATTTTTTTTGACGCTTCCCAAATAGATCCAAATGAAAAACTTCTGCTAAATCGAGATTTTTTTTCTTGCCAGTTTTGATAAAGAAATTAATTGAAACGCCTTGTTCGATGTCAAATACATTCTCATCCGGACTACCATCTGGAGAAACTTCCTTTTTTTTAGCATTACCATGTAAATCAATTGTATATATTTTATCATACGTTTTAAGTAAATTCCAACGCATACCTCTAAAAGTTGGATTGTCTAAAAAGCCATGAGGATTTATATATGCTAAAATGCCACTACCATTTTTTTCTATAAAATGTTGTCCGAATCGTATAAACTTATATTCATCGGCATTAATGAATTTGTAATTTTTTTCTTTTAATTTTTCGTTGCCACCTGGCTCTTTTTTGTAATCTTCCATTAGGCTCATTATCCATTCACCTTTATTTGCACTTTCTCCGCTGTATGGTGGATTCCCAATAATACACATTACAGGAGTGTTTCGTTTTATATGGTTTGCTTCATTAGCCTCTGCGCTTAACCAATTTGCAAATAAAGTTCCAGTGTCGGGGTGGCTTTCTTCTAAACTGTTAGTCAAATAAACTCTAAAACGTTGGTCGTTAATTGCATTAAATCCAGTTTCTGTTAAAAGTAAATCCAATTGCAAATGTGCCATTGCGTAGCTTGCCATCAACAATTCAAATCCATTAAGGCGAGGCAGAAGATGCGTTTCTACATAATTACTCCATATACCTTGTTGTCCTTCAAATTTTCCATAAACGTGTTTAATCACTTCAGCTAAGAAAGTTCCAGTTCCTGTTGCCGGATCAAGTATCTGTATTTTGTGTACCTCTTGCTCAATTTCAGTTTCTTTTACTTTAGAGCGTTGGTCTGCTGTTGCTTTTGTATATCCTTTTAATTTTATTTTTACTTTGGAGGTATCTGCCAATCCCTCTTTTAGATCAAATTCTGATTTTAACAGATCATCAACAGCACGAACAATAAAATTTACTACCGGAGCAGGAGTGTACCAAACTCCACGAGATTTACGCAGTTTAGGATCATATTCACTTAGAAAGGTTTCATAAAAATGGATGATAGGATCTTCCATTTTTGTGGTCTTTCCATAGTTTTTTAAAATTTCTTCTACGTTGCAAGCAAGAAAAACTTCTACTAAACTATCTACAATCCATTTAATACGATCGTCAATATCGGGGCCGGCTATGTATCCAAATAGTTTACGTAAAAAAGGATTTGATTTCGGTATTAACTCCGCTGCTTCCTGTCTGCTAAATGTAGGTAGAGTAGGATCGTGCAATCGAGCTGCAAACATCCCATATGCAATTGTTTGTGCATATACATCGGCAAATCCTTTTGGTGTAATGTCATGTATTAGAATTTGTTTAAAAGCACTCATTTGATCCTTTAATGTGCTATCGTCATGCTTACTTTCATCACTATTTAAAGCTTTTTCGATTACATCAGAGAGTAATCGTGCTTTTCCTGCCATCATTTCAGCAAGCTTTTTGGAGCTTTTTATTGTTTGCCCTATATGGCTAGAAAAATCCTTAATGAGGTTTTCAAAGGCAGCAAAATTTTCTTGTAATGGCTTTATTCCGCTCGGTGTAACTTCTGCAATAGCCATTTTTGTTACAAATTGACCATCTCGGTATAGATGGAAGTTTAAATAGTCAGTGAAAATTAAATTGTTTAGAGAGGCTTTGTAGCGATCAAATTGTTCTTTATTCCCAGTTTTTTTGATGCCATCCAGATCCATATCTCCAATATCCTTTGCTTCAATGAAGCCAACAGGAATGTTTTTTTTAGTAAGAATATAGTCCGGAGCACCGCAAGATTGCCTTTTGGGTTCGTTTGTAGCACTAATTTCCGGTACAATGCTTTCGATTAATTGTTGAAGATCCCCTCTGTAAGTATGTTCGGTTGCGTTACCAAGCTTGTAGCGATCAGCAATTTTGGTACAGTAGTCTAAAACAATTGAGTTTGCCATAAATTTAAGCGTAAGTATAGTAGGATTACCAAATATAATAAAACAAAAGATAAGGGAAAGTAAGATTTTAAAAGGAGGGGGATAAAAGCAAGAAAACCTATCCTCGGATAGGTTTTCAAGTCTGTGAGGCAGGAATTATCGAAGTAACCCAGTTTCCCCATATAAAAAAATTACGCAATCTCTCTTACACTGTTAATGTAATTCTTGATAGAATTAGCAACAGTAGGAGTGTAGTCCTTTATAGACAATTTCCCTTTAAGTGCAGACGCTCCATATTTATCAAAAAGCTCGCCAATAGATGAATTCAAAAACGAACTGGATAAAGGTGGGCAATTCTTCAATGACAAAATAACGCTTTTATTTGAGCTGATGGCTTTGTCCAACAAAATAAACAATGGAACGGCTTCTGCATTCGTAGATGTGCCTTTAACAACATCTGCTATTACAATTTCGGTTTTCATTTTATTTGTTTTTTTTAATTGAGGGGTACAAATATACGCTTTTATTCTTAAAAAAGGTCTATTTCTTCTGCAATCTCCTTTTCTTTTTCGTTTAATGCCTTCGTTCCTAATGAGATAACGAGGTGGGTTCCCGGAAATTGTGCTTTCATCTCCTCTTCTACGTCTGTTTCGCCAATTCGTTTCGAAATGCACCCATTTTTTGAAACAATAAGCAATCTTCCCTTGGTTTCCTTAACATTTGAGAAGATATTGTCTAGCCCCAAGCCGGCATTATGTGGGGCTGATTTTGTTGTATATTTCTTCTCCAATGCTTTTTCAATTGCTTTACATGGTTTTAGTTTCGGTTCGTTATTTTTTGCTCTAAAATCATTTATTTTTTTTGGTATGCCAACCCCAAAATCACAGATTGAAACAATTAAAAGATCATCTTTTTTGTAATATTGAGTTAAGATGAAACCGCCTGCTTTCGATTCAGAATGGTCCAGAATATTGTTGCATGCTTCAGCGATTGCGATATTCAACGGGAGTAGATCTTTACCCTTAAAAAAGGTGTTTTCAAAAAATTGTTGTACATGGCTTGCGAAGCTACTTAATCTTTCTCTTTCAAGCTTCCAAAGGCTGATGGTGTTTTCTATTAGAATATTCTGAAAATCGTTTCTGTTGTAGTTGGGCATCCAGTAGTCCAAAAACTTTATTTTCTCCAAATACTGTCCGACTATACCTTTGTTGTTATAGGTAAATGAAATCTGTACACCTTTTAAATGGTATTCTTCTATTAAACAAGCTAAAGATACGAGATGATAAGGGTAAATGAAGTAACATGCGTTAAGATCGACAGTAAGAGTTTTTGGCTTCGTTTCTTTTTTGGAATAACGATTTGCGGCTAAAAATTCAGCCCACTTTTCTACATTAGTAGAAAAAACGACACTTATGATCTTATTTTTGGTAGCAGCTGGCACAACTAAACTTCTTCGTTATTAATTAAATATCCCAATAATGAACCACAATTTGTTTGTCGCTCGTTTTATATCCAATACCCTTAAAAAGTATCTTATTGTCTACATTCCAGCTAAAATCATAGGTTCGCTTTTTTGATTTACGAAGGCTAATTGTAAGTTTAGCATTTACTCGGTTATTTTTATTCTCAAAATAGAAGCAATTATAACTGCCAATAATGTCTTTGCCTTCGCTAGGGTTATCTTTTCTTGCAATTTCATTAAAGATCTCGCCATCACAAGATTCGTTAGTGTATATTCCGTTTAAACAACCATCTTGTTCGATGGTATATAGTACTATACCTGTATCATTATTCATGTCTGTTGCTTTAAGTTATTCCAAAGTTATTTAATTTGGAATACATGACTTTATTATTCTGTACAAAAAGTGTTTTTTTTCCTTTTTTTTGCTTCTTGGCGAATAGCCATACAGGGATACAAAAAGTGTGATACTCATGTGATACTTTAATTGTGAAAAGCCTTTAAATAAAGGGGTTAAAAAGTTCTGGTCGGACAACGGAAAGCCCCTCAAATGAGGGGCTTTTTTCGTTAATTAAATCTTTTGTGCCGAAAAATCAGTACAGTATTGTTATATATTTGTTATGACATTTATAAAGCAGATATTACCGATTTTTATTTAAACATTATAATTTCTTAAATGTGGCTTTTTAAAAAAAATGATTCTAGAAAAGAAATTATTGTACCTGAAGAGTTAAGGTCAGACGGGGAAGGCTTTGCTTACTTCTCTCGCTTATTAAATGAAACTAAAGAAAAACAGACTTATGTTTTGAATTTTCAGAATGTTAAATTTTTTGAAGCAAACCTTTGCGCTGTTTTAGGGTCAATAGTTATAACGAATGGAGATCAAGGTGCAAAGTTTGAGTTTATTAATATTTCAAATTCATTTTTAAAGAGGTCTTTAAACAATAATGGCTTTTCAGAATTTATGGGGAATGGCAAAACAAATTACAAAAGTAATACAGGGATTCCATTTCGCACATTTGATATGAAAAATGAGGCTGACGTGGAGAGTTACATGTATACATATATCCTTCACTCTAGATATGTTCCTTCAATGAGCCCAGGGGCTAAGAGAAAAATTTTCAGAAGTATTTTCGAGATATATCAAAACTCTGTAATACATAGTGGTGCAGACAAAATATTCGTTTGTGGACAATATTTTCCTGGAAAGGGGCGTATGGTACTTACTATGGTTGAAATTGGGAAAACATTTAAATATAACGTTACTAATCACAAACCAGAATTTAAAGATTATTCCGGTTCTGAAAGTATTACTTGGGCTGTTAAATCAGGAAATACGACAAAATCTAAAAACGAAACAGGAGGTTTAGGCTTGGATCTTATTCGCTCATTTTTGAAAATGAATGATGGAAAGCTTCAAATTAGAAGTGCTGATGGATATTGGGAAGAAAGAAAAAATGATACCTTTGTTAAAGATTATGATAGTGATTTTAATGGAAGTATAGTAAATATTGAATTTAATTTACGTGATAAACAATCCTATACAACACCAGAGGAGGTTTCTTCTATCAAAGATATACTATAACCTATGATTAAAATATTAATAAAAGATTTTACAAATAGTTCTCTTGCTGTTTCTGCAAATGATGGAGAGAAAATTTTTCTTGAAATATCTAAAGCATTTGAAAAAGGGGAGAAGGTTTTACTTGATTTTGAAGATATTGATTTGACAATAACAGCATTTTTAAACCCATGTATAGGGAAGTTGTATGCAAAATATCCTTCAGAGAAAATAAAAGAATTGTTGGATATCATTAATTTAAGCAAAGAAGAAGTTCCGCTTTTAAAGTTGGTTATTGAGAGTGCTAAAGAGCGATTTAATAAAGAAAATTCTGGTGATCTTGACGAAAATGATCTAGTAGATGGCGATTAAAGCGAAGACAATAGAAGGGTTTGAGCCAAGCAATTTTAGCCACTCATTTTTTTTAGACTCAAATGTTTGGATGTATTTGATTTTTCCTCAACACTCAACTATTGCAGAAAAACATATTAAAAATTATTCTTCTTTATTTGAAAAAATTAAGAAGAAAGACTGCATAATTTTTACAGATATCATACAAATTTCGGAGTTGGTGAACTTAATTTTAAGGATTGAGTATAAAAAATATCTGAAAGCCAATTCTTGTAGGATAGAATTTAAAGAGTTCAGAATGTTAGATGCTGGGAAAAAAGCTCTAATGTCCGCAAAAACATTAATACAGATCATTACTAAATCAGCTACAATTTCATCTGGAGTATTTTCTTCTGAAGAATTAAAAGTTATGGCAAATGACTGCGATAAAGCAGATTTTAATGATGTTTTTTTTGCAAATTTTTGTCAAAAGAAAAAGGCTATTCTGGTTACGCATGATTTTGATTTCAACGCGTTGAAAGTAGATTTGGAAGTGCTTTCTGCTAATGAAAATTATTTGTAGTATATTTTTGCGATCTCTTAAAATTTGCACAATTCATTTTTTGTTATTTTAAAATTTATAACAAGCATGTTTTAAATGAATAACAAAATATAGCATTCATAAAATAAAAAAAGCCCGCTAATTTTAGCGGGCTTTTTTATTGAGTTATTGTTTATTAGTCAACAGCAAATTCTGAATCCTTTATTCCTTTGTTGATGTTCACTGATTCAAGAACCAATTTCACCGGCATCGGACCAAAATTCGCATTGATCGTTGCTGGGAATTTAATTCCATTATAATCTTTATAATCACTGAAGTCGGTAGTTGTCGTTACATCACCTTGTTCAGTTTTAGATGTTTTTACAGCACGTACTTTCAATCCTGTTTCTACATCATACCATTCGGTGCTTTTCTTTCCTCTTGGATCAGCCACTTCCACTGCATAGGCATCTTTTCCATTGATAGGCTCCACACCTTTCACTGTTAATTTGAAACCTAATTTTTCATATTGCATTTCCTGGTTGATCACCGCTTCTTCTTTCAATTCTTCCAATTCTTCACCGGTAATGTCTTTTTTACCTTGCATTCCACTTGACTTCGCTTTGGTTCCATCGTACACCATTTTTTGAACGGTCATTGGTCCCATTTTCACATTCATGGAATATTTGTTCGGTGCTTTTTGTTGTGTGGTCATGTTGATCTTGCCATATTGTGTATCAGCATTTCTCGACATGGAAATGTCTTTTATTCCACTCAATGCTTTTTCACCACCAATTGCTTTGATATACGCATCAATAACTGTTTTTGCAGTTACGCCTGCCGGAACAGGTTTTAATTTGGTTGGAACATTACCATAGTTATCATAGAACTCAATGGTTTTTGTTGCACTGAATTTATCCAGTTTTGGAGCTACTTCATTTCTGTCGCCAACAACCAAAATGGTTGCATTCTCCGGACGGATATATTTTTGTGCCATTGCATAGATATCATCTACTGTTACAGCAGCCAAGTTCTTTAAGTAATTCTCGTAGTAATCTTTTGGCAATTTGTAACGGTCGATGTTGATCGCGAATTTGGCAACTGTTTCAGGATCTTCCAATGAAATAGCAAAGTTTCCTGTTAAGAAATTCTTGATGCCATCCAATTCGTCTTGTGGTACTTTTTCGGTACGGATGCGGTTCAATTCATACATGATCTCCTGAACAGAGCTGTCGGTAACAGCATTACGAACTTTTGCATACGCACTGAATTCAGACACCAATTCATCGTTGTTCAATGATGAATAAGAACCATAAGTATATCCATGTTTTTCACGAAGGTTCATGAATAAACGGGAAGAGAATCCTGCTCCTAAAATGGTATTCAGTACGCGTGCTTTGATCACATCTTCGCTGTTTGGTTTTAAATCAACCGGATACGTTACATTGATAACAGATTGAACAGCTCCTGCTTTGTTTACAATTGCCACACGAGTTTTTGCAGGCGCTACCGGCATTTTGAAATTTTGTGCAGGCACTTCTGCTTTTTGCCATGAACCAAAATATTTTTCGATCAATGGTTTTACTTCTGCTAATGTAACATCTCCCACTACCGCCAAATAAGCAACATTCGGACGGAAATAGGTTTTGTAATAGTTGTTACATTTTTCCAATGTGATCTTGTTCACACTTTCCTCAGTAGTGATCTCGCCATACGGATGATCTTTTCCGAAGTTCAAAACCGCTTTCACATTTTTAGAGATCGCATCCGGATCATCTTTTTGTGTAGCCAATCCTGATAATGTTTGTGTTTTTAATTTGTCTAATTCCTCTTGTTTGAAATCAGCATTCATCAACACATCACTCATTAAGTCCAATAATTTTGTTTGTTGCTTTTTTAATGAAGCAGCATACAAACTGGTAGGACTTGCAGTTAAGGTAGCACCAATAAAATCGATGTCGTTATCCAACTGGTCTTTGCTGCGTGATTTTGTTCCGCTGGTCAGTAACTGACTGGTAATATCAGCTGTTCCAACAGCATCACCTTCCATAGAAGGTTGAACATTCAATACAATTGAATAAGCAACTGTTGGTGTTTTGTGGTTTTCTACCACGAATACTTTTAATCCGTTAGGCAATTCAAAGGATTGAATAGCGCCCATTTTTATGGCAGGTGCAGCAGCAGGTGCCGGACGTTTGCTTCTGTCTAATTTTGCAGGAGCTGTTGTTTTAGTTGCAGCAGGTTTTGGTTGAGCCATCATTGCTGATGCTATTAAAACACTTGCTATGGAGAATATGATCTTTTTCATTTTTGAATTTCTTTTGAATAGGTTAAATGATCTTACTTGATTGTATCAATTATTGTTTAGGTAAATAATACAACACCACTCTGTTCTCTTTTGTAAGATATTTTTGTGCTGCCTTTTGAATTTCTTCACGTGTTACTTTCATAAAGCGGTTGATCTCTGTATTGATCAAGTTCGCATCTTTGAAATACACCTGGTAGTTTGCTAAGTTTTCAGCAATGCCCGCCATTTTGGTGTTTGCATTCACAAAATCATTTTCTATCTGATTCTTTAATTTTTGAAACTCTTCTTCAGAGATCAATTCCTTTTTTACTTTGTCGAACTCTTCGTTCATTGCATTTTCAAGATCAGTTGGTGCAACACCCATATTGGTGATACCAAACATCAAGGCTAAGCCCGGATCTTCCGATGGCAATGCAAATGCTCCTGCAAACAATGCTTTTTGTTGTTTGTCAACAATTGACTTTTGCATACGTGAACTTTTCCCTTGCGATAAAAGAGTGGTTAACATATTCACTGCATAGTAATCAGCAGTTCCTTGAGCTGGAATGTGGTAAGCCATTACAACAGCAGGCAATTGAATATTGTCTAAAACAGTATCTCTTACTTCAGCTGTTTTAACAGGTTCTACAGCAGTAGGACGAGGGATCGCTTTAGTTCCTTTCGGGATGCTTCCATAATATTTAGCGATCATCTTTTTGGTTTCTTCCACATTGATATCTCCTGCAATGGATAAAGTAGCATTGTTTGGAACATAGAATGTTTTATAGAAATCGATGAATTCACTCAAGGCTGCTTTGTTGATATACTCAGGTGATCCACCCGGAGTCCAACGGTAAGGATGAACCGTGTAAGCATGTCCGAATGTTTCATTCAAGATAGAACCGTAAGGTGTGTTTTCATTACGTTGTTTTAACTCTTCCTTTACTACTTTACGTTGCGTTTCCACACCAATAGAATCTACTTTGGCATGTAGCATACGTTCCGCTTCCATCCATAAACCTAATTCCAGCTGATTACTTGGAACTACCTGATAGTAGAAAGTACGGTCGAAAGAAGTATTCGCGTTTAACTGACCACCTGCATTCTGGATCAATTTCATGTATTCACCACGACCGATATTCTCAGAACCTTCAAACATTAAATGTTCGAAAAAGTGTGCGAATCCGGTACGTTGGGGATCTTCATTCTTTGAACCTACGTGATATAGAACGGTAACGGCAACAATAGGTGTTGAATGATCTTCGTGTAAGATCACATGCAATCCATTCGGAAGATCGTATTCTGTAAATTTGATCGCTCCGCTTTGAGCCGGTTTAGCAGGTGCTGCAGTTTTTGTAGCGGTTTGTGCATACATCAAACTACTTCCTGCCAACACTGTGGAAAGTAATATGCTTTTAATTTTCATCAGATTGGGTTAGTTTAAATTTTGCCTAAAATTAGTATTTATTCGATACAAAAATGCTCCCCGTTTATGAATGGTTTTCAAACAGGATGGATGGCAAAAGGAAGGGTTGAGTCAGGGCATTATTTTTTTCGTTTAACGCCTCTTACCGCTTCTGCTGTTAAAGGATTCTCCGGCCAGGAATGTTTCGGGTAACGCGATAAAAGGTCTTTTCTGACCTCAAAATAGGTTTTGTTCCAGAAGCTGTTCAGATCCTGTGTTACTTGTACGGGTTTATAGCCGGGCGATAATAGATGCAGGAGGATCTGATTCTTTCCTTCGTTCACGGCAGGTGTATCCAACAAACCGAACAATTCCTGTAAACGTACAGCCATTTCGGGCTTTCGTCCGTCAGCAAAATAACTTACCTGGATCATGGATCCGCTCGGGACCTCTATTTTTGATGGGGCGAGTGTATCTAACTTGGATGCTAATTCCCAGGGTAGGGAAGAAGTGATGATCTGGCAAAGGTTTAATTGTTTTAACTCACTTTGTTTATTAATGTTGGTAAGGTAAGGTCCTAACCATTCTTCGAGTGTGTCGAGCAGGTGTTCGTTACTAACATCATTCCAGTTTTCCTGCGTTCTCCATTTTTTTAAACTCAGGATTCGTGCCTGCAAGTCATCTTCCCGCTCGCTCCAACCGGTCATTTTAAGTCCTTCATTCCGGATGGCTTCGCAAATGATCCTAATGCGTTGCTCCTCACTGATCTTTGTAATTGGTTTTGATTCCAGCACAATTCCACCCACACACTTATCGATCGTTGCTACGATCATTCCTTTCTCTTTGTACCAACTTATTTTTTCCTGTTCGATTGCGAGATCTTTCAGGTCGGCAGCATTAAGTGGAGCTGCTGAAAAAACTTTTCCTTCGTTAGTGCCGGCATCCAGCTGTGCAATGGCAATGTATTCTTCCTGATGCAAAGCATCTTGCTCCAATATCTTTACAGTACGTCCATTCGCCAAGCGGTAACGCAATCCGTTTTTATCGATACGTTTGGCAACACGTTCAGGGTAAGCAGCAGCAATGAGTTTTCCTACAGCAAACACATCGGGTTGTGAATTATCGGCATCTGTCCGCAATAATTTTCTCCAGGATAAAGCCAATCGTTCAATACGGTCGAGCACCCGTTTGTCGGCATTTACAAATTCTTTGTTTCTGTATTTTCGAAGTGCTTCAATGCGCAGTGTAATGTCGGTTCCACTTTCTCTTTGCAATGGATCACGTTCTTCTAGCAAAGCGGCAACATCTGCAGCAAGTGCTGTATAGTTGATCTTACTTTTTTCTTGCCAGTGTTTGGCCTCAATAAGCAAATGAGCAATGCGCGGATGCGTGGGCATTTGCAGCATCTCTTTTCCCCTTGCGGTGATCGTATTGTTTTGTATGGCACCTAATTGTTGTAATAATTCTTTTGCTTGTGCTACATTTCCTTGCGGTGGCACATTCAACCATAACAAGTCATTAATATTGCTGATGCCCCATTCTGATAATTCCAGCATTAAAGGAGCGAGATCTTCTTCGAGAATTTCAGGTTTCCTATTCGATAATAAATGTATGTGTGCACCTTCGCTCCACAGACGATAACACACACCCGGGCCTAAACGTCCGGCACGTCCGGCACGCTGGTCGGCTGCATCTTTGGTGATCTTCACCGTTTCTAATTTGGTGAAACCGCTACGTGCATCAAATTTCGGTACACGCGAAAAGCCACAGTCGATAACAGTTGTAATTCCTTCAATGGTCAATGATGTTTCAGCAATAGAAGTTGCTAGTACCACTTTCCGCATGCCATGCGGGTCTGGCAAAATGGCTTCCTGTTGTTTTTGCGGACTGAGATCACCGTACAAAGGAAAAACGGAAATGGATGTATGTTCTTCTAATAATTGTTGTGTTCTTTGGATCTCTCCCGCACCCGGCAAAAAAGCAAGTATATCTCCCTCTTGTTCTCTCAATGCTTTTTTTATGATGTTGGACATGTTGATGTGTACTGGAGTTTTATCATCAACAGGTTCGTATTTTAATGTCACAGGAAATTGTCTGCCTTCGGATGTTAGAATAGGAGCATTGTTCAACAAGGAAGATAATTTGGCTCCATCCAGTGTTGCCGACATGATCAGGATCTTCAGATCATCGCGGAGTATTTGTTGTACCTGTAAACAGAGTGCAAGTGCCAAGTCGGCATTCAAACTTCGTTCATGAAATTCATCAAAAATAACGAGTCCTACATTTTCCAATGCATTATCGTTTTGAAGCATGCGAGTGAGGATCCCTTCTGTTACCACTTCAATTTTTGTTTGTTTGCTTACTTTATTTTCGAAGCGGACACGATAACCAATGGTGTTTCCGGTGTCATCATCGAGTAGGGAGGCCATGCGGTTAGCAACGCTACGGGCTGCTAATCTGCGAGGTTCAAGCATGATGATCTTTTTATCACCCAACCATTTTTCATTTAAAAGTTGAATAGGCAATACGGTTGATTTACCCGCTCCGGGAGGAGCCTGCAAAATAAGTACAGCCTGTTTTTGAAGCTGCGCCTTTAATTCAGGAATGATCTCTTGTATGGGATAATCGGGTAGCATAGAACCCAAATGTACGTCAATTAGCATTATGAAATATCAAAAGAAAAGCCTTTCAGAAGAAAGGCTTTTACAAAAAATATTTCTCTTTTAAGAACTCTCGAAAATCATCAAGGTTGGCCATTACTTGTAATTCCTGATAACGTTTATGGAAGGAAGCATCATCTGTTTGTGCATTCAACACATTCAAACGGAAACGGTCGAAATTGACCAATGCCTGCTTTTCTTTTGTAGATAGTGGCTCGCCATTAAATTCTTTTTCACGCAGATCGTTGATGCTAATGGTTCCACCAATAGCTGATTTGGCAAAATACTTATTTAATATACTGGTACGATTTTCCATATTTGAAGCAAAGTTACGTCAATATTGGCTTTTTGTTTCAAAATTGGCAGGATATGTTATAAACAATAGCTTGTTAAAATGCGGATAAGTGACTGAAAATAGCATTTATAGAGGACTGTGTTAAAACACATTGAAAATCAATTAAAAAAGCAATAAATTGCACATAAAAAATAGATCATGAAAGCATGGATATTAAGTATCGGTTTTATATTTATTCTCAATTTTTCTTTTTCCCAATCGGCTGGTAAGTTATTCAAACAGGGGAAGGAAGCTGCTGAAGAGGGAAAAACAAAGGAGGCCATCGATCTGCTCTCTACTGCCATTAATTTGAAGGTTGACGATGATGAGTTGTATGTGTTTAGGGCTGGTCAGTATGAAAAAATAAAAGAATACGATAAAGCGATAGCTGATTATGAGAAGGCATTGTCGGTAAGGCCAAAAGATACGAAAGTGGCTATTCGTTGTGTGGATCTGCTTATTCAAAAGCAGGATCATTTTAAAGCGTTGGTGGCGATCAATAATGCATTAACACACGAAAAGTTAAATATAGATTTGTTGGAAAGAAAAACATGGTGTCAGATCAAAATGAAAAACTTTCAAGATGCTGTTGTTACTGTGGAAACAGCATTAGCCGAAAACCAATACAATCATAAATTAAGATATTATAGAGGTTTAGCGAAAGATAGTCTGAAGGATTATGCTACGGCTTGTAATGAATATGGGCGTGCGATCAATTTGATGAAGCAGATCAAGCCGAATGATGTAAAACCTCAGGCGCATTTTAAACCTTACTATAGTAATAATGGGAAAGCGCAGTATAATAATGCTGCATTCGATGAATCGATTAAAAACTATACAATAGCTTCTACTTTAGATGCTGCAGATTCTGTCGAACCTAAAAATTATCAGATATTTTATGAGCGTAGTTTTGCTTATTTGGCAAAGAATGATTTTACAAATGCAATAGGTGACCTGAACAAAGCAATTGTGATGGAGCCAAATGATAAAAAACTTTTCTTGCAAAGAGGAAAGGTGTATTTGTCTACAAGTCAGTACCAGAGCGCTATCAATGATTTTACAAAAAATATTCAGTTAGATGAGAAAAGTGCTGATGCATTGAAGTTAAGAGGGAAGTGTTACATGGAGTTGTCGGACTATAAAAATGCGATCAATGATTTTAAAAAGCTTACAACGTTGCTTTCTTCAACTGAAAATAAAGAGCTTTTGACAGATGCAAAACTGAAATTATACAATGCGAATAAAGAAACAGATGCTCCTGAAATAAAAATTTCCTATCCTGTTGTTGACTTGTCAGGATTTGTTAATGTTATAGACGGTCAACAAGATGTTGTTGTTGAAGGAACCATAAAAGACAAAAGCCAGTTAGAGTTTATTAAAATAAATGGGGTTTTGGCAAAATATAATTCTGAAGAAATAAATCCTGAGTTCAGATGTAAGGTTCCATTAAAAGGAGATATCAGAAAAATGGATATTGTGGTGGAAGATATTTACCATAATTCCAGCTCAAAAACAATTAAGGTTGGCCGGATTATCAGCGATTCTAAAGTGAAAGTAACATTTGCCGGAAAGATCCTTGCCGATGATGGAACGAATAATCCATTAACAGATAGAGAAGTGTATTTGGTTAATGAAAAAGGAGAAGTATTCTTTGTTGCCAAAACAGATGCGTTTGGACGTTTTAAATTTGAAAATCTACCTTATGACCAGCCATATTTCCTGACAATGGATGTTACAGATACGCCATTGTCTAAAACAACAAAATTCATTGTAGCAGATGAAAATAATAAACCGGTGATCGCATCGGTTACAGATGGAGAAAGACGCTTTAAGTTCTCTATTCTTCCCAGCGATTATAATACAATGAGTTTAATGACATTGGATGATGCCCCTTTATTTATTGATATAAAGGGGAAGTTAATTGCTGCTAATGAAGGAAAAACCCCATTGTCGTTTATGACAGTGATCCTGATGAATGAGAATGGCGAGGCGATCGCTTCTAAAAAAACAGATGCGTATGGTATCTTTTTGTTTTCAAAATTACTTCCTAAAGGAAACTATTCAATAAGAACCGATAGTTTAGAGTCGCAGTCAATTACTTATACGAAGATCCTTGTTACGGATGAGAATGGGAAAATCATCAGAGAGCTGACAAAGAATCCTCAAGGCTATTTCAGATACGAAATACTTCCTGCGGATAAAGTGCAGTTGACAAAAATTTCAGCGGTGGATCCTTGGCTCAAAACATTAAATCTTTCAAAAGAAAAAGCCGAGTTGTTGATCATTGAGAATATTTATTATCAAAGCGGTTCCTGGGAAATAATGCCTGAGGCAGAGCTTGTATTACAAAAAGCGATAGATGCGTTGAAAATGAACACTAAATTGTTTTTGGAGGTTCAAGCACATACGGATGCAATTGCAGGAGATGATTACAATATGGAGTTGTCTCAGAAAAGAGCCAGTACAGTTGTTGATTATATGATCAACAAGGGAATCGATAAAAAGCGATTAAGTGCTAAAGGATACGGAGAATCGCAGTTAAGCAACAGATGTGCTAATGGTATAGAATGTTCGGATGCAGAACACAAACAGAATAGAAGGACAGTATTTAAAATAAGCTACGTAGGAAATTGATCCTACGTAGCTGTATATTTATTTGAGTGTTTCACCCAGCCATTTGAAAAATTCATTCTGCCAAACCATGGCATCATGATCTTTCAGGATCCAATGATTTTCATTCGGGAAATACAATAATTTACTCTTGATACCTTGCAATTGAGCAGCCTGAAAAGCTCCTAATCCTTGCTCTACCGGTACACGGAAATCTTTTTCTCCCTGAATGATCATAATAGGCGTGTCCCATTTTTTAACGTAGTTCACCGGATTAAATTCATTATAGCTTTTTTGTGCAGAAACATTCTCTTTGTCCCAATATGCGCCACCTAAGTCTTGATTCACAAAGAATACTTCCTCGGTTGTTCCATACATACTTCTCCAATCGAAGATGCCATCATGAGCAATGAAACTCTTGAAACGTTTTTCGTGAATCCCCGCTAAGAAATAGACAGAGTATCCACCGTAGCTGGCTCCTACACAACCTAAACGGTTTTTATCTACGAATGGCTCTTTCGATAATTCATCAATAGAGATCAAATAATCTTTCATATTCAATCCGCCATAGTCACGTGAAATTTGTTCGTTCCATTTTACACCATGTCCCGGCATACCTCTTCTGTTTGGTGCAACAACAATATATCCGTTAGCAGCCATCAATTGGAAGTTCCAACGGAAAGAATAGAATTGTGTTAGTGGAGATTGTGGTCCGCCTTGGCAATATAAAAGTGTAGGGTATTTTTTAGTTGGATCAAAATCCGGTGGATAGATCACCCATACCAATAATTTCTGACCATCAGCAGCAGTTAAATAACGTCTTTCGATCTTACTTAATTTAATAGAATTATACACGGCATCATTCACGTGCGACAGTTGTTTAACAGCATTGGTCTTTAAGTCAATAGAATAGATCTCCGCTGCATGATTCATGTCGGTACGCTCAATGATCATAGTATTTCCTACTTGTCCAACCATTGAACGCACATCAAAATCACCTTTGGTGATCTGTTTTACTACCGGTAATTTTTTAGTTGCTCCCGGATAATCAACATTGAATATTTGTACGGTTCCATCGCTTGCTGCCGTGAAGTATAAGCTCTTCCCATCGTTGCTCCAACGGAAATCATCCACTGTTCCATCCCAATCTTTCGTAAGGTTGGTCATGGTTCCATTATTATAGATAATGATATCATTTTTATCCGACTCATAACCATCTGTTTTCATGCTTAAGAAAGCAAGAACTCCTGTTGAAGAATAAGCAGGTTTGATGTCATAACCCATCATTCCTTCTGTTAAATTTTTGGTCGTCTTTGTCGCAATATCGTATTGATAGATGTCGGTGTTGGTGCTAATTGCATAAGCTGTTCCGTATTTCTTTTTTGTGACATACAAAACACTTTTGCTATCCGGACTCCAGATAAAATCTTCGTCACCACCAAATGGTTTTTGTGGACAATCGTATGCCTCATTTGGCATAATGTCTACCGGGTTGCTGCCGTCAGCATTGCTGATAAATACATGGCCGAACTCTCCATCTTCCCAGGTGTCCCAGTGACGGTAGTTCAAACTTTCATAGATCATTACGTCTGATTTATTAAGATCTGGGTAGTAGTCTTTACCAAAAATGTTTTTCACTTTCACATCTTTACTGCTGATCATTAGTTTGCCATCAGGAGAGATACGGCTGTTGGATAGTTGAGCATTTGCATTCTCAATTACTTTTGCTTCTCCACCGGTTACAGGTACGATGTATTGCGTGTTGTTAGCCTTGCCATCAGCAAAACTGTATTTTTTAACATTGTAGATCACTGATTTGCCATCTTTGGTAATGCCCATTGCTCCTACTTTTCCAAGCTCAAGCATTGTTTTTGTGTTCATTACGTTCTGTGCATCAACAGCAGTTGATAGCGTAATGGCAGACAGAATAAAGAAAAGTTTTTTCATAGTTGTTTGTGTTCAATTTTTTTGATTTTGCGATCTAAAAATGGTTTCCAAAGGTAAAAATCTACATTATTTAAACAAATAAATGCAAATTTATATAAACGGTAGTTTTATAGCGATGAGTGCTTTTTTTAGAAGGCTAAAAAATAAGTACTTGATCCAGATTCAGGGATTCTGTATTTTACAAGTGGACTTGTCCACCGCAGCCCTCTTGAAGTGCTAATTAAAAAAACGAAACCCTCCTTCGCATACCTTAACCCTATCGGGTATGGTAAGCTTCGGAGGGCGAAGGTGGAGAATAGGGGAGTCGAACCCCTGACCTCTTGCCTGCCAGGCAAGCGCTCTAGCCAGCTGAGCTAATTCCCCGGAAAAAGCTCAGCAAATGTACTAATTATTTTTAATGATTTTTGGTGATTAAAAAATCACAACGCAGATCAATTGTTTTTTATACATGGTTTGTATTTTTTAGAAATGGGAATATTGTTTTTAAATACTTTTTTTGAATTATGCTTTGCAAATTTCATTTATTGTGTGTGAGAATGATAGAGGGCTGCCCCCTAACTTCATGATCTTTCAATAAAAAAGCCAACAAATATTTGTTGGCTTTCATTGGGATGTGAGTAGCACTATTTAACAACAGAAAGGTATCCCGTTTTTTCCATTGTCGTGTTTTTGAAATCAACTCCTCTTAAAATATAGTAATACGTTCCGTCCGTTACTTCTACTCCTGCCGATGTTCTTCCATCCCAGGATGGGTTCAAGCCTGTAACTTCCCATAGCTTTAATCCCCAACGGTCGTATATTTCCAGGTGAAGTTCTTTATACCCTTCAGCAGTTATAAAGAATATATCATTGGTGTTGTCTCCATTCGGACTGAATACAGTCGGGATCACGATATCAATATTCCCATCTACGCTAATTGTTATTGTGGCTGTATCTGCACAACCATAACTGTCAGTTACAATTACTATAGTGTTATATGTGCCTTGTGTTAAGCCGGTTAAATTGGCAATGCTGTCGGTTTCACCTGGAATGAGCGAGTTGTTATTAAACCAGGTATAACTGTTAGCCGTTGTGCTGGTTGTTGCTAATACATTCGTATTGAAAGGTTCCATTCCGGTTGTTGGATTTGCGGTTAATGAAACACTAATACCTCCTGCTGATGGAACGCTCATTACTGAACTTGTATCAGAACATCCTGCTTGGTCTGTAACGATCAAACTATAATTGCCACTACTCACATTAGAAAGTACAGAGTCTGTTCCTACAGCTGTAGTGCCATTGAACCATTGATAAGAATAGGTTCCTGTGCCACCTGTAACAGTTATGTTATTGATCCCTCCACTTGTAGTATTACAAAATGCAGAATCAATATTCACTGTAGATGCTATTTGTGGCAATGGATTGACAGTGATGGTGATGCTGTCAATTGGTGATGTACAACCATTGGCATCTGTGTAAGAAGCATAATATGTACCGGCTGTTGAAACACTGATGCTACTTGTTGTTTGTCCACCCGGTGTCCATGTGATACCTGTTGATGGATTGGCATTTAAAGTTGCAGTTTGTCCCTGACAGATGGCATTGCTTCCACCACTAACACTCAACGAAGGTGCTGAAGGGATTGTATTTACCGTTACACTTACTGGCGCAGATGTGCTCGTACATCCATTTCCATCCGTATAAGTTACGGTAAACACACCACTACTATTTACTGTTAGTGTTGAATCTGTTGTATTTCCAGGAGTCCACACAATGCCTGTTCCCGGTGAAACGGTTAAACTTACAGAATCGCCCTGACAGAATGATAATGGATTGTTGGCTGTGATCAAGGGAGAGGCAGGCAATGGATTTGCTGTAATTGTAACAGCAGTTGAATCAGAGGTACATCCATTTCCATCCGTAAATGTTAACCAATAGTTACCTGAACTTGTAACGGTGATCGATTGTGTAGTTTCCCCTGTGCTCCAGTTATTACCTGTTGTATTATTAGATGTAAGCGTAGTAGATTGTCCGGCACAGAATACCAATCCGGTATTACTAATAAGTGGTGTTGAAGGCAATGGTAATTCAAGTGTTGCTGTGGCAGCAGATATTGCAGAGCAACCTGCTGCACCTACAGTTACCGTATAATTTCCGGTAGCGGATACAACAATAGATTGTGTTGTTTCTCCGGTACTCCAGGTATTTCCATTCGTGCTGCTGGATGTTAAGGTCACACTATCGCCTTGGCAGAATGTTAATGGTCCGCTTGCACTAATCGTAGGTGTTGTAGGATTGGATGTCACTGTAACGACAACACTTACCGGTATAGATGGACAACCACTTCCGTCATCTGTGGTCAACGTATATGTTCCGGATGCATTCACTGTGATTGTTTGTGTAGTTTCACCTGTGCTCCAGGTATTACCTGTTGTGCTTGATGAGGTTAATGTTGTTGTTTGTCCGGCACAAATGTTCAATCCACTATCTGTGATATTTGGCGTTGCAGTAGTAGGATTTACTGTAATGCTGGTGTTTGCAGAACTTGCAGTACATCCATTCACATCGTTTACTGTTACAGAATAATTTCCTGTACTGTTAACTGTAATACTTTGTGTTGTCTCTCCTGTACTCCATGCATTTCCGGAAGTACTGCTGGATGTTAAAACAACTGAATTGCCCGAACAGAAAGTGGCGGGACCATTTAAACTTACTGTTGGTGTTGCCGGATTCGGATTGACAACTACTGTTGTTGATCCGGTCGCTGAAGTACAACCGTTGCCATCAGTTACACTGACAGTATATGTTCCTGCTGCATTCACTACAATGTTTTGTGTTGTAGCACCTGTACTCCATGTATTTCCTGTTGCAGCGGAAGATGAAAGAGTTACACTTCCTCCTTGACAGAAGGTGAGTGGACCACTGGCAGAAACAGTAGGTGTGGCAGGTAATGGATTGACAGTTACTGTTGTGGAGGCTGTTGAAGATGTACATCCATTTCCATCAGTTACACTGACAGTGTATGTTCCTGCTGCATTCACAACAATGTTTTGTGTTGTAGCACCTGTACTCCACGTATTTCCTGTTGCGGAAGACGATGTAAGTGTTACGTTTCCACCTGTACAGAAGGTTGTTGGACCACTGGCAGCAACAATTGGTGTGGAAGGCAAAGGGTTTACGGTTACACTGGTATTAGCTGATGTTGAAGAACATCCTGAAGCTCCTACGGTTACTGAATAGGTGCCGGATGAATTTACAGTGATCGATTGTGTAGTTTCTCCAGTACTCCAAGTGTTGCCTGATGCGCTGGAAGAGGTTAGTGTTACTGTTCCTCCCGAACAGAAGGTGAGTGGTCCACCTGCTGATACAACAGGTGTTGGAGGATTAGATAAAATGGTAACAGTGGTTGATGCTGTGGAAGAGGTACATCCATTTCCATCCACATAACTCACTGTGTATGTTCCTGCTGCATTCACAACAATGTTTTGTGTTGTAGCACCTGTACTCCACGTATTTCCTGTTGCAGCAGACGATGTAAGTGTTACACTTCCACCTGTACAGAAGGTTGTTGGACCACTGGCAGCAACGATCGGTGTGGCTGGCAATGGGTTTACGGTTACACTAGTATTAGCCGATGTTGAAGAACATCCTGAAGCTCCTACGGTTACTGAATAGGTGCCGGATGAATTAACAGTGATCGATTGTGTAGTTTCTCCTGTATTCCAAGTGTTGCCTGATGCGCTGGATGATGTAAGTGTTACTGTTCCTCCCGAACAGAAGGTGAGTGGTCCACCTGCTGATACAACAGGTGTTGGAGGATTAGATAAAATGGTAACAGTGGTTGATGCTGTGGAAGAGGTACATCCATTTCCATCGACATAACTCACTGTATATGTTCCTGCAGTATTAGCGGTGATCGATTGTGTAGTTTCTCCTGTACTCCAGGTATTACCTGTTGCCGAAGAAGATGTTAATGTCACGCTTCCGCCTGTACAGAATGTCGTTGGGCCACTAGCCGAAATGGTAGGAGCACTTGGCAAAGGATTTACGGTTACTGTTGCTGATCCGGCTGTTGATGTACAACCATTGCCATCTGTTACACTAACTGTATAGGTTCCTGCTGCACTAACGGTGATCGACTGTGTGGTAGCTCCTGTGCTCCATGTGTTACCACTTGCACTTGATGAAGTTAATGTCACACTTCCTCCCGAACAGAAGTTGAGTGGACCGCCTGCTGATACTGTTGGAGCACTAGGTAATGGATTTACGGTAACGCTAGTGTTGGCAGATGTTGCGCTACAGCCTGCACTTCCAACTGTTACTGAGTAGGTTCCGGATGATGAAACGGTGATCGATTGTGTAGTAGCTCCTGTACTCCAGGTATTTCCACTAGCACTGCTCGATGTAAGCGTCACACTGTTTCCCGAACAAAATGATAATGGTCCACCTGCCGAAACGGTTGGTGTTGCCGGTAATGGATTGACTGTTATTGTGCTTGATCCATTAGCAGAAGTACATCCATTGCCATCGGTCACATTCACTGTATAGGTTCCGGATGAATTAACAACGATTGATTGAGTGGTTGCTCCAGTGCTCCAAGTGTTACCACTTGCACTTGATGAAGTTAATGTCACACTTCCTCCCGTACAAAATGTGGTTGGTCCGCTTGCCGAAACGGTTGGTGTGGCTGGCAGTGGATTTACCGTGATTGTTGTAGAAGCACTTGGTGAATTACATCCGCCACTTACATAACTGACACTGTATGTTCCGGCAGCAC
>JAFLBF010000018.1 GCA_017303895.1 Bacteroidota bacterium | reverse complement strand
CGCGAACACATATGATAGGCTTTATAGATCGCGTCAACCGGAACATCACGTTCTACGGTGAGCGATCGTGCCTCCATCTGTGCCGGCTCCACCGGTAAATTTCTTTTATTGTCAGGACCTTTCGGGATGGGAGCAAAGTACTTTTCGGCAAGCACTTTCACTTCTTCCAATTCAACATTTCCGGCAACAACCATAATGGCATTATTAGGACAATAAAAGCGTTGAAAGAAATTCTTCACATTCTGAATTTTGGCATTTTCAATGTGTGAGATCTCTTTGCCGATCGTATCCCAGCGATAAGGATGAACTTTATAAGCCATCGGTCGGAGCAACAGCCATACATCACCATAAGGCTGATTTAAGTAGCGCTGTTTAAATTCTTCGATCACCACATTCCGTTGTACTTCCAAACTTTTTTCGGAGAATGCCAAACTGAGCATACGATCACTTTCCAACCAAAAGCCTGTTTCCAGATTCTCAGCAGGAAGCGTTAAGTAATAATTGGTTATATCATTTGTGGTAAATGCATTGTTCTCTCCCCCCACCCGTTGAAGAGGCTCATCATAATTGGGGATATTTACCGAGCCGCCAAACATCAAATGTTCGAACAGATGTGCAAAACCTGTTTGTTCAGGATCCTCATCCCTTGCACCTACATTGTATAAAATATTTATGCACGCCAACGGTGTGGAATTATCCTGATGAACAATCACTTTTAGCCCATTGGGCAATTCAAATCTTTCAAAATCGATCATATCTGCGTTAAAATCCTTTAGTTAATTCTTCTTTTGCTAATTTATATTCAGCAATGATCTCTTCAATGATCTGTGCTGCCGGCTTGATCTCTTTTATTAATGCTGAAACCTGTCCTATCTCCAATTCGCCTTCATTCAGATCACCTTCAAACATTCCTTTTTTAGCCCTGCCCCTTCCTAATAATTGTGTTAACTCTTCCACAGAAGCACCTTTGGCTTCGGCCTGAAATACTTCTTCAAAGAATTTATTTTTCAATAAGCGCACAGGAGTCACTTGTTTCAACATCAATTTAGTATCCCCTTCAACTGCTTTGATCACGGCTTGTTTAAAATGATCGTTGGCCGAAGATTCAGTAGAAGCAACAAAACGGCTTCCGATCTGAACACCATCTGCTCCCAAGGCCATTGCGGCTAGCATACCTCTTCCTGTACCGATACCGCCTGCAGCAATAACCGGAATATTGACAGTTTTTCTGATCATCGGGATCAAACACATGGTTGTTGTTTCTTCCCGGCCGTTATGTCCACCCGCCTCAAAACCTTCTGCTACAATGGCATCTACTCCTGCATCTTGTGCTTTCAAGGCAAATTTTGTATTTGCGATCACATGCACGACTGTTATTCCGTTTTCTTTAAGCTTTTTTGTCCATGTAGCAGGATTTCCCGCGGAAGTAAAAACCACCTTTACTCCTTCGTCTAAAATGGTTTTAATATGTTCTTCCACATTAGGGTAAAGAAGGGGGATATTCACCCCAAAAGGCTTATCCGTTGCTTTTTTACATTTTCTTACATGCTCCAAAAACACTTCCGGGTACATACTACCACTACCGATAAGCCCTAAACCACCCGCATTCGACACTGCTGAAGCTAACTCCCAGCCACTGCACCAGATCATGCCTCCTTGAATGATGGGGTATTTTATTCCAAAAAGTTCAGTGATCTTATTGCTCATTTTAATTTTTTTTCTATTTTTGTTACAATAACGGTACGAATTTAGGAATATATTTTTTGTATTTCATTGGTATTTTATATATTTGCAGTCATGCGTAAAATTGTTTTGTCCATAATTATTTCAACTTTTAGTGTTGGATTAGCGAATGCTCAATATCTATGGGATTTTGGAGCACAAGTAGGTGCTTCCAACTATTTGGGAGAAATCGGAGGTAAAGCCGGCACACGAAGAGATTTCGTCATGGATATGAAATTGAACAAAACCCAATATACTGTTGGTGGTTTTGCCCGTTATAAGTTTACTCCTTTGATCTCCGGTCGTTTAGGATTAAATTGGGTTCGTATTCAGGGAGCGGATAATGCTTCGACCAATCGTGGCAGAGCTGGTAGAAATTTATCATTTAGAAATGATATCATTGAACTTGATCTTCAAGCGCAAGTATTTTTCTACGAAATACCTGATCTTGGAAGGACGTATCGCTACCGTAATGATTTTAAAATGTATGCTTTTGCCGGTGTTGGCGGTTATTATCATAATCCTAAGACACAATATCAAGGTGAGTGGGTAGCATTACAACCTTTACAAACCGAAGGTGTTGCCTACAAAAAAATGGGGCTTTCTATTCCTGCAGGTATTGGTTTGTTATTTACACTTGAAAAACGTCATCGTATTGGTTGGGAATTCAATTGGAGAACTACATTCACAGATTATTTGGATGATGTTAGTACTGTTTATGCAGATCCTAGCATGCTTTCAAGTGAATTGGCTGTTGAATTAGCAAACAGAAGAGATGAACTAACAGGCGATTACCCACTACCATCTAATTACGCTCCAGGAAAAAAAAGAGGAGATCCATCACATAACGATTCCTATCTTTCTACATCCGTGTATTACTCGTATGTTTTAAGAGGTAAAAGTTCATTTTACAAGTCTAAATATGGCAGTGTCTTCAAAAGAAGCAAATACAAAAAACGCAAGATACGTGCTAAATTCTAAAAGAGAGCCTCTTCAAATGAAGGGGCTTTTTTATGATCTACGAAATACGGATATCGAATTACGAATTTAAATAGTTGCAATTTTTGCAGGTGATAACACCAGCAAAGGCAAAGAATTAAGGATGAAAGTATAAATCCCCTCTCCTTTGGAGAGGGCTGGGGAGAGGTCGAAATTTACTACTCTCCAAAGACATCTTTCAGGAAGCCATAATCAAGCATATTGGCATTAGCGGCTGAATAGGTGATAACAAATACATCGAACTTTGAAATATATTCTCTTATCGATTTGTTATCCGGATTACGAGGAATAATAGTATTGTCTAATAGACTGGCATCTCTATTATAGTACCAAAACTCTGATTCTGGTGAAAAATTTTTATCGAAGAATTTATTCCACATCCAGGCATGACAGAAACTATCACCGACCAACATGATTTTTTTATTCTTTACTGATTTAACAGCTGTTACCTCTGCTAAATAGCAACTATCGTCACGTTCAAGCGGGATCAGCAAATTAGCAGCATTCTCTATATCATAATCCGGTCCCCAAACAGTCCCTGTCATATAATAATTGATCTTGTTCTCTATCTCTGCTCCGGATAACTGATTAATATATTTACATAATGAATCATAACAACGGGCAGAATAAGCCTGCGTCCAATGAATACCTCCTTTATTGCAAACCGGAAATGGATATTTCTTTTTCTCTTTTATTGCCAATTCATTAAAATCAATATAGGATAGCTTTCCCGAGTGAAGTCCCTTCTTTAAACCTTCATAATATAGATTAATAGGCTCTTTAAATTCTATTTCTGAGGGCAGAGTTTCTTTATAAACCAATGACTTATCAGGCGCAATTACCCAAATAACTGTCTTCCCGCTTGCCTTTAAGGAGTCTGCAAATCGATTTAATAGATCTAAATAATGATTGAGGGTATAACTATCAAATTGCTTCCCCTCAAAATATCCGGGGACGTAACGGTGCAAATAACTATCTTTTCCCTTATGGACATCATACACATGTATTTTATCAAAAAATGAATATTCCACCTGATTATGTACGCGTGTGAGTCCGGGGAAAAGTCCGAAATTATATTTCAAAAACACCTCTGTAGAATCCTGATAACGTTTTGATAAATAATCCGGAATGGTAAAATCCTGTTTTTCAGGAACATGAAAAGAGCCACTTAAGGGAGAATCCTTAATAATATTCAAAGGATAAAAAAGGAAATGCAGTACCAATAATACGGCTAATACAAAAAATAATATGTTGTATGTCCTGTCTTTCATTAAAACCTGAAATATATAAATGGATTAAATCCTTCTGCCAATAAATAAGACGCGCTTAATAAAAAACAAACCACGCAAATGGTATAAACGGTTGCTAAACGGAACCCATTTTTAAAAAACAAAAGATCCTCATTTTGAATTTGTTCTTCTACCGGCTTGATTGCTCCTATAAAAGCGAATATGAGAGCGAGTAACAACACTAATACAAACCGTGGCTCTAATGAAAAACTGCTTGTAAATTGAAAAGAGAACATGTGCTGTAGGACCTGAAATGCAATATTCAGATCTTCATTCTTAAAAAACACCCATCCAATATTGGCAACAAAAAAAACATAAAACATCCCCAATCCATTCTTCAAGTACTTTTGCAAAAACAGTCGTTCCATCACAAGAAAAAATCCATGAAATGCGCCCCAAATAACATAATTCCAGCCGGCACCATGCCAAAAACCTGAAATGAGAAAAACGATCCAAAGATTTATATATGTTGCGTACTTCCCTGCCCTATTTCCTCCCAAAGGAATATAAAGATAATTCCGCATCCAGTTTCCCAATGAAATATGCCAACGTTTCCAAAATTCAGTAATGCTTCTAGATATATAAGGGAAGTTGAAGTTTTCCGGGATCCTGAAACCGAACATTTGTCCTAATCCTATTGCCATATCGCTATATCCCGAAAAATCAAAATATAATTGCATGGTATAGGCTATAGAAACGATCCAGGCGAGTGAAGAATCCATATTTACAAGATCATTCTTGTAGATGTGGGCTACCGTTTCTCCCAAAATATTCGCTATCAACACTTTTTTCGATAAGCCAAAAATAAAACGCATGAATCCTTTTAAACGATCAGCAGCTAATACCATACGCTCCGATTCAATTTGTGAACCGATCTTGTTATACGGAATGATAGGACCGGCTATTAATTTCGGGAACATTAAAATATAGGTCAGATAATTTCCAAAACTACTTAAGGTACGTTGCTCACCTCTATATACATCGATCACATAGGTAAGGGATTCAAATGTAAAAAAGGAAATACCGATCGGTAAAACAATATCAGGAATGGAGATTCCCGTTATATTAGCCCAACCAAGAAGCGTGTTCACATTCTCTACAAAAAACTGTAAGTATTTAAAACAAAATAGAATCCCTAAGTTTAGTACTAATGACAAATAAAGAAATTGCTTCTTCCGGGTTTTTGTATTGGCTTTTTCAATTTGCTTGACTAATAAATAATCGATTGCAGTAGTACATAGGATCACGAAAATGAATACAGGTCCGCCCCATGAATAAAAAACAATACTCCCCAATAATAAGCTGTAATTTCGAAATTTAACAGGCGTTAGATAATACAGCAAGAGAAATGCCGGCAGGAAGTAAAATAAAAAAGTAATACTACTGAATAACATTATTGCTTGCCGCTTGTTTGAAATTTTTTATTCGCCAATTTTTCTACATTTTGTTATGAAAAAATTGTCCAACCTTAGATAATGGTTTTCGAATAAAAGTAAACATCCCCGGGCTTAATCCATTGATCTGCCAAGCCTTTTTATCTTCACGGTTAGCCTTCACTCTATTCATAATGGACACATTGCTTTTCCCTCCCACTCGCATTTTTACCAATACTTTTGGCAAATACGTCACAGAACAATTATGTTTAAATAAAAATCGGAGCATCAACTCGTAATCGGCAGCAGTTTTAAGTTGAGTGCTGAAATTACCAAATTTTTCATAACAACTCTTCTTCGCAAAAAAAGAAGGATGAGGCGGCATCCATCCTTTCAGGAAATTTTCTTTTTTATAATGACCCGAAACCCAATTACGCTTGACCAATGCTGTATCCACTCTATCCACGTATTGCAAATCGCCATATACACAATCCACTTCTTTTTCAGTGAACGTTTTTATAACATCTGACAAAATAGAGGAAGATTCATAAAAGTCATCGGCATGTAAAATTCCAATGATATCCCCCGTTGCTAAAGCGAGTCCTTTATTGAGTGCATCATAAATACCATTATCTTTTTCGGAAATAAACTTCGCAAATGAGGAACGGTATTTATCCAGAATAGCAAGTGTTCCATCTGTGGATCCTCCATCAATCAGGACATACTCAATATCCGGATAATCTTGAGATATAACAGACTTTATGGTATTCTCGATAGTATCGGCACTGTTATAACAAACTGTGATAATGGATATTTTAAGCATTTGTTCCTAATAATTGAGGATAAAGATAGAATTTAAAACAATCTGATGAAAATCAATTAGAAAGCTGATATTTATCAGGCATACGCAATTTAAACAGCTTTAGCTTTGTAAAATAAAATTTTATGCTATTTTTGTACACAAATTAAAAATTAAACAACTTAAACACATGAAAACAATTACAAAAAACCTGATTGTTTTGAGCTTTTTGATAACGAATGTTATTGGATGGGCACAGACAAACCCAACAGCGTTCAACTTAGCCACATCAGGAAATTATTCTTTTACAAATTGGCCTGCCTCCAGCCCGGCTGGAACTTATCCTGCGAATATGGTGTTCCACCATTTTTCTGCAATGAGTGCACCACTTTCAACTGCTACAGCTGCTTCAGATATTACGGGAGTGTATAACAGTACCTCTACAACTCAGACGAGAATGAATGGTTTGGATGCCGGTGGTTTTTCATTTAAAAATAATAACCTTACAACTGACATAAGTGGATATGTAAGAAGAAGATTAGGAGAAGCAGTTTTGGCCATCAATACAACTGACCGTACGAATGTCCAAGTATCATGGGTTGCAGGTGAAATAGGCACTGCTACCAATATCGTACATGCAATTACCTGCCAATATCGTATCGGAACCTCAGGGGCATATACTACACTTCCAGGGTCAGCACAATATCTCTCATCAGACCCTTCTGCCAGTGTTAGTTTTGGACCGATAACGTTGCCATCTTCTTGTGATGACCAAGCTGTTGTTCAAATCAGATGGGCATATACCTATGTTTCCGGAACAGCATCAAATCCTGCTCCTCAATTATTTGTTGATAATATTTCTGTAACGAGTATCCCATTGGTTACCATTTCATCTATTCCAAATACTTGTTTAATTGACCCTCCATTTACTTTAAGTGACGGCCTTCCTGCCGGTGGAGTATATTCAGGTACTGGTGTTTCCGGTGGAATGTTCTATCCACAAACTGCTGGAACAGGTAATCATACAATTACTTACACCTACACGGATGGAAATGGAATATCCAATTTCACTACCACAACAGTAGATGTGAGTATGAGCCATTGTATTGTTGAATCTCAACTTAATGCAACATCTTGCGGTGCGACCGGTTTAGCCCTAAATTCTTGGATCTATTGTGATGGGGTTTATGGCGCTACCAGCTATGAATTTACTGTAGCAAATAGCAGCTTGGGGTATTCGGCATCTTATATTGTTAATGCACCTTATAAAGGTCTTAGTTTAAATAAATTCCCTGGATTATTGAATGGTACAACTTACAATGTTACAGTAAAAGTACTTCATACAGGCGTTTGGTCTGGCGCTGGTGCTGTTTGCCAAATTACAACTGCGGCAAGTCCTACAACCTCTCTTACTACTGCATCATGTGGTGCTACAAACTTAACCAGAGGTTCCTACATTTATTGTAATGGAGTTCCTGGTGCAACATCTTATGAATGGACATTTTCTAATACTAGTTTAGGATTTAATTATGTCTATACGGTACCTGGGCCTTATAAAAGTGTACAATTAGTAAGGATTCCAGGATTGGTAGCAGGAGAAACCTATAATGTTGGTGTTAAAGCAACCGTTGGTGGTGTTCAGACCCCTGCTGGCGCAACATGCTCAATTTCATTATCATCTTCATATTTGAGTCCATTCGAAACAGACTACAAGAATATGGAAATGGAAACTACTCAATCTGCAGTTGTTTACCCTAACCCTGTTTCTCTAAATGGAGAGATCAAGATCCAATTAAATCAAGTTCAAACATCTACAATTAGCATCACTGATGTAATGGGTCGTATCGTTTTTCAAAGACAATACTCAGATCTTGATCTAATCAGTATCAATATCAATGAGCTAGGTGTTAGTACCGGAATCTACAATATTGCAATTTCAAATGGTGAATCTATTGAAAACAACAAAATTGTAATTACGAAGTAATTCATCTTATTCTCAACAAGAAAGCCCTTTTCATTAATTTGAAAAGGGCTTTCTTATTATAATGCTGTAAAGAATATTGTTCAATTCATAAATTGACGTTCTCGTATTAATTGAGCCGGATTTCCCTGGTAGATCTTATAAGCCTCCAAGTTAGAAGTGGCAACAGATCCCACAGTAAGAACAGCATGGGAATGACAAGTTACCCCCGGACAAACAGTAGATTTTGCTCCGATCCATACTCCTTTTTCCAGTTTTATTTCTCCTAGAACTAAGTCAAAAGTCTCTTTTTTATAATTATGATTTCCGCATAACAACAATGCGCCCTGAGAAATACAAACATTTTCTTCGATCACCACTTGTGTCAAATTATCGATCCAGACATCTTCACCGATCCATACATGATCTGCAATGGTTAATTTCCATGGATATTTTATATTAACGTGGGGTTTGATAACCACACCTTTTCCGATACGCGCCCCAAACATCCGAAGCAGCATAACTTTTATTCCACTAATGGGAAATGCCGAATTGATCCATACCGCATTTACACAATACCAAGACAATCGCTTTAGAGCATTCGCTCCGGGATCATACCAGGAATTATTGAATTTAGAGAGATCTGTTGTGGTCATATCACAAATTTAAAAAAGCTAAGCAAATAAATATCTGTTCTGCTCAAGTATTTCCGGGTTATTGATAAATTTTTCTGAATATTGAAAAGCATGATTAGACAATGTATTAAAAGCCGACTGATCGAAACGGTTAATTACCTTAATTGAATCAACAAATGAATGCTCTTCGGACAAGGGAAAGTCCCATCCAATTCGCTTCTCTGCTAATCCTTTCCATGGTGTTTGATCACTAATTATAACAGGGCAACCCGACATGAGCGACTGCAAAATAACATGCCCGAAATTTTCACCCAGAGTAGGCATAAACATCACATGGTAAGCACTCAATGTTGCTAACACTTGATCACTATCCAAACTTCCTTTATAAGTTGCTCTTACATTAGAAGGAAGCTCTCCCATTACTTTCTGACACTCTTCCCAGTATTTTTGATCGTAAATGGGCCCATAGAAATCAAACTGCACATTTACTGGCACTTTTTTAAGCACCTGAAGAGCATACAATAAATTCTTCTCCGGTGCTATACGGGCTATATTTACCATTCGTAATTCCCCTGCCTGCTTTTCACGCGTTGGAAGCTTTAATAACAGCGTTTTTTGTGGCAAATTAGCGGCAGTTCTTATTTCAAATTTATCTCCCAAAACATTTCTAATATCTTTTTTTTCGACCTCATTTGTAGCATGGAAAACAACCTTATCAAACAATTTTAGCACTTTTATAGCTCGCAAAAAAAATTGTTTTTTTGCTCTCTTTACGTTTAATGCACTTTGAGCCATCATTCCACGCGCTGCTACGATCACTTTTACTTTATGCTTTTTTCTTAAATACAAAAGCGGAATGAGTGTAAAGTATAAAGAATAAATTCCATTCAAATAAACAATATCAAAATTGGTCTTTCTGATCAAATTTCGAATGGTGCTTCTTGTTAAAGCATTCTGAGAAATATAATAAACACTAATGCCATTAGGCAATTTATTCCATTCATTACTAATAACGCTTGGGTAAGGAGTTACTTCGCAATAATCGGTGTCACGGGTGATGATTGAAAAATCAAATTCATCTTTCAAGTGCTCAACCAAATTAGCAACAGACTGTATCGGGCCTCCGGCCTTGTAGCCCGGCAAATACCAATCAATGAATATGAGTACTTTCTTTTTTGTCATGCCTAAGATTCCACATTGTTTTCTTCCAACCAATATTCCAATATCACTAAATGCCAAATTCTTGACCAAGTGATCAGTGGGTCATTGCTTAAAAATCCCATCCATAACTCTAATATACCATCCTTATTAAAGCCATCCCGCTCGCTTAAACGATTTAAACGATCCTCACAGAAGGATTTTAACTCATTCTTTATCCAATGCTTCCATGGAAGTGTAAAACCCATTTTAGGACGATCAATGATCTCTCTCGGCAAAAGATCACCCAAGGAATCTACCAATAGCTTTTTAGGACTGGCAACACTTTTATATTGATCGGGAATACCTAAAACATATTCTACCAATGTATAATCAATAAATGGAACACGTACCTCTAATGCGTGTGCCATGCTCATCTGATCAGTATCTCTCAGCAATACATTTTGCATATAGGTAGAGATCTCAGCGATAGAAGTAGTTGTTAGTTGCTGGTTTTTAGTTGTTGGAATATTTGATATTAATTCTAGAACTTTATTTTCAGTTAATGCATCAACTTTTAGAATTCTAAAAATCTGCTCGTCCATCAAGACCTGACGGGAAATAGGATAAAACGTATTAAAATTGATCTTCCCCTGTTTTAATAATGCAGCGATCTTTTCGGATGCAATACCCGGCTTAGACTTAGCCAACAATCCTCCTCCGGCTTTTCTGAATGGCAAAGGAATTGCATTCAACCATGCCTTTTTATTCAGTTCTAAACTGCGTTTAAAAACATCATATCCTGCAAATAATTCATCTCCTCCCAAACCGGATAAAGCCATTGTAATTCCGGCATTCTTGGTTGCTTTCGAAACAATATAGGTATTCGGTCCATCTCCACTCGGATGATCCATTGCTTTTAAAGCTCCGGGAAGATCTTTTAGAAAATCATCCGGACTTAATTTGATCTCGTGGTGATCCGTATTAAATTTTTTGGCAATTAATTGTGCGTATTTTGCTTCTGAAAATTCACTTTCATCAAATGTTACCGAGAAGGTTTTTACTTTTTCGGATGATACTTTACTCATTAATCCCACCACAGCACTTGAATCGATACCGCCCGACAAAAAAGCACCAAAAGGAACATCAGCCAACAAGCGTCTTTCAACAGCTTTGGTAAGTAAGTGCTCAATATCTTTGCATACTTCCGGATAACTCTTCCCCTTTGAAGCATCGCTGATATTATCTATCAAAGACCAATATTTTTTGATCTTCACATTTTCGCCTTTCATTTCAATGTAGTGCCCGGGCATTAACATTTTTACACCTTTAACAATCGTATCGGGAGCATGTACGGTTTGATAACGTAGATAATCGATCAAGGCATTTTGATCCAGTTTCCGGGGCAATAATTCTGAAGCTAATAAGGAGCGGATCTCCGAAGAAAAGCCCAACACTCCATTCGTATAAAAATAATACAATGGCTTTATTCCCAGACGGTCTCTGGCAATAAATAATTCTTTGTTTACTGTGTCCCAAATGGCAAATGCAAACATCCCATTGAATCGTTTTACACAGTCGGCTCCCCAGCGGGCATAAGCCGCAATAATAACTTCAGTATCAGTATTCGTTTGGAACATGTAGGATTGCTGACCAGAGCCGGCAACTACCCTTTGTAATTCAAATTTTAGTTCTTTGAAATTATATAATTCACCATTGTAAACGATCTGATAGCGACCATCAAATGAGCGCATTGGCTGGTGTCCGGCAGATGAAAGATCAATAATTGAAAGGCGTCTATGTCCTAAAGCGATCTTTTCTTCAGCAAAGATCCCTGAATCATCAGGACCACGATGACGCATCCGCTCATTCATGGCGTTTACCTTTTCTTTAGCTATACCAACATCGGCAATACCGACTAAACCGTTAATTCCACACATATTTTTAAGATGGTAGTAAATTTACAAAAAAATACGTTAGGAGATATGGGGATTGAGGGAATCGGGGGATTAAGGAATTTGAGGATTGAGGAATAGATGTAAGTTCGAATTTACTAAAGCAAAAATTTAATTACTTATAAAATTCTATTATTTTCTGGGATATGAAATCAACATCCTTAAAATTAAGATCATAAAACAAAGGTAAGCGAAGCAGGCATTCACTATAGCGGTCAGCGTTAGGCAAAATCCGTCCATCGTGCTTATCCAAATAATAGGGGCTTTTATGCAAGGATTGATAATGAAAAACTGCCTGTATCTCATCTTTCTTTAAGTGCACAATTAATTCATCCCGCTCTCTCTTATCATTGCATACTAAATAAAATATGTGCGCATTATTGGAAGCATAAGCCGGGACAAAAGGCAATTTAACTTTACCGGATCTATTAAGTCCTGATATATTATTAAAATATCTGTCCCAGATCTTCTTTCTTTTTAATTGCACTTTATCGATATCAAGCAGCTGAGCATATAGAAATGAACTCGTAATTGCACTTGGAATAGCAGAAAATCCAAGGTCCACCCATTCATATTTTTTGACTTGTCCACTAAAAAAAGCAGAGCGGTTAGTTCCTTTATTCCTTAATACATCGGCTCTTTCTATTAACGAAGCATCATTGATCGCAATAAAACCACCTTCGCCACAATGAATGTTCTTTGTTTCATGAAATGAAAAACAAGCAATATCTCCAAAAGTACCTAAAGCCTTTTGGTCATAAAATGAATCAATACATTGAGCTGCGTCTTCAATTAAACGTATCTTATTTTTTTTTGCCAGACGAATAATAGCATCCATATTACAGGCAATTCCTGCATAATGAACAATTACAATTGCTTTTGTTTTTGAGCTGATCAGTTTTTCGATCTGTTCTTCATCAATATTAGGATGATCCGGTTTACTATCAGCAAAGATCAACTTTGCTCCTCTTAAAGCAAATGCATTCGATGTGGAAACGAATGTATAACTCGGAAGAATTACTTCATCACCCGGCTGAATATCAATCAACATAGCAGCCATTTCCAAAGCATTTGTACAGGAATTGGTCAGAAATACTTTTTTAAACTTGTATTTTGATTCCAACAATCTTTCACAGCGTATGGTCACATCTGCATCGCCTGTAAGTACTTTGGAATCCATTACCGCTGAAATGGCTTTTTTTTCGTTTCCTGAATAATATGGCTGATTGAAAGGGATCAAATTGGTTGTCAGTTGGAAGGTTAAAAAGTTGGAAGGTTGAAAAGTTGAAAGATTGAAATTTCCATTAACAAAAAACTATTTACTGTTTACTATTTACTGCTTACTGTTTACTACTCGCTAATCACTCTTTACCATTCTCACTAAAGTGTCAGCCCAGATATCAGGAGTATTCGCTTTTGCTTTTTCAACACTTTTGCTTCCCATTTGAATTAAATCCTGACTAGAAGCATTCATGATGTTTTTTAAGCAATCTTTCAATGCGCTTACATCACCCGATTTGTAAATATAACCATTTACTCCGTTCTCTACAAAAGCCACTCTTGCCCCAACTGCATCAGAACAAATAAGGGGAAACCCGGCTGCTGCATACTCGTGTACAACCACTCCCCAAGGCTCAAAGTGACTAGGCAAAACAAAAACACCAGTCTCTTTGATATAAGAAGGAAGGTCTTTTGGCTGAACAAAACCGAAATGTTTGATCTTCCCATGTTTTACCGGCTCAATATCACCGGTCCCTAAACACCACAACTCCCAATCATTTGGTATTTCCTGTTGTAACTCAATAAAAGCTGTCCATAGATCGTTGATCCCTTTGAATGCATAATAGCGTCCAACAAAAATAAACCGCTTCGGAAAAGCAACAGCTTTTTGTTCTTTGTTTCTTAAGTATTGAATATGAAAAAGATCAAAATCACAGGAGTAAAAACCTTTTGAGATCTGTTGATCAGAAAAACCAAGTTTTTTTGCGTAATAAAATTGCATCTCACCGGGCACCCAACATCTAGAAAAACGTGATTTAAGATAAAATGGACTTAACAATGCAGCCACTCTTTGTTTCCAATCTCCTCTCCAGTGATTATCCAAAGTTAAAACGGTACTAACCTTTTTTTTATATGCTTTACAAAGGGCTAAATAACCTTTATCTACCCAGCCGCTGCAAACAATAATATCCGGATTGATCTTACCTGCAAGATTCATTAACTGATCACTGCTATAAGCCGAGCGATCATAAATAGTCAGGCCTTCAGGATAAGAAAATTGAAAAGGAGCCTCTTTGTTGACTGGCCAACGCACAACATGTACCTCCACCCCTTTTTTAATAAGTGCTTTACACGAGGCAAGAAAATAATCTGCAATTTCAGTATATAGGAACAATACCGTCATCTGTTTTTTCTTTTTAGCAAAAGCCGAACAAAAAATAATATGCCAATGCAAGTTATAATACCATACCAAAAGTAGCGATGCAACAGCATGTTTTTAATATATAAAGGGATCAGACGATATGAAAAACCGGTTTCAGGCTTAGCGTCTTTCAACCAAAGATCGATACCATAGGAATCTATCTTCTCTAATTTTTGATTGGTCAAACTTATCCCTTCAAAATGCACTTCCCCATTTTTTACATTTACTTTCAGCATTGCATCCCTTGGTGTATCACGAATAGCTGTTTGAATAAAGGTAATACCCAATTCCTGATTTTTATCGTAAAAAAATGAAGCTGGTCCCCCCCCCATAGAGCCCGACATCCAAAATATATTTACATCTTTATGAGCTTGCAATAATGGTAAGATCTTTTCTGAAAAATTATTCTTTCCAAGTGCTGTACGTGTATTTTCTAAAAACAATTTATTATACTTTTCTATCCGTTCAGCCCAAATAGGTCTATGACTAAAAACAAATATATTGCTAATGTTTTTCTCTTTAACAGAAGATAGCGCTGTCTTCAACATAATTAATTGCTCTCCTTCAATGCTACCATCATCCATTTCTGTGTCCAACAAAATAAACAACTCTGAACCAATAATAAATGTAGAATAACTTTTACCAAATTCCTTCTCATACCTATTGCCATTCGAAATGTCATGATTGCCTACTACATTAAAAAGAGGAAATTTCAATTTGCTAAAAAGACTTGTTTTGTAATGGTCGAGATACACATCATCCACATCTATAAAGAGATCGCCTAAACTCATCATAAAAGCAGGCTGAATAGCATTCAAGGTATCAATACTACTCAGCACTGTTGCCGCAGGAAAGGTTGAACCATTATTGGACTGACCGTGAAAATGCCCGCTCACCACAAAATGGTAATCTTTCAATGAGTCTTTTATGACTACACCATTGAACGGACTTGTTTGTGCCGACAATAAAATGCAGTTCAGCCAAAAAGCAAATGAAAACAGTGAATATCGTTTATTTTTTCTTTTCACCTTTTTTAATGATCAGTTCAACATCTTCTATTTCTTTGTCTACCACTTTCCCATCCACCAATATTTTAGATTTACGCTCTTGTAAATAATGTTCTTTTACATTTGAAAATTTCAATACAGCCCCTTCAACCTTCGCATGCCCTGCTGATGGCTTGTTCTTGTAAGACACAAGCCCATAATCACAATCTGATATTGTCAATTCTTTAAAATGCACCAGTGCCAGATCTTCCGCAGAAATAGCAATTGTTGATCTTTTTACAACAACATCACTCAGGAATAATTCCGAACCATCTTTTGCATTAATGGCTTTATTGTCTGAGCCGGAAAAATATACCGAATTCAGCGTTAATGTAGAAAAAGTAGCATCAATACCATTTTCCTTACAGTTCTCAAAAGCCACATTTTTGATCTCTCCTTTCGAAAAATCAGCATCTAATCCATCGTCCTTCATTCCCCGGAATAAAGAAGTAGTGATCTTAAAATCAGAACGAATAAAGCTCAAGGCATCTTCCGATCTGAAATCATAAAAACTACAATTAGCAAAATCGGCAAGGGATTCATAAAAAGTGATCGCCCCACTTCTTTTCCATTGTGGATCGTTTACACGGGCAAAATTTTTGAAAACAACGTTTTTGAATTTCGAAGCTCCGGCATTTATAAACTGAATCCCTTGAGAAGATGAATCTGAAGAAGAGAATACCACCTGATCCTCTTCCAAGCCCATAACTATGAATGGAGAATACGAAATGATCTTTGCCATATTCCTTAGATCAATTTGAGTTCCAGCACTTACATAACAAGTATAACCAGACGGAATGATCAGATCTTTTTCCAACACATTCTTTCCTTCCTTCATAAAAATAGAGTGAGTAGAATCTACAACAGTTAAAAAATCAAAACCGGAGACCGTACTTATTTTATTTTTTTGCTCCTCTTTTAAAAACTCATTATCAGTATGTGGATAAGGGAATACACGCGTTTGTTTTACTTTTGATGCTCCTAATACCGCATAATTAATTTTTAATGAGTCGAGCAGATCAACCGTTAATGAGGGTGTACGCTTTAGGCCAAACCTGTAATTTTTATATTCAAGTGCTTTACCTTTTTGTTTGGCCGGCAAAATAATCTCTTTTTCAGGTAAAAATTGTTTCCCATCTAATTCAATTGAGATTATACTAACGGGAAGAGCATCAATAGCAGCAATTTGCAATTCGGCTATATTATTTTCTACTCTATTCAAGTATGCGTGCAAAGCCTTTGGTGGATTTAATATATGCAGAATTTGTTTTTGGCGTTTATAATAATCGTTTTTATCAAATTTCTTATACGGAAATTCTTTATGAATAATTGCTAACTTTTTCTTTAATTCCACATTCGACATGTCAAAAAATGCATCCAGATAAGAAGGTTGCGATATCCGCTCCAGGTGCTTCATATATTCTTTAAAGAACACCTTGTTACTGAAGATCATTTCATGCCATTCGGAATAATTTTGACTCGAATCCAAGTTAACAAACATATATTGAGAAGAAAGTTCCTTCGAACCAAGTACAGTAAAACTTTCATAGGCTACAGGTTCTAACTTTGCTGTAACAGGGTTGTAATAATATTTTATATCACTCCAATCAATACTATGTACCCCGCCTACTAGATCAATGATCGCATGAAATTTTGCTAAACGGGGAATATCAAAGGCTTCATCAACAGCGATCTTGTTCGCTCTCAAACCTTCGATCATGGCAATTGCTTTCAAGTAGTAGTGTTTTTGCAAGCTATCTTTCAACACCTTTTCTTCTCTATAAGCTTGAGGATCGGCTGAATAATAACGGGCAAATTCATCGGCCGAGTACATTCCTGTAAGTCCATTATAGCGATTTACCCAATACAGATCAGGATTATAGCGAAGCACGGGGCCTTTAATACGTTGATTATTTTCGATCAATTCGTTTTCAAAATTTTCCTCTACTGCATAGACTCCCCAATCCTCACCATTGACCTTCACATTAATAAAATCATAGCGCAATGCAATAACACCTTCCTGCTTCATTAAAGTATGGTAGATCCATTCATAAATATAGCCTCTGGTACCAGGATGCTGAATGGTAAATCGTTTCATACCCATGAAGGTCTCATCTTTCTCTTTTACTTTTATCCGGAACGACCATTTATTATTTTGCAAATGATCGGTCATGTGACCTTTCAAGCGCAGTTTAATATCGATCTTTTTCCCATTATAATGCAAAACTCCATCCACATACTCGCCATCCAGATCATTAATGATCACTCTACGCTCAAGTGCATTTTGACGGTTTTTCTCTAATTTCTTAAAATCTTTGCTATTGATCTCTATAGCAATTTTTTCCGGTTGTGCATCCAACCCCGAATAATAATTAGTAGCAACAGTAGTCAGAAAATTCCAAAGACTAGAATAGCCTTTAGGTTTTAGCACTCTGGTAGCAACTGTATTTCCTAAAATAAGACCAAGCAACAGCAATAATAAAAACACCCAACGACTTTTTCTTTTGCGGCCGGCATTAATCTTTTGAATATTTATCTGATCTTTTATTTTCATGGTCTTTATTCTGCAATTGCAGGAACTACTTCTGTTTCCTGTGGAATGATCTCATCACTGGTTAAGATGGTAAAGATAAAAATTCCCATAAAAGCAAAGGCACTTAATGAACCTACCAGCCAAGACTCAAAGAAAGCGGTAAAACTAATGGCAAACATAGCCGGGAAGGCGAATTTTGTTTTTTTAGCTGCTTTGATAAATAATAAAATATAGGATCGCATATAGATAAGTAGACCTACTAATCCCTGATCGAACCAAAAAGTCAAAAAGGAGTTATGAATTCCCCCTTGGTGACCCAGCTTTTCAAGCATTCCATAATGCTGACGCATATAAAATTCATTATACGCAAAGCCTTTTCCTATAAAAAAATTATGCTGAATTTGTTTCCATGCAAAGCCCCAAGCGATCAATCGTCCACTACCTTCTTCAAGAGTTTGAACGCGAAAATATTCTCCTAAGCCCAAAGCATTAATGATTGATGCCGCATTACTGCTAATAAGTTCAGATACAAATAATAAAACAATGAATATCAGAAATCCTAAAAAAGGTGACATTCCGAAAAAACGCTGAAATGTATAAAAGATAAAGATCGCAATCAATGCATTCCTTGAGCCTGACCAAACTAAAGAAATAATTATTATTCCAAAAATAAGCACCCTCTCTCTACGACTAAAAATATCCGAATGATAATTGTTAAAAATAAAAAAAACAATAAAAAACAACACACAAAAAACGCCTAATCCATTTGGCCCTCCAAATACCCCCCTATATCTTGATCCATTAAGCATGGCTACCTCTGGAGCTAAATACCTAAAAAACAAACCAATAAGAAGAATAAAAAACACAAAAAAGACTATTTTTTTAACAAACTCATTTTTATTATCTACATACAACTTCACGAACATTAATGGCAAAACAAGAATTGTTAGAGAAAAAGAAATGGTTTTTTGAATACTAATAAAAAAATAATCATCGTTAATACTCATCGACATGGTAAGAATTGAAAATGCAAGAAATGGAATAAAAATTTTAAATAAGATACTTGATCGATTAAACGACTCAAGCCTTAATAAAAATATAAGTGCAAGAATAGATATATAAATATTTTTAATGTTTTTTGCAAAAAACAACTGAGGAATAGCGCTATCAGAAAGGATCAAAATAAAAAGATAACCAATAATCATCTCTTCATACATTTTCTTTCGATCCAATAAAAGTATAGACAAAGGCAAAATACCATAAATAATAGGGCCGCCATACATGCCGGTAATTAGCCAGACACTGAAGATCATGAATAATTGTATGTTCTCTTTTAAATAACTTAACACTGATCCTATTTATCTAATGTACTATTTAATTGTTTCAGAAAGATCTTGGGTCTTTTAGCTAAAAATTTCTTCAGATCTGACATATTATTCTCCCAATTTTGTTTTGAGCCAATCACTCTCCATCGCTTAATATGTTCGTCCATATATGAGCCGATCTCTGCCTCCATGCTAGTAAAGGTAGCGATTAAAGTTCTTTCAGCGAACTCATTTTCAAGCAAATACTCTGCGCGGGACCTTAATCGACTCTTAAATGAAGCATTTTTCAGAAGTGAATAAAACACCTTCCCCATTCTGCTTTCATTTTTCAAGTATTCAAACATATTAAATTCATAGGCTTTATTGATATTGAATCCCATTGCCCAATCCATATCATATACCACATAACGCCATTTTTTATCGCGATAAAATGTATCTTTTGCAGGATAACTGTAGCGCCAGTATTTGCAGTTATTATGAGGCCAATCGTTATTCACAAAGAACATGTTGCATAAATAATAATCGATAAGATTGGCTATATCCATCTCTTTTTCAACTACTGCAAATTTTTGATCATCCGATAGATCATTGCAAAGGATATAATCAATTAAATTAAGATAGTCATTCGCATCCGACTTTCCTCCTTCTACCACTTGGCCATTCAGTTCAAGCAAGGCAATACTATCCTTTGAAATTCCATAATGGCTATAGATATACGTTGCATCAAAACGTTCTCTGAGTGTATGAATACCCCAATATTCTCCATTAAAAAAGCAAACTACCGGTTCATATTGTTGTGCTGATAATGTAGAATTCTTCATAACGCGATGCACAAAGGCATCCCTCAGCAGTGTTTTGGTCCAGTCATTACCTCCGTTTCTAAAAACAAAATTCGTTTCTGTGGAAGGTGTATTTAACATCGCTATACACTTAGCACTTGAATCAGAGGAGGTCGACCATGAAACCCGGATTGATTTCTGAGCAAAGCCTCTGGTGTTAAAACCATGGATCCTGATCTTACTTGGCTTTTGCATAAAACAAGTCTTGTTCAATTTCCCCAGCGATAAATTCACCAAACGATCCGAAGATGAACCTTTATCCAAATAGTTTGCAGGATATTTCCACCATGGTATATCAAATTTTATTTTTTTCTTTATATAATTATCCTTGTCTTCATATTTTTTTCCCATCACATATATTCCATTCTCATACCCAAACAACGCATCCTGATCGAAAACAAAACTAGCAAGAGCAATAGAATAATTATGCTGCTTCTCCGGATCAATGATATAGGATTCTACCAATTCCGGCCCACACCTCCCATTTTTATCAACACATACGGCTCTCAACACAGGGAAACAATAGGTTTTACCCATAGGAAGTTGCCAGCGGGGCGATGTAGGAATGGTATATAAAAAAGTATCTTTAAGGACTTCATCGGGCAACTGGATACTATTTCCGTCATAAACCATTGCAAGGGAATTTCCCGGACTGGAACCATCTAAAGTATAATAGATCGTATGATCTGCCTCAGGACATGATAAATGAAGTAAAGGGGCTGAAGTAAAATAACCGGTACGAATATCAACATCCGGAGAGGCTATCCGGGCATCTTTCACAAATGCATTCACTTTTTTACCCGGCCCCATCAATTGATAAAATGCAAAAGCAATCATCAGAGCAGAAAAACTAAGCAGGATAAACAAGCGGTTTGTCCTTGATGCACTTTCTTTATTTTTTCTCTTGATATTTTTCATAGTGAATTACAGCTCCAATCCTAACACACGACTAACACCTTGCAGATATTTAGAATTTTTGGTCATTAAAAAAGGAAATTCAGATGAGATACGATCCGCTAATAATTCGGTATCCTTATCGTATTTCATTTCAATTACTATTCCTTTATCATCCTTTACAGGTGAAATAAATAAGCTGCCCTCATTCATGATCGAATAATAATGAAGTCCGGTATCAATGGTTAACCGGATCTTTTTATCGGCAGTTATAAAATACTTGCGGGTGTACACATTCAACAATACAGGATGAACTTTGAAAAGATATGCTCTCAACTGTTCGTCTCCCACAGCACCCAGCATTAATTTTAGTAATTTATCTTTCGTAATATTGGTATCCACTACAAAATCAGGCAATACAAAATTTCTTTTGAACCCTAATAAACCTTTCTTGATCTTAAATTCAAGCGTAGGCTTCTTAGCCGGGCCAAATGTCTCCCCATACCATCTAATTCGAGCTTTGATACGATGATGAGCCCCATCCATATTATCGTAATAACTTTCAAAACCAGGAGAATCAAAATAGATATTATTGATCTGACGTTGCTGAAAAATTTCAGAAAACAGGGCCGGATGAATTCGAATAAGATGAAGCATACTCGCCAGTGAAGTGCCGGTAACGTAAAACTTACGCTCGTATCTTAATTCCTGCTCCATAATGATTGATCAAAAGATTAAAAATCACGGGAAGAATCCAAGAGCGACACAACTGCATTGGGATACAAAACTCTGATCTCTTCTTTAATTTTTTGCAGCGCATCAATATTTTCCAATCCGATCAAAAAAGAAAGTTCAAAACGATCAGGGGATTCATCCGTGCGTTTTAATTTTAAAAAATTGCAATTCTTTTCCAAAACAGCAACTACTGCAGGAATATGAACAGCTCCGTTTCCGGCAGAAGAGATATTCAGATATAAACTTTGTTCTTCCAACTCATCCTGTTTACGGTTGCTAAAACGAATAAACACATAAAAGCCAATGAATGCAATGATGGTTAACAGTGATAAACCGGCACCACAGCCCAAACCAATGGCAATGTTTAGGAACAAATAAGTAAGTTCCTCCGGCTCTTTGATGGCAGCACGAAAACGGACGATCGATAAAGCACCCACCAAACCTAAAGAAAGTGCTAAAGAAGATTTTACTACCGTAATAATGAACATAGTAGTAAGTGCCAAAAGGAGAAAATTCCTTGCAAAAGATCTTCTATTTGAGAGTGAGTTACCATATTTTGCATAGATCTTTCCTAATAAATAGGATAAAACAGCACAAATAACAAGGCTAAAAATAAAAGAAGGAATGTTTTTCGGAGAAAAACCCGAAAAATTATCCATCAGAAAAGTAATAACACTATTCATATATACGCTTTTTGTTTGGGTAAATTTAGCAAAAAAACGCTTTGAACTTATACAATTTACCAAAAAGCACTATTTAAGCACTTCCATTATTTTCTGACTCAAAACTATGCTAAATTGGGTAGTCCCAATTCGATTCAAATGAATATTATCGGCAAAATAAGACTTATTGAAATTAAGGGGTAAAGTATCAAAAAAAAGAATGGGAATACCCTTTCCTTGATTGTATTCCGTTTTAACTTTTCCCATAATGAGATCATAATCTAAGTATCTTTTTGAAAAGTGCTTTTTATATACAGGTGACACTACAAAAATTAAATTTATGCCCTGCTTTTGGCATATCTCAACAATTGAATCTACATATCTAAAATTCCCCTTGGAGTGACCGATCATTGTTTTAGTCTTGTAAACAGTATCAAACTTACCAATTTTCTCATAATTTGGTAAAAAACCATGATACCCTTTATTGTGGCTATCTTTTTTCCCCAATAACCCTCTAATACAATTATTACGGGTATCATCATTAAACTCAACCACTCTAGTAAAAGGTACATTTTTATAAAACCATACCGGATAGCCTTTCTCTTTAAGAGTCTTGTTTACTTCATCATTATTTAAGTGATTGAAATAAGGAATGGGATTATGAAATCCTCTTAAAGTATCCAATATATTTCTATCAAAATTTAAAACAACATTTTTTGGAGTTGGATGGACTTGAAGAAAAGCTTTAAACACAGATAATATCTCAAATCCACCGGCCCCTCCCATACCTAAATTATAATTTTTTCTGCCTGTAATAGAGTCACATATCTGAACATCAATATTCTGAAATGTTCTAGATGTGCCCAGATAAAGGACATCATACGCTTCATCATCTACAAACATTTCATAAAATTTGCTTGTCGTATTAAAAGAATAATTCTTCAAGCCATTGTTTAGCAATAAATACAACATTGAGCTAAAAAAAACGAATATGACGAGAACAGCAAATATTCTATAAATATATTTCATTAGAACTGAAAATAGATAAAACTAGATTTTTGAAAGACGCCAAAAAACATTACGAGCAAAAGAATTACACTTGAAAAAACAACATCTTTTTTTAAAACAAAATTATTTTCAAATCTTGGCTGAACTTTAAGCTCCACCAATACTAATATTAATATAGAAAAAACAGAAATACCATAACTCATATAACCAAACCCTAACTCATCTGCCACTTGAGGAAGCTTTAGTTGCAAGGGCATATAAATATTTGCAAAAAGTGAAGAAATATATTCCATTGCATTATCCATAGAACTGGCTCTAAAAAAGATCCATGCGAAAACTACTAAGCAAAAAGTAAAGATCCAGCCAGCAAATTTAAACATCATATTATCCTTTAGACCAAACCAATCAAACCGCTTTACAATAAACATATTCAATAAAACATAAATAGCATGCAAGCTGCCCCAGACGATAAAAGTCCAATTAGCTCCATGCCAAAATCCACTTAAAATAAAAACAATAAAAAAGTTCAAATACAATCGATATTCATTCACTCTATTTCCACCTAAAGGAATATAGACATAATCTCTAAACCATGTGGAAAGTGAAATATGCCAGCGATCCCAAAAAGCTTTAATATTTGAGGCAAAATATGGCCTATTAAAATTAGTCATAAGTTCAAAACCCATAGTTTTTGCTGCACCTATCGCCATATCAGAATACCCCGAAAAATCACAATAGATCTGAATTGCAAAAAAAACAGCTCCAACAATTAGAAGAGGAGAATTATATTCCCCGGGATTCTCAAACAAACGATCAACCAGCAAAGACAATCGGTCAGCTATTACTACTTTTTTAAACAGTCCCCAAAGCATTAATCGCAATCCCACCCATAATTTTTCAGCATCGAACCTCTTCTTTTCATGAAATTGATGCAAGACATTCTGTGGCCTTTCAATTGGTCCGGCTACCAATTGAGGATAAAACATAACATATAGAGCATAAATTCCAAAATGTTTTTCCGCCTTTTGATTCCCTCGGTAGACCTCAATAGTATAACTCATTGCCTGAAATGTATGAAAAGACAAGCCAATTGGCAAAATTATACTTAAAAGAGGAAAGCTGAAGTTCGCACCAAAGTAAGAAGAAGCAGAATTGATATTATCTATAAAAAAATTATAGTATTTAAAAAACATTAATATTCCAACATTCGCCAAAATACTAATTAATAATATCCTTTTTTTATAATGTGCAGGTGCTTTTTCAATAAAAATACCAGCATAGTAATCTATAACAATTGTTACAAATAAAATAAGTATATAAATTGGAACAAAAGCTGCATAAAAATAACAACTCGATATCAATAACAATAGCCAACGAAATTTATGAGGCAGCGCAAAATAGGCAGTTGTTACTACAAGAAAAAATAAAAGAAAATCAATAGAGTTAAACAGCATTATTATAAAAGTTCACTATTGCATTTATAGACCGGGAATATTTATATTGTATTTGCATCTGTCATATCAGGATATTTGAACCAAATAAAAAAATTTTTATAACTCAGTTTATTATATTCCTTAAAGACATATGGAATAAAACATAAAATCCTATATAGCATTTTAAAGTACCCAGCAAATTGTTTTTCATTAAGCACCATTCTGTAGAAAGCTAGCACTAAACGATAAAAACTAAAAATCAGATCAATACCAAAAGGATAATAAAGCATCGAGATCAATACATTATTAGAATATAAATGAATATTCCTCCATTCGCGACCATAAACACCTTTTGAATCAACAGTCTTTTTTTGATTTTCTCGTAACTGTAAATCGATACGATGATGTACAATTAAATCATCTCGTGTCACAGTTTTATAACCCAACTCATATGCACGTAAAGAATAATCCAACTCTTCACAATAAAAAACCAAAACTTCCCTATACCGTCCTAACTTTTGTATTACTTCCCTTTTAATAATATGACCACAACCAATATACCCCCTTAAAAATCTAAATGTTTTTTTAAATTCATTTTTAGGAGGTGGAGACATGATTTGATTAAATACTCTAAAATGAAATATACCAAAAGAACAATCGCTATCCATAATAGAAATAGCGTCTTCAACATCTTCTTTTGTTCTGATGTAAGAATCATCATCAATAGATAAGATATAATCCCTTTTTGTCCACAACATCATCTCTGACCTATTAAACATAAGCCCTTTAGAAATATCATTTCTTTTAATATTTATGAAGGGATATTTTTCCTTAATGACAGAGAATGTACTATCGGTGGAACCGTCATCAACAATATAGAATTGATTTTGATTAAAACCAATTGACAGCATATGATCTATAGTAATAAGTAAATCATGAATTCTGTTTTTAGTAGTAATAATAATATCAACTCTATCAATCATTTTTATTGTAAAAATTAATTTTGGATGATATTTGTTGTGATTTCTTTTCTACAAATCTATACATTATATACGAAACAAATAACGTAATAAGAAATCCAATAATAATAATTAAAACTTTGGAGAAAGAACTATTAGCAAATCTCAACATAACATTAATCGAAGCAAGGCCTACAATTGCATGTGTCAAATAGATTGAATATGAAATTTTACCAAACCAATTCAATATTTTATTTGAATAATTATAAAAAAACAATATCATGACAACAGATATAAAACATGCAAAAAAAGCAGGCAAAGGATTGTAAAGAGAAATTAACAAAAAAGAAACTATTGAAAAAAAATAAAATTCAATTTTATTAATATGGTCTGTCATTTTTAAAAAAAGAAGATTTCCTAACAAAAATACTGGCAACCAATGTAGCAAAAACTGATCACTACCAATAAAAGAAACACCGAAAACAAACAGATACCCCGATAGCCGAATTTTAAAATCGTCTTTAATTATTAGAAAATAGAACAGTCCCATGAACAAATAAAATTGAAATTCTATTGCCAAAGTCCAATAAACTCTATTCATCCAGTGATAGTCTGTAAATGGAATAAGATAACCGACATGAAGTGCAATTTGTTTAGCATCTAAAAAAGGCAATCGAACATCTGGAACATCTGTATATAATTTTCTAAGAAAAAAAAACACTACTACTAACAAAATCGAAATCAAATAAGGCGGTTCCAATCGAATAAATCTTTTCAATAAAAATTTAAAATAATATAATATTTTGTATTTATTGTGGTAAAGTGACCATGGAATTATGAAACCTGAAATAACAAAGAACATCTGCACACCAAATGCACCTAAATAAAATGAGTCGAGAATAAATTCATTTTTTATAAACCCAATAGGTCCACAAATAAAATGATAAAAGCAGACAGAAAGTGCTGCTATGGCTCTAAGACTATCAAGTACAGGAACATGCTTCGGTTTTACATTATTCATTGGCAGGCAATTTTATTAGCATTTTCGATAACAAACTAAAACTATTTTTAAGTGAAAATACAGAATTTGCCTTCTCAAAAGCGATCTCTCCCATTTGCTTCCAGTCATTTTTCTTTATCCAAGCTTCTTCCATTTTTTTATCAAATGAATATATACTTGGGCTTTCGGCAATAAAGCCATTTACACCATCATCTATAACCTCTCTGTTTCCACCAACATCTGTAACCACAGCTGTTCGACCACAAAGCATTGCTTCAATAAGAGATATTGGCATCCCCTCAATGTAAGAAGGCATTAATAAAACGTCATTTTCACTCCAAATCTCTTCTCTTATATTTTTTGCATATCCTTTTAAAAACACTTTTTCTTGTAGTCCATAAAATTTGATAAGCTCCACCAACAAAGATTCATCAGGCCCTTTTCCATAAATATTAAGTTGCCAAGTTCTTTCCTTCCATTTATCAGAAGAAAGCAATTGCAAAAGCATTGCCTGCCCTTTTACAGCCACCTGAATATATCCCACACATGCCATTTGAACAATCGGACGTTCCTTGTAGGGAATAACTCCTACCTGATCCATATTTACAGGGTTTTTAACAATTTCTGAATTGTCAAAAGAATAGGCGATCTGCCTTTCAGCCTGCTGCCTTAGTCTTTCAGAAACAAAAAATACTTTTTGTGCTTTTTTGCAAACACTTCGAACCTCATCTAATTTATGATAAGCCAAAGTATATGTATCTGTATTAGAATGAACAACAATGAAGAAAGGGATATTAATTTTTAATAAAAAAGTTCTTACTGCATCAATCTCTAGATCACAAAATGCACCAGTATTCAATACAAGAATATCTGGAGCTTCACTTGAAATAAATGCATTTAATTGACGTATCGCAAATATCTTTTTTATTATTAATCCTTTTATTTTGCCCTTAACATCGCCATAGCTAATTCGTGAACGCTTGTGAATAGAAACACCCGTATCCTTTAATTCCGCAATTTTAAAAGGCAATGCCCCCCAATCATACACAGATACTGCTACGCCATGTCCTGCTTCTAATGCGGATCTGGCAATTGCAACCCACAACTCTTCACTTCCTCCCCATGGAGATGCAGCCATTGACGAAATAATTCCTATTTTCATAACAATATCATAGATTAAACAATACCATAATAAAGCATATGCCTTGTCAAAATTTATATTTTTGATACAATTCTTTTGCAGAAAGTCCAACAATTGAATTGTCAATATTCATTTTTCTATTACACAACTCCGTCCCTGGAATCAATATCTCAAACACATTTATGTCTCCAATCTTTTTAGCAGGTATCCCTCCTATTGCAATATTATCTTCAATGAAAGATTTATTAACAACAGCATTGGCACCGATAGCAATTCGATTGCCAATAACTATATCACCGTAAATTTTGGCACCAGGCCCTATATAACAGTTATCTCCAATAGAAGGAGCTTTATTGCTATATCCAGCCATTGTTCCAATATTTACTGACGCATGTAATCTACAATTTGCACCAACCCTTGCTCCCCCATTAACAATAATGGTCCCATAATGAGCAATAGAGAGACCTGGGCCAAAAACATTCATAGGGATAGAAAAACCTAATTTTAAAGAAAGACGATTATGTTTTTTCAAAAGCATAATCTTATAAAAATAAGAGAAAACTCCTTTTCTACAATTTGTGTAATACTCAAGTTTTCTCAAATTTTTTTGAAATAACCATATATAATCGGGAAAAATAAGGGACAACAACCAATCCTTAAATCCAATATTGATAGGTTTAGATAAAGATATCCTATCTGCTTCCAAATAATATAAATAATCGCTTTTAGATTTTATCATGTAATTAATAAAGCTATAAATATAAGCAATTATTAATATGGAATAATACTAATATTAACTCGATTTTCTGAATACTATTTTTTTCAATTTTTCGGCCCATTTAAACCCAGCAATTCTAAGCACTCTTAAATATAAAGATTTTTCATAAACATTGTTTATAATCAACTTTTCATCTATGTACTTATCAAAAAAATATGACGCTATATTTAAATCGTAAATTGCTAATGTTCTTATTGCATTAAATAACTTATACTGAAAATATCCAATCTCTTGTTCATAATATTCAGGTCTTTTTTGTCTTAAAAAATCCAGCATCTCTAATCTAAGATGAATATACTGAGTCCATTTTTCGACAGGATTTCTTTGAGAAATTTGACCAGAAACTCTCTCTCTTATAACAGTGTTGGGTGAAAAATCAAATTCCATTGTTCCGCCAACCTTGATTAGCCTAAACATTAAATCTACCTCTTGAGAACTCAACAAATCTTCATTCCATCCTCCAATCTCAATAATTTTTTTTCTATTGAATAAATTGGCACTAGTAAGACCAACCAAAGAAGCGAAAACAGCTTTGAAGCAATCTATTTCATCCATATCATTAATTGTTCTTTCCTTGTTTAGACTCTCTCTAAAATAGGCTCCGGAAATAATAGCTAAATTCTTATCTTTAGAAATCAAAGCAATTTGACATTCAATCTTATAAGGGAGTAATACATCATCGGCATCCAAAAACTGAATCCATTCACCTTTTGCAATTGAGACACCTTTATTGCGGGCTGCAGGAGCCCCTTTTTTAAATTCTTGAAGAACTTTTATTTTGGTTGGGTATTTTTGTAATAACGACTGTAATTTATCAAAGGTTCTATCGCTTGAATTATTATCTATACAAATGATCTCAATATCTTGATACGTCTGATTTAATACACTAACAATACATTCTTCAATGTAATTTTCAACATTATAGCAAGGTATAATTACAGATATAAACATAAATAGAATTACTAAAAGAAAATCACTAAAATATTTTGCAGATGAATTACATCATTATTTTAAAATTACAATTCTCTAATTATATTTTGCTAAATATAACTTTTTTAAAAAAAACAATAGAAAGAATTTTATACCATTCTTTTATAGAATAAAACTTTAGGCAATGTTTAAAAAATAATTTCAATCCAATCTTTTTTTCACCCATAATAAATAGCCGTAAAACACAATTTTTCAACACAAAGCACTTAAATGATTTTTTAGTAAACAATTCCCTATTGTTTAAAGCCCATTCGTAAGAATACTTCCAAGTACCACCTTTTTTATCTAAATCATTATCCTCCCAGTGTATTATAACACCTATATGAGATAAAGATAAAAATTTATATTTTTTTGATGCTAAACGTAAGACTAAATCATAGTCCTGATGTCTAATCAGATTTTCATTAAATAAATTATTCTTCATAAGTCGAGTTTCGACAAATAAACCTGAGGTTTGAATAAATCCGTCAGAACAAAAGAGGTATTCACTTACATTTTCATCATTTTGAATTTTTTTTTCAGGCAAAACTATATCCTTAAAACCCTTCGTCATTACGTTACTTCTACAAAATGCAATGGGTACTGAGCTATTATTTGCCATGAAATTTAATGAGTTTTCCAAATGGTCTGCATACCACTCATCGTCTGAATCCAAAAATGCTACAAAAGAACCTGATGCAATTAAAATTCCTGTATTCCTAGCTGCGGACCCATTTTTATTATACTCATGCTGAATATATACAATTCTATTGTCATTAAATTTACTTATAAGTTCAAACGTAAGTTCTCTATCTATTGAGGCATCATCAACAATAATTATTTCAAAATTGGAATGAGTTTGACTTAAAACACTTATTACAGCTCTTTCAATAGTCTTTGAAGAATTATAGCAAGGAATTACAACTGAAATTAAGCTATCATTATAATTTGTCATATAATTATTCATTCTATTAATATTTATACAAAAAAGAGATCAGGCATATAATCATTATCTTAATATAACTGCTTACATCTAAATATTCAAAACAAACAACAAAAAAACATCAGTGCAAATTTCTCTTATATATCTCAAAGTATAACTTCTCACATATTTCTGCTATTATGTCATAATTTTTTTTACTAAAAAAAAACTGGGGACTTATGGATGAATTTTCACCCTTGGGCTGAAATTGTTTATTCATAATCGATGAAATATCCTGTTTAATTTCATCATTAATATTTTCAATGAGATTATTAATTATACCTATTTTATCTTCTCTGAACTCTTCATATTTTACTAATATGAAATCATTTTTATTATTCAGATATAAATTAGCACAAAACACCCATCTCAATGCCAAGGTCTCAATAATATTATTCCCTTTAACATTTGAAAGATCACCACGCAATAATTCCATCCAATCCCATGTATTCATTACCTCCGGGAACAAGGTCTCATTAAAATCGTCAATATCTCCAGGAATCTTTAACCGGTCAAGAATACTCTTAATATTATCAAATGGATTACGTATTATAAAAACAAATTTTGAATCCGTATATATTTCCTTTAATTCTTTATAAAAGAATACAAATTCCGGATCTTTAATTATCTGAGGCCTATACAAATAGGCATTTGATCTGATATAGTCAGATAGCAATAATTTGTTTTCATACAACTTTGGCAAAACAATGTGCTTTTTGGGAGTCCTGTAAAAAGGATCTATTGAAACTTCTTTTTCGGTTGCTTTCCCAAGTAAAGCAGCAATGGCAGTGGTTCCTGTCTTTTGATGCCCCATAATAATTACAGGAGTTTCAGACGGTTTAGCCCGCATATGATCAATAGTTTGACCAGCTTTTTTGAACAAACCAAAAAACAATCTCCACCAGTAACCGGCAATCGAACGTATTCTTTTAACCACAATAATTAAATAATAAATTTATTTCATAAAATTTTCCAATATATTCAAAAGCTTATTTATGCTTATAGCCATTGTATAGTTTGTAACAACTCTTTTTCTTCCAATCTGCCCCATTTGATCAGCTAAAATAGGATCTTTAAGCAATTTTCTCATATACTCTGACATTGAATCTACATCCTTTTCATCAACTAAAAAACCTGTTTCAGAATGAATAACCACATCTTTTATCCCTGCATGATTCGTAGAGATTACGGGTAAGGCCGATGCCATTGCCTCTAAAACGGAATTCGGAGTTCCTTCTGAATCACCTGAATCAGGTACAATAGAATGCTGAATGTATGCACGACTATGCTGCATCAGCTCACTTACTTCCTTATGAGATCTTATACCAAGAAAGTTAACATTTTTAATTATTCCCAATGCAAATGCCATATTCCTACATACATCCAATAAAGGACCATCACCAACCATATTGAATTTCGCTTCCGGAAATTCTTTTAGGACTTTACTAAATGCGATCAATGCCAGATAGGGGGCTTTTTTCTCTACAAACCGTCCAACAAATAGCAAATTCTGATCAGTATTCATTGGAGAGGATATTTTAAAAGTATCCACATCCACACCGTAAACATTATAAAAGACTTTCTCTTCCTTTGCTCCCAACGCTAACAATTGCTTTTGCATATCAGTTGAAACTACAACTATTGCTTTAGCGAACTCAAACATCTCCTGATAATAAGAAACATATTTAGTCAACACTTCTTTTTTATATGCATCAAATCCATGAAAATGTACAACAAGAGGTATGTTGTACTTTTTGCAGATTGGCATAATATCAACACCCATTTGCCCATATTCAGCAAGGATTACTCCTATATTATTTGCTGCCAATATTTTTTTTAACTGCTTCTCTTTTTTATAATTATCCCATTTTTTATTCATCCCCTTCAACCATCTGATCAATAAACTACCACTACGAACATGTTCCTCATCCATCAAATAAGGGATCATTGATCTGGTAATTAATACGGATGGTTTTAAAAGATCGATATGAGCCTTAATAAAGGTTTCAGAATACGTTTTGTTACCTGTGATACAAATAGCTATTTTTTTTGCAGATGAATTCATTGATTGTTAGTCTTCAACAGACGATTTAATGCTTATTTACTGAGCACAGATGTTGTTACAGCAGGAGAAGTAAATAGTAATTTCTTTTCCATAATCACTATTCTTTTTTCTAATAAAGCATTTTCAGCTTGCAATTTACTCAACTGCAATTTTAATTTTTCTACTTCAGCGGCTTTCAATTTCAACTCATCAGTTTTCTTGGCAAGTGCTTGTATCGCAGCTAAACTAATACCATCTACATCAATTGTAGTAATGGTTGTATCGCTATCGCCAAAGCTAAATAGTTTATAAAAATCCTGAGCCATTGGACCTATATGCCTAATTGATGGGGATTGTGTTTTATAATTCCAAGTAGTAATTTCCAACTCGCTCAGTTTATTTAGTACATCATTTACATCAACATTCTTAAATTTTTCCTTTTTATTTTTATCTGAAACGCTTGCCCAGCTACCTCCTCCGGGAGCTAAAGACACACCAGATGTAAGCGCGTTATTCGAGTAAAAAACAACCCCACCTGAAGCTCTGGCCATAAATTGGTTGTTGGCTGTAGCCATTGTATAAACAGGTGAAGAGCCATCAGCCCAAATAAAGCCGCCAGAATAACCATTCGCATTCGCATAGTATCCTATAGCTGTAGAATACATCCCCGATGCTCTTGTCTGGTAACCAATAGCTACAGCATATTTAGCAGTAGCCTCACAATGGTATCCTATTGATACACAATTTGAGTCTGAAGCCAAAGTTCCTCTTGCTAGAGCTACAGAATATGGACCTGATGCGATGCAAGCACTCCCTAATGCAATCGATGCTATTCCAGAAGCAGTGGATGCTTGACAACCGGCTAAAGAATATACACCACTGGCAATTGAACTTGAACCAAAAACTGTTGAATAGGCCCCTGATGCCCTTGTATCATAACCCGAAGCAAAAGAAAAAGCTCCCATATTGGCATCATTCCACTGAGAGCCTGTAACACTACCTACTCTGAAAGCCGCTTTTTTAGGATTCCAGACTAAACGTGTTCCGGCTCCGCTTGGAGCAGAAACACCTGAACCATAATTCCCTTCTGCCACAATCCCATCGTTTCCAACAACGTGTAATGCTGCCGATGGAGTTGTAATTCCAATCCCAAGTTTTCCTGATGACGTGATCCTCATCCGTTCCAAGCTGTTTGTCTTAAATACTAAATCTTTATTATCAATCGTTCCGATAAAATTTACAAGTGGACTAGTACCGGAGTTCCCATTAATTTTCCAGTAATTATTAGAAGTTGCGCTATTAAATGCATATAACGCAGTATCACAATAATTAGAATTTCCAGCAGTAGAGGCGGTCCCGGAATTTATTGAATACTGTGCAGAATCAGAATAAAAAGAAAAAGGAATTGTATCAATAGCCGACAAAACATTTACTGCATAATAAGCAGTATCAGAAGTAGTAGAATGGAACGAATTTATAGAATATAGTGCGGTGTCAGAATCGTTATCTACAGAAGGCTTCCATTTAACACCATCCCATTTCAAAACTGAACCTGTAAAAACCCCCACTGTATCAACATCTAATAACTGACTCAGACGCATTGGATGGATTAAGCTATCCGTTACACCGGCATGCATAGCATAAGGAACAGCCCAAAACTGAACCGTATCAACATCCAAATATGCGTTACCCCCGGAAGGATCTAATCCAATTTTTACAAAATGTGTATTGGCTCCCCAATTAATTTCGGAGAACGATGCCACACTTCCCGCACCAGTTGAATTACCCTGCCCAATTACAAAATAGAACAAACCCATCGTATTTGTACTTATTAGATGAGTTTCTTCCCACTCTAACACTCCAGTAACTGAAGGTGCAAATATACCTACCTTAACCGCAACGATCTGATTTGCGATTATCAAGCCAGCATTATCACGAGCCAAACCCTGATAATTAATTCCCTGTGGCACAGATTGGGCAAATATAGAATACCCTAATAGATTCAATATAAACACAAAGTGTATAGATAGTAATCTGTACTTGATTATTTTCATGATATATCTTAAAAATTAGTTATGATCAATTGCTTTTTCTATTGCATCCAGTCTTCTATTCTGCTCACTAAAATCATCAGCCTTTTCCATTTGATCAGCTACTTCATCTAATTCACTCAAGACTTGTAACTTCTCAATCCTATTATGTATCGCTTTTATTCCGGAAATGATAACACCATCCATATCGGCCGTGGTGATAGAAATATTACTTTCGCCTACTTTAAATGTTGAATAAAAATCCTGTGCTGTAGGACCTATATGTCTTACTTTTTTTGATTGCGAACGATAATTCCATGTTAATACCTTCATCGATGTTATTCCATTTAAGATCTCTTCTTCATCTACAATTTGAAAATTTTGCTTTTTATTTTTATCTGAAACAACTGCCCAACTGCCTGCTCCTGAAAATAAAACAACTCCCATAGATGCCAAGGAATCAGTATAAAATACAACTCCTCCTGAAGCCCTGGCCATAAATTGGTTATGAGCAGTAGCAGCCGTTTGTGTGCTGGATGATGCATCAGAAAAAACAAAAGTCCCAGTACGTAGAGATGTAGCTCGATAGCCTAAAGTAGTTGACCAAGCCCCTGTTGAATTGCAGTAAGAACCTATTGCAACAGTTTTATCATCTAAGGAAAGGTTATTATAACCAATTGCTATACTTGTTGGACCTGTTGCATAATTATTTTTACCTATTGTCAATGTTCTTTTTTCCATTGACAAACAACTATCCCCCAAAGCTACACTATTCCCTTCCGGATAAGCGCCAGCTGCCATTGCTTTGCAATTTCTTCCTATTGCAATAGAATAATCCACAGCTTCATTATTAAGACCGGAACTAAAAGATGCAATTCGCGCCTTCGTATTCTCACCAAATGCGGTAGAATATAAACCTATCATAAGAGTATCCCATGATGAACCATCAACACTCCCTGCTCTGAAAGCCCCCTTAGATGGATACCATAACAGTTTGGTTCCTGCTCCATTTACTGGAGAAAACGAAGAATTTAGTGACCCTGAAGAAATTAATCCATCATTATTTAATAAATTCAATTTACCAGATGATAAGCTATTACCGATCCTTAAAGTCCCACTATTTGAGATCTCTGCAACAGAAACATTGTTTGTTTTAAAAAGAAGACCTTGATTATCATTTGATCCAACAGAATAGGCAATTGATCCCAATGTATTGCCTGTTAACTCCCAAGCATTCATGGGAGATGAAATTGCATACAGGGCAGTATCAGAATAAATAGAATTAGTAACATTGCTCGAATAATTACTATTTAGAGAAAATAAAGAGGAATCTGATTGATAAGAAAATAGTACAGAATCATTTAGCAAAGGACTTACAATAAAAGCAGATGTGTCAGAATGGTCGGAATTAAATGTATTAACAGAGTATTGAACAGAATCCGAATCCTTATCATTTTCTACTACCCATTTGACCCCATCCCAACCTAATAGTTTACCCGGAGCATGGCCCGTCACATCAACATCGGATAGTGTTCTTAAAAAAGAATCAGAGACTTTTGATGAAAGCTTTGAGTACAATGAATATGGGACTGAAAATAATTGAGAACTTCCCATCATCACAAAATTATTTCCCCCACTAATATCCAACTCCACTCTCAGATAATAGTTGTGTTGTCCCCATGGAATTTGGCTAAAAAAACTGCTACTGCCAACTCCAGTGGTTGTGCCCATCCCTAAAACAGCTTCTGCTCTACCGAAGGAATCTGTTGATATCAAATGTTCTTCTTGCCATTCTATTTGGCCAAAAGAAGAATTTCTTAAAAATGAAAAACGAAATTTGACAGGTTGATTTGCCTGGATGATTCCGGCCACATCTCTAACAACAGTATGATAATAAAAGCCGGCAGATGGTTGGCAACGCGCTTCCATCTGAAGTAGCAAAGCCAGCAAAAGGATTAAAAAATTTGACACAAACGCCTTCATGTTTTAAAGCTTCAAAAATTTGAATGTTTCAAATAGCCCTTTCTCCTCTGAATATATTTTTACAAAATATATTCCTTCTGATAAATTGTCAATAAGTAAACTATATTCCTCTTTATTTTCCGTTTTTAAAGATCGTAAACTAATGTTTTGTTGAGCGCCATAAATATTAAAAACTGCAATTGATAGTTCCAAGCTGCAAGTTTTAAAAACATCGATATTTATATAATCGTAAGCAGGATTGGGGAATACATTAAACAAGAAGCAATGATTTCCGTCAACAAAGGAGGTGGCAATGTTTTGATCGCTTTGAACAAATCCTTGTGTTAAAAGGCCAGTGCCTGCCATATATGTATCAACCATCAGTTCACCCATACTTGATTGAACGCTGAAAGAAGAGACCGTGGAAACACCACCTGCAGAAACAAAACTGTACCGTTCTATTGTTTGTGCAAAACCGACACCATAACATATAAAAAAACCAAAAACGAAAATTAATCGTAAGGTGGTTTTTCTACAAAAAAAAATGTCCATTTTATTCTTAGCTAACAGCATTTTCACAGTAAATATACGGAATTAAATAAACAAAAGAAAGCTATAATAACTGTATAAAGGAAATCCGAACTAGCATCAAGGTTAAACCGCTTCCCAATCGGGAGTAAGATAAATAGTCCCTTTTGATTTATACAACTCTCTTCTTACAAGAGAAGAACCTTCAATTATCCTAAATTCAGCACAATTGATTATGTGATCCATCGCTAACCTACTTGAATTTGCTAACCAAAAACCTAACTTATAGGTTTCGGGATAAAAATTAAGATGCTTAAACTTTATCCGGATAACCGTTTCATACCCTAATCCATTTATAAAATAATTCGAGTCAATATTCTCTATGTTTGACAAAATTGTTTCGTCATAACGTGAGATATGTATTGCGATGTTTACATTTTCTTTAATCGGCACAGGAGCAACAATCGTCAATCGAAGCTCCATATCATCTCCTATTACAAATACATTAGACAGTTCTCCTTTATTGAAAATTTCCAACTTTGAAAAGCGAGCTAAAGCAGTACCTTTTCTTTCTTCAACAGAGGAGAGATCAAACACAGGGCCGGATGACCTGATAGAGTTACTCAGATAGCGCTTCACAGCTTCCGAAATTGTCCCATCATAAGTACTAACTCCATTCTCTAACAACAAACCTCTTGTACATAATTGATTTAAAGAAGCCATCTGGTGAGAAACGAAAAGTATCGTGCGTCCTTGTTTGCTTACCTCTCCCATTTTTCCAAGGCATTTATTCTGAAAGGTTACATCACCCACGGCCAGCACCTCATCTACAATCAATATTTCTGGTTCAAGATGCGCTGCTACTGCAAAACCTAAGCGAACCATCATTCCTGAAGAATAACGCTTCACCGGTGTGTCAATATATCGCTCTACCCCACTAAAATCAACTATTTCATCGAATTTATTTTTAATTTCAGACTTAGTCATTCCCAAAATAGCTCCGTTCAAAAAAATATTTTCTCTTCCTGTTAATTCAGGATGAAAACCCGTTCCTACTTCCAACAACGCAGCGATTCTCCCTTTTACCTTAATTGAACCCTTTGTGGGCGCGGTGATCTGTGATAAGATCTTTAGAAGTGTAGATTTTCCGGCTCCATTCTTACCAATTATACCAAGAACATCGCCATGTTTTACTTCAAAATTAATTTCATTTAATGCCCAAACAATATCTCCTTCTCCTTTAACAGTCCTGTCATTTAACTCCCCTACTTTCAAATAAGGATCTTCTTTACCTCTTACCCGGTGCCAAAAACGGTTAAGATCATGAGATAGTGTACCTGTACCAACTTGACCTAAATGGTATTGTTTCCCTAGATTTTCTACTTTTATAACAATATCTGACATCTCTTTCAATCTGTTTTTAAATTCATTAAACTGTATCCATAAAACTTTTTTCAACCCGATTGAACAACAGCAAACCTATTGACAATGTGAATAATAAAAAAGCAAAATTCAGACACAAATGAATCGGGTTGAACACACCAACACCCAAAAATGAATATTTAAAAGTTTCAATAATGCTTGTCATTGGATTCAATAGTAGTATCCAATGATATTTTTCAGGAACTTTTGAAAGTGGATAAACAATAGGAGATGCATACATTAGCAATTGAACTCCAAATTGCACTAGAAATTTTAGATCGCGATATTTCGTAGTTAGAGAAGAAATAATGATCCCAAATGCCAACCCATGTCCTGCCATCAATAGCAATAATAGTGGCAAAAGGGCAATAGTAATTTGAATATGTATTTGTGCACCATCAACATAAAAATAGATCCAAAACAAAACCAATAAGATCAATTGTATTCCAAGCCTTATCAAATTTGACATAACGACTGAAATAGGAACGATCAAACGAGGGAAATAGACTTTTCCAAAAATAGTTGCATTTGCCGTGAATGTATCAGACGTTTTTGTTAAACATTCGGAAAAATAATTCCACAACACGATTCCTGACATATAAAACAGAATCGGGGGTAGCCCATCTGTTTTTATCTCGGCTATAAAATAGAATACTATTAGATAGGTAATGGTTGTCAAGATAGGTTGGATAAAAAACCAAATAGGTCCCAAAACAGTTTGTTTGTATACAGAAACAAAATCTCTTCGCACAAACAGCATCAAAAGATCCCGATACCGCCAAATGCTTTGAAGATCAACACTAAAAACCGACTGCTTTGGCTGGATAACTAGATCCCAATTCTCTTTTTTTTCCTTCATACTGCACTTTGAAAATATTTAACTGACGATAAGGCATTGAAAACAGTTGAATGTATTATTTTTAACTATTTCCTTTTCGATTTTTCTCCATAACCATAACCATAACCATAGCCATAACCATAGCCGTAGCCATAGCCATAGTTATAATAATATCTTGAGCGCTTCAATTTCACTCCATTCATTACAAATCCAAAATTTCTTACTTTATTTGATTCTACTAATTCTTCTGCAGTAGCGATGATCTGTTTTTTGGCAAACTTTGTATTTAAAACAAATAACAATGCATCAACATGCTTCATAATGATCAAAGCATCTGTTATTAAACCAATAGGTGCAGTATCAACAATCACATAATCATAATTCGCTCGCGCATATTCAAAAATTGAATTTAATCTATGACTCATTATTAGCTCCGAAGCATTAGGCGGGACAGGTCCGGCCAACAATACATCTAAATTCCCCACAGGGGTTGCTAAAATTGAATCTTTAACCTCTGTTTTTCCTATCAAAATTGTTGTTACCCCAAATTCAGAAGACATATTTAATGCTTTTTGAACTTTTGGCTTATGAAGGTCTAATTCAATAATCAGAACCTTTTTATCACTTTTCGCAATAATTGTTGCTAGATTCACGGAACAAAACGTCTTACCTTCGCCAGGATTGTAGGAAGTAACCAAAATTACTCGAGAATCAACATCTGAAACCATATATTGCAAATTGGTGCGTAACCCTCTAAAACTTTCTGTTATGGCAGATTTCGAATCTTTATCAACTACAATATAGTTTTGGGAGGCATCAGATGTAAATAAAATTTCTCCGACAATAGGCAGTTTTGTTAACCCTTTAAGTTCTGCTAAACTCTCAATAGTATGGAATAACATTGTGCGTACAAATACAATTATCAATCCCACAATAACTCCTACAATTAAAAAATAGTAAAATATCTTTCGTTTATTGGGGCGAACAACCCCCATAGATCTTGCTGTTTCTATAACTTTTATTTCAGGTAAAATACCGGCTCGGGCAATAATGGTATTAGACTTTTTTTCTAATAAAAACAAATACATTTTTTGATTCACATCAAAGTTCCGTTCAATAGATAATAACTCTCTTTGTTTTTTGGGGATAGTTTTAATATTAGAAATATAAAAAGATATTTGACTTTCAACATTCGCAATATTTTCTTTAATAGCCTTTTTCGAATTATTGATATAAACCAAAAGATTCTTCTTTAAACTTTGTATCTGCTGCTCAAATTCTTGAACTGAGAAATTTGAGACAGTACTACCAACCAATCGTTCGTTTACCTTCATTTGAAGATCATATAACTCTGTTACGCTTTGCTTCAAAAACGCATCATCGCTTACTACATATACGGATGGTGGCAAGAATTGAGGGTCTTTATCTTCTATAATATAATTTTCCAATGCGTTCAAAGCACCCATCTGTAAATTAAAATTCGAACGCTGCTTATCATATTCGCTCATCTTGTCAAAATAATCCTCCTGCTCTTTCCCCAAATCAAGAATTGTACGTGTTTCTTTATACCCCTGCATAGTATCTTCTATTCCGGCCAATACATCCACAACCTCGGTCATTTGCTTTTCAATATATTTTAGCGTATTTGCATTTACATCCATTCTTGTTTTTACGCTATTTTCAATATACACCTGTGTTAATGTATCCAAAAACTCTTTTGCTCTCTCTGCAATTACATCCTCCAATTCTATTTTCAGAATATTCGTATTATTCGGATTTTCAACATTAATTGCTGTTTGAAATTTATTTACAAGAGTTGAAACACTGTGAATCACAAACTGATAGTCAATATTCGATAAAGAGCTAACATTGTCACTCGTAATCGTGTGATTGGTTATGACCATCTGAATATCGGTATCAACAAACTCTTTGTTAAAGACTCCCTTTTTGGTATACTCTTTCCCCTCTTTTTCATATACAATTTGAAAAGTATTTAAATCTTTTATCTTCAAGGATATACTTTTTTCATATAACGTTGGATTTAAATTGTAAATCTTAATAGTGAAGGGCATATTATTGTAGACCTCCGTCTTTTTTATCCTCCCAATAATTGAGTATGACACATCTAAATTCATCCTTCTCACAGCCTTTTCGATCAAATCATACGACTGAATCACTCTCATTTCAGTAGTATTATCAATAGAGGATTGATTCCACCAGTTGTATTTAGACCCAAAATCCTCGCCAATTATGTTCTCCTCATTTACTTGATCATTTGTTTTCAAAAGAATTTGCGCCTGGGCTTGGTACACATTAGGCATTTTATAGGTATATATGTAAGATATTCCACCAAAAAAAACAGCACATAGCAATACTATGTACCAGTTTTTGTAAAAAATACGGTATAACATCCTCAAATCATCCAAATCGATGATTGTATTCTTCTTGTTACTCATTTCCCAAATGTTTGATGGACAAATATAATTAAGAAATTCAATCCAACACCGACTTCTTTTCCGTAAGAATAAAATAATAGATATATTAATAAATCTTACGGATGTTAGAAAAAAAGCATTATTTTAGGAACCTTAAATAGGATTTATCGTTATATTTACAAAAAAAACTATAATAGGCATGAAAAAAATTACACTTTTTTTATTTGCGACTATCGCTTTAATTAACAGCATGTTAGGCATAAATTACACTAGCGCAGGGGCTGGTCCAAGCGAGTGGAATACTGCTTCTACCTGGATTCCCAATGGAATACCTTTAGCCACAGACAATGTGACCATTTTACCGGGTCACACCGTTACCATTAATACTGCTAATACGAAATGTAAGGATCTTACCATACAAGGGACTATTCAATTTCTATCTAATCAAACCTTGTCTGTAAAAGGAACATTTAATCTTTCAGGATCAGAAATTGGTAGTACTGGCCGTATTGTATTTGTTGGAAGTGGAAACATTACTGTTACCGGTACAACCTCATCCAGTATTGCCTACGGATTTTCTTCCACCAGAACGATTACAGCTGGATCTATTATTGATAAATCTAATGCCACTTGCAGCATTGCTACTTCAAAAACTGTAACTAATTTGGGGACACTTACAGTAAAATTTATGACAACATCTACTGGCTCCGCTTTTATTAACAGTACAAATGCCGTTCTGAACCTCACATCAAGTGGTTTCATGGCAGGTCGCACATTCACTGCCAATTCGATTGGAAACACCGTGAATTTAACCTACAAAACCGGAGACGTTCCTACTACATCTTCAGGATATTATAACTTATCCATCGCAGGGACGGTTGCAGGCGTTAAAACGCTTGCTACTAACACCAACGTTGCCAATAACCTAACAATTAATGCTTTAAACACCTTAAACACAAACAATTTTGACTTGAATGTTGGAGGATCATTCACAAACAATGGAACATTCACTGCTAGTACTGGCAAAAATTTAACATTCAATGGTTCTGCATCACAAAATGTATCTACAACAGGCACATTAGCCTTAACCAATTTAACAATTAACAATTCTGCCGGGGTAAATTTAACTTCAGGCTCATATAGCCTCAGTGAAGTGTTAACACTTAGCAATGGAACATTTAATACAGGTGGAAGAACATTTACAATGCTATCTACTGCAACTAGAACAGCAAGAATTGCACAAGTAACGGGACCAGGTGCTGTTTCTGGAAATTTCACCATCCAACGCTTTATTGATGCTCGCGATACCACTTGGTCGTGCATGGCATCACCGGTACAAAACACAACGGTTGCTGATTGGGATAATGAATTGTTTATCCATTATTCTTCTGATCCACTTCAGGCAACAGTGTTATCATATGACGAAACGGTAGCCGATTATGTTCCCGTTTCTGCTTCAGGAACATCCATTTCTCCTATGCAGGGGTTTGAGGTTTATTTAACAGCAGACTTTGCTTACACTAGTATTTCAAATATCACCATGAATACTATAGGAAATCCTACTATCGGTAATCAATCAATGCCATTGGATTACACCAATGGATCAGGGTTTGAAGGTCAAAATTTGGTAGGAAACCCTTTTGCGTCAAGTATTGATTGGACAACGGTATTTTCTTCCTCTACAAATATTGACAACTTCGCAGATGTTTTTGACTATACGACCGGAAATTATGCAAATGTAAATTTGGGTGATGAGATCGGTTTGGGTCAAGGATTCTGGGTGTATGCGTTAGGAGCAGGCGCAACATTAAATATTCCTGAAAGTGCAAAAACAAGTTCTTCTAACAGCAGCTTACGTAAAGTAGAACTTCCTGTTTTCAATCTTTCAATTGCGAGTGCTAATGGAGCACATACTTACGCTCATAAGCTAGAATTAATGTCGGATGCAAGTTATTCAATGCAAAAAGACCAAAATGACAGAGCATACAGAATGAGTCCTAACAAAAAAGCACCTAAGATCACTTCCGTGATCGATGGAAAAGAGTTTGTACGAAATGCTTTCTATTCAGAGCAATCACAGATCATATTCCCACTTTCAGTAAGTGTTGGCATAGATGGGAAATACACTATTACTGCTAACAATATAGAGCAATTAGGTGGTGATTATACCTGTGTGCTTTTAAATGACACTAAAACAGGACAATACATCAATTTAACAGAAGCTGGTTCTTATACTTTTATTGCCACAGAGAAAGATGCTAAAGATCGTTTTGAATTACAGCTTTCAAAAAATGGAAATTGCAGATCAATGAGCTCGTCAATTGCGAGCGACATTGAAAACGAAGTACTGATCCTTCCTACTGCTAACGGAAACAGTATTGCGTTCAACTTTACTGAAACCTTGAATACAAGAGTGTCTGTTACAAACATGCTAGGTCAGAGCATTGTAGAAACATTCAATGTACAGGCAAGCAACCAAACCATTGAATTAGGAATACCGACAGACTTTTCCGGGATGTATATCCTAACTATTTCGAATGAACAAGGAATGGTTAGCAAAAAATTTGTAAAAAAGTAAGGTTCTATTGAATAAATTGTAAATTTGCTACATATATATTGAAACAATGAACAAAACGATCAAAATAGTATTTCTTGCACTTATATTATTACCTCTTTGTATTAATACGGCAAAAGCTGCCGGTATGGGTATGGGGCCTCCTGCTCCTTGTGGTGGTCCTTTTCCACCTTGTCCCGTGCCATTAGACAGTAGCATTATTCTGCTACTATTAGCAGGCGCTTTGTTTGGTGCATATAAAATGTATATTTCTTACAAAAAAAATCCCGCTTAAACGGGATTTTTTTTTCATATGTTCTATCTATGAGTTTTAAAGGATCACTCCAAAATCCAACGATCCGGTTTTTACTTAGCATACTTGGCTTGTATCTGCTTTGGTACATCTTATACAAAACAATCATCCAACCTATGAATCATGTTGATATGTTTGTGATAAACATAACAATCAGCATCAGTAAATGGATACTTGAATTATTCAATTATCAAGTATTTACCGGAACAGAACGTGTAATTGGTGTTGATGGAACTGGTGGCTTATGGATAGGCGATAATTGCAATGGCATAACCTTATTTGCCCTTTTTTCCTGGTTTATTGTTGCCTATAAAGGCAAAATAAAACACAAAATTCCATACATCTTGTTTGGCATAATAACAATAGAACTACTCAATGTGTTTCGAATAGTGGGCTTGGCCATTCTTGACACAATATCAAGAGCCTGGACCGAATTTAATCACACCTATACATTCACGATACTGATATACGGATACATTTTTTTATTATGGATGATATGGGTAAACAGATATTCTCAAAAAGAATAGAATGCCACTACAACTGTAACAACATATTCTCAGTAAGAGGTTTCTGAAAATATTTGTGGACTAACGCATATTGTCCCGCTCTTTCACTATCAACAGGATTAACTGAAGAAGTAAGCATCACGATCTTAATTGTTTCTTTTAAATTTGCCGGTAACAAATCGTACTGATCTAAAAAATTAAACCCGTCCAAAAATGGCATATTAATGTCCAGAAAAACATACTTCGGAATTAATTTTTCAGGCAAATCAGTCTGAACAGAAGCCATGTCTTTTAAGGCTTCTAACGCACTTTGAGCACTAGAGTGCACATACACTATTTCAGCAAAGCCAAAAGCTTTAATTAATTTTTCATCAATAAAATTATCAATCTCATTATCATCGATAAGCATTACCGTATGATACTTAGGATTTGTTTTTCCTTTCATATTAGTTCAAAATTAAACTACCTCTTTTAATTATCCAAAAAAATCATTCCTTTTTTACTGATACATCACCTTTTATTCCCATGATCATCTTCTCTTTAATATGCTTCGTGTAATCATCATGATTCTCGAAGACTCCTGTGATCATATTATAACTAATAATAGCAATAGGAAAATCAATATAAAAGTCATCTTTCATCTTTATTTCTTTTACTAGATCGACTTCAAATTCAAATACAAATCTATTTCCTGTATTTACTTGTATATCGTCAGGCAAACGTGTATCAATACTCACTAATCTGGAAATATATCCTTCTTTGGATACTTCGATCGAATAATGAGAGTTACGAAGCAAGCTAAAGGAAAAACTATGATCATGATAAGGGATGCTAGTAATCTGTTCCCACACCAATTCTTCATTTTCTTTATATAATTTTATTGTAACACCATCCAAAGGCTCAGCTTTATGAACAGCGATACCTATAATTTCTAAGCAAACGGTAGAATCATTTTTTTGAGCGATAACTCCCGTACAGAAATTAAAAAGCATTAATATCAATATTGTTTTAATTTTTCTCATGTTTTCTCCTTTTTATTTAACGTACGACAATTTATCGTCTTTTCTCTTAATGCATACCATGGAGTGATCAAGCATTTCAAATAAATTCTCCTTTTCTCCATTTATTACCAGACATCGCTCCCCTTCATAGTAAGCATACTCAGTCTTAAATGCCTTGAGCTTATACCGTACAGAATTAGTAGTATCTGCAACTAACTTGACGGAATAAAGCAAGGGAGCTGCAGGTGGCGAAACATATCCTTTGAGGCATTTTACAAACTCAAAATCTCCTCCATTAATGGAGCGTTCAAGAATAAAATAGTATTCCGGTATTGATGACTGTGCCAACCAATTGATATAGTGAAAATTATTTACTTCTTTTAAAGTAAATGCTTCCAATTTAATGGAATCGTTTTTTACAGAAGTAGTTTGTCCATAACTATAAATAGACAAAGAGATAAAAATGATCACGATCAGGATCGTAACAACATCATACATTCGTTCTTTGGTCATAGCATATAATTTAATTGGTGAAACTTATTTTTTTATGCAGTGAAGTAAAATCATTCACAAAAACAATTAGATAAATACCTGAAACAGAAAGCGGGATCTTTACTTGAAGCGGAACTGTAAAGCCGCTTGTTGCATAGATCTTTTTCCCTGAAATATCATAGACCGATAAAATACCTTCTTGGGTAGAGCTCGGTCCATTGTAAAATATATTTAGAGCATCTCCCTCTCTAGTAATTAAAAAATCAGAATTTGATGGCTCAATTTCTATATTGGTAAGTGGCGATGATGAAATAAAAACGCTATCAGTAAAACTAATGCTACAATTTCCATTAAAAACATGAAGCGTTACAGGATAAGTTCCAGGATTATAATAAGTATGTTCAGGTGACAGGTCGGAAGAAAAAGGAGAGCCATCACCAAAATCCCATAAATACATTTGTCCATTTTGGCTTTCATTCATAAACTGGATAGAACTACTGACAAATGGTTGTATCGTTTGAACAGAAAAATCAGAAACAATAGGTGCAGGTTGATCAATATAAAATGAATTGGAATCATCCGTAGTAAATGGGCTAGATGTATATGCGGTATAATTACCTGAAGGCAGATTGGCAAACCATATAGAATCTGAAATATTACTAGCTGCATGAATAGTTGCACCTAAACTATTTTTTAGAACAACTGACCAGTTTAAATTCCCCCGCTTCACAATACCAATTCCCCCATCTTGAAAACTGAAACAGCTAACATTTTGCATTGTATAATATGTAACAGGAGAAAAATGCACAGTAAATCTGCTGGAATCATTCACATTAGAGACATTCAAAAAAAGAGAAATACTAGCTCCATTTCTAAAATCATAAGTCATGCCAGTAAAATGATCTTCAAGCACAAGTGATGCCATGGCATGAAATCCCCCTAATTCCTCCGACTGAATAGTATATATTCCAGCATTTGCAATCTGAATAAAAAGTGCCACCTCTGTTTTAGCCGTCAGTTCAGGTAGCGCATTAATACTCATCAAGGAATTATCAGCGAGTTTAGATAAAATCGAAATAGCGGCTGGATCATTGCTCAACATTTTCCAAGCATCAAAATCATAATCAAAACCGCTTGTAGCAGTTGGCAGAAACCGGATAATCGTTTCATCAGATTGCCCCCCTCCGGATAATTTCACTTTCAATACATCATTCAAACACCACGCAGGGTATGAAAACAAAAAGAGTAGAAACGTAAGAAGATTTTTTTTCATCATTAAGTAAGTGAATTTTTACAATGCAAACTTATTCCATTCATTTACTCTAAGCCAACAAAAATAAGCTTTCGGGTAACAGATGTAAGATTTTTTCAAAAAATGAATTCACTAAAAAATTTGTCAACAAAAAGTAAAAAAAGGCTTCAAAAGAATTATTTTTACAATAAGGGGCAAAAAACAAATTGAAAGATGAGAAAAAAAATAATAATTGGAGACAGTGTTGTGGACAAGAGTTAGCAGATGAATTGACAAATAGTAATTACAATGAATAGATCTATGAATCAACCGACACATCAGGAGATAATACCCGAAATATAAACGTTATGCTCCCGGAGTCCCATTCGCATACAGTACTGGTTTCTGGTGAACATGAATTCCATTTTTTCCGAGATTCCATAAACACATCATAACTACAATAGCCGAAATTTCATTGAAAAATGAACTAACGGTTGCAGAAATTTAACGAAAACTACCAAAAAAACAGCCCGATTTGGTATAGACTCAGGAAAAATGGGGACACGATTTTCACGGCCATTAATTAAATTAAGAGAAATTATCAAAATGAGTAAAACTTTTAAAAGGTAAATGCATGCATAGCTCTAGCATAGCATAGCTGGCGGTAATGTATTTAATCTAGCTACAGAACCAATGCTTGTAAGCAGAGCTTATCCATGGGACTCACGCCCATACACATATACACGAATATCAAATTTATTCCTGCATCAGACTATGTAAAAACATATAACGACTAGACAACGATGAAAGGAACAAATGAGATTGCTGGAAAAATCTGTTAATTGCATCCTCAACTCAGATGCCCAAGATAGAAAAAAAACAATTCCAGTTGAAATGCTAAAATGGGACAATTTTGTCAATTGGAAAGCACTTCTACATGACTAGTCTCCAAACCTATTTTATTCAAAAAGCATAGAGTTATATCTGTTTCCTTGTAAAACTCTTCCACTATTTTATTAACCAACTGCACTTTTACTTCCTTCTTTTTATTATTAGATGATAGCTTGAGTAAACGCAGAAACAAATGCAATTTTTCAGCAATAGAACCTTCATTATCCGAAACCCATTTTGAAATACTCCTTATCAAACCTTCAGACAATTCAGATCGACCATTCAAAATATACAATAGTGCCAACAAGGCCTTAACTTCCATCTCAACTTGGCGATAGTTCTTAAAGCTAAATTGATTCAATAAATTATTGAGCTGCTGAATAGCTAATGAATATTTCTGTGCATACATAAGAGCGTAAGCGTTAAGTACACTCCATAGAATTGTATCAATAAAATTATCTTCATCAATTTGAAACGAAAAGTCATTTAGATCTTTATGCAAGTCCGCTTTAATATTTTTAAAATCATAATAACTTAAAATCGCTATAAATACAGCCGAAGTAAAAAAGTATCTATCACAGAAAACATAATCCTTACTCCTATTTTTCATTTTTTCAAGATATAATTGAGCATTTTTCAAAGAACTTGCATTGAAATAATATTCAAAATAAAGTAGATCAACATAATGCATATAATACGTATATGCTTTGTCATCCGGATAATTCTTGAAAACGTGTATAATATCTCTCAAATTATTCTCAATAGTATCATCATCAACCATGGCAGAGGGCTCTTTTACATATAAAGCAAACTGAACATCAGCTAGTTTCGAAAAAACTTTAATATGATGAGACGCATAAATAGCGGATAAATGCGAGAGTTCTTTTTTATACAATATCAATATACTTTTATCTTTCTCTGAATGACTCAAAAAATAATCACGCAATGTTTTATTAAATTCAAGGAGTAAAGTTTCCGCTTTATCAATAGACAAAGTAAATGCAACGGATTTATTATATTTTTGGGTATAGGTATAATACTTAGGACTATTAATGTAAATTTTTTTCAATGCGTTATATACAAGCGTGAGCTCATTTTGCATATCATGTGCTACCAAATCCTCTTCCATTTTTAAAAGTAAAGCAACTGCCACTTCTTTGGGAAACTTAAATAACAAACGATCAATATTAGAAACATTTTTTAAAAGAGCTATCCTTTCATCCGGAATATTCAGATATAAGTATTGCTGAACTTTATCAACTAAACGTGATTTGAGGGTATAATAAGCCGCTTCTGAAATTCCCAAGTTTTCAAAAATCACCTCCTCATCCACCCCTTCTCTCAAAGCCGTAAATAAGCACATAAACTTCTCTGACTTATTAGAACGAAACTGTTCAAGTATCTCATTATAATCTTTTTCAGTTATTTGCTTAATTATCTTGTCAATTTTCATACAAAATGCATTTCTAAAGGGATGCAGTGAAAGATAGGGTTATTTTTAATTCACAGTTTAAACTAAACACAAAAAAACTTTTACATGTAAGATTTTCAATATTTTTGCACTTCTATTTGTAAATGTGGACAGTAAATGTTGTTCCTACATTTAAAGTACTTTCCACAAAAATTTCACCTCCTAATGCCTCCACTTGCATTTTGGTCATAAATAAGCCTAGTCCGCGGCCTTCAACATCGGTGCAAAAACGTTGATACAATCCGAACATTTTATCTCTATTCTTTTCCATGTCTATACCAATGCCATTATCTGATACTTGAAAACAAATACTTTGGTTTGTTTTTTTAACGTTTAGAAATATTTTTGGCAATCGATCTGGTGAAGTATATTTTAATGAATTCAGCATTAAATTATAAACAATACTCTGAAAATAAGGTTTTATGGTCATAATCGTTTGACATCCCTCTTCCACATCTACAACAATTTTTGCCCCCACTTCCTCTATCCGTTTTTCATTCAAATATATCACTGCGTCAATTAACTCTTTCACTTTAACTTGTGTCCGCTTAATATTAAGTGGCTCTCTAAGAGATGTAATATTCGTCAGATCTTTTAATATTTCGTCAATCTTTTCAGTTGACAATACAATATTCTGAAGGATTTTATCTTTATCCTCTTGAGAATTATCGGGAAATTTCAGCAGAGAAGCTAAACCTAAAATGCTGGCAACTGGTGTTCTTAAATTATGCGAAATAATATAGTTAAACTGCATAAGATCATTATATTTTTTACTCAGTTCATCAATTAGGTTTTGCAGTTGAACCTTTTTCAAATTCAATTCAGTCATATCCAAATGAGTTCCGGTGATACGAACATTATTACCATCAGAATCCTTAATCAAAAAACCTCTCGCTAATACATCTATATAGCTTCCATTCTTATGCTTTAGCCTAAATTCAACATTATATTCTTCCGATTTCCCGGACAAATAGCTATTCAGCTTATCAATTGTATTTGCATGATCATCGGGGTGAAGTAAGGACACCCACGTTTCAAAATTATTTTCCAACTCATGATCTCCATAACCGACCATCTCTTTCCATCGTGGAGAATAATACACCTCATTTGCAATTAAATTCCAATCCCACAGGCCATCATTCGCTCCTTTTAAAGCCAGATTAAAGCGCTCTTCACTATCTCTTAATTTTTTTTCGGACAAAACCCTATCTGTTACATCTCTGGCTAAACCTAAACTTTCAACAATTATATTATCTACGATAAGTGCTCCCGGTGTAAGTTCACAAATTCTATAAGTATTATCCTTGTGTTTTAATCTCAGATTGTACTTCTCTACTTTTTCCCCGGAAAATATTTTATAAAAAGTAGCCATTGCTAAAGCTAAATCGTCAGGATGTACCAATTCTACAAATGATCGACCAACGAATTCATCAATCGTGTAACCGGACAATTTTTCGAATGCCGGATTAAGAGAAATAAACTTCCCCTCTTTTGAAATAGTATAAATTACATCTTGCACACTTTCGAACACTTTTCTAAATCGATTTTCACTTCGTATCAATTCAAACTCAACCATTTTTTTCTTTGTAACGTCCCTCATAAACAACTGCACACCTACAATTTCTCCATCCACTCTAATTGGAGTTGCATTGGATTCTACATAAACAATTGAACCGTTCTTAGAAATAATCTGTGAGCCAACAGATGTCAGATTTTCACCCAGAAGTACATTCTGAAAATAAAGATTACACTTATCTTTCACATCAACATGCAACAAATCAAAAAAATTCATTTTAATTAATTCCATGTCGGAGAATCCTAAAACTTTTTGCCAGACGTTATTTGCAAAAACAATATTCCCATTTCTTTCAACAGAAAGTATTAACTCCTGACTGTTTTCTATTATATTTCTATATTTCTGTTCATTATCCGCTAATTTTTGCTCAACAAGCTTTCTTTCAGTAATATCCACATGTCTCAACACAACTCTCCTCGACTCTCCTTTTAACATTGTTGCACTCAGTAAAAACCACCTCATTGTCACTTGAGAATGGCATGGATATTCCAACTGAAATGCTTCACTTTCACCATTTATTAATTCCCTTAACCTTTGAAGAACTTCTTTTGCGATCTTATCCCCGGCTACTGATGCATTATGACATACTTCTAAATAATTTATTCCTTCGCATGTTCTGGAAAGATCTGGACAATCGTTATCAACAGAAAATTTTCTCCATGACTCATTCGTAGAGATGATTAATCCATTATCATCTATAACAGCAATATTTGATGAAAATGAAGACAGAATTTCTCGATTAAATTTTTCACTCTCAATTAACTCAAACTCTTTCTTTTTTTTATCCGTGATCAAATTTCTAATAGATAAAAAATTAACAATTTCTCCTTGGGTATTAAATACTGGAGAAATAACAGTATCCACCCAATAATACGCACCATCCTTTGACTTATTTCGCATCTCCCCTCTCCAAATATTCCCTTTTAAGATCGTCTCCCACAGCTCTCTAAAAAAGTCTACAGAGTGAAATCCGGAATTAATCACTTTATGAGTCTGACCAATTAGCTCTGAACGGGAATATTGTGAAACTTTTAAAAAAAGGTCATTACAATAAATTATTTCTCCATTAGTATTTGTAATAGATACAATTGAACCGCTGTTAACTGCCTCCTGATAAGAATTAAAAGCCGACTCCAATAATGTTAACTCCTTTTCACAAGTGAATTCCTGGATATATCCTTCAACACTCATAAGAACTCCATTATCATCATATATTCCATTTGCAACCTCTCTTACCCATCTTGTTCGTCCTAATCTACAAATTATTCTATATTCATTATTGCAAACGTTCATCTCTTTCAGACTAACAGAGTATTTTTCCCATAACCAATCTCTGTCTTCAGGATGTATTAAATCATTAAAAGAAATATTACAGTTATTGATCAACTCCTCTTCACTATAGCCGGTCAATTTTTTACAACCAGAAGAAACCCATTCCATGGTCCATTTTTTGTCATTCTTGCAACGATAAAACATTCCCGGTAAACTATCTAATAAATTTTCACAGGTAATATGATTGATTGATTTCATAGAATAAATAATAAACAACTATATTGTGTTATTAAATATATCAAAAAGTACATTTAACAAATAATATAGCATAAATTTCGAAACAGAATTGGTGTAAGAAATTTTATTTTTTTGTAAAAGTTTCTGATAATAAAAAAGCTTCGAAAATTTCGAAGCTTTTTTTGTCATTTCATAATACTACCAAATACTCTTTTCAGCAAATCTGTAACTTGAGCTACCGGATCTTTTCTGATCTTTAGTTCTTCTTCAGCAATTAGCTTAAAAAGTCCATCCATCGCTTTGTTGGTAACATAATCAGTCAAATCAGGATTCTGTTTCTCTACCAATGGGACTTTATTATAAGCAGTGATGATCGGATTCCAGTATTTGGTAAGTTCAACTTTATCTATAGCCGATTGAACAACCGGAGTAAATTTTGTTTTTAATTCAGCAGATGTCTTATCTTTCAAATATTGTGTTGCTGCATTATCTGCCCCTTTCAATATGGCGAATCCATCGCCAATACTCATTCCTTTAACTGCATTCACAAATACAGGTGCTGCATCTTTAGCAGCCTCTTCAGCAGCCCTATTCAAGGTCATCTCAAATTTATCCACCTGCGATTTCATCCCCATTTTGATTGCCCAGTCTTTTACTTTTTGTGCTTCCGGAGGAAATACAATAAATAAAGATGGATTTTTATAAAAACCATCTACTTTGGAAGCAAATGCAGTGGAATTGTTTGTACCAAGCGTTAATGCTTCTTTTAATCCATTGATCACTTCATCGTTCGTTAATGGATTGCTTCCTGTGGTTTTGCTTCCATTCAATGCCTCATTTGCAGCAGCTGCTGCTGTACTTGCTGTTTGCTGCAATTGTTGGCTTGTACAAGCAGATAAGGTCACAATTCCAACTGCTAAAATTATTTTTGACGTGCTTTTCATATAAATAAATATTTATAAATTATTTTTCTTCTTTTTTGTGATCCGTTCTGCTGGGTAATCCGAAATTGATCTTGAACCAAGCCCGTTCATGGAAATAGTAAAGTATCATTTTAGTTGCGACTTCCAGGCCTCCGATCTTTACTCCTGTCATCGGGTTACCCGAAATGATCCAACCTAATACCATTGTATCAATTGTCCCAACGATCCTCCACGTGATCGTTTTTGCTAAATGTCGCTTTTTGGAAGGATCTTTTAACATACTATTTTATCTCAAATGCAAGTAATGAACGCTCACCAATAAATGCTTCTAATTTATCGCCTATTTTAACCGGCCCTACTCCTTCAGGGGTGCCAGTATATATAAGATCGCCTGTTTTTAATGTAAAGAATTTGGAAACATAAGCAACCAATGCATCGAAAGAGAACAGAAGATCCTTTGTATTTCCTTTTTGAACAATGTCTCCATTCACAGTTAAGTAAAAAGAGATATTATTCATATCCTGCAATTCATTTTTATGAATGAACTTACCAATAGGAGCTGAACCATCAAATGCTTTGGCTTTTTCCCATGGCAATCCTTTTTCCTTGCACTTTACTTGAATATCACGCGCAGTAAAATCAATTCCTACTCCTATTTCATCATAATATTTGTGTGCGAATTCGGGTGCAATGTTCTTCCCTGCTTTACTGATCTTTAATACCAACTCCACTTCATGATGTATCTCCTTTGAAAAATCAGGATAATAGAATGGATGGTCATCTTTGATAAGAGCAGTGTCAGGCTTTAAGAAAAAAACAGGTTCCGTTGGAACTGCCGCATTCATCTCTTTCGCATGCTCTGCATAATTTCTGCCGATACAAATTATTTTCATTGTTAAGTGTTAGTTGTTGGTTTCATCACATTATCTCATCAAATCTACTCTATTTCCCGAAAGCCGATCTTAATTTTATTTCTGTCAGTACCTTTTTAGTGTATAAAGGAAAATCTCCATTCATCATCCATGCGTAATACGAAGGCTCTTCTTTTAATACTTGCTCTACCGGCTTGCCCATGTGTTTGCCAAAATTAAACACCTCTACCCCGTTCTCATTAAATACAATACGACCGGCAAGATCTGCATTTTTATTGATATTCGTAAATTCATGCAGGGCCTTGATATCATTCTTAACGGGCACGATCTTATTTCCTTTTTTATCCTCTATTTCAACACCATCATAACGTTCCAATTGTGCCAGAAATACTTCGTATGTCGCTTCGATATCTGCTTGTGCACTATGTGCGTTCTTAATATCTTTACCACAATAAAATTTATAGGCAGCCTTTAATGTACGCTGTTCCATTTGGTGGAAAATATTCTGTACATCCACAAATCGTCTGTTCTTCAGGTCAAAATCCACATCAGCACGCAAAAATTCCTCCACTAAAACGGGGATATCAAATTTGTTGGAATTATAACCTGCCAGATCACAATCCTTCAAAAAATCGGCTAAACTTTTTGCGATCGCTTTAAAGGTTGGTTCGTTCTCAACATCTTTATCATAAATACCATGCACTTCAGACGATTGCAAAGGAATTGGGATGGTTGGGTTTATCCTTTTTGTTTTTATTTCTTTGGTACCATCGGGCATCACTTTCAGGATCGATATTTCAACAATACGGTCGGATGCTACGTTCACACCGGTTGTTTCAAGATCAAAAAAAGCGATTGGTTTTGATAAATTAAGATTCATTTAAGAAAAAGATAAAAGGAGAAAAAGAGCAAGCTCTTTTACTTCATTAGTTTAAAATATTTTTTGGTGTCGTTCTGACCAATACCAATATCAAAAATGAAGAACATGTCCTCAAACGGTTTATACCCATCAGCCTCGATTGTGATCTTATACTTACTAGGTGGAAGAGCCATGATGAATTTACCACTCTTTTCGTTTGGATTGTAAGTATATGGAGGCACATCCGGATTTTTCAGATCCTCTACTGTTACAAATGCAACAACACTTTTTGCACTATCCACAGTAGTTACAAATCCCTGTAAAACAGTTGTGCGCTCTTCAGCATCATTAAATTTTATCCTGTAGATATCCAGATCACCCAAACCTCCTTCTCTGACTGCAGAGATATACGCAACACGATTATTCTCGGTAAAAGAAATAGAGCGATCATCACCGGCAGTATTGATCGGATATCCTAGATTTTTTGCCTCGGTCCAAGTATTCTCTTCCTCATTCCAAGTGGATTGAAAAAGATCAAAATCGCCCATACCGGCATGCCCCTGTGATGAAAAATATAAGGTCTTTCCATCGGGAGCTATCTCAGGAAAATCTTCACGATATTTTGTATTGATCTTAGGACCTAAATTTTGAGCTTTCGCCCAATTTCCATTCGGTAATTTACGGGCCATATAAATATCCGTTTCGCCTAAACCACCGTCACGTTTACTGGCAAAAAAGATGACATTGCCATCTGGAGATATAGAACCTGCTGTTTCAAAATCGGAATTGACATTATCGTTCAACTTTTTCATGCGTTGAAATTTTCCGGCTTTATTCACTGAAGAATAAATATTTCCTAAACTATCGATATGGTCTATATACATCAGCATCTGCTGACCATCGGGTGATAAACTCACAGCCTGCTCATCCAAACGTGTATTAACTGATGTTCCCATGTTTTGTGCTTTTGTCCACACATCATTTTCCGGTGAAGAGGAATAAATATCGGATGCATAATAACCATCCACTTCTAATGCTCCTCCTATATTCCCTTTTCTACGGGAAGTAAATACCAGGAAGTTTTCATTTAAAGAAACGAATGGATAATAGTCAGGGTATTCTGAATTCACCTCCGAACCGAGGTTAGTAAATGTTACATCTACTGGATGCTTAATGTATTCTTTTGCATTCTGACAGGTTTCGATGCGATGTTCAACTGTTTCTAATTCTTCTCCCGGCTTTAAACCTACTTTAAACTTATTATAGGCCTTGATGGCGTCATCAAATTTATTTGCATATTGATAAGCCATGCCGAGATCATTCCAAACGCTTTTTTCTGCTTTATCATTTTTGCTGGCTACTTCCAGATAAGGTACAGCTAAAGCTTTATTAATATTTGTTCGCAAATAACAAATACCTAATTTGTGATTATAATCCACATTACCGGGTTCCTGTTTGATCAATTGCTTGTATACCGGTATAGCTGCCAGATAATTCTGATGCGAAAAATGTTCTTTTGCATCGGCAGGGTCGGCTATCTTGGTTGTTTTAGGTTGTGCTATAATTTGCGCAATTCCAACAAATAAAAAGATCGCACTAAAAAGTAATTTTCCAATATGTTTCACTGTTCGCTTCACTATGTGATCCACCAAATCAAGTTTGGTACCAAAATACAAAAAATAGTGGTTTCATGGAGCACAAAAATATATTTTAAGGAATAAAAAGTATCTTTGAGTATCTTTTAAAACTCTTCCTAATAGTTGAAAGCACTAGCATTGACAATTTCCCTTCTGATTTCTCCTATTTTAGGGGCACAAAACTGCTCTATTACCAATAATGCCTTTAAAGCAGGCGAAGATCTCCATTGGAAGATACAATACAATTGGGGAGCGATCTGGATGGATGCCGGGGAAGCAAATTTCAAAGTGGATTATGCAGAAATAAACAACAGAGCGGTTTACCATTTTACAGGCTTTGGAGCCACCTATCCAAAATACGACTGGTTTTATAAAGTGAGAGATAAATACGAATCATATGCCGATACTAGCACATTAAAACCTCTGCGCTTTAAAAGAGAGGCTTATGAAGGTGGAACTTATACATATGATGACTACATTTTTAATGCCTCAAAATCTAAAGTATATACTGTTTCCAGAAGAAATAAAAAGCCTGCAAAGGTTGATTCTGTAAGCATTACGAAATGTACAAACGATGTAATGACGGCTATCTACTATGCCAGAAATCTTGATTTTTCTAAATATAAACCTAAAGATACGATTCCCATCACCTTTGTATTGGACGGAGAGGTTTTTCCTTCCTACATCCGCTATTTGGGAAAAGAAACGATCAACTCTGACATATTAGGGAAAGTACGATGTATTAAGTTCAGACCTAAACTCATTGAAGGCACCATTTTCAAAGGAGGTGAAGGAATGACCGTTTGGGTGACAGATGATGAAAACAAAATTCCGGTATATGTGGAAACACCTATTATTGTTGGAACTGTAAAAGTTAAACTATTCAAGTATACCAATCTAAGAAACAAAGTAGATTGTATCATCGAAAGCAAAACAGCCCTGCCCAAATAATGAGCAAGGCTGTTGCATAGAATTGTTTAGAGAGAACAATTTTTATTTTACGATCAATTTTTGTTTGAACACTTTGTCATCGGCAGATGCAATAATTAGATACATTCCTGCTGGTAATTTTTTCCCATCACTTGTTAGCGAAAATAAATAACCATCCGATTCGATCATCTCCACCTTTGAATAGATCTCTCTTCCTAACATATCGTAAACTACCACTAAAAAATCCGTTGCCTTGAAACCATTTAAACTAATGAATGTTTCTGCATTGATTTGATTCGGATTCGGAAACACTTTAAAATTAAATTCTTCATTCAAAGAGATCGAACTTTGCGCTGAAGCATTTGTGTTGATGACTCCTGATAAAACAAGTAAAAGTAATCCGGATAAAAACGAGATCTTATTCATTGTTTTTAATTTTAGTTTAACAAATAGAACGCATTCACTTTACAAAAGCAAACTCCTGCGAATCAACTTATTAACAGTGCCAGCCCCCTTCCACAGTTGAAATCCTATGAAAGAACATAGAATATCGACAAATAGATAGATACCTTCGACTAAAACACGAAAGAATGTAGATAAGTGTTAAAAAACTACATTTGACAGCAGAACTATGAATAACAGTAGTACACATTTAGGTGAAATAGTTGCTTTTGGAACAACACTATCCTGGAGTCTAGGCATTTTTCCATTTACGGAAGCAGCGCGTAGACTTGGTCCGAATGCAGTCAATCACTTTCGGTTAGTATTAGCAGTTGTTTTTCTAACGATCATTTCTACTTTATTTTTACCAGTTAGTTTAGTCGAGTTATTTACATCGCCACAAACCGAACACTGGATCTATTTTGGGCTGTCAGGGGTTGTAGGATTAGCCCTGGGCGATTACTTTGGTTTTACTTCCTTTGCAATTTTTGGAGCAAGAGTGGGCAGCATCTTCTCCACACTGGCACCTGCTGCTGCTTTGATCACAGCTTATTTTGTAATTGGAGAGCGGATCAATCTGATTGGAATAATAGGAATCACGATCACTATTGCTGGCGTTATTTGGCTAACCATGAGCAGGCGATCACAATCAGAAATGAAAGATCATGAACATGGGAATGTAAAACTTGGTGTTGTATTCGGAGTTTTGTCGGCCGTATGCCAGGGTGTTGGGGTCGTATTAGCGAATAAAGGATTCACCTACAAACAAGCGGAAGGCGACCTGGCATTTTTTCATGCCACATGGCTAAGAATGATATCTGCCACAGTCATCATCTATCTGATCACGATCAGCAGAGGAAAATTAAAAGAGATCACACAGCCTGTTTTAGACAATAAGAACAAAGGAATCATCTATACACTTGGAGGAACCATCTTTGGTCCGGTAATAGGTGTCAGTTTATCCATGTATGCAGTTTCTTTATTGCAAGACAAACCTTCAATAGCACAAACAATTTTCTCTCTCGTGCCGGTTTTTGTTCTGCCTCTCTCCTATCTTTTCTACAAAGAAAAAATCACAGCAAGAGCTATTTTAGGAGCATCTATCGCCATTATTGGCGTAATGATATTAATATGGAGAGAACAGTTGGTACAATTATTTTAGATCACTTCGGCATTCTTCTGTACTCATCTCCACTTACTGTTTTTCCTCTAAAAAAAGGATCGGGCGGAGGTGGCATTTCCTCAATAATAAAGAGTCCCATCATTACACCCGGGTCTGCCTCCAATTCAAAAAAAAGTTCTTTTTTATCCGGTTTAATATTCTTAATCCACAAATTATGATACCCAACATATTGTACCTTTAAATCAAATTGCGGGAATTTTTGAGTATTGATCTTCAGCGAAAACTTCCCATCCAGATCAGTATTTGTTACAGTTATGACAGAATCACCTGCCATAAGCATCACATTACAAAAAGGAAGTAACTCTTTATTTAATTTATCCCTAACCACTCCTCTAATTTTTAATTCTTGTGTGCTATCCTGCTGAATTAAAAACTGATCCTTTAGTTGATCAAGACTTTCGGCTAAAGAAGACTGGATTGAAAACAAGAAGCTACCAAAACAGATCACTGCTGCAAGAAAAAAGTTTCTTCTAAATTGATTTTGTTGCATTTTCAGCTTAGCAGCCACAAATTGTTGATTGAGTAATTTTCCACTCACTCTTCCGCACATCCCCTCCTCCTCTTTCTTCTGCAAGTCATATATTTCATCGATAGTAGCCGATGTAAGATCATGTACACTTTTCTGACAAACCTCACAAAAGCGGGATCTATTCTTTGGAGTCATTTGCTCCCAGTTTTCATGACATGGATTTTCTATTTTGAGATACATGGTCTTTTTCTTAAATGACGTTTAGAATGATCATTTCCATAAAAATAATGATATTTGCATAAATATTTTACAAAATGGAAAATAAAGACGATCTGAAAAAATATTTCGATAATAAAGAATACAGCACTGCTATTGTGGGTGCAGAAGGAGAAATTGCAATTCCTGCCAGTAATGAAGATAAGATAACAACCGTTATCTCACTTTTAACTGACCCTAAAAATAAAGATGTAAAGGAAGAAGCACTTCTTACTCTAAAAAAGGAAAAAGGAGCACATTTACTGATCAATGCGATCAACAGTAAAAAAGCAAAAGACAAAAAACACATTTTAGTAGCAGCATGCTGGGAATCGGAGATCAATTTCAGTGAACATCTGTCTTTCTTCATTGAGCTTGCCTTATCGGATGACTATCTGGTTTCCTTAGAAGCAATTACTGTCATCGAGAATATGGAAGGTCCCTTCAACCAAGAAGCCCTTAAAGCTGGTATTCAAAAAGTAAAAGACATTCAAAAAAACACGAGCTCGGAACGTTTGGTTCTACTAAATGATCTTGCTGAGACACTTAAGAACTTTGCTTCGGCATAGCTAACATTTTATGGAGCAAACAAATAAAAAAGCATTACTCTTTATTTTCATTACCATTCTAATTGATGTGATCGGCATCGGGATCATCATTCCGGTGACTCCAAAATTGATCCAACATCTAACAGGTGAAGGAATTAGTCAGGCCTCCGTTTATGGTGGCTTACTAGCAGTAGCCTATTCTTTAATGCAATTTATCTTCTCACCCGTTATTGGTGGTTTAAGTGATCGTTTCGGACGAAGACCGGTCTTACTACTTTCCTTATTAGGATTAGGATTGGATTATATATTCATGGCCTTTGCGCCAACGATTGCATGGTTATTTGTTGGTCGTATCCTTGCCGGAATAAGCGGAGCAAGTTTCACTACCGCCACAGCATATATTGCGGACATTAGTACGCCTGAAAAAAGAGCTCAAAATTTTGGTTTGGTAGGAGCTGCATTCGGTATTGGTTTTATTATTGGCCCTGTGGTAGGTGGTATTTGCAGTAAATGGGGAACACATGTTCCTTTTATTGTTGCAGCTTGTTTTTCATTACTGAATTTTATCTATGGCTATTTTATATTACCGGAATCATTAAAAGAGGAAAACAGACGAAAATTCGATTGGAAAAGAGCGAATCCTGTTGGTTCGCTATTGCACTTAAAACGTTACCCAATGGTAATTGGTTTGGTAGCAACACTTGTATTCTTATACTTAGCCGGAAAATCAGTAGAAAGCACCTGGACCTATTACACCATTTTAAAATTCCAATGGGATGAAACTTGGGTAGGTTATTCCTTGGGCGTTGTGGGTATTTTGGTGGCCATTGTGCAAGGAGGATTGATACGAACCGTAATTCCAAAATTAGGAGCAAAAAAATCAATATTCATAGGCTTATCACTCATGACCGTTGGGTTACTATTATTCGCCTTTGCATCCAAGGGCTGGATGATGATGAGTTTTTTGATCCCTTATTGTTTAGGAGGAATTGCCGGACCGGCCTTGCAAGGGGTAATTTCGAACGAAGTGCCAGCGAACGAACAAGGTGAACTTCAAGGAGCTTTAACGAGTTTGATGAGCTTAACTGCGATTGTCGGACCATTGATCATGAATAACTTATTTTCTTTTTGCACAAAACCCGGTACTGCATTCTATTTTCCGGGCGCACCATTTGCATTAGGAGCTTTGCTTTTATTGATCGGAACGCTATTAGCAATAAGATCATTAAAAAATCACTAGATCGCCTGCTGTATTGCAAATGAACTACTGTTAAAGTTCAACTCTTTTCCATTCGAGTTAATGAGTGCTTGTCCAATTGGAGAATTGGGAGATACAATAAAAAAAATGGCTGAGTCTATTTCTTTCTTGCCTGCACTTATGGCGATAAAGTAATTACCATTGGAAGTAAAAACTACGCTTCCCAATTTTATCTTGGTATTTTCAATTGAAGGATCGATCTGATCTAACACCTGTTGAGCCTTTTCAAGCTCCTGAAATTGTCCCGAAAGTTTTTCCTGTTCCAGTTGTGCCATAGCACGTCCGGTTTCATGCTTATCGCCTGCGGTACTTTTTCCATCATCCGCCACCGCTTCACGAGCCATTTGTAAAGCGGCCTGCAAAGAGTTGCGCTTCTGTTCCAAATATTCTAAACAATAAGAAAACAATTGCTTTTTTATATCGGCAGGAATATGCATCATTATCTTGCTTTCTTATTTTTTTTCAGAAAGCTGTAATAAAAACCAAATCCAAAACTGAGGTAACGTGTTCTACCGGGATTTTCTTTATCAAAATTCGTCCAGTCGTTCAAACACAATTCATAGGGATCAAATTCTTTGTTAAATATGCTATATCCAAGTGTTGCGCCTATACCAAAATTAGGTTCCACTAAAAAAAACATATTTACTTCGGGCTCCAGATAAGAGGTGGAATAGCTTGTCAATTTAGGACTATCACCGGGCTTTTTACATACCAAGCCGGAATAGTTAGTATAATTCTGACCGGCTGTAACAGCAGCAGAAAAGATGATACGGTTACGATCTCCAATAAAAATATCGGTTCCTAACTTAACGCCTGCGTTATTAATATTCATACTCGCATTAAAATCAGCGATCTTATTCTCCGTTATTTTCAATAATCCGTTTTTGTAGGTAACACCTACAAAAAAGCCTTTAAAAATGTTGATATTGAGTCCAACACTAGCTTCGTAGATTCCAACAAAACTCTTTCGAAAGGCGCTGTTACCCATAGGATGGGGAACTGTTACAGATACCCTTGGACTAAATACATAGTATTGTTTGGGAACAACAGGATATTCCTCCTCCTGCACCGACTGAACAGGCGCATCTGTTTCTTCTTGTGCCAAACAAAAAAGGCCAGAAACTAAAAACAAAAAGGTAAATAAACTTTTATTGAATAAACTCATACTTGTTGTAAAGACGCAATAATAGTTAAAAGGTTGCTGAATACCTATTTATTCGGTTCCCTTACAATGAATTCTTTGTTTCCATTGTTCCATCAGCATGTTTCGCAAACCGCTTTTTCTCACGATCGTGCACTTGATCGTATTTTGGCCAAGGCCATCCACCAAATTGTGTAGCGTGGTAATCTTCGAACGCCTGATTGATCTCTTGTTTGGTGTTCATAACAAATGGTCCATATTGGATCACCGGCTCATTGATCGGTCGACCTTGTAACAACAAAATACTTACTTCTTCTGTTCCGGCTTTTATTTCAACTGGCATATCGGCATGCAGTTCAACTGCATGATACTTCGCAACGGGTTTACCAGATAAATTAATTTGATCACCTTCATAAAAATAAACCGTACGATTGATCCCTTTTGAAGCAGCAGGTATCATAAAAGTAGCACCAGCCTCCATTTTAATGTTCCATACAGCAACTTCATTTTTAGGGTCTGCTGCCCAGGAATCTGGAGGCGGAGCAGGCGCTGCCGATTTTTCTAATTTACCTGCAATAACTTCTACTACTGTTTTTTTCTTGGATGCATCCGTATGAACATGATTAGGGATCGACTCTTTCCAGAACATTTTAAAATGAGGCGCTACCATTTTATTCTTCTTAGGAAGGTTTAACCAAATCTGAAACAATTCCATAGGGTTCTCTTTCTCTTTGTGTATCAGAGGAAACATTTCGGAATGTTGTACCCCTTTTCCGGCTGTCATCCATTGAACATCCCCATTTCCATATCTTCCGGCCGCTCCCATCGAATCGGCATGATCAACGATCCCTTTTCTAACAACAGTGATTGTCTCAAATCCACGGTGAGGATGCCCCGGGAAGCCTGGTACTTTTTTCCCATGATACATTCGAAAACCATCTTTAATGATAAAGTCATCGCCCATATGCCTGCCTTTGAAATAATCCGGATCCGGCCCCATCAGCTCATTCCCTTTAGGAAAAGCATCTTCATGATGCACACAAAACAAAAAAGGATCGGCTGTTTCCCACTGGAAGCCTAATGGTTTAATATTGATAATAGGATTCATGTTGGCTGCTGTTGCGTTATAGGATTTTTTTAAGGAATCGGAAAATGACTGAACCGGATAAGCAACAGCTGTCGCTAATCCCCAAAGAGAACGGTTCAAAAAGCTACGTCTAGGTAATTCTTCACTCATGATCGATCATAATTAAGTGTTTAATGCTTTCAAATTTAAGAAATTGGAATCCAAAAAAGAATACCATTGAAACAAATGAGATCAAAAAAAGTTTCCAGTCCCGACTGAAAACACTTCCCCTCTTTATGGGTATAAGGTGCTTTTATATTGTCTATAGCCTCGGAAGTATTCGTTGCACTCATGATCCCTGCTTACCACACTTGAAAATACTTTAAAACCCGTCACTACCGTGACGTGCTTTTTTGTTGCCTACAAGCCTTTGAAAGCAAGCTTTCAGGCTTTACGGCAACAAAAAAGCCCCGCAAATTGCAAGGTTTTTTCTCGATAAAATAAAATTCAATAAAATCAAACAAGATCTCAAAGCGCCCTATTTTAGGGCGCTTTGTTTGTTTTGATGTAAAATTCAATAAAATTGAATTTATCTGAAATAACCAAAATCTGTATGTAATATCGTATGTAACGGCACACTATTTGAGTAAGCTATTTTATATATAATAATACGAAAAAACATACACAATGGCAGAAGTGAAATTTTACCTTGAAAAACGCAAAGAAAAGACTACAGGCAAAATCAATACGATCAATGTTCCCATCTTGCTGTTTTACAGCTTTAATGGAAAACGATTACAATATTACAGTGGTTATAGGATAGATGCTTCCAAATGGGATGAAGAGAGGATGAGAGTAAAAAAGAACTATTCAGAAGCAGCAGACATTAATAGAGAATTAACCAAATTGGAAGCCAAGGTAGAAGACATACACAACAAAGCCAAGGCACTTGGGGAGAAAATTAGTCCAGAATATTTTAGAGATCGTTTAAACGGAAAACGAAAAGATGCCAAAAATGGAGATTTAATTTGGGATTATTATAATGAATACCTTGAGTCCCTAAAAGTCACACATACAAAGAAAAGTATCAAAGAATCTACTTTAACGAACAAAGTATTAAAAGACTTTTCAAAAGAGCGAAGATGGTCAATGACCTTTGATAGTATAGATCCTGTCTTTTGGCAAGAGTTCTTTGATTGGTGTTATAATACGAAAGGTTGGTTTAACAATTATACAGGAAGCCACATAGACAAAATTAAAGCCTTTATGAACTGGTCAGTTAAAAGAGGCTACACCACAACCTTAGAATTTAGAAAAGTTCGTAGAATGCAGGAGAATACTGAAATCATTTACCTAACTTTTGATGAGGTACAGCAATTTATGAATCATGAATTTGAGGAAGAAGAGTACGCACAAATGAGGGATTTATACTGCTTGGGGTGTTTTACCGGATTGCGTTATTCCGACATATCAAAGTTACTACCTGAAAATATCCATAAAGATAGAATCGTCTATAGAGTTATTAAAACAAAAGAGCCTAATATTATTCCGTTGAATCAATATAGCAGGAAAATATTAGAACGAAACCAAGGTGTTCACCCTGTAAATTGTATGCCTCAAATTCTAAGAGGGAAAATAAGTGAATATTTAAAAGGGGCAATGAAAGAAGCCAAACTGAATAGGGTTGTTCAAATTGTACACTTTAAAGGAGCAGAACGATTTGAGGAAAGCAAGCCATTGTGGGATGCTGCCACTTTTCATACAAGTAAAAAGACATTTGTTACCAATTTTTTAGAACGTGGAGGTAGTTTAACTACCGCAATGGCTATTACTGGAAATAAAAGTTATTCGGTTATGAGAAGGTATTTTAAGATCGCAGATACCTTTAAAGCAAAAGAAATGGAACGAATTTTTGGTTAAGTAGTTAGCAGGATTTGAAATAATTTTTTCTAAATAGTTGCTAATTGATACTTTTTAATGATTTCTATCCATTTTGAATAACATATTTCGATCATCTCATCGAGATAAAATAAAATAGACCCATTACTATCCTTAATCAATGCTTTAATTGCAATAGTAGGTGGTCCGTTTTTATTTATAACTTTCCCTTCTATGTCATATACCTTACTGCCCAAGTAAAATCCCTGATGAATATCTGTTATAATGGGACTTTTATTTGAACGACTTTTTCTCAAGTTTGTGCCATGTTTGTCTTGATTATCAATATCAATTAATATTTGCAAATGAATAGAATCATCAATTGCTCGCTCAACTATCAAAGGATCGTATCCCTTTTCTTTTAAAGAATTTTTAATATGGTCTTTTAATGTGGCAAGCAAATGAATAATACTCATAATTGGCAATATTAGTTCCTTTTCCACTTCTGTGCCATAGGTAACAGTTACCCTTTGCTCACCATTTTTTTCGTAGAAATGGTAGTGAGTATGCTTTTCAATATCGTTATCAATCTTTGCATTAATAGCAACAAAAGTTCTATCAATTCTACTTTTAATATCATTATAATTCATAAATGTATAATCTTTCTAAAAAATTAAGAAATAACACTAATGCTATAGTAAAGCATATTTATTGAGCGTAGTCCGCTTCAGAATTAAATATTCCCTTTACTTCACTTTATTTCCATTAGCTTTAATTAATTTTGCACCAAAATATGTTAGTATATTATTTATATTTATAAAAACATTTGTATATTTGCATTATGGATAAGTTAAAAAAGATTTCTGTAAAACCCTTTTTAAATATGAATCTAATCCCTGAATGCTCCGATTCAGAAGGGAAAGACCTATATCCTTTGTATTTGCAAATCACTTATAATCGCAAAAATACTCAAATTCGTAGTAAATATGGAATGTATTACGAGAGTTTAAACGATCCCGCAATTAGAAACATTATATTCTTTGAGTGCTCTTTGGCAGAAAAGCTAGTCAGATATGAAATCAATAACACTAAAAAGGAATACACTTTGGCAGGATTAGGCGGACGGTACGAGGTATATGCAACCTCTATTAGAATAGTGATAGGCGATTATTTGAAGGACAAATTACAATTTGAATTAAAAAAGACCAATAGCCCATTTTATGACATTCTAAATTTTAAAAATAAAAGAAAATATTTCGAAGATTTTTATAATGCATCACTATTACTTTTTAAAGATTTCAACAAAAAAACAAGTACGGAATTTAAGTATGAAGTCAATATTTATCAAATCTATAGGGACTTTGAACCAATTAGCATGGGGGGATATAATTTCCCTACAATTATAGATTGGGTCTATGGTAATTACAAACAGCAGTTTGAACAGAAATTGGTCCGAGTTTTAAAAAATAATAGCCAAATTGATAAAACAATTGAATTTGTTGATAAACTAATTCATGCCAGACTTCAAACAATAAAAAAGTAAGAATATTTTTTTAAGAGCAATGTTCGTATGAATATAAATATTATACACTCATAATATGTAATTAAATGCAAAATGAAGAAAAACCATTATTCAGCCTAACAGTTAATGAGTTTATGTCTATCACTAGACGTTTAGTTAATGACGTTCTCCAAGAAAAAAAGGGAGAGCCAGAGGAGGAATTGACCGATGAAAATCATTTGGAGCACTTTACTATTAAGGAGTTGGCTGTATTTTTAAGATGCTCGGTAGTAAGTATCCATAATTATAAAAAAATGGGTATGCCATTTTATAGAGTTGGTCGTAAGGTCTTGTTTAAAAAGCAAGAGGTTTTAGCATTTATGAAATCAATTAATTTAAAAACCAATAAAAAACAAAAACGATGAGAACAGTAACATTTGAAGTCCCTGCCGAAGTAATGGCAGACTTTGCAGAAAAATTAATGGAATTAGAACTGACAAATTCAATTGTTGGAAAAAACGATGATGGAGAATTTGAAATTGAAGTCCAATATGACAGATCAGAATCAGATGATGTTGATGAACTGGAAGAGTATTTAGATGAACTTAAAGAGGAGGAGTTTCCGGAAGATAATGATGATTAAAAAGTCTTAATTTACATCAACAATAGTCGACTAGACCCATTAACCATTAATCTGCGTTATTAGCAAGAGAAGGGATGTTAAGGCTACACCCCTTCTCTTTTGTAATTACTTCCCTTTTTTAGGCTCGTTGCCTCTTCCTTTTCCAGACTTTTG
>JAFLBF010000017.1 GCA_017303895.1 Bacteroidota bacterium | reverse complement strand
TTTGCTGTTCATACAATGCGAAAAATGTGCAGAGAAAATGAAGGGATGCTGCACTCCGGAGTGTATGCATATTGCTTCATTACCCATGGAGGAGCAAAAAAAATTACGCAGAGGAAGAACAAAGCAAGATTCTTTGTCGGTTTACAAAAGCCGTTTACGCCCCAATTTGAAAGAAATCATTGCGGGAGCAAAGCTCGATCGTTAAAGAGTATTCAATACTTTTTCTAATTTAATTCCGCGCGACCCTTTTACTAAAATGGTCGCGCTTTTTATTGGATTAGATTGGAGGTATGTGTTTGCATCATCGCTATTTGCGAATAATTGAAATGTAGATCCATTTCCGGCATTACAGAATAATGGGCCCACCAAAAGTGCTTGAATGTTTTTTTGTTTGAGTAATTGAATGATTGCTTTATGCTCTTTCTGACTTTCCTCTCCAAGTTCAAGCATATCACCCAATATTGCAACTTTGTTCTCCTGCTTTAAATTGGCGAAGTTTTCAATAGCAGCTGTCATACTGGTAGGGTTGGCATTATAATAGTCCAATATAAGTGTATTGTTTGCTGTTTTTTGTAATTGTGACCGGTTGTTAGAAGGGGTGTATTCTGCTAATGCCTGGTTGATCAATTCATCTTCTACTTTAAAATAATTACCAACACATGCGGCACACAATAAATTATGGTAGTTGTAGATGCCCACTAATTGCGTGGCTACAACAGGTGCATTTTTTAATGAACTTGCAGTGTAGCGTGTAGCCCACTGAAATGAAATGAATTCTGTGCCTGTATTCACTATAGCGCCAACGATGTCGTATAGTTTTTTTGTTCCGTAGGTTATTTTATCATTGTTGAAAGCCAGCTCAGCAAGTATTTCGTCATCGCCATGTACAAATACTTTTCCTTTTTTGTCTTGAAGATAGCGGTATATCTCACTTTTCCCTTTTTTAACTCCTTCTATCCCTCCGAATCCTTCCAAATGTGCTTTGCCAATATTAGTGATGATCCCAAAATCCGGTTCGGCAATAGCGCATAGTTGTGCTATTTCTCCTTGATGATTGGCCCCCATTTCAATAATGGCCATTTCATGTTCTTTAGTTATGGATAATAATGTCAGTGGAACGCCAATGTGATTATTAAGGTTGCCTTTGGTTGCCAAAACCTTGTGCTTTTTACTTAAAACACTATTTACTAATTCCTTTGATGTTGTTTTTCCGTTCGATCCTGTAATTCCGATCACCGGTATCGATAGCTGTTTTCTATGATGGTTGGCAAGATCCTGAAGTGCGGTGAGTACATCCTTTACCAAAAAGAAACGCTCATCTTTTTTATATTCCGGGTCATCAATAACTGCAATTACACTCCCACTGTTTAATGCCTGTTCCGCGAATTTATTGCCATCAAAATTAGCACCTTTTAATGCAAAAAAGATCGAGTTGGTTTGTATATCTCTAGTGTCCGTGCATACGAAAGGGTGCTTCAGAAAGTGCTGGTAAAGTTGTTCGATCATAGCTGTATTAATTATTTCAATTCGATGGGGATTAAACACACAGGGATAGGATTCATCTTATGTTGGTTGGCTCTATTCATGCGTGTATAGATGTCTAATACCGTTTTTTGGCGTTCATTCAGTGCTGTGAAATCTTTAGGTGCTGCAATAAAATTCATGGCCCATTCCAGCTCATCGTATGTTGCCCCAATTTGATCTTCGTCACTTCTTCCATCAGCAAACAAACCATCAGTAGGTTTGGCTGTTTGAATGGAAGTAACAACCCCCATTTCCTTGGCAAGTGCAAATACCTCTGATTTCATTAGGTCGGCTATCGGACTCAGATCAACACCTCCATCGCCATACTTCGTGAAAAAGCCTATTCCGAAATCCTCCACTTTGTTACCCGTGCCGGCAACCAGCATTTTATGATGGCATGCAAATGCATAAAGGGTAGTCATTCGCAAGCGGGAACGTGTATTGGCCATTGTCAGCCAGTCTTGAATGTTTTCAGGTAAAGCTTTACTGATCGATTGAAATGTGTTTGTCAGCTCCACTTCTGCAGACTCAACATTACTGAAATTCTTTTTAAGCCATTCAATATGCTCCTGACCTCTATCGTATTCAGCTTTGCGTTGATGAATAGGCATATTCAAGCAGATCACTCTTTTTCCTGTTTTAGCACATAAAGTAGAGGTGACTGCCGAGTCTATTCCTCCCGATATCCCAACAACAAAGCCATTTGTTTTGCTTTGTTCTGAATAATGGGCGAGCCAGTTTACAATATGTTGAACAACTTCCGGGTGCTTCATTTTTGTTTTTAGTTGATCAAAAATAAAAATCCCGCTCTCATAAAAATGAAGGCGGGATTAATTTTACTAACTATGATTTGTTAGAATAATACTCCTACGGTTAAAACCACCGCATTGGATTTGATCGTTTGAGGTAATTGACTTAAGTCGCTGCCTGTTCCTGTTGCATTATTGGTATTTCTTCTTAGGTAATCTGAATCAGACTTAACGACATTCGTGAATCCTAAATTATAGTTCACTCCGATCAATAATGAGGTGGAACCTGAAAAATTCATTTCCACACCACCGCCAAATGCTAATGAAGCAGTATAAACTGCAGCATCTTTAGAAATGTTGATCTTTGTTTTGCTTTCAGTTGCACCAAAATTGCTACCACTCATGGTAGTAAGTTTATCATCCGCCTTTACGCTCCATCTGAAGGAGTTGTTGATCCCGAACTGACCAAAATAGGTCATCATTCCAATTTCTTTTGTTTTTAATTTTAAAAGCAAAGGAATAGTAATGTATGTAGATTTATAGGTTCTTTCATTCAATTGGTAAAGTGTATATTTTTGGTTGAAAGAGTACAAATTTGCAGAATCTGTAGGAGGAGTTAATCCGTATGGTTCTATTACATCATCGGAATTATTGTAAAAATAACTTACGGTATTAGCGTTGGGAGCAGTTAACCCACCATTATTATACTTGATCTTTCCGCCATCCATATCAATTTGTAATCCGGTTTGAATAGAAGCTACTTTTGCTAAACGGAATTCCAGGATCAATCCGCCACCAAATTTAGGGACAGTTCCATTTTTCGAAAGGATCTTTCCATCAGGCTTGTACCAGTTAAGTGATGGTGTTACTTTTAAACCGAAACGAAAGTTTTTTATTTCGTTCTCATCTCCGCCAGCAGAAACGCTGCTTGCTAAAAGTACCAATGAAGCTAAAGCTAACAACTTCTTCATATTTTTCATAATTTTGAGGTTTCTAAATATTTATAGGCTTGTTATAATTGCAAGTACAATATTAAGTATAATTTTTTATATGAAACAAGTGGTAAAATATATTCTCCTTCTACCTCTATTTTTTTTAATGGCATGTGGTGGAGATCCTTTAAATGTTGATGTTTCTTCGGTGAACATTGCTCCTGTGACTATTGATCGGTTGGAACAGGATATGTTTGTTGCCGACACTAATGATATTAGTGGATTTACGAAAAAAATGGAAGTTAAGTATGGCCGTTTTTATTCGGTCTTTATTTCTACGATCATTAATAACGGTGGTGTAGCGGATTCTTCTTATGCGTTTCGCTTAAAGCAGTTTATTTCAGATAAAGATATGAAGGACGTTTATTCAAATTGTGTTGCATTTTATCCTGATCTAAAAGAAGTGGAAGGTTCATTAGAAGATGTTTTTAAGCACTATAAATATTATTTTCCGCAAAAAAATCTTCCTAATGTTGTCAGCATGATGTCGGGATTTAACCAATCTACAGTTTATGTTGATTCCACCTTGGCTTTGGGCTTAGAAATGTACTTAGGGCACGACAATAAGTTTTATCAGATGTTAGGAATGCCACGCTATCGCTCTCTGTTTATGAATAAGGAAAACCTTGTTCCTGATGCTACGCGTATATGGGTAATGAATGAATTCCCATATAACATGGATAAAAACGATTTTTTGAGTGAGATCGTATACATGGGTAAGATCATGTATCTGACCGATGCTTTGTTACCCCACGTAAACGACACCGTAAAGATGCAGTATACTCAGAAGCAATTGGACTATTGTACTCAAAATGAATTTAATGTCTGGAGTTATTTTGCTGCCCAAAAACTGCTTTACACTACCGATCATGCGGAGATCATGAAATATACTGCTGATGGTCCTTTTACTGCTGCCTTTAGCAAAGAGTCAGCTCCAAGGATCGGTTATTGGATCGGCTGGCAGATCGTTCGACAGTACATGAATAATCATCCTGAGATAACAATTTCACAATTAATGGAAGAGAAGGATGCGCAGATGCTGTTAACAAAATCTAAATATAAACCTAAAAAATAGAGAGAATACATGAAAAAGTCGGATATAAATTTTACCGTAACCTTGGATGAGAACAATTTGCCTGAAAAGATCGATTGGAGTGCATCGGATGGGGCAGAGAAAAGTACAAGCAAGTCGGTGATGATCGCATTATGGGACGCGAAAGAGAATAATACGCTGCGAATTGATCTATGGACGAAAGATATGATGGTGGACGAGATGAAACAATTCTACCACCAATGCCTCCTTTCTATGGCAGATACATTCGAAAGGGCAACGGGTGAAACAGAAGCAGCGAAAGAGATGAGAGGTTTTGCCCAGCATTTTGGCGAAAAAATGGAATTGATCGCTAAAAAGCAACCATAGACCTGTATTTTGCATCTAATATGGAGGTTTGCTTTTTAATTGAAAGTAACCTATATTTGTTTTATCAATAAACTAAACTACTGCACAATGAAAAATAACCCCTTGACTCCGTTCAAATTTTTTGCAGTTGCCATCCTTTTCGGTTCGAGTTATTCTGCATTGAATGCTCAGACAATTTTCTTTAATAATGGTGCTTCTGTTTTCGCATCTTCCGGTTCCATCATCCATGTGAACGGTGGATTGCAAAATGATGGTGCTACAGCTGTGTTTGATAATAATGGAACGGTAACAGTTGCCAATAGTGGCACACCCGGAACTGTATTTTTAACTAATGGTTCTACCATGCAAGGGAACGGGCAGTATTTCGTGGAGCAGGATTGGAGCAATAGCGCTACGTTTAATGCTGGAACAAGTACGGTAACTTTGAATGGAGATCTTCAGCAGTTTATTACTACCACAAATGCTACAGTTACTACGTTCAATAATTTGGTTTTAACGGGAACAGGTGCCGGAAACGACCGTAAAAAGACGCTCCAAGGTGTTAATGCGAATGTTGGCACAAATGGAGTGTTGACAATTAATGATAGAGAATTAGAAACCTTAACCAATACATTTTTTGTTTTGAATCCGGCTACAACAGCTGTTACGAATAACACTACCGTTGGATCGGAAGGGTTTGTTAGCAGTAGTGTTGGGGGTAGTCTTTCAAGAGCTACTAATAGTTCTTCTATGTATCGCTTTCCGACAGGTTCAAGCGTAGGAACTACGCGTTATCGTCCAGTACAACTCACTCCTGCTACTGCTGCAGCGAATGTTTTTAATGTTCGTTTAGGAAATAATAATGCTACTGTTGATGGTTTTAGCACAGCAGCATTAGATACATCTATGTGTTCTGTTCTGTCATTGTTTTATCATCAGATAAATAGAGCAGCGGGAGCGGATAATGCAAGTATCGATGTGTTTTATGATCAGGCTGCTGATAATGGATTATGGGATGCTTTGGCACAATTTAATACACCAACAGCAGCTATATGGAATAACATGGGGGCTGTTACTAATACCTCAGCTGTTCCATTCAACGATGTATTAAAAGTGAATTGGTCTGACTTTTCAAATTCGCCTTATATTTTGGCTCGTGTAAAACCGGCTATGCCAGTATTAGCATGTAACGATGTTTGTGCAAACTCAACAGGAAATAACTTTACAGCAACAGGTACGGGGTCAAGTTTTACATGGACTGCTCCTGCGGGTGCTACCATTAGTTCAGGACAAGGAACAAATTCAGTTGATATCGATTGGGGAGCTTCTTCAGGTACTTTATCTGTGACAACAAATAGTGCAGCGGGTTGTGCTTCTAATCCGGCTTCTTGTTCAGTTACGGCTAATGTTACACCGGTTGCATCATTTGATACTACATCGGCAGGTTTTACGTATAATTTTACTGATTTAAGTACAGGAACAGTTACTTCCTGGGCTTGGGATTTTGGTGATGGCAGTACATCGGCTGCACAAAATCCATCACATACGTATACCGGAAATGGCGTGCAAACGGTTTGTTTAGTTGTTTCTAATAATGGTTGTGCGGACTCTGTTTGTAGAAATATAATAATAGACGCAACCGATTTTATTAATATTCCTAACGTATTTACTCCGGATGGAGATGGAGTAAACGATCTTTTCTATATTGATAATTCCGGTTTGGCTGAATATCAGATCGACATCTATAACCGTTGGGGCGTAAAAGTGTTTTCATCGCAAACGCCTAATGAGAAATGGGATGGAACAACAACCGCTGGCGTTCCTTTAAATGATGGGACTTATTACTATATTTTGAAAGCTGTTTCTGTTACTACAAAAGACTATAGCACCAAAGGATATATTCAACTGATCAGAAAAAATTAAAAGGAAGTATATATAAAAAACTCCGCTAATGAACTGTTAGCGGAGTTTTTTTATATAGGAAATTGTAATCCCACAGATAGAATGTTTTCGAAGGCCCAAAAGTGATGTCTGGCTTTGCCTTCACCAATAACAAGAACATTCCTGTAATCAGCAAAAACTCCTTTTGCGGTATATTCCATAAATACATATTTAAATGCATCGTATCTAAATCCGGCTTCAACTCCTGCACAGTATCCTGCGATGTGAAAACGGTTATCAAGCGTTTCGCCAAATAACTGAACGCGTGTTTTTGGAATTACCATACCGGCTCCAATTTTTACAACTCCACTCAACCAATGTTTTTTATTCTTAGATACCAATAAATTCTGACGTTTCATAAAATTAAAAAGAAGGAAATTGGCTCCGTCAGAATGTTCGAAAGCAAGGAAGTTGTCGGGGTTAATTAACGTATCCTGATCAATTGCCTGACCATGTATTGTTCCAGTTACTCTCAAGGTTTGCCAATTACGCATAATGTATTTGGTGTGATCGAAGTTGATCTCTACTCCCAAATCTTTTTTGTCATTAAAATAATATCCTAAACGATATACATATTGTGGTATCGTAAGATCGGTTCTTAAAATGTCTTTAAATCCTGGTCTGTCAAGGGCAGCGACATCATGAACCATAAAGTCGTAGCTCTCAGGTTTCCCGGTTGTCGCATTTATTGCGGAGGTGTTATTCGTAAAATGAATATCACTTTTGGAATACCAATCTTTATTATATCCCCAGGAAAAGTAAAAACTTCCTTTTCCTACTTTACTTTGTGTAGGACAATCACATATTTCTTTTTCCTGTTTTTCTTGTGAGAATAAGCTACTGCAGCTGAATAAAAATACGAGTGGTAAAAGCGTTTTTTTCATTTGATCTTAATGGTTTTTATTGGTTACTCCAATCAATATCAATACAGTCCAAGGCATAAAAAATGGCGCAAAAAGAGATGGTGAGACATTTCCAATAAAATATAATAGGAGTGTTATGATGAGAGTAATGCCCATTCCTACTAATCCAACTTTTATTCTTCTGTTCATTTTATGATTGGGGTCTGATACAACGAATCGGGCACAAATATAAAATTCATTATCACTTTAAATCATGATTTTGAACAGTATTTAGATGATCGCTTATTCCATTCGTGCGGCTGTTCCCTTATTCTCATGTTGATGGAATTTAATTCCAATCATTAACTCATGTGTACCGGTACTGTATTTTTTAATAGCTGTTGTTGTAAAATCATATGAATAGGCAAAGGTTATATTTTCCTGCATAGTGTAACCGATCATTGCTGAAACCGCATCTAAATAACGGAAAGCTCCACCTATCCATAATTTATCTTTATAGATGGCTCTTAGTCCAAGGTCGAATTGTAGTGGGGCAGGCTTTACATATTTAATACAGGTAGAGGGCTCAATTTTGAAATCATCATTTAAATTAAATTTATATCCTGCTGTGGCGTAGAAGTGGGTTGCCAATTTACTTAAGGAAGATGTGCTACTGTCGAAAAATTTAATTCGATTTTGTGTGATCTGTGGAACACTAACACCCACATACCATTTTTTATCTGTAGAATAAGCATATACACCTGCTCCAAAGTCGGGAATGATCACTGATTGCAGATTGTTTGTTAATACAGCATCAGAAGGATCGCGTAATGTGATCTTTGAACCATCCACCACAAATTGTAAGATCCCTCCGGAAATTCCCATTGATAAACGGATCTTATCATTCATTTTAAGATGGTATGCATAAGAAAAATACAAACCAGTTCTTCTGGTTGGACCAACTATATCGGTAAATAACAAACCTCCCAGTCCCATTTTCAATGATTTAGTCGGCCCGTTTACACTTAGGATGTAGGTTCTAGGAGCATCCGTAATGCCGATCCACTGATATCGGTTGTTCGATTTTCCTTCAAAGTAAGGATTGCTTCCGCCTATTGCCGGATTCATCGGATAGTCATTCAGCATATAATTGCTGTAATGAGGTAACTGTTGAGCTACTGCATTTGCAATGCTGAAAAATAGGGTTAACAATGTGATGATTCTTTTCATTTCAGATATTTTAAATTTCTTTTCGTTCACTAATTTTTATCGCATAATGGTAATTGGTCCTGTGTAAGCATCAGGGAATAAAGGATCCCCTAGATCTATTACATAGTAATAGGTGCCAACAGGAAGTGGCTGGCCTTTGTATGTTCCATCCCAATTTTCTTTATATCCGGGTGATTGGAATAATAATTCTCCCCATCTGTTATATACTTCAACATTACAGTTAGGGAACAATTCAATTCCGTCAATGATCCAAGTATCATTTGCACCATCACCATTTGGAGAGATGCCATCAGGGAAAATAATAGTTGGGCGGACTGTTATTGTAACAGAATCGCTTGTACTACACCCTTGAGCACTTGTAACAACTACTGTATAAGTGGTGGTTGTGGAAGGTGTGGCTGTAGGATTTGCGATAGAACTATTATTTAATGTTGTTGTTGGTGTCCATGTAATAGTTGCACCTGTAGCATTAGTAGTCGGACTTCCTCCTATTCCTATACTAGTTCCAACTACGATGGTTGCATCCGCACCGGCATTAACTGATGGTAGAGGATTGGATGTTAGATTAATTGTATCGTTAATAGAGCATCCAGCTCCGTTATCAACCACTACATAATAGCTTGAATTTCCGGAGATAGGCGTGATTGATACAGTAGATGTATTTCCTACACTCGTGTTGCCAGGTAATTCAAACCATTGGAAGTTGACACCGTTGGTGCTGGTAGCATTCAAAGTAATGGAACCTGATTCACAGAATGTAGTATCGTTTCCTGCATTAGCTAATACTGTTTGATTTGGAAGCAATACAATGGTGTCAGCAATACTACAACCATTTAGATCGGTTACAGTAATCGTATATGTTCCATTTAATATTGCTGTTAAGTCTTCAGTATTAGCAGTAGAAGCACCGCTCCATTGATAGGAATAAGGAGTTGTTCCTCCACCAACAGTTACATCTATTGCACCATCTGCTATTGTATTACAGCTTGGGTTGGTAGATGTGCTAGTGATTGTTAACGAAGTTGGGTTCGTTAAAGTGATCGTTTGAGTTGCTGTACAGCCATTTGCATCTGTGATCGTAACGGTATATGATCCGGCAGCTAAGCTATCCTCCGTTGCTGTATTGCCGCCCGATGACCAAGCAAATGTGTATGGTAGGGTTCCTCCATTTGGAATAGTGGTAATTACTCCATTGTTATTTCCATTACACAATGGATTTACGGATGAAGCTAAACTGAACTCAATGGAATCAGGTTCTGTAATAGTAATATTTGAAATACTAATACATCCGGCATTGTCAGTTACTTGAACAAAGTAAATACCTTCACATAATGCACTTGCAGTTGCTGTTGTTTGTGCAGCAGGGTCATTCCATAGGAAAGCATAAGGGCTTGTTCCGCCAGTGGCTGTTACTGTAGCAGTGCCATTACAACTTCCATTACATGTAATGTCGGTTCCTGTAGTAGCTAATGTTGGACCATTTTGGTTATTGAGTGGAATTGTAATATTTATACTACATCCTGTTGCATCTGTTATTGTAACAGAATAAACTCCCGCACATAGATTATTTAATGTTAATGCTGTTGATCCTGTATTCCAAAGAACAGTATATGGTGCCGTTCCTCCGCTTGGAGCTATTGAAATTGATCCGTCACAAACACCACAAGTTGCTGCTGTTAAAGTTGGGTTAGCAGTTATTGCTGAAGGTTCTGTAATAATGATCGTATCAACTATTGAACATCCGTTTGCATCGGTTACCTGAACAAAATAATTACCTGCACACAGATTGTTGGCTGTAGCAGCTGTTTGTCCTGTTTGAACCCAAAGGAATGTATAAGGTGCTGTTCCTCCAACTGGTGCGATGGCCGTTACAGCACCATCGCAAGCTCCATTACAAGTTACATTTGTGGACGTTACATTTAAACTTGTTGGACCGGTTGGATTGTTAACTGGAATCGTAAAATTTGTTGTACAACCGTTTGCATCTGTAATATCAACCGTATATAATCCTGCACATAAATTTGTTGCAGTAGCAGTTGTTTGTCCGTTACTCCATACAAATGTGTAAGGAGCAGTGCCACCGGTTGGTGCCAAGGCTGCTTGTCCGTTACATTGTCCACAAGTAGCATCTGTTATGATAGCATTAGCTGAAACAGCAGGTGTGGCAGTAATAGTATCAGATAATGTTATTGAACAACCTAAATTATCAGTAATTGTCACATCATAGATTCCTGCGCATAATGCAGATGCTGTATCATTTGTTTGACCTAATGGGTCATTCCATTGAATGTTAAATGGAGCAGTTCCAGAAGTGATGTTTAAAGTAGCAACCCCATCGCATGCACTTGAACAAAGAATATTGGTTGTGCTTGTTGTTGCTGTAAGAGGAGTTGTTTGACCAATTACGTAGGTGAATGTTTGTACACAAAGGTTCGCATCCGTTATTGTTAAGGTATATGTTCCAGGGCAAAGGTTGGATACAGATGCTGTTCCTTGACCGGTTGGATTACCAGGAGCCCAGCTAAATGTGTATCCTGCTGTACCACCCGTTGGAGCCACAGTGATCGTTCCTGTACAAACAGTACTACAAACTGCACTTGTTATTACTGCATTGTCAATAATAGGAGCGGGCTCATTGATCGTAACCGGACTAAAATGGATACAAGCATTTGCATCAGTTACCTGAACTAGGTAGTTGCCAGCACATAGATTAATTGCAGCAGAATCTGCTGTTGCAGGCGGACCATCATTCCATAGGTAAGTAAAAGGTGAAACTCCACCAATTGGTATTATGGATCCTGTACCATCGCAGAAGGTATTACATGTTGCATCTGTTGTAGTAACAGTTTCTCCGGTTGGACCGCTAGAGTTATTAAGTGGGACAACAAAGGTTGAATCACAACCATTATTGTCGGTAACAGTAATGTTATATAGTCCGGCACACATTGCAGTACCATTCGCAGTTCCATTACCAGCTCCAGGAGTAGGATTCCATGTGAATGTGTATGGCGATGCACCTGTTGTTGGTGTAATGGAAATACTTCCATCGCATACACCACATGCAGCAGGAGTGCTACCAATAACAGCATCTATGGCTGCAGCATTATTTAATACAACTGATTGTGTGTCCACACAACTGTTCGCGTCAGTAGTAACAACTGTATAAGTTCCAGGACATAAATTGGTAACTGTTTGTGTATTCACATTCATTGGCAACCAAAGGAATGTATAAGCACTTGTCCCACCAACAGGATTGGCGGTAACACTTCCATTACATCCGTTCGCACATGAAGGAGAAACAGAAGAAGTGTTTGATGACAGCGATACAGGATCAGTTAAAGTAACATTTCCCGTTGTATTACAACCTTGAGCATCTGTAACAGTTACAGTATAATCTCCGGCACATAGCGCTATTGCTGTTTGTGTTATTTGTCCTCCCGGCATCCACAAGAATGTATACGGTGCTGTACCGCCTGAAGGATTTGCCGTTGCAGATCCATTACAACTACCGTTACAACTTGGATTCGTGCCAATTGCATTTGCAATAATTGGTGCAGGTTCAGTAATTGTTACAGAACCAGGTGAGTTGGTACACCCATTACCATCTGTAACTGTAACATTGTAAACTCCTGCACACAAACTAGAAGCGGTATCATTGGTTGATCCTCCTGGGGCCCAAGAGAAGCTATAAGGAAGCGTTCCACCTGATGGTATTACAACAGCCTCCCCGTCACATACTGCATTACAAGAAACATTTGTTTGAGTAGTTGAAGATGTTAGTGGAGTAGGTTCTGTAATATTCACAGTATCGGCAGCAGTACATCCTAAATTATCAGTAACCGTTAAAATGTATTGACCAGGACATAGATTTACGACATTCGGTAGAACGAACGCGGCTCCATGCGACCAACTGTAGTTATAACCAGGTGTTCCACCAGCAGCAATTGCAGTTGCAGTACCATCGCAGGCACTATTACATAGAACATCCGTAGATGACAAAGAAACTGTCAATACAGGTGGGGAAGTTATAGTGAACGTAACAGTGGTATCGCAACCGTTGACATCAGTTACAGTAGCGGTATACGTTCCTGCACACAGTCCAGTAATCGATGAAGTGGTTTGTCCTCCCGGAAGCCAAGCAAATGTGAATGCTCCTGTTCCTCCTGTTGGAGCAAGTAAAATGCTTCCATCGCAAACTCCGCCACAACTTTCATTCACCACGGTTTCATTTACAGATATCAACGAAGGGTTAAATACTGTAGCAGTATCGAATGTGATACAGCCTACTGCGTCCGTCACTTGAACTGTGTAAGTAATCGTTCCGCATAATGAAGAGATCGCAGCCGTACCATCACCGCTTGGAGCTCCTGGTGTCCAGTCGAATAAATATCCTCCTGCACCACCTGATGGCACAACGCTTACAGTACCATCACATGAATTGTTACATGAAACATTGGTATGGCTGATTAATGTAGTAGGACCAGCTGTATTACTTAGAATGTAGTTAAAATTAAATACACATCCTCCACCATCTGTAATAGAAAGCGTATATGCTCCAGGAAGTAAGTTTGTAATAGTAGCTGTTCCATCGCCTGTTGGATTGCCAGGTCCCCAGTTAAATGAATACGGCAGGGTACCTCCTGTTGGAGCAACAGTAATAGATCCGTCTGCAAACGTACAATTTGCACCTGTTACTGTTACATTGTCTAATACCTGAGACGGCTCAGTTATCACAATTGTTGCAGTTGAAGTACAAGCATTTCCATCACTTACTTGCACGGTATAAGACCCTGCACAAAGTCCTGTTACATTCTGAGTGGTTTGTCCTCCGGGCAACCAGAGATAAGTGTAAGCTCCTGTTCCGCCTGCAGGTGTTACACCTGCAGTTCCATCGCAAGCTCCTCCGCAACTGGCATTCGTATTATTGGTAGTAATTGTCAGCGCAGTAGGATTAGTAAATGTAACAGAATCCGTATTAAAGCAGCCATTAGCATCGGAAACGGTCACAGAATATGTCCCCGCGCATAGTCCTGTAGCTGTTTGTGTAACAGAAACAACTCCAACATTATCAACCCATAAAAAGCTGTACGGGATGGCACCACCAGAAGCATTTGCGGTTGCAATACCATCGCAAACACCTGCACAGCTTAATGTGGTATTGGATGTTGTAATGTTTATTATGATGGTTTGTTGGATGGTAACACTGTTACTCGCTGTACAATTGTTAGCATCTGTAACAGTCACAGTATATGTAATGTTAGGACATAGTCCTGTGGCGGTTTGTGTTGTTTGCCCCGTAGGCATCCACAAGAAGGTATATGGCCCTGTTCCTCCTGCCGGAGTAACTGTAGCTGTACCATTACAAATATTGCAACTGGATGTGCTTCCTGTGATAGGAGCACTTAAAGGTGTGGGTTGAGTAATGGTCACAGTTTGTGAAGTACTACAAGTGTTTGCGTCCGTTACTTGTAAAGTATAAGTTCCGGCACAAAGATTCGTAATCGTTGGAGTTCCATCACCAGTCGGATTCCCGGGGTTCCAGTTGAGTGTGTAAGGTGCTGTTCCTCCTGTTACTGCAGATGTTGCAGATCCATTGCATAAGCCGGAACAGGTTATATTGTTTGCAACTGAAGCGTTTGGCACTATTTGAGTAGGTTCGTTTACAGTAACTGTTGCTGTCTGAGTACAGTTGTTTGCATCCCGAATAGTTACAGTGTAAGTTCCATCGCATAGATTAGTAATGGTTGATGTCGTTTGACCACCAGGTGCCCATGAAAAGGTATAAGGTGGTGTCCCACCGCCACCAATAGCTGAGGCTGATCCATCACAAACTCCAAAACAACTCGCATCACTCGCATTGGCATTTAGAACCAAAAGTGTAGGCTGATTAATGGTTGTATTTGCTGTTGCGGGACATCCATTTGCATCGGTAACAGTAACTGTATATGTTCCTGCACACAGTGCAGTTATAGTTGTTGTTCCATCTCCGGAAGGATTTCCGGGAGTCCAATCAATGGTGTAGCCGGGTGTTCCTCCTGAAATCACAGCATTGGCAATAGCGTTACAATCTCCATTACAAGCTAAAGCTGTTCCCGTTGCTGTAACATTTAACCCATTTGGTTGTGTAATTGTAGTAGTACTTGTTCTAGTACAACCATTGGCATCTGTAACTGTTACAGTGTAAGTTCCAGGGCATAAACCAGTAGCCGTTTGGCCTGTTTGTCCGCCTGGCATCCACAAATAATTATAGCCGGGTGTTCCACCTGTTGGACTTGCAGTAGCGGTTCCGTTACAAGCACCATTACAAGTAACATCTGTTTTTGTAACATTTGCTTGTATTTGAGTTGGCTGAGAGACAACGGTTGTTTGTGTGGAGACACACCCATTCGCGTCTGTTACAGTAACCGAATATGTTCCAGCACATAGTCCGGAAATGTTCGGTGTCCCATCTCCTGCCGGATTTCCAGGTGTCCAGTTGTATGAATAGGGTGCTGTTCCACCTGTTGGGGAAGCAGTTGCTGTTCCATTACATGCCCCGAAGCACAAAACATTGGTTGAGGTTGGGTTTGCAATAAGGACAGCTGGTTCTGTAATTGTGACAGATCCTGTATCAGTACAACCATTTAGGTCGGTTACAAGTACAGTGTAAGTCCCTGGGCAAAGATTCGTAATGTTTGCAGTCCCATCACCTACAGGGTTTCCCGGTGTCCAATTGAACGAATATCCTGGTGTACCACCGGCAACAACAGCGGTGGCTGTCCCATCGCATGCAGCATTACATGAAATATTAGTGCCTGTTGCTGAAGCTAAAAGTATAGGAGGCTCCGTTATTGTCACAGAATCTGTTCTTGAACATCCATTTGCGTCTGTGATTTGTAAGGTATAAGATCCCGCGCAAAGATTCGAAATCGTATTGGTGGTAGAATTGGTAGAGGTGGATGAACCATTTGACCAAACGTAAACATAGGGTGTAACACCTCCTGATACAGTAGCAGTTGCAGTTCCATCGCATACTCCACCACAGCTGGCATTGGTTTGCGACATGGTAAGTGTAAGAAGTGGTGGTTCTGTGATCGTTGTATCGTAAGTGGCAATACAGCCATTAAAGTCGGTTACTGTAACAGTATAATTGCCCGGGCAAAGATTTGTCACAGCATTGGTTCCGTCCCCTACCGGAGCTCCGGGAGTCCAATCATACGTATATGGAGCTGTACCACCACTAGCATTCACAGTTGCTGTTCCATCACAAGCACCATTACAAACTACCATGGTGGCAGTTCCCGGGGTAGTTAAAACGGTTGGTTGCCCTAATGTTATTACTGTGAAAGCGGAGCAATTATTAACATCTGTAACGGTAACGGTGTAGGTTCCTGCAGGAACACTAGTAACAGTATCATTATTGCCTAAGCCACCTGTCCACGAATAGGTATAAGGGAAAGTACCTCCGGTTGCATCAACAGCAATTGTTCCATTGGATTGTCCATTACAAAGGGGTTGTATTTGAAATAATTCATAATCGAAAAGCAAGCCGGGCTCTAATACGTTGATATTACAAAAGCAGAATAATCCCGATGTTAGGTCTGTAACCCTTACGGTCATATTTGATGCTCCTAAACCCGTAATATTGGGGGTTCCATCCCCAGAAGGTGTACCAGGACTCCAATCATAAGAAAAATTTCCTGAACCACCTGTTACGACAGCACTTGCAGTTCCATTGTTAAGTCCATTGCAAGTTACATTGGTAGCAGAAAGTGTGATTGTAAATGTTCCGCAGGGCTGGTTTGATGGACTACAAGGAGCTGCTATTGCAGATACAGAGTTATAACTCAAATTACCACTCTTGAAATTTGTTGAAGTAACATCAGTTTCAAAAATGATACGTGATGTTGCTGAGATAAAGGTTAAGTTAGTTGCTTGAGAAAAGTCCCATATGTTTTTTACCGTGATCTCAGAAGAGCCTAAGTTTAAGGTTCTATTTTGATTTGAGTTCCCTGTAAAATAGCCACAAGTAATATTTTTACTGTTTGTATTGAGGGTTCCTTTTAATAATTTGATCGTTACTTCATCCTCTGTAAGTACATCATTCTGAAGTATCCATGATCCACTTCCATTAAATTCCCAATCCCCTTTTAGTGTTACTCCATTGGTATTGATCACATTTGATGATAAGTTGGAAGCAAATACTGTTGTTCCTTTGAAACCATTTAATAATAAAGGGGATAACTGATAATTTCCATGTACAGTTAGTTTTTTATTTTTAGCAGCAGAAAAGATCACCTGTTTGTCTATTCCCATCCAGTCGATTGAGTGACATGCGAAATTGCCATTCATCATAACCGTTTGTCCGGGAGCGACAAATGAGTGTTGATCGAAGATCACATCGTCTGTGGCTGTTGGAACGGATGCTCCTCCAGGTCCACCACTGGTAAAAGACCAGTGACTAGTCTCCTGCCAACTACCTGTACCACCAACCCAATAGCGATTTTGAGCCGAAATTTGTCCGGCCATAAATGCTAATAATCCCAATAAAAAAAGTGAAATCTTTTTCAAAATATATAGTTTTAATTTTTAATCGAAAAAATACGTGTTTCCTATACAAATATGCTATAAATAAACGAATTATAAAAGATGTTTGGAGGCATTTTTGCACAACTATTTGTTAGTACATATCAAGATGTTTCTATGCTCCAATTGGTTGCTTTCATTTATTAAGTTTTTATGTAACTTCCCCGGGGATCATTTCGTCACAAGTGTATGAAAATAAGCATTTTGAACCTTTTTGTAATGTGTATTCAGTTCGTTCATTCCGCAAATGCACAATCCTTTTCAGGAAAGATATTGAATGCGAATGATAAAAGTCCTATTCCTTTTGTGAATATTGGAGTTGTTGGAAAAGGCGTAGGAACAGTGTCAGATGTAGAGGGAAACTATAAGATCATATTATATGATTCCTTAAAGGATAATTATATTAAAATTTCAGCAATCGGCTTTAAAAACGAAGTTTACAGGGTGTCTGATTTTACCAAAAAACAAACATTCGATCTATTTTTAGAAGAAGATATAGTGCTACTACAGCAAATTGTTGTAAAGCCTAAAGTGTTTAAAACAAAGGTTTTGGGGAATGAGAATGATTCCCGAAGTATTTCAGCCGGCTTTCTAAGTAACGATCTAGGTTCGGAGTTAGGAGTGATCATGCATATAAAAAAGTCGCCTTCATTCCTTGAAAAAGCCTGCTTTAATGTGGCTTTTAACGATGCAGGTATTGTGAAGTTCAGAGTAAATATCTATCACATGAAAAATGGAATTGTCGACTCAATTATTTTAAAAAAGCCTATAATTGCTGAAATTGATAAACAAACCAGAGTATTGACTGTTGATCTTAAGCCCTATAATATTATTGTGGAAGACGATTTTCTGGTTTCGCTAGAATGGATCGAAGGACATGGGAGTGAGAAGATCAATTTTTGTGCGGGTTTGATGAATGGAAACAGTATGTTTAGAAAAACCAGTCAAGACTCATGGAAAAAGATCAGTCCTGTTGGAATCGGATTTAATTGTACTGTTCTTTATGAAAAATAATTATGTGAGCTGTAACTTTTTAAAAACATCATGCGTCACATACAAAAACAAACAGATTAGCGCTATTAAATTATTAATCGAAAAATCAAAAAATATGAATACGATAAAAACAAAAATTTTAGGAATAACATTATTGACCGGAATGTCGATCTTTTCTGCTCTTGCTCAAAATTTAGGCGATTTTACCGGTATTAAAGTGGGCGATTCTTTCAATGTAAAGTTATCGCAAAGCGAAACAAATTCTGTTACTGTAGAAGGGCCGGAAGATCAAAAGTCGAAGGTTAAAACGGATGTAAAAGATGGGATGCTTTTGATAGAGAATAATGGAGCAAGTGACGATGTTGTTATTGTAATTGGTGTAAAATCTTTAGCCAAATTAGAGGTTACAGGAGCAGCAGATGTAAAAACGAGCAATCAATTGGTGGTGGATAAATTAAATATTGAATCTACGGGTGCCGGTGATGTAAATTTGGATCTGAAAGCGACTGAGATCACTACGAAGATCAGTGGTGCAGGGGATGTTACTTTAAAAGGCACTGTTCAAAATTTAGTTGTAAATGTGAGTGGAGCTGGCGATCTAAAAGCTTCTGATCTAGAAGCTGAGAAAGTTAATGCATCGGTATCAGGTGCAGGCGATGCAAAAGTAAATGCAAAGCAAAGTTTGAATGCTTCCGTTTCAGGTGCAGGATCGATCATTTACAAGGGAAATCCAATTGATCGTAATGTGGAGATCAGTGGAGCCGGATCTGTACGTGAAAGTAAAAGCGGTAATGGTGAAGAAACTGCCAGCGATACAACCAAGATCAAACTAGGGAATAAAAAATATATGATCATTGATGATGAAGATGATAATGATTATAAACGTTTGAGCAAAAAGGATTCCATCAAAAATTACAATGAAGAATTTAAACATTGGAGTGGATTTGATCTGGGTGTAAATGGATTGTTGGATTACAAGAATTCGTTAGATGCCCCAGCAGGTGCAAGCTTTTTGGAATTGGATTATGCAAAGTCCATACAATTTGGATTGAATTTATTGGAAAAAGATTTCCATATCTATAAAAATTATATCAATGTTGTAACTGGTTTTGGTTTCGATTTTAATCACTATGCTTTCAAAAACAATGTGACTTTAAACCCTGACACTGCTTATCTTGCTGCTACAGTTGATAATATCGACTATAAAAAGAACAGGTTAAATGTTAGCTACATAAAAGCACCATTGTTGATCGAGATCAATACAAGTAAAAATCCCAATAAAAATTTCCACATTGCTGGTGGTGTTGAGTTTGCTTACAAAATACATTCTGTTGCAAAACAAAAATATGAGGTTGCAGATACGAAAGTCAAGAATAAAACACAAGATGATTTTAATATCGAGCCTTTCCGCTACAGCGCTGTAGCACGTATCGGATACAATGGAGTTACGGTGTTTGCAAACTACGGATTGAACAGATTGTTCCAAAAAAATAAAGGACCACAAGTATATCCATTCACATTAGGAGTAACGTTTAGCTTTTCTTAATAATTAACAAGTGTTGTAAAATGAAGATCCCCTTTCAGAAATGAAAGGGGATCTTTTTATAATGCCTTGTTCAATTGATACAAAACCGGTTTGCTGGGTGAGGCATCATTCTCAAAACTGGCTATTTGAAGATTTAATAAATAAGTTCCGTCATAGATCGTATTAGGTGCATAGATCATCTCCGTTATTGTTCTCTGTAACTGTGCGTCATTAGGATATCTCCAAAAAACGTGATGTGATAATAGTTTTCCTCCATCAACTTCTTTATCTACCGAAGGAAGATCGATCAGTAAATGATCAATGCCTAAACTATCGATCAGTTCTGCCGCTTCATGATGTAGATAAGGAGGGTTAGTGTTAGAGTAATGCTTGTTGATCTTAGAAATATGGTTATCAAGTGTGCGGATAATGATCGCTTCCGGTCGCTTCCCTTCCAAACAATTTTCAATATGTTTTTTTGTGATCACTTTATCTCCGTTTTCCAACTCCTCGGGTAATACAGTTATTAATTCGGCAATAAAAAAGAAAGTTTTTAAACATTGATTGATGCTGTAATCTTCTTTACTGATGTGACCAACACATTCAGTATGGGTTCCATTTCCATGTGGATTAAAAAAAATGTTTCTGAAATTGACAGATCCCCCTTGTTTAACATCTCCTACCCAGTCACCCATTCTCACAGGTTCAATTTTTACGGGCGAAACGTACCAGGCATTCACATTTTCTTCTCCTGTTCTTAGTGGTATAGAGATATCTATTGGTTTTGATAAATCTGCGATATAGCTTTTCCCTTTATGTGTGATCTTTGTAACCATGTTGTTATACTTTAAATAGATCGCTGGCAATTTTATCAGCGATCAACTTTCCTTTGTCAGTTAAAAATAAGGTATTTGTTTCAATTGTAATATCTGCTGTTTCAATATATTTTTTCACTTCTTTCAAGCAATGTTCTTTAAATTCATTTCCAAAGTCTGATCCAATTCGTTCCAGATCACTTCCCCACATGGTACGCAGTGAGGTAAGTATATATTCATTGTATCGCTGTTCGATATTTAATTGCTCCAACTCAAAATCAAGCGTATTGTTCTCCAGACTTTTAATGTAAAGTGCATTGTTGGAAATATTCCATTGCCGGCTTTCTCCATTAAATGAATGAGCGGAAGGTCCTAAACCCAGGTATTTTTCCTTTAACCAATAGTTGCTATTGTGACGTGAGTATTGACCTTCTTTACAAAAATTAGAGATCTCATATTGGACGAAGTTGTTCTTTTTCATAGCCTCCAGCATGATCTCAAATTGTTCGGAACTTTGTAGTTCATCTACATTTTTTATGATGCCGGTTTTTACTTGATGTGCTAAAACAGTTTTAGGTTCTACTGTTAGGCAGTAGGCAGAAATATGTTTTACGTCCAGTAAAAAAGCGTTTTGTAGATTGTTTCTCCAGCGATGTTCCGTTAATCCGGGAATTCCATAAATAAGATCGATGGTAATATTCTCAAAACCTGCATCCTGTGCTCCCTTAACGCCAGAAATAGCTTCTTGTGAGTTGTGTGCACGGTTCATCAACTTTAGGTCTTCATCATAAAAGCTTTGAATGCCTATGCTAAAGCGGTTTATAGGGGTAGATCGAAGTTCTTTGATCTTGTTTTTAGTAAGATCATCCGGATTTGCTTCCAATGTTATTTCCGCATCAGAATCTATTTCATAGTATTTATTAAGCGAATCGAAAATTCTCATCAATTCTGTTTGTTCGAGTAGGGAAGGTGTTCCTCCTCCGAAATAAACAGTAGAAATTTTTTTAGTCAGCAAATAGTCTTTTTGCAACTCGATCTCTTTATTCAGCGCATTTAAGAATGCTTCTTTGTTTTTTAAAGAAGTTGAAAAATGAAAGTCGCAATAATTGCAGGCTTGTTTGCAAAAGGGAATATGAATGTAAATGCCGGCCATTAGATCTTATTCAACACAATTCTAAAGGTAGTTCCTTTGTCGATCTCCGAACCTTTCACAAATATTTTTCCGGAATGGTAATTTTCAATGATGCGTTTTGTTAACGACAATCCTAAGCCCCATCCACGTTGTTTAGTTGTATAGCCCGGCTCAAATACCGTTTTGTATTTCGATTTTGGAATTCCTTTGCCTGTATCGGAAATGTCTATATATACAAATTGAGTTTGGTCAGAAATAGAAATAAGTATAGAACCATTTCCATTCATTGCATCAACCGCATTGCGGATCAAATTTTCTATTACCCATTCAAATAAAGGCACATTCAATTGAGCAAAAACTTCTTTTTCGTTGTAGGCAGTAATCGAAAAACTTACATTTTTGGAAGTTCTTAATTTCATGTAATCTACAGAATCGTGCATCACTTTTACAACATCCACTGTATCCAACTTCGGAACGGAGCCGATCTTTGAAAAACGTTCAGTGATCGTTTCTAAACGTTTTACATCTTTTTCAATTTCGATAGCAGTTTCCGGATCAAGACCTTTCGATCTTAAGTATTCCAACCATGCCATTAAGGATGAAAGTGGTGTTCCAAGTTGATGTGCTGTTTCTTTGGCCATGCCTACCCAAACCTGGTTCTGTTCTACTCTTCGAGCGGTGCTGAACATGAGGTAGGCTACTAAAAGAAATACTCCGATTATACCAAACATGATAAATGGATAGTATTTAAGTTGAGTCAGCAAAGTTGATTCCTGATAAAAAATGTAATTTTTACCACCTGCCCCAAATTGCACTTCAATAGGTGTATTCTGTTTTTCCATCTCCGCAATGGTGGTGGCAAGAAATACAGGATCTTTGATCTTCACAGAATCCACATTTCCATAAGCATGCACAATGCTGCGTGTAGAGTCGGTATATATTACAGGCACTGAAGCAGAGTTTACGGCTACTTCGGAAATGAATGATTCTACCAGATCGTCCAATACAATTTTTAATTCGGAGAAAAGTTTAGAATCCTTGTAATACAAATAATTCTTTTGCCCTTTATAAATGGATATTTCAATTGGATCTTTTGCTGCTCGCATTGCTTGCATTTGCAGTTTCAGATAGGTTTTGTCGTTTTCTTTTTCCGGATCCAGATTCCTGGAGGTGATCGGTGTACCATGTTCATCAGCGAGGATAACTGGAACAGTTGTATTGTCGGAAACTACTTTCAATACAAATCCATAGTCGGTAAGATCTTGTGAAAGCTGACGAGTGGCTTCTGCCCATAATTCTACCTTTTTACGTTCTTCGATTTTTATTTTATCAAAAAGCTCATTGGTATATTTAACAAGATTCACTTTTTTCTGGATGGCATCGGCCCACAACTTCACTTTATCCCGTTCTTCTTGTGCTATTTTACTTACAAGTGTGTTGGTGTACCATAGTGAGGCGCTTACAATAAGGATAGCAGCCGAGAACAGCCATAATTTCCATTGTTGTTTTTTAGAGTAAATGCTCACCTTTTACGAATTATTGTTTTTACGAATTTACAGCTTTTTGCTTCATCCTGCTGAATAAAAGCAGAGATTATTAGCAATCCTTCTTATATTTGCGAATCAAAATAAGGATATGAATAAGAATTTTGTAGAGGAATTAAAATGGCGTGGCATGTTGCAAGATATCATGCCTGGAACAGAAGAATTATTGACCAAGGAAGTGGTTACCGGTTATATCGGATTTGATCCTACTTCTGATTCATTGGGTGTGGGAAATATGGTGCAGATCATGACCTTGTTGCATTTTCAAAAAGCGGGACACAAACCAATAGCATTGGTGGGAGGAGCAACAGGAATGGTGGGTGATCCCTCCGGTAAATCGGCTGAACGTAATTTGTTGGATGAAGCAACATTGAATCATAATTTAAATTCTCAAAAGAAACAATTAGAGAAATTTCTTGATTTCAATTGTGGAGCGAATAGTGCCGAGATCGTTAATAATTACGATTGGTTCAAAGGATTTAGTTTTTTGGAATTTATTCGTGATGTAGGTAAGCACATTACGGTTAATTATATGATGTCTAAAGATTCTGTGAAGAATCGTCTGGAAAATGGAATGAGTTTTACAGAGTTTAGTTACCAGCTTGTGCAAGGATATGATTTCTATTATTTATGGAAGAATAAAGGGATCAAGCTTCAGATGGGTGGTTCTGATCAGTGGGGAAATATTGTTACCGGAACTGAGTTGATCAGAAGAAAAGATGGTGGTGAAGCATTTGCTTTAACAACACCATTGATCAAGAAAGCTGATGGCACTAAATTCGGAAAAACAGAAAGTGGTAATGTTTGGTTGGATAGAGCTAAAACTTCACCATATAAATTTTATCAGTTTTGGTTGAATGCGAGTGATGCTGATACGAAGACCTATATCCGTATTTTTACTTTGTTTACAAAGGATGAGATCGAAGGATTGGAAGCTGAACATGAAAAAGCGCCTCATTTGCGTGTGTTGCAAAAAGCATTAGCAAAAGACATTACCATTCGTGTGCATTCCGAAGAGGATTATAATGCAGCGGTGGAGGCCTCACAAATATTGTTTAATGGAACTATTGAAGATCTTGGAAAATTGTCAGAAGATCTGTTCTTAGATATTTTTGATGGTGTCCCTCAATTTGATATTTCTAAAACCGATCTGCAGGCAGGTATTCCTGTTATTGATCTTTTAGCCGATAAAACGAAAGTGTTTCCTTCAAAAGGGGAAGCCCGCAAAATGATCCAGGGTGGAGGAGTAGCATTGAATAAGTCAAGAGTGGAAGATCTCGAAATGATAGTAAGTGCCAATCATTTGATCAACAATAAATATATGTTGATTCAAAAAGGGAAGAAAAATTATTTTGTATTGAAAGCAATTTGATCTATTGCACTAGTAAATTACATCCTCTTATATCGCTATTGTCAAAACGCCCTAATACTTCGAAAGAAGTGTTAGGGTTTGTTTTTCCCAGATCTTGTGTAGCAATGAATGAACAAGAATTGATATTCGCAAGATCGATCACATTGATGCCTCCTGTCCGGCCATGTGGTAAATAGCTGAATGGATCATTCGTATCGCGTATCAGAATTTTCATCCAGGGTGGACAATTAAAAACTCCATTGCCTTTTGAGTAAGCTTGTGATAACAATTCGGTCATGCCGTATTCCGAATGAATGGCGTTCACTCCGAATCCTTCACATAAAACAGCATGTAGTTCTTCCCGGATCATTTCTTTTCTTTTTCCTTTCATGCCACCTGTCTCCATAACTATTAAGTTATTTTCCCCACGGAATAAAGGGAATTGCTCCACCACATCGAGTAACGCATAGGTAACGCCTAATAATAGTGTTTTTTGTTTTTTATCTTGTAGATTCTGAAGCGTTAAGATCAACTCATCATAATTATGCAAATAGAAACCACTTTCATGATGTTTGCTTTTTGTGATCAGATCATCGGCCATATACACCAATGAGGATCCTTCCCGTTCGAGATAGGAGGGAAGTAAGGCCAGAATACAATATTCATGAATGTTCCCGTAAAATAGTTCAAATGCTTTTGTAAAGCTCTTCTCGTAAATGGAAACATCTTTTACATAATGTTTGCTGGTGATCTGTCCGGTTGTTCCGCTGCTGGTGAATAGCTTCGATTGATGTTCATCTAAAATGGAACCAGTTATTACTTCAAATGATTTAAAAAATTCAACAGGTATAAACGGGATTTTTTCAATTTGATCGATACTGTCAATGGATATTCGTAAAGATTGAAGATACTGCTTGTAAACAATATTATTCTCAGCCTGATACCGGAAGATGTCCAGAGTCATTCTTCTGAAGTCCTGCTCGTTCTTAATATTGAATATGTTATTAATACTGATCTCCATTTATTTTTTCTTGCAATAGATATCTGAATTCTCAACCGGATATTTTTTCTCCAGGTCAATATTATTAAAGCTTTTCAATAATCCCCAAGCGAATAATTTCTCGAAAATAGGAAGTGCTTTGCTGGTTTTTATTTGTTCCAGAAAATATACTTCGTGCTCCTTTTCTTTTATTCCCATTTCATAAAGGATCACATCATGCTCCTTTATTCCGAGTGAATTGAAATATTGTTTCATTCTAAAATATTCACATACATTCCCGCTTTCCAATCTCCCCGCAAAATAAAAAGGCATGAACCAGCCAATAACAAAGCAGCTGGCAGAAATAAGTTTGCCTATTACATGAAATTTAAATTCGTAATATTTCGAAATAGAAACATCGTATTGATTCATTAATTTTAAAACCTCTTCACGGTGATTCCACTCATCGATCTCAATCTGTTTGATGGCCTTTTTTTCTTCCAGATCTTTTACTGAAGCAGCATGACCAATATAAGCAAATGCAGCCGCTTTTTCAGCCGAATAAGCTCTTTTGAGAAGGTCAACTAATTCGGGATGATCAAGTTTCATAATGTTTGTTTTAGGAATGCGAATAGATCACTTCTGCTTTATTCACGCCATCATACTGCAAAATTAAGTGATAATTTTCTTTTTCCACTTTATTTTCTCTTTCAAGTTTTTCAAAGTTAAAGTCAAGTGGTAATATTATATGGCGGTATTGATGGTGATTTAATCTTTTTGCTTCTATCAATTTGTTCTTTTCTGCTCTTTCTATCTCTTGAAGGAACAAGGTTTGCGGTTTAACTTTATGATATAAATAGTAATCAATTCCAATCAATTGGGGAATGGTTTTATCATCTGCATAATTGGCCGCTACATATTCATTTATGATCTCATAAACATCTAATAGTGAGAATTTATGAAGATCCCGCTTTGATTCAAAATGCAGCCCCAGTCCCAATAGAAAGTCGAAGATCGAATAGTTAGCGGTTACATATTTTAATGTATTGCAAGCGCGCTTTTTATTCCAATAGATCTCCAAGGCATGCTCTACCAATGTGATCTTGTGCAGCTGTTCTTTGGACAAAAAATTACTTTCAATGATCTGATAAGGCGGATTTGGGTCGAATTTGAAACCATGCTGTTCGTGTTTATCACGTACTGGTGTTCCTTTTAAGAATTTCAAAAAGCCTAATTGCAATTCAGGAGCAAATAGTTTGAATACCTCCTCGAAACTGTATTTAATATCTTCCCAATAGTCTAGTGGCAATCCAACGATTAGATCGAGATGCATTTCTATCTTATCTGAAAGTTGTTGAATGATGCTTCTGGTCTTGTCGAAGTTCTGTTTGCGACTTACTTCTAGGTTTGCTTTTTGATTAACGGTTTGAATCCCAATTTCAAAGCGGAAGAGTCCTTTAGGGACATGTTCATGAATGAATTGAATAATATCGGGATGAACGATATCAGCTGTTATCTCAAATTGAAAAACATTTCCAGGGCGGTGATGCTCCAGAATGAATTTAAAAATATCAATGGTGAAATCCTTCTTGATATTGAAAGTGCGGTCTAAAAATTTGATAACCCTCCCATGTTGCATCAAATACAATAAATTGGATTTAATATTTTCTGTAGGGAGATAACGAACTTTATTATCCAGACTTGCTAAGCAAAATTCACATTTATAGGGGCAACCTCTGGATGTTTCAATATAACAAACTTTATTATATAACTCTTCAGGTTTGTCGTTAATGTAAGGATTGATGCTTGCAAAGTTCTTTAGATCGAACATGGCAGGAGCTTTGTTCTCAACAGCTAGGCCTTCCTTTTTCCAAACTAGTCCAGGAACTTGTTCAACTGCCGGATAATTTTCTATAAATTCAGTAAAAGGGATTTCTCCTTCTCCAACAATTATGTAATCAACTTCAGGTAATGCAATGACCTCATTCCAGTCGTAACTTACCTCAGGGCCGCCCAATAGAATTTTGCAGGAAGGGTTGAGTACTTTGATCTTTTTTACAACCTCTAATGTTTGCGTAATATTCCAGATGTAACAACTAAAAGCTATGATGTCGTATTTGCTGCAATAGTCAGCGACTTCATCTTTGTCTTCCTTGATGGTAAACTCTTTCCAATCCAATCCCTCCTGTTTCTTGTTCAATTCGTATAATAAACGAATTGCAAGATTCATGTGAATGTATTTGGAGTTAAGTGTGGTAAGGAGGATCTGCATTGCTAGGCAAAGGTAAGGCTTTATCTATTTGTGTTCTTTGATTTAGTTTTTTTGCATAAATTTAGCCTAATTATATTGATTTATGAAAAGTATTGTATTGTATATTGTTTTTCTACTCCCTTTGTTTGTTTTTTCGACTCCAGAGCCAGAAAATCAATTGATTAAGTTTAATGAATTAAATTTCTCGAATGATTATGAGAAAGAAGCTTTCTCGAAATTCAATGAGTCCAAAACAGAGAATATTGAATTCAATTTGTTGTATAGTTCGTACGATCATACTAAAACAGGTGATAGGATAGCAGCTTTACAAGCGATTGATAAGGCTGTTAGTTATTTAAGTAAAGAGACTCTAGGGAAGTCGGATGTTAAGAAGATAAAGGTTGTATATGATTATGTACACAAGCAATTTTTAAAGGTTTACAAGCTTAAAAATTGCTTTATGGATTTATTTGAGTCTGGCGAATATAACTGTGTTTCTGCAACAGCTCTTTATGCGATCGTTTTTTCTAAATTGAATATTCCATATCAAATTAGAGAAACTCCTGAGCATGTATATCTGATTGCTTATCCAAATACAAGTAAGATTCTTATTGAAACTACTTCTCCTACAAAAGGTTATTTTCAGTTTAACAATAGCTTTGTTTCAAGTTTTGTTCAAAATCTCTATGAGTCTAAAATAATTTCAAAAGAAGAATACGAAAAAACTCCCCCAAATGAATTGTTTAATAAGCATTATTTTACTTCTGAGAGTGTAACATTATTGGAATTGTCGGGTCTGCAGTATAGTAATTATGCACTTTTCGCATTGGATGATAATGACTATTTACAGGCAAATGAGGAATGTAAAAAAGCCTATTACTTGTTTAGAGGTGAAAAGCATAAATATTTGATGAAATCTATCATAGCAAATATTTTGGATAAAAATGGTTATGCAACATTCGAAAGTGTTGTGAATTTATCCATCCTATGCAGATATAATAATTTAAATCCAAAAGAAATTAATAATGATGTTATTTTGAATGAGTTTACAAAAGTTTTGCAGGCTCAATTGATTGATAAGTCGGACTATTTACTAATTGATAAGTCATATAAATTAATTTCAGATGAATTAACGGATTCATTATTGAAAAATGAAATTGGGTTTCGTTATAATTTTGAGTTGGCAAGGCTGGGGTATCTAAATTCAAAAGGAAAGGACTATCAGTTAGAAAAATTAGCTAATGCCTACAAATTTAATTCATTGAATGCTAATTTAAGGTCGCTTATCGTTGCTCACTATACTCAATTTGTTCAAAAGTATGACGATTGTAAAGGCGCTTCTGAGTTCTCTGAAAAATTTGTGCTTCAATTTGATTTTATGAAAGAGCATGAGTTGTTTTTGTCAGTAAAAGCGTCTTGTTATTTAGAAAATGCATATGAAAGTTACTATTTCAACGATTTAAAATCTGGTGATCAGTATTTAAAACTATATGAAGAATTAAATAGCAATAATCAGAATTTGATTCCGAATGAATCATTTGTTGAGAGAGCATACTCGCAAGCCGCTGTAGCTTATTATAAAAAGGGAAATTACGCTAAGTCGAAACAACTTTTGAAGTCGGGGTTAAAATACGCTCCCAATAACTTTGGTTTACTACAACGTTTAAAACAAATTCCTTAATTAAAAATTATTCGCGGAAACTGTGATTGCTTTTGTTTTAATGTAAGTATTTCCGAGTGCAGTTTTTCTGAAAGCGCCTATGTGAACGGTCTCCATTTTAAATCCACCGGGAGGAACGTTATAGGTTAAAAGATATTCATTGCCTACTTTTTCTAGTGGATATACCGTAGTAGCCATTTTTTCAGGATCTTTTTCTGCAATTAAATACACTTCATCGTTTTCTTTTGGGTTTTCAAGTTTGATGAAAAAGTTCAATTTGTTTTCAAGTAGCAATTTATTCTCTTCACGAATGGATATTTTAAAATCGTTGTTGATTTTATTACCTTGTTCGTCCCATTCTTCAGTGCCTACACATGGTTTGCTATAGTGATAATATAGTATTGCTTTTGGCTTTCCATTGTTGTAAAACAACTCTTGTTTCCCTTCTTTCATTCCATCCTTGTAGTGTAACCTTTGAATGACACGACCTGTACGATAAGTGTAAGTCGTAGTATAGCCATCAAGATAGTCGTCCTTGAAGCTAATTTCTTCGTAGACTTTTCCTTGCTCGTTGTATTTTTTCCAAGTTCCTTCTTTTTTAGAATCCTTTAAATACTGAAAGTACTTTATGTTCCCATTTTCATGATAGAAGAATGCAGAGTCATTCAGTCTATCATCTTTATAGTATTGACGAACTTTTAATTTCCCATTTCTATAATATTCTTTCAGTTCTCCTATTCGCTTTCCGTCTTTATATTCAACAACTTGCTGAACTATTTCCGAATTTGGAAAATAAACTGTTTTAACTCCATCTTTACCGTCAAATTTGTTTGAGCACGATTGAAGTACAATAGTAATTGCTAAAAATAAATATATAAGTTTCATGATTTTAATCCTTCACTCTGTTAAATTTCAATGCTTTTAACATCCATGTTGGTAATGGCTTTAAAGCATCGCGTTTGCGAAGATCTAAATACCAGCCCAGTTTTTTCATGATCGGAATTTTTTTTGTCTCCACAAATTCGATCAATGCTCCATCCGGATCTTCTATATAACTGAAATGTCCTGCGGCTTCTCCCATATCGAATTTTTCTCCACTATCAACTGTGAACGGGTGTCCCTTGGCAGCACATAATTCTTTCATGGCTTTTTGGTTAGTGATATCAAAGCACAAGTGAATGAATCCCTGGTCGCCCCAGAATCTGTTCTCGAATATTTTTCTTGGTGTACGGTCGTAGACTTTTATTAATTCTATTTCACTTTCACCCAATAATTGTGAGAAAGCTCCCACTCTTGGTTTGCTATGTTTTAGTAATACTCTTCGTACTTTATTTGTTCCGCTGGGAAGGTTTTTGAGATCTTCAAATACTCCTTCTTTGTCGTAAACAACTGTATCGTATCCTAAAATATCTGAATAGAATTGTTTTGAACGTTCGATATCACTAACACCAATCATCATTCCTGCAGGCCCACCTGTTAGCTGCATTCCGTTTCCGAACCATGAATTGCTTTTTACAATTTGAAACAAATTATTCCATGGGTCACGTAAGTAGAAGGTGTCATTACCACCTGCATCTTTTGTAAGTTCACTTACAATGTTTACTTTTTTCGATCTTAAAAAATCATAGGTGCCTTTTACATCACTTGTTTTTATGCGTGCGCAATAAAAACCAAGATCACCTACCTGTAATTCAAAGGAACATGGTTCAGGCTTACGACTGGTATATTGCCAGATCTCAAATCCACCGCCACCTTTCATATTAATAGCAAGAATAGCGTGACGCATGTGTGGTTTGCCACCTGTGTATGGTAACATCAAATTAGCTTCTGCTGCTTCTTCAAAAATAGGAATGTCCATTCCGAAATGTTGACGGTACCATTTGAATGCTTCATGCACGTTTGGTATTCCTATTCCTACTTGTTGGATCCCTGCTATTGTTGGTTTGCTCATAATATTAATTTCTGCTATATGTTTTATTCCGGTTTTTGTTTTCTGATGAGTTTGGAGAATAATTTAGGGAACAATCGTTTTACCCATACGCCTCTCAATTCTTTTCCTCCTATAAATAATTCTTCGGTGTTATTCTCTAATCCTTTTAATATCTGTTTGGCACATTCCTCGGCACTAACTCCATTTGCTTGACTTTCATCCATTTTGTTGTGGGTGCTTCCATCTCCTTTGATCGCATTAATGGAAATGTTCGTTTTGATCTTGCCCGGACAAACGATCATCACATTTACATTGTCTTTATAGATCTCCATTCTTAGTGACTCAAAGAACCCATGTAAGGCGTGTTTTGAAGCCGAATAGGCCGAACGGAAATAGAATCCGAATTTGCCGGCAATACTGCTCATTGCCACGATGTGCCCATTTTTTTGCTGAAGCATAATAGGTAACACACTTTTCGTAAGCGCAATGGTCCCGAAAAAATTCACTTCCATGATCTTGCGGTCAATGTCAATAGGCGTGTCTTTTGTAAGAGAACGTTGACTGATACCACCATTGTTGATCAAAATGTCGATACGGTCAAATTTAGAGATCACTTGTTGTGTGTACTCATTTGCTTTACTTGTATCAGCTAAATCTATAGGTAAAATAAGCACTTGCTCATCACTCAGATTTAATTGAGTCTTTACACGCTCTAATTCCTCTTTTCTCCGGGAGGAAAGAATAAGCTTACTGCCTTGTTGGGCAAAAGCCTCTGCCAATGCTTCTCCAATTCCGGAAGATGCTCCGGTGATCCAAACCACTTTATTTGCGAATGTGCTCATTGGCACAAATTTAGCTTAATTTTTTATACTAACTTTGCATTCATATCGTATGAGAAAAATATTTTTTATTCTATCTGCATTTATTCTTTTCGCTTGTAGCGATAATGATACGGTCTCTATTCCGGAGAATGTTCTTTTACAGGAACAAATGGCCAAGGTGATGGTAGATGTGCATTTGTTGGAAGCAACCATGAACATGAATGTTCCTAATCCGAATAACCCTAGCATTACATTGCCGAGAAATAATCTGATCCCTAATGCTGACATTTTTAAAAAGCACAATATCACCAAACAGCAGTATGATGATAGTTTTTTATACTACACGCAACATCCGCAGTTATTGGTAGATATTTATCAGTTGGTGCTGAATGATCTGAGTAAAATGCAGGCAGAAGTAATGAATCAAAAATGATCCTACTTTCCTTGGTCTTGCAAAAATAATTTACAAGTATCTTTTATGGATTGTTCAACAGGAATGAACTTAAAATCAGGGAACTGACTTAAGATCTTCTTATTGGAGTAGTTTCTTACACGGTGTGCCGAACGGGCAGTTTCTTTGGTGATCAGAGGCTTGGAGCCTGTTAATAGGTGGCGCAACTTTTCCATTCTCCAGGCAAATCCACTTAAAAATTTCCCGGCTTTGATACTTGGTTTGGCTTTTCCGAATGCAACATGTATGTGATCAAAGAATGTTTTGTATAGAATGTTTTCCGAGTTGATCAGGAAGCGTTCGTTAAAGACGTTATTCTCCATCAGTTTGATCATCAATGTCGCCACATCACGTACATCTACGAAACCATTCTGTCCGTTGGTATAATATTTTATGCCCTTGTATGCTTTAGTAAACATATTGGAACTGCTTTGTGTCCAATTACCTGCACCAATTATCAAAGAGGGGTTCACGATCACAACATTTAATCCTTCTTCAGAAGCTCTCCAAACCTCACGTTCGGCTCCATATTTACTGATGGCGTAGTTGGAATTGTCGGGTGATGCTTTCCAAAAATGTTCTTCGGTACTTATGCTAACATGCTCCGGTTTTCCAATACTGGCAATAGAGCTCACATGACAGAATTTTTTCACTCTTTTTTCCAATGATGCATTTACCATATTGGCTGTCCCGTCAATATTGATCTTCATCATTTCTTCTTCATGCTCCGGTTCAAAGGAGACCATGGCAGCACAATGATATACTTGTTCCACGCCATCCATCACTTCCAGGATCGAGTAAATGTCCAGAAGATCAGCATTCACCCATTCAATGTTTTGTAAAAGTGTTTGTGGAGTGTTCGTATAATAGGAAAAAACTTTCTCAACGTTTTTCAAATTACTTTCAGAACGTTTTATGGCACGGACCATTTTCCCTGACCTGCAGAGGTCATATAAAAGATGTGTTCCAACTAAGCCTGTTCCTCCTGTTACTAATATCACAGATAAATAATTTGAGTGATACAAAGTTAATTGTTTAGCGCTAATTACATACCTTTGATGAGTAAAATAAATCTTTTGAGAGCAAGATCGTCATATCTTTTTATCCTACTGCTTCTATTCATTACGGCCTGTAATAAGTGTTCCGAGGAAAAGGTTAAGCCTATTGTGCTGGTTGAAAAACCCGAAATGATTAATGAAGAAGTTGATAAATTGCTTCGTGATGAGTTGGAGGAAACAGACACAACAAAGTTTCTTTTTTTAGCAGAAGATACGTTGTATGCAACAAAGTTTCTTGTTGAATTATATTCAAAGAAAAGTTTTGTTCATTTATGGACTGATAAAGGGAAACGTAATTCTGCGGCAGATTCACTTATGAATTTATTGTCTGCTGTTGATGAGTATGGATTGATCCAGCAAGATTACCACTATCATAAGATTGATAGTTTGATCAAAACAAGCAGGGATTCCATCAATAAAAAATACGATGCAGTAAAACTGTATGAAGCAGATGTATTGTTGACGGATGCTTTTTTTACTTTGATGGTGCATGTTTCCAAAGGAAGAATGAATTCCGATAGTTTGACTTTTGAGTGGCATCCGGAGAAATTGGATACCAATTTGGTAGCACTTTTTGATCAAAGTTTATTTAAGAATAGTTTCAAAATAACGATTGATAATTTAGAGCCTCGTGATACGGCTTATCAGAGTTTAAAGTTTGCTTTGAAAATGTTTAAGAAGGAATTTGAAGGGATTGAATGGGATAGCTTGGCGAGTAGAGAGTCGGATTCGATCACTTTTAATGATCGTTTGAAACAGCGGTTAATACTTAGCCACGACTATTTTGATGAATATTCGGGTAACGATTCCATTAAGCTGTTAAAGGCAATTAAAAATTTTCAATGTCGTCACAATTTGGTTGAAGATGGAAAGATCGGGAAATTGACATTTAAAGCGTTGCAACGGACAAAACAGGATTATATCCGTCAGGTCGAGCTCAATATGGAGCGCTGCCGTTGGCGTGAGCTGCCGGCAGAAAAGCAATTTGTATGGGTAAATATTCCTAAGTATGAAATGAAAGTGATGGAAGCCGATACTTTGGTTATGAGTTCCAGAGTGATCGTTGGTGCTCCTAAAACACCAACTCCCTTGTTAAAAAGCACGATCCGTTATTTTATCATTTATCCATATTGGACGGTGCCATTTAGTATTGCAACCAAAGAGATCCTGCCCATATTAAAAAGAGATACATCCTATTTAAGAAGAAAAAACTTTGAAGTGTTGGATGGAAACAATAGGGTAGTGGATGCAAGTAAGATCAAATGGAAAAAATATTCAAAGACCTATTTCCCCTGGAAGTTACGTCAACGGATAGGAGATGATAATTCATTAGGAATTTTGAAATTTAATTTCAACAACAAGTATGGTGTATATATGCATGATACAGATAACCGTAAGTTGTTTGCGCGCGAAATGCGTGCCTTAAGTCATGGTTGTGTGCGCTTAGAGAAATTTATTGATTTTGCTTCTTTTTTGATACGTGACGATAGTTTGAAATATCCTATTGATTCTCTAAAATCGGATCTTTTGAAAGAACAACAAAAATATGTTTACTTAAAGAGGCCACTGCCAATTTATATTAATTATTATACGGCTGAAGCAAATGGATTTGGATGGGTGAATTTCTTTATTGATGTATATGGAAGAGATGAAAAAATGATCGATGTTTTATACAAAAATTAAAGTAATTTTGTGAAATAAATTTGAATGATGGAAAGCACGTATTTTAGAGTTAATAAGAAAGAGTATTGTCATATTACCAATGATCATGTTTTTATATTTAATAGCAAAGTTCCAACCCGTGTACCTGTTGAACATGGTTTGAGTGAAGCATGGGGTATTTTAAGCGTACTCAATTACATTTTCTTTTTTTTAATACTTATCTATACAGCCTTTTCTGTTATGTATTATGGTGGAGGATTTTTTATGAATCCGGTTAATTATGCAGCTGTATTTTTGTTGATATTATCCATGAAGCGTATCATGGATGGAAAATTTTCAAGTAGAACTCCTTCTATTCAACGCTCAAAGATCAGATCAGTTGAATTTAAAACCCCACGTTTCTCTTATCCAAGGGTAAATATATTTTTTGAAGGGCCGGAAGGAAAAGTCTTGAAGCGTGTGATACCTGTCTTGTATAAGCAGGAAGCCTTACCTGTTTTACAGCAAACAAAGTTGTTGGCTTAATCTTCCATTTTTAGAATATCCCAAACTAGATCACTTTCAAAACCTCTCGATAAAGCATATTGTGCTGCTTTGTAATTTCGAATGTGTTCTTTTCCTTTTGATATTTCTTTTAACTTTTTATTGAGTAAGTCCTTTAATGTGCTGATGTAAGCTTCGTCATCAATTTCCTCAAGACCTTTTCGAATGCAATAGTCGGAGATCTTTCGTTTTTTCAGTTCGATCTTGATCTTTACTTTTCCCCATTTCTTGATCCTGAATTTGCCACCTGCAAATGCTTTGGCAAATCGTTCTTCATTTAAAAAATTAGTACTGATCAGATCTGCAATGATATTCTCAACATCATTACTATGCAGCCCCCATTCATATAATTTGTCGCGCATCTCTTGCTGACAGCGTTCTTGATAAGCGCAAGCCATTTGTGCTTTGATAATAGCTTGCGTAGGGGTTAATTTTTTTTTCTGTTTTTTTTCTTCAAACATATCAGATCAAGCCTCTTGCTTTTAACTCCAGGTATTTATTGATTGTATTTACCGATAAGTTTTCGGGGGCGGTTAAAATGCTGTGGATGCCGTATTTTTCAAGTTCTTTAACGATCAATCGTTTTTCAAATGCAAATTTTTCAGCAATAGCTTTATTGTATATTTCTTCTGTACTCTTGGCTGGTGTATCTAAAAATTCTTTTAGTTCGGTATTCTCAAAAAAGATTACGACAAGTAAATGATCTTTTGCTATTCGTCTCAAAAACTTGATTTGGCGCTGTAATCCCGATAAACTTTCAAAGTTGGTATAGAGCAAAAGCAGGGCGCGTTGGTTGATCTTAGTTTTGATATTGATGTATAAATTTTCGTAATCACTTTCCAGATAACCCGTTTTTTGATTGTATAGTAGTTGCAGGATCTTATTTAAGTGTCCACCTTTTCTGTCGGCACCTAATATAGATTGTACTTTGTGTGAGAAAGTAATAATGCCGGCCTTGTCGTGTTTTAGCATGGCAATGTTTGCAATGACCAGACTGGAATTGATGGCATAGTCGAGTAAGCTCAGGCCTTCAAAAGGCATACGCATCACTCTTCCCATATCAATAACAGCGTACACTTGTTGTGATTTTTCATCCTGATATTGGTTGATCATCAATTTGTTTTTGCGTGCTGTGGCCTTCCAGTTAACTGTTCTGTAATCATCGCCTGCTACGTATTCTTTTATTTGCTCAAATTCTGAATTATTTCCCCGTTTACGGATCTTTTTAATGCCGATCTCTGTTAATCTGTTTGAAATGGCTAATAGCTCATACTTCCGCATTTGCATGAATGAAGGGTAAACGGGAACCATCATGTCTTGCGAGAAACAGTATCGTTTTTGGATCAACCCGATCGGACTTTTTACAAAAACATTTACTGCTCCAAAATTATATTCACCCCGTTTTACCGGTCGCACATCATACTGTATCGTTTTACTCTTCCCCGGGGATATTTTAGTTTTAAATTCTTTATCTCTTGCCTGGAATTGAAATGGCAGTTCGTCAATAACTGTTATTCTTGTTGGAAAAACATAATTATTCTCCAGAATGATCTGAACAGGGTTTTCATCACCATTTGATAGTTTGTCCAATGTATCTCTTCTGGCAAAAAAACCATTTCTATTTGCATATAGAATAAGAACATCAACAATCGTTAATCCCGCTAAAAACTGGAGCGTAAGTATTGCAATTGCGTAGATGTCAGGAAAGAAAAAGCCGAGCACCAACAGTACAATAACCGATGACACTACATAGTAAAGTAGATTAGAAATATATATGGATCTAAAAAATGATCTCATCATCTGGGAACTTCTATTTTTTCGATGATCTGTTTAATTACTTCTGTTGTTGTACTTCCTTCCATCTCCTTTTCAGGAGTAAGCATCACTCTGTGTTTTAAAACAGGGGTAGCAACAAATTTGATGTCATCAGGAGTCACAAAGTCTCTGCCACGCATTGCAGCAATTGCTTTAGAAGTTGTTAAGATTGATAAAGATGCTCTGGGTGATGCTCCTAAATACAAAGAGGAGTTGTTACGAGTTTGATTCACGATCTTAGCGATGTAGGAAATTAAATGCGATTCAATATGGATCTCACCAACTTTATCTCTAAAACTTTTTACATCATTGGCATTCATAACAGAATTCACGCTATTTAGATCAATAGAGTTTTTTCTTGAATGAAAATCAGCAATGATCCTGGTTTCATCTTCCAGATTAGGGTAGTCAACTTCTATTTTGAAAATGAAACGATCCAGCTGTGCTTCCGGTAAGCGATATGTTCCTTCTTGTTCTACCGGATTCTGTGTTGCTAAAACAATGAAAGGTGGAGTTAAAGGGTATGTTTTTCCGTCAACGGTGATCTGGCGTTCTTCCATGGCTTCAAACAATGCTGATTGTGTTTTTGCAGGAGCACGGTTGATCTCATCAATTAGCACAATATTCGAAAAAAGTGGGCCTTGTTTGAATTCAAATTCCGATGTTTTTAAATTGAAAACACTTGTTCCAATTATGTCCGAAGGCATAAGGTCGGGTGTGAACTGTATTCTCGAAAATTGAACCGACATGGTTCTTGATAATAATTTTGCAGTGAGTGTCTTTGCTACTCCGGGAACTCCTTCAATGAGTACATGTCCATCTGCTAAAATAGCAGCGATCAATAATTCGATCATTTCATCTTGTCCAACAATGATCTTATTGACCTCACTTTTTATATTACTAACGGCCAATTGTAAGCCACTAAGGTCAATTCTGTTTTGAAATCCGGTTTGTTCCATATTTGTTTTTATTTTCTGTTGCTTAGTTTGTGAAATTCTTCGATCATCCCATTGAGTTTGATGAGCTCTTGTTGACTAATTTGTGTTTTTATTTCGATGTCTGAAAAGTAATAAAAAAGCGCATGTACTTTTTCTTTGTCGATCCCGGACAGGTTGCTGATGCGATCAATGAAAGTAGTGTCGTAGATGTTTGTTTTGACATGAAAGGTATTTCGAATATGTTCAAGAAAAAATGTGATCTTTTTGCCGGCAATATTTTTATGATCTCCGGTTTGGTAATATAACGTTCCTACAGTTTCAACAAATTTTAAAGTGGTGTTTTCGAATGGTTCCATCACCGGAATGATCCTTTGTTTTCGTTTGATGCCAATGATCATAAAAAGGATTAATGAAATAAGAGCCAGATAATACGCTGATGATAAGGCTTTGTTATCGAATATCACACGGAGGAAATTGTCTTGTTTTACATTCCCAACTTTATAATATTCATCCCAGATGAGTTCTCCATTTGGTAGATAAGAAAGTGCTTTTATTGCGTATTCGTGATTTGTTTTATGCGCCACATGATAATTACAAAACACTTCGGGTAATGTGCTAATAAAAATATTGCCTTTCCCAAATGGGATCTTTATGAAATTTAATTTGTCATATTGATTGTTTCCTAATGCAATTGCTTTAGTGGTGTCAAAAGATGTGAAATAGGTGTTTTCTACGCCTTTTATAAAAGTATAAGATGTTTGGCTTTTTAGAGATGGTGTAATGAAGTTGATCTTTGCAGTGTCGTATTGTTTGTACAGACTTTTAATATTTGCAGTGTCATCAGAAAGATCCCAATCGATATCGTAATAATTATCTGTTTTTAGCTCAAGTGTATCGGCAAATTTTCCTGAAAAATAATTTGCAGCTATAAAAGCATTGTTCCCGTTTTTTACAAAATTTAATAGTTCTCTTGTGTCGAGTTCGTCAGGACTGAATCCTTCATTAATGATAATGTAGGAACACCCTTTTTTATTACTGTTATTTAACGTTGTGTAGATTGTTCCTTTTGTTTCGGATGTGTTTGAAAAAAGGCTGGGTAATAATTCAAACAATGCTGCTGTCCCAAATGGATTCTTATCTTTTTTGAGATAAGTGGGATTCCAATTGATCGGTTTGGGTGCAATAATTTGCAGCGTTATCAGTATCACAAAGCAAAGTGATAAAAAGAAGATGTATTTTTTATTTCCTTTTAACATTATACTTTGAATGCATTAAATTTTGTGATCGTATTCTTGAAATTGCTTTCGTTGATATCAAAATCTCCATACCAGATGTATTCATAAAGCAATGAGAGCTCTTGAAATTGAGAACTGTATTTGCTTTGAGCTAATTCAATAGAGTAATCGTGGTTAGTTTTGTCGATCTGCCATTTGATCAAATTCTTATCTGTAAGGTCTTTTAAAAGTTTGAGAAAATGCAAACGCACGGCTTTTCTGTAATCTTTATTGGCAATGGCTTTTGCGATCAATTCTTCAAAGTTTATCTTGTGGATGTCTTCATCTAACTCTTTGAAGTCAATTGCTACGCTGGCACTTTTTCCATAAAACACGGAGCGGATATCCGTTTTGACAAGTAAAATAATAATCAGTACGATTGCGGCAATGATCAGTGCATACTGAAAAATGCTTAGCCCAACTTGACCACCTTTTGAATCAAATAGCTCATCTACCATGTGCCAGAACCATTCTTTGAATTTTTCCCATGGTGTTTTAGGAGCAGGACCAACACGGTCATAAATGTAATCTTTGTTATTGATCACCTCTTCCAATTTTTCTTTTTGCACATGCCTCATTTGTATGTGCGAGGTGTCTTTTATTATTTCTTTATTCGTTTGGAGAGTAGAATCGTTTAGGCAATAGATGGGCTTATTGCTAGCCGAAACAAGCAACAATAACAATGTAAAAAGTAAATTATTAATATGTTTGATTAACATCTGTTTGATTTACTTTTCCTATTTCATCAATTCTTTCCAGCAATCCATCTCCTCCTTTTTTTTCTGCCAGACTATAATAATGAAAGCCGGAAATAATATAATAGATGCTGTAAATGACCTGAACGAAAAATGTGCAGATGGATGATACAACTATAAATGGAATAGAGATCTCGCCTGTTCCATCTTTAATATTACTGATCATTAAGATCATCTGATAGATAAATTGTGGCATAGCAAATACCACTCCTATAATAGCAATAGCAATGCCCGCACAAACAACGATCACCCAGGTCCACCAGAAATTATCTTTCATAACACTACGGGTTTTACTCATTGCATCAGTTACACCAATATCATCTTGCATAGCAGCTAAATAAAAAACAGAAAACTGCCACATGAATGGAGGCGCAATGACCAAAATTCCAAAAAACAACAATATCCCCATCAATACTCCTAATGCAGGTGCTATAGCCGACAAGCCTGCAATGATAAGCACTACAATTACCACTGCAATTATAATGAGTAGTGTATAAAGAAAGAATCCCCCAATGATGCGGCCGGTGTTTCTGAATAAGATCCTGGAAACATCACTGGTTGTAATGTTACCCGGTCCTTTTTCCTGATAAGCTACCATATAAGCAAAGGTAGTTCCCAGCAAGGCTAAATGACTGAGTAAACTTGCGATGATGAATAAAAAGTAGGTAAGGCCAAATTGAGCAAATGGATCAACATCATTCATTAAAATTCTTTTAGGAGACATCATCGTTAATGCGTTCGATTGATAGAATGCACCCGATACTGCTGCTATCAGAATAAGCGGTCCGGCTATCAGGATAATTGATCCAAAAAATGATCTGAAATTTTGACGCAAAAATTTAACCGAAACATTAAATGTTTCGCCAAAGTCGCGTGACACCTTAAAATTTATTTTTTCTGTGTTCATAGTATATTAAAATTGAGTAGTTCTTGTTTGCTTCGTTTGTGCAGTTGAATCGGATAGATAATAAAATAAAATAGGATGAATGCAAGTGATGAGAGGATAATAGTTAGGCTTAACCACATTGGCATTTCTGTATGTCTTGTTACAAAACTTTCTAAAAAACCGGCCATAATAAATATAGGGACAAGTCCTACCGCTATCTTTACACCTTGTTTGGCGCCTCTTATAAATGAAACTCCTCTGGAATAGGTTCCCGGAAATAAAAAACTATTTCCTAATGTAAGCCCGGCACAACCGGCAATTATGATAGCAGATATTTCAAGTGTGCCATGGATCCAGATCACTAAAACCGATTCTAATAATAGACCTTTTGTGTAAAAAAAGTATTGAAATGCACCTAACATGATTCCATTGGTAAATAACATGTATCCTGTTCCAAGTGAAAATAATATTCCCATCGCAAAGCAAGCAAACGAAACATAGATATTGTTTATCGTGATGCCTAAGAACATATCTACTTCATTCATTTTTTTATATACAGCCATTGGATCACCCTTTTCGATGTTGTCGAGTGTCATGTTTACATAGGTATCTCCCATGATCAACCGGACAAATGAGTCGTCATAAGCCGAAGAGACAATGCCAATTAATACTGCAACAAAAAAAATGAGAAATGAGTAAAGCAATTGCTTGTGTGAATTCTTAAAAAGAAATGGAAGCTCATAAAGCCAGAATTGTTTGATCCTCGAGCGTTTTTCTTTCTTGTTTTTATAAATTTCCTGATGAACTTTAGCTGCTAGTCCGTTTAAATATTGGGTTGTTTTAGCTTTTGGATAATGCGTTTTTGAATAGGAAAGATCATCTGTTAGTTGAATGAAAAGATCGGCCATCAGATCAGGGTCTGAGGCACCTTTGGTTGAAATAAGTGTTTCAAACTGTTGCCACTTATCGGCATTCTGTTTGAGAAAAGTAATTTCCTTCAAAATTCAACTTTATTTGCACTTCTGTAAATTTATACAAATATTTGTTTGATGGATAATATTAAGATACAAACTACTCAAAATGTAGATATTGAGTATGAAGTGGCCAGTGTGGGCGATAGGATACTTGCCACATTATTAGACTATTTGTTCTTTTTAGCCTATTTTCTTTTGTGGGGTGTAATTGCAGCGCTTACCAATGGAGCTCTGTTCGAAAGTATTGCTTTTATTCTTATTATATCTCTCCCCATACTGTTTTATGACCTTGCGTGTGAGCTTATTTTTCAGGGTCGGTCATTTGGAAAAATGATCATGAAAATAAAAGTTGTAAAATTGGATGGCACGCAAGCCGGTTTTGGAGCCTATTTGTTAAGATGGTTGTTGAGAATAATTGATACTCGTTTGTTTTCCGGAGTCATCGCATTGATCGCTATTGTTGTAAATGGTAAAGGTCAACGGGTAGGAGATATGGCAGCCGGAACAACGGTTATTAAGATGAAACAAAAGGTTACACTCAATGATACGATCCTGAATAAGGTAAAAGCCGATTATATGCTTGTGTTTCCCGAAGTGAGTAAGTTGAGCGACAATGATATTGATATTATTAAGGATGTGATGCGTGTTAGCCTAGGTACAAATAATGTTACTGCAATTAAAAAATTGGCGGATAAAACGAAAGCAACGATGGGAATTACGAATAGCATGCCCGATGCGCAATTTTTGTCGATCGTTGTACAGGATTACAGTTTTTATAATTTCGACAAATAAAAAAAGCTCCGGAATTTTCCGGAGCTTTTTATTTTAGAATTTAAAACTCATACCAGCCATGAAATTTGTTCCTGCCTGAGGATAGTAGAAATTTTCTACGATTCGTTGTCCCCCATAAATATATCCCCATGTATATCCATTTGGTTCATATAATTCATTGAATAAATTGTTCGCAGCAAGTGTAAATGCAATTTCGCGCATGTGTTTTACCTTTATGGAATAATTTATTCGAAGGTCATTTACAAAAAATGCATCCAGTTTACGTTGCTCATTCGAAGTGTTATCTAAATACTGTTTGCCAACATATTTACTGATCAAGCTGAATTTCAGATTTTTGACCGGTTCTATCGCAATTGTGCTCGATGCGATCAAATTTGGGGAGAAAGCAATGTCAGTTTGTTTGTACTCAATGCTATCTTGTAAGTAAGTATCATAATTGTCGATATACTCTTTGAAATTGTCGATCTTGTTTTGGCTAACTGTGATGTTAGCGGTCCATGTAAGCCATTTAATAGGTTGTATGCCAAATTCTGCTTCGATTCCCTGACGGAAACTTTTTGCAACATTCGTTCTGTTATATGCACCAACATCATTGATCTCCCCCGTTAAAACAAGTTGATTTTTGTAGTTCATGTGGTAAAGGTTTAGTGCCCACATCATCATTCTTGTTTTGTGTTTATATCCTATTTCAAGGTCGTTCAGTGTTTCGTGTTTTGGTCGGCTGTTTGGGGTTGATTGCGTGAAATCGTCTCTGCTTGGTTCTTTGTTCCCAATACTGTACGAGGCATAAAAGCTGATGTTTGAGTTCAGGTCGTAATTCAAACCAATTTTTGGATTTACAAAATTAAGAACGGCATTTTGTTGAATGTTATTTAAGTTGTTGTCAAATCCCAGGAATGAATAATTGATCGTGCGATATTGAATATCGGCAAAAATATTGAGTTTGTTGGCCAGCAAATAATTGATCTTTGCAAAAACATTAAAATCACTTTTGTTGGCGGTATCATTATAATATTTTTCGGTTAAACTACTGTTGCTGGCTAATTGTGCCCAAATGATCTCACCATAATGTAATCCAACATAATTATTCCAGGCACCACCAAGCGTTACACTAAGGTCTTTGTGATTGTAATAGTTCAAGGAAAATGTAGTGCCATAAAAGTCATTGTCAAGCCAGCGTCTTCTAACCAGATCCGTTTTTGTGAGTGTGTCATTTCCGATGACTACATCATTTAATCCATAGGAAGAAAAATTCTGCCCTTTTTTAAACTCTTCATAATAGCCTTTCCCTTTTGTGTAATGCAAAGCAATATTAGAGTTCCAGTACTTGTTGAACTCATGAGCAAAATGTAATTGGTAGTAATTTTGCTGGTAGTGATCGATTTGATTCTGATACGTGTAGGGGTTGTAGGTTCTACTATTCGAAGAAAGAAGTTCATTGGCTTCAGTAGCATCAAGTCCATTGTTCAGAATGTAATTATTCATTCCTTCTACATCACCTTTTAATCTTGATTCAGGAATTCCATACCATGCTTGATATGTTTTTTCCAAACCGGAGAAAGTGATAAATTTTATAATGTTCTTTTTGCCGTAATAAGCTCCGGATAAGTAGTAAGATCGAAGATCAGAGGTGGCTCTGTCGATAAACCCATCTGAGTTTATTTTAGATAAGCGTGCATCAACTGCAAATTTATCATTGATAAGTCCGGTCCCTGCCAATACTGTATTTTTTAAAGTGTTGAACGATCCGTAGGATACATTGTATTCGGCATAAGCTTTTGGCTGAAGTTTACTTGTTTGAATGTTTAAACTTCCTCCAAATGCTCCTGCTCCGTTAGTCGAGGTCCCCACACCTCTTTGAACTTGTATGTTATCGATGCTGCTGGCAAGATCAGGTGTATTTACCCAAAATGTGCCTTGTGATTCAGCATCATTAACGGGAATGCCATTAATGGTAACATTGATTCGGGTAGCATCTACACCACGGATTCGAATGCCGGTGTATCCAACTCCATTTCCGGCATCTGATGTAGTAACTACCGATGCTTGTTGATTTAATAGATAGGGAAGATCCTGTCCTAAGTTTTGTTCCGCGATTTGCTTTTTGTTGACAGTAGAATATGCCATTGCAGACCGTTCGTCTACACGTGTGGAAGAAACGATCACTTCATCCATCAACACCGTATTAGCGGATAAAAGAATATCCATTTTTTTAGATTCATTTACAACAATGGTATCATTTGATGTTTGATAGCCAATCATGGAGGCATGGATGATATAAGTTCCAGCTTTTAAATTGTTGATGGAGAAATTCCCATTGGCATCACTCTGAGCATTGATAAATGAGTTGTCGAGCGTGATCACTGCCCCTGCAACAGGTTCATTGCTTTTTTTGTCCTTTACTGTTCCTGAAATACTCAGTTGCGCTTGTATAGCCGATGGCAATACCAATAGCACACATGCATACATTACTTTTTTTAAGTTAAACATTTTGATTTGTTTTAATTTGTTAAACATATAGCAGCAAAGGAGCAAGCGGCTACTAATATTTTAACATTCCCTATCCCTACGCAGGCATTATCCTGATCAGGTGCATAAACAAGTTTGTTGAGCAAACTCATTTATTGGGTATAATCTCAGCCTACTTTTAAGCTTTAAGTGTAAGGTTAAAAGTGAAATGGTTTCGACTTTAGCTCTTTATACTTAATTTCTTGAAAAGGAGGCACCCCTTTATGATGCGACAAAACTATAAATAATTTTTATAATCCACGTTTAAAATTTTCAACTGCTCTTAATGCTTGTGAAAATCGCTCTTGCCCAGATCCTTTGATGATAGTATATTTTGCACCGATCTCTTTCAGTTCTTGTTCGTACCAATTAAAGAAGTATTCTCTTCTGTTTGGATTTTCCCTAAGTGGATCAGGCTTCCAGGGTAAGTCGGGGTAAGTTAGAAGGTACAGATCATATGCCTGCTCAGTGATATTTTTAGAAATGTATTCAGGGCAGGTTTTGAATACATCCAGACACCAAATTTTAGCATTAATAAATTCAGTATCAATAAAAATAAGTTCTTTAGAACGTGGAAGAAGTTCTTGCTCAATGGCCAGTTGTTCCTGAGATATTGTTACGATATCTTCAAGCGTATATTTTTTGTTGAGTCTGCTTAAATATTCACGGGCATGTTCTTTCACCCATTGCGTTTGATAGTGCAATGCCAATTGCTCCGAAAGTGTACTTTTGGCGGTACTTTCGGGACCTAAAAGTGCTATGCGTTTAACTTTTTTTTCCATGATAAATAACCAAGACCCGCCAAAATAGTATATATCAAATAAAGAAATGCGATCAGATAAAAATCGCGTTTGGCATACAAAATTATTGCAGCAGCATCAATGAGTATCCAAAATAACCAATTCTCTATTTTCTTTTTTGCAACCATCCATGTCGCGACTATACTAAATGAAGTGATGAATGCATCCAGATATGGTAAAACTTGCGTGGAGTAATGTTTTGCAATAGCTCCGAATGGTATCCATAAAATACAGGATATGAAAATGTAGATTGCTAATTGTTTAATAGATGAGGTTTGTATGCTTAGATTACTTTTTTCAGGTGATCCATGCAACCATTCATACCAACCATAAAAGCCAACAAAAACATAGAAAACTTGTAATCCGCTTTCTAAAAATAGTTGACTTGAATAGCAGAGATAAATCGAAAGAATACTGGAAATAATTCCAAAGAACCAGCACCAGACATTTTCGATGGCGGCAAGCACCACGTAAAAAAGTGCTGTTCCGAATATGAGCCATTCAATAAATGAAATGTTTGTAATTGCCTCGAAAATAGTAGTCATTAAAACAGAGAAATTCATTTCTATTCTATTTTAATACCAAGTGATTCACATTTTTCTATTACGTTGTTGAATTCCTGAACAGGATCTTTTTTTTGCCAGATAGAACTATATAAGGCCATGCCGTCAAATCCCAATTCCTTTACTCTTGCTACGGTGTCAACGCTAGTTCCTCCTCTAGCAATGATCTTTTCTTTTGCTTTTGAAAGTGCGGATTTAATGGAATGTTCGGTAAATCCACTTTGATATTTGCTTGTTAAACTGTCGAATATCGGACTTAGAAAAGCATAGTCATAATTGTATTCTTTATGCTGATCCAACATGCTTCCTATATTGCCATAGGATGTTGTGATTAAAATATGTGGATGACGTAATTGAACTAATCGAGTTGTAAGCCAGGTTTTAAATCTTCTTTTTTTATGCGTTTTGGTAATGTGAATACCCTTTAAATTAAATTTTCTGGCGAGCTTGTGATGCGAATGCAACACAATACGATTGTGGTATTGTACAGGAATCTGCTGAATGAATGTACGTATTGATTTGGTACTCATTCTGTGCTTCCGGAGATGAAAGGTTTCAAGTCCGGCTTCAAAAAGTTTAGTTATGATCTGAGTTTCATTCTCAATGGGAGTAGAGCTGGAGATAACAATAATTTTCATTGACGATTATTTTTTGTAAGAATGAACCACTTTGGCAATTTCCTTTATCAATTTATTGTCCTTTTCTGCAGCATTGCCCACTACGATCATATCAGCTCCTGCTTCGCAAGCGATTTTTGCTTTTGAGCTAGAATTGATCCCTCCACCAACGATCAAAGGAATTTTAATGTTGTTTTTAACTTCTTGTATCATTTTTGCACTCACACAGTTTTCGGCTCCACTGCCGGCATCCATATACATTATTTTTAATCCAAGCATTTCGCCTGCCATTGCTGTACAAGCTGCAATATCAGGTTTGTCGAAAGGGATGGGATTCGTATTGCTCATATATAGCGCAGAAGTTTGTTTCCCACTGTCGATTAGAATGTATCCGGTAGGAATTATTTCCAATTTGCTGGCACGTAACAGTGGTGCAGCAATAACATGTTTCCCAATAAGCAGGTCTGCATTTCTACCTGAGATCAGAGAAAGAAGAAGTATGCCTTGTGCTTTATTCGAAATTTGAAGATCGTTCCCCGGGAATATTACTACAGGGATCTTTGAACGCTTTCTGATATCTGCTATGCATTTTTCAAAACTCCCATTCGATAGTAAACTTCCACCAACCAGTAAAATATCTACTTTTGCTTCGTTGATCTTCTCTATAATGTCAGAATGATATTTATCGGGATCTACCAATACCGCAAAAAGCTTTTTATTGTTCTTTTTATACTCAAGAATATGCTGATAGATGTTTCCGTTCATTCTACAATATTAAATATTTCAATTTATTAAACATACAAATTTGTAAATAGCTTATATTTGTATGTCAAAAGTTTTCAAATTTCAATAAATTTTAGATATTTACAGAAAATTTAACTACTCAATTATGAAATCAAGATCTAACATTCGATTGTCGTTACTAATTTTAGTAGGTGTTTTAACTCATGCTGTTTCTTTTGCACAGGATGTATTGTATCCATTTGCGGAAAAAGGGAAGTATGGTTATATCAACAAGACAGGAAAGATCGTTGTTCCTGCTCAATATGAATACGCAGAAAAGTTCTACGAAGGGATGGGTGTTGTAAAGCAAGGAGGCAAGAGAGGATTTGTTGACGCTACTGGTAAAATGGTGATTGCCCCTCAATTTGATCAAAAAACGGATGGCTACTTTTCAGAAGGTTTAGCTTGTGTTAAGCAGGGATCAAAGTATATGTATATTGATAAATCCGGCAAAACAGTGATTACTCCCACTTGCGAACATGCATACAAGTTTTCAGAAGGCATGGCTCGTATTCAAATAGGATTGAAGTTTGCTTACATTAACAAAACCGGAGAAGTGGTGATCAAACCGCAATTTGATGGAGGTTGGGATTTTAAAGAAGGGTTGGCACGTGTGAAAAAAGGAGGGAAATGGGGTTTTATTGACAAAACAGGAAAAGTGGTGATCGATTTTAAATACGATGAAACGTTTGAATTCTCTGAAGGATTAGCGAACTTCAGAATAGGAGATGAAAAAACTGGAAAATGGGGTTATATCGATAAAACCGGTAAGGTTGTTATCGAGGCTCAGTTTGATAGAGCATGGACTTTCTCTGATGGATTAGCTTGCATCCGTGTTGGAGATTTCAAAACCGGGAAATTTGGATATATCGACAAAACCGGAAAAGTAATCATCAATCCTGTTTTCTCCGGAGCTTATTTTTTCAATGATGGACTAGCTTGTGTGAGTACTTCTCCTTTAGTTAATGGAAGTTTAAAAGATGCTAAATGGCAATTCATTGATAAAACCGGTAAGCTTGTGATTACTAGAGGTGCCGATTTTTATGCCGATTTTAACAAAGGCTTGGCATACGTAAGTTATGGCGGTAAAATGAATTATATCGACAAAGCCGGTAAAACAGTTTGGTCGGCTCAATAAAATCTAATTGATCTAAACAAGTGCGAAATTTGTTTGTTATCTGAATAACAAGTAATTTCGCACTTCTTTTTTAATAATTTAATACAAAAAACAAAATGGGTACAACCGTGGAAAAATTCGTGAAATACAAAGTGAAAGACATGTCTCTTGCTGAATGGGGACGCAAAGAAATAAAATTAGCAGAAGCTGAAATGCCGGGTTTAATGGCATTACGTGCTGAATATGGTAAATCAAAACCTTTGGCAGGGGCTCGCATTGCAGGTTGCCTACACATGACCATCCAAACAGCTGTTTTGATTGAAACATTGGTGGAATTAGGAGCAGAGGTAACTTGGTCTTCATGTAATATCTTCTCTACACAAGATCATGCTGCTGCTGCAATTGCTGCTGCCGGTATATCTGTTTATGCTTGGAAAGGGATGAACGAACAAGAGTTTGACTGGTGTATTGAACAAACATTGTATTTTGGTGAAGATAGAAAGCCGTTGAACATGATCCTGGATGATGGTGGCGATTTAACAAACATGGTGTTTGATAAATACCCTGAATTGATCAAAGGAATCAAAGGTTTATCAGAAGAAACAACAACTGGAGTTCACCGTTTACATGAGCGTATGAAAAATGGAACATTACATATTCCTGCGATCAACATTAACGACTCAGTTACCAAATCTAAATTTGATAATAAATATGGTTGCCGTGAGTCATTAGTGGATGCTATCAGACGTGCAACAGATTTGATGTTGGCAGGTAAAGTTGCTGTTGTTGCTGGTTATGGCGATGTTGGAAAAGGTTCTGCGGAATCATTGTCATCTCAAGGTGTTCGTGTGATCGTAACAGAGATCGATCCAATCTGCGCATTACAAGCAGCTATGGATGGATACCAAGTTATGAAAATGGATAATGCAGTGAAAGAAGCGGATATTATCGTAACTGCAACCGGAAATAAAAACATTATCGTTGATCGTCATTTCAAGACGATGAAACATAATGCGATTGTTTGTAACATCGGACATTTCGATAACGAGATCGATATGGCATGGTTGAATAAAAATTATGGTTCATCAAAAGATGAGATCAAACCACAAGTAGATAAATATACTGTTGATGGAAAAGATATCATTGTATTGGCTGAAGGCCGTTTGGTGAATTTAGGTTGTGCAACTGGTCACCCTTCATTTGTAATGAGTAACTCCTTTACAAATCAAACCTTAGCTCAATTGGAATTATGGCAAAATGCTTCTAAGTACGAAAACAAAGTTTATACTTTACCTAAGCATTTGGATGAGAAAGTAGCTCGTTTACATTTGGCGAAGATCAATTGTGAGTTAGATATTTTAACTCCTGATCAAGCAAAATATATTGGTGTTACTGTTGAAGGTCCATTCAAAACAGATGCCTACAGATACTAGTAATATCACAATTCTATAAAAAGAAAAGGGAGCATTTTTTGCTCCCTTTTCTTTTTGAATTAATTGTAAATATGAAGTAGATTCCCGTCAAAAGTTGTATTGTAAGGTTTTAATGGGATGCCTGCTGGTCCTTGAAGAACGGAGCCATCGTAGATCGAAAACTGAGAACCGCAACAGGTGTCTTTTGCAATGATATTGGAGTTATCTACATATACAGTAGCACAAGCGTTGCTCGATTGATACGTGCAATTTCTTTCGTATGCAGCAATTTCGGTATTCGATTTTCTATATACCACAATTCCCCGAACTCCTCCGGTTATATAAACCCATCCTCCAACGGATGTAAGATTAGTGTAACTAGGATTGTTGATATAGATATAAATATCTACTGCGGCATTCGGCACCGTGTTTTCTGTTTCTTTCCTGCAGGAAAAAAGGAACAAGATGCAAAGTAGGAATAAGCCAATGCTTTTGCTTGAGAACATTTTCATGTTATTAATAACATAACAAAGTTACAAATATTTCTAAGGATGTTAAATTACCCGGTTAAATCATTAAATTTGTCAAACTGTAATTGACTTTCATGCGCTTAATTAAATACATATTCTTTTTTATTTTGTTGTTCTCCATACCGGAGACCGTTTTTTCGCAAGAAGCGGCACCTAAGAACGAATCTCCTGCTACCACTCGAGCTAAAAAGAAGAAAGCGAAACAAAAATGGAAAGAGCAACGGAAGATCGAAATGGAGCAAAAGAAAGCTGTGAAGCAGCATCACAAGCGTATTCAAACAAAAGAAACACGCAAACGGATGAAGGCGGAGAAGAAGAAAAGTGATAAGCTTAGAAAAAACAAAAGATAAAAAAGCGCTTGTAATAGTTGATTTTATTAGCATTTTTTAAAAATATCAAACTTTTTTTAAAAAAATGTAACTTTTTTCAAAAAAAGTTGTATAATTGCAGTGTTATTGTTATTTGAACAACATCCCTTCTTATAAATTGCAGCAGTCCTGCAATGGTTGCCAATAAATTTAATGTATTTTTTTGAAGTGAATTTTTTCACGCTGTATTGCCTTTATAGCAATGTAATTTGTTATTTTTTAATGAATTACAAATAGCTTAAAAAAAATGGAATCCGGTAGTTAAAAAAATTTGTAAAAGAATGTTAAATATTCCTATATTTACGCACTTCAATTTGCACGAATTTATTTTATAATATAATAATTAATTAATATGCTACGAAAATTACTCTCTACATTGTCTATTGTTGTTGCGTCAGCAGGGCTGATGTTTGCACAAAACGAGGCAGCAATTAAAGTTAGGCTGACAGATAAGGCCAACAAAGAAACGATTCCGTTTGCGAATGTCGTTGTTGAAATGGGTGGTATCCAAGCGGGTGTTGGTACAACAAACATCGATGGTGAGGTGTTGATCAAACCTCTTAATCCGGGACGATATAATGTAAAAGCGACATACGTTGGTTATCAAGCGGTACAAATTGATAACGTGGTTTTAACCGTTGGTAAAACGGTTCACTTAAATATGGAAATGGCGGCTGGACAACAGTTAGATGTTGTTGAGATCGTTGAGTGGAGCAAGCCATTGATCGATCCGGATACGAAATCAGGTGGTACAGTTACTGCTGAGGAGTATAAGAACATGGCAACAAAGAATATTAACTCCGTAGCATCAACAACAGCTGGTGTTTACCAACAAGATGAAGGTGGTTCTTTGAATGTACGTGGTGCACGTTCTGACGGTACTGCATATTATGTGGATGGTCAAAAAGTAATAGGTAGCTCTTCAGTTCCTCAAAATTCAGTGGATCAAATCACAACTATTGTTGGTGGTACTCCGGCAGAGTATGGTGATGCTACAGGTGGTATCATTGCTATTACTACAAAGGGCCCTGCAAGTAAATATTCTGGTGGTATTGAAATGATCACTTCCGGATTAGGAGAAAAAGATGGTAGTTCAAGAGGTTTAGATGCTTATGGATACAATTTTATTGGTTTCTCATTAAACGGTCCAATCCTTATGAAATCGGATTCTGCTAGTGGAGTAAAAAAATCAGTTTTAGGTTTTAGTATTTCCGGTGAGGCTGTTAGTGAAAAAGATCCAAACCCTTCTGTGGTTGGTTTTTATCAAATAAAAAAGGATAAGCTACAAGAATTAGAATACTCGCCATTACGGCCATCATCTGTTGCAACTGGAGCGTACCAATTAAATTCAGAATATGTTACTGCTGATGATTTGGAAAAGATCAAAGCAAGAAATAATGTAGGTCAACAAGCTTTGCGTTTAAACGGAAAGATCCAATATCAACCTACTACTAATATGGGTATCACATTAGGTGGATCTGTTGATTACGGTAATCGTCATGATTTCATTTATGAATACGCACTTTTCAACCCAAGTAATAACCCTCAAATAATCTCTAACACATGGAGGGTATATGGAAAATTAACTCAGAAATTTAACAACAATAATTCAGCTGAAGAAGAAAAATCATCTTCGATCATTAAAAATGCGTATTTCACTTTGCAAGCTAGTTATGCAAGCACTAGTTCGAAAACACAAGATGATACCCATAAAGACAAGATCTTTGATTATGGTTACATAGGAAAGTTTGAGCAAACAAAGGAAGTGTCTTACGGTGATCCAACTGTTTCGTATGGAGATTATGATATTGATGGAGATGGGGTTGTAGATACTTTGGTGGCAATGTTTCAGGATGGATTTAGTAATACAAGTTTATCATTCACTCCTGGCAATCAAAATCCAATTGGTGCAGCGTATACGAGTCAATTTTATGCTTATGAACAAAATCAAGTTGAGAGCTTGATCGATGTTCAACAAGGTTTTGGTTTGATGAATGGTGACCGTCCACGTAACATTTACTCTATGTGGTACAATACCGGTCGTCAGTATGGTGGATATGGATATGATCAGAGTACTCAGTTCCGTGTATTTGCTAACTTCTCTGCAGATATTAAAAAACATGCAGTTCAGTTAGGTTTTGAATACGAACAACGGACCTCAAGATCTTATTTTGTTTCTGCAATTAGTTTATGGTCTAGGATGCGCGATTTGGCGAATTTTCACATACAAGGTCTTGATACTATTCCAATTTATGCTGGACAAATCAATACGATTTTTGGAACTTTTGATGCTTACAATTTTAACAGATACAATGATGGAAACATCACTCAATTCGGAGAAAGTATCCGTGAAGCATTAGGGTATGATGTAAATGGCTTGGATTGGATCGACATTGATGCATATGATCCTTCAACTTTCAATATCGATATGTTTAGTGCTGATGACCTTTTAAATTTGGGTGGAACCTCTTATGTTAATTACTATGGATATGATTATAAAGGAAAAAAGCTTAAATCAAATCCTTCACTTGAAGATTTTTTTAATAAAAAGGATGACAAAGGGAATTTAACTAGAGAATTAGGTGCTTACCAGCCAATCTATATCGCAGGTTATATTCAGGATAAATTCGATTTCAAAGATATCCGCTTTAACGTAGGTTTACGTATCGACCGTTTTGATGCTAACCAAAAAGTATTGAAAGATAAATACTTATTGTATGAAGCTAAAACTGCAGGTGAAGTGGGCGGGCAACCTTCGAATATTGGAAATGATTATGTTGTTTATGTAAATGATTACAATTCAACAAGTCCAACTGTGGTTGGGTATAGAAATGGCGACACATGGTATAATGCGCAGGGTGTCGAGGTATCTGATTTAACTGTTTCCTCTGGTAGTTCTGTTACGCCTTATTTGACTTCTGAATCAAAAGAGTTATATGGTAAAAAAGAACTTTCTTCAAAAGTATTTAAGGATTATGATCCTCAAATCAATTTGATGCCACGTATTGCATTTGCATTCCCGATCTCTGACGTAGCGAATTTCTTTGCTCACTATGATGTATTGACACAACGTCCTCCAGCTGCTAATCGTTTAGATATAATGCAATACTATTCTGTTGTTAATAGTTTAGGAGGTGTGGTAAATAATCCTGATTTGAAACCTGAAAAAACAATTGACTATGAGTTAGGTTTTGCTCAGGTATTGAATGAGAAAAAGAACTCTTCTATTACGCTCTCTGCTTTCTATCGTGAATTGAGAAATATGATTCAAACTACTTCTGTTTTCCAGGCGTACCCGATGACATATACCTCTTATGCTAATATTGATTTTGGTACAGTTAAAGGATTCTCTATTGCTTACGACTTAAGAAGAATGGCTAGTGGAGTTCAATTGTCTGCTAACTATACATTACAGTTTGCTGATGGTACAGGTTCAAGCGCTTCTGATGGAATTAATTTAGCTTCCACTGGTCAGCCTAATCTAAGAACTACACATCCATTGGATTTCGATCAACGTCATACGATCGTATTAAATGTTGACTACCGTTTTGGTGCAGGAAAAGATTATAACGGTCCTCGCTTTAAGAAAGGTGATAAGATCATCAATATCTTGGAAGATGTTGGAGCGAACGTAGTATTCCGTGCAGGTTCCGGTACTCCTTACAGCAAACAGTCTAACTTTATTCCTGAAGGTCAGTTTGGTATTTCGAATAATCCCAAATTGGAAGGTTCTATCAACGGTTCTAACTTACCTTGGAACTTCAGAATGGACTTACGTATCGACAAAAACATGGAATTAACATGGGGAGGTAAGAAAGAAGGAGAAGATAAAAAACATGCGAACTTAAACATCTACTTGCAAGTGTTGAACGTATTGAACACTAAGAATGTGATCAGAGTTTACAGAGCAACAGGTACACCTGATGATGATGGTTATTTAGCTTCTGCTCAGGCTCAATCAACAATTGCTGGTCAAACAAGTCAAACTTCCTTCCAGGATCTTTACGGGGTTAAGATCAACAATCCGAATAACTACCAACGTCCTCGCGTTATTCGTTTAGGATTATTGTTAGACTTTTAATTGATCGTTATATAAAGAATAGAAATGCTACAAATACATATTGATATGAAAAAGAATCGAAATAAACTACTTACAGCTGCGGCCTTTTTGACTTTGGCATTCCATGCACAAGCAGAAAGAAATGTGGGAGCAGGTTTAGCTCCTGTAAGCAACGCAGATCCAACGAGATCTGTTGCAGCGGCTTGTACACCTGCTACTGCCAAAACAGATTTGGATATAAATAACGTTAGAACCGTTATTATGACCGGTGGTGATATGTGGTGGGATCTTTTGAATGGTAAATATCTTGTTCCAAAACCAGCAAAAGGTTCTCCAGGACCTTCATCATTGTTTGCCGGATCCTTATGGATCGGTGGTTACGATGCGGGTGGACAGTTAAAAGCTGCCGGTATGACTTACCGTCAAACTGGTAACGACTTTTGGCCGGGACCTTTAGATGCAAGTGGCGTTACTGACGCTTCAATTTGTTCAATTTGGGATAAGCACTTTAAGATCAACCGTAAAGATGTTGAAACATATTACAACTGGTTTGTAAATGGTTCCCAAAATTCGAATCCCACTCCTTCTGATGCAATGGATGTTATCAATAACTGGCCAACAGTTGGTACAGATGGACAACCATTAGCGCCTTTCTATGACATGAACAGCAATGGTGTATATGAGCCATTCTTAGGTGAGGTTCCTGATTTTGATATCACCGGTACTAGAGGTTGTGCAGCCAAATTATTTGGTGATCAAAACTTATTTTGGGTATTCAATGATAAAGGAAATGTTCATTCAGAAACAGGTGGACAAGCTATTGGTATCGAGATCCAAGCACAAGCGTTTGGATTTGAAACTAATGATGAGATCAATAACCAGACTTTCTATCGTTACAGAATTGTAAACAAATCTTCTTTCCGTTTAGATAGTACATTCTTTGGTGTATGGGTAGATGCTGACTTAGGTGGTGCTTATGATGACTATGTTGGTTGTGACGTATCTCTTGGTTTAGGTTTCTGCTACAATGGTGACTTAGTAGATGATAATGGTGGTACCGGACAGTTGTTGTACGGTGTAAATCCTCCAGCTATTGGAGTGGATTTCTTTGAAGGTCCTTTTGCGGATGCGAATCTAGCGGATGACCCCGCAGCTTCTGTTCCTGCCAGTTTCCTTAACTACGGGAATGGAATAGTAGATGATGAGCGTATAGGTATGAAGAAATTCATGTACTATAATAATGATAATACAACAACCGGTAATCCAAATGGTGATAACAACTTCTATCAATATTTAAGTGGTACTTGGTTAGATGATACTCCAATGACCTATGGTGGTGATGGTCACCAAAGTGGTGGTATAGCTTGTAGCTATATGTTCCCTGGTGCTTCCGATCCTACAGGTTATGGAACAAACTTTATTTCTCAAGCTCCTTGGGATGAAGCAAGTGTAGGTAATACTCCTGCAGATAGACGTTTCTTGCAATCAGCCGGGCCATTTACATTGCAACCGGGTGCTGTTAATACTATTACAACAGGTGTTGTTTGGGCTAGAGCAACTCAAGGTGGTAACTTAGCTTCCTTAGCATTATTAAAAGGTGCTGATGCAAAAGCTCAAAAATTATTTGACAGATGTTTCAAAACATTAGATGGTCCAACAGCTCCGAATTTGACGATTCAAGAGCTGAACAACGAGTTGATATTGTATTGGACTAACCCAACAAACATCGCTCAATCAAACAATGCAAACGAAAATTACTCAGAAGATGATAACCCTTCAAGTGGTGCCGATTCATTATACCGTTTCCAAGGTTATATGATCTATCAGTTGAAAGATGCAACGGTGAGTGCTACTGAATTGTATGATCCTGATAGAGCTCGTTTGGTATTCCAATGCGATAAGAAGGATGGATACAAGCAAATTGTGAACTACACAATGGATGATAATTTAGGAGCATTGGTTCCTCAAGAAATGGTAAATGGTGCTGATGCTGGAATTGTTCACTCGATCTCCATTACAGAAGATAAATTTGCTGTAGGCGACCCAAAGCTTGTGAATCATAAATCATACTATTATGCGATCATTGCATACGGTTTCAGTGTTCAGCCTAGTACTTTGCCTTTCAACCCGGCTGCATTGCAAGATTACTTACCGTTTATTGCTGGTCGTAAGCAGGCTGATGGATACTTTGTTCATACAGGTATTCCTCACACGCCTTCTCCTGAAGCAGGTGGAACAGTTCAAAATGTGAATTATGGTTCAGGTCCTAAGTTGACTCGATTAGAAGGTCAAGGAAATGGTGCTTTAGAATTGGATTTCACTTCTGGTACAGTTGCTAAATTCTTCACAGGTTCAGGAACAAGTAAAGTATTAAACCCTGAGTATGAAAATGCAAAAGGTCCTGTAAATATTAAAGTGATCGATCCATTAAATGTTCCGAATGCTGAATTTGCGATCCGTTTGTATGACAGTAGCTCAGTAGCTAATTATAATGCAAACGCTCCAACAAGCGGTTCAAAATGGTATATGGTAAAATTACCTGGTGGTTCACCGGATGATACAGTATGGTCAGAGCGTACAATTGCTATTCCGAATGAGCAGATCATTACGAAATGGGGTATGTCTGTAAATGTTGTTATCTCTTATGATCCGGGTAATGCGAATGCTACTAATAACGGATTCTTGACTGCCTCTATGGAGTTTGCAGATCCAAGTAAACGTTGGTTAAGTGCGGTAGCTGATACAGATCAAGAAACATTTACAAACTGGATCCGTTCAGGTACTACCACTGCTCCTCCTGATTATGCTGACTATGGTGGACAAGATGATAATTCAGCTTATGAAAAAGTTTTAAATGGAACTTGGGCACCTTACCGCTTATGTGCTTCAACTCCTGCTACGATAACTGATTACAAAGGTGGTCCGGCTTGGAATAAGTTTATCACATTAAGCAGTTTAGGTAAATTAGCAAGTGTTGACATCGTTTTCACATCTGATAAATCAAAATGGACTCGTTGTCCGGTATTAGAAGAGCAAGATGAAACTGCTTTAGCGATCGGTGGAGCTCCTAAATTACACATGCGCGCTTCTGCTTCTGTTGATAAAGAAGGTCGTAAATCAGGTGATGCAGGTTATAATTCTGCCGAAGGTGACTTTGGTGGTACTCAACCTACAGGTATGGGCTGGTTCCCTGGTTATGCACTTAACCTTGAAACTGGTGAGCGTTTGAACATGGCTTTTGGTGAAGATTCATGGTTGATCAATGAGAATGGTGCAGATATGAAATGGAATCCAACATCAACTGTTACAAGCGGTGGTTCTCCTGTATTTGGTGGTAAACATTATATCTATGTTCTTGGACACAATAACAATGATATCTATCAACCAACTGATGCTCAGTTACCAAGCGGTTTAAGAGATATCCCTGCTTATGACCAAGGTGTAGCTTCTTACAATTTATTGAAAGCTGCTGCTGCAACTACAGGAACTTCAAGTGAAGGTTACAAACGTGAATTCTTTGCAGATGCAATGTGGGTAAACATTCCATTAGGTGTTGCAGGACATCCAACATTGGAAACAGATGTAAAAGTTCGTTTACGTGTAAGCAAAGCTTACAAAAAGTTTGGAACTGGAACTTACGTGGCTGATGGACAATTGGTTCCGGGAAGGCAATACTTTGTTGAGAACGGACCGATCACTCACAATGCTGTGAATGTGTTAGAAGGAGCTTCATTTACTGCTGTAAATGCTAATTACACTTCTTCTATTGCTAACCCAATGGTGATGACAACTGATCAAACGATTACTGGTGTGAACAAAGACTTTAATGCAGATCCATATTATACTTTCTCTACGGCAGATATTCAAACTGTTGTGGACGATAACGATGCTGCAGTAAATTCATTGGATCTGATCAATATCGTTCCAAATCCATACTATGCTTACTCTGGTTATGAGAAATCTACTTTAGATAATATTGTTAAGATCACAAATCTTCCGGAGCAATGTACAGTTACTATCTATACATTGAATGGTACATTGATCCGTAAATTCAAGAAAGATGATACAAAAACATCATTGGATTGGGATTTGAAAAACCAAGCACGTATTCCTATCGCAAGTGGACTTTACATTATCCATGTGGATGTTCCAAATGTAGGAGAGAAAGTGTTGAAATGGTTTGGTGTAATGCGTCCAATCGATTTGGAGTCGTATTAATAGTATTAACAATAGATCAAAAGAAATTAGAGTTTACATAAAACAAGATATAATATGAAAAAGTATTGTAAATTAATCGCTCCACTTGCTTTAGCAGGGATTATCCTTGCCTCAGACACTGTTAAGGCTGGAAATCCTGACCGTGCAGGTCAAGCTGGTGCAACCGAGTTATTGATCAATCCTTGGGCGCGTAGTTCAGGTTGGGCTGGTGCTAACATGGCCGGTGCAAGAGGATTGGAAGCTATGTTTTTGAATGTGGCAGGAACTGCTTTCACTCGTAAAACAGAGTTATTATTCGCTCGTACGCAATGGTTAAAAGGAACCGACATCAATATTAATGCATTTGGTTTAACTCAACGTGTGGGTGAAACAGGTGCATTGGGTTTAACGATCATGTCAATGGATTTTGGTGATATCGAGATCACTACAGTTGATAATCCGGAAGGCGGATTAGGAACGTATTCTCCTCAGTTCATGAACATCGGTTTGTCATACGCAAAAGGGTTTTCTGATAATATTTACGGTGGTATTACGTTGAAAGTGATCACTGAAAAAACAGCAAACGTAAGTGCTCGTGGTATCGCATTAGATGCGGGTATTCAATACGTTGCCGGTAAAAACGATCAGTTGAAATTCGGTATCGCATTGAAAAATGTTGGACCTCGTATGAAATTCTCAGGTGACGGTTTGTCTTTCAAAACACCGGTTCCTGCTGCAACAAATGGTTCTAACGTAATGACTGTTGAACAACGTTCTGCTCAGTTTGAATTACCTTCATTATTGAGCATCGGTGCCGGATACGATTTCTATCTTTCTAAAGATAGCGCATCTATGAAAACACACCGTATCACTGCTTCCGGAGCATTCGTATCTAATTCATTCTCTAAAGATGAGTATAAATTAGGTTTAGAGTATGGTTGGAAGAATATGGTAATGGTTCGTGCGGGTTATACTTACGAAAAAGGTATTTTCAGCAAAGAAGACAGAACAACTGTATTCACAGGTCCAAGTGCCGGTTTAACAGTTGAACTACCTTTCGGTAAAAACAAATCTACTTTTGCAGTAGATTATTCTTACCGCGCTACGAATCCGTTCAATGGAACGCATTCATTCGGTGCCCGCATCAATTTATAATATTTTTTATATATTTGCTTTATGAAAAGAGTCCTTCCGTTTAAAAACGGAAGGATTCTTTTTCTGTTTTAAATCAACCAATAAAACCAATTCAAATGTCACAAGTATCGTATTTTACAGAAGAAGGATTGAAAAGACTTAAGGATGAATTACACCAGTTGAAAGTTCATGAACATCGGTTTGTCATACGCAAAAGGGTTTTCTGATAATATTTACGGTGGTATTACGTTGAAAGTGATCACTGAAAAAACAGCAAACGTAAGTGCTCGTGGTATCGCATTAGATGCGGGTATTCAATACGTTGCCGGTAAAAACGATCAGTTGAAATTCGGTATCGCATTGAAAAATGTTGGACCTCGTATGAAATTCTCAGGTGACGGTTTGTCTTTCAAAACACCGGTTCCTGCTGCAACAAATGGTTCTAACGTAATGACTGTTGAACAACGTTCTGCTCAGTTTGAATTACCTTCATTATTGAGCATCGGTGCCGGATACGATTTCTATCTTTCTAAAGATAGCGCATCTATGAAAACACACCGTATCACTGCTTCCGGAGCATTCGTATCTAATTCATTCTCTAAAGATGAGTATAAATTAGGTTTAGAGTATGGTTGGAAGAATATGGTAATGGTTCGTGCGGGTTATACTTACGAAAAAGGTATTTTCAGCAAAGAAGACAGAACAACTGTATTCACAGGTCCAAGTGCCGGTTTAACAGTTGAACTACCTTTCGGTAAAAACAAATCTACTTTTGCAGTAGATTATTCTTACCGCGCTACGAATCCGTTCAATGGAACGCATTCATTCGGTGCCCGCATCAATTTATAATATTTTTTATATATTTGCTTTATGAAAAGAGTCCTTCCGTTTAAAAACGGAAGGATTCTTTTTCTGTTTTAAATCAACCAATAAAACCAATTCAAATGTCACAAGTATCGTATTTTACAGAAGAAGGATTGAAAAGACTTAAGGATGAATTACACCAGTTGAAAGTTCATGAACGTGCTTCTATTTCCAAGCAGATCGCTGAAGCGAGAGATAAAGGCGACTTGTCGGAGAATGCCGAGTATGATGCTGCAAAAGAAGCACAAGGATTATTGGAATTGAAAATCTCTAAACTGGAAGAAGTATTGAGTAATGCCCGTTTGATCGATGAGTCAACTCTTGATATGTCTAAGGTTTTGATCTTATCCAAAGTAAAGATCAAAAATGTAGCGAACGGAGCAACCATGCAATATACACTTGTAGCGGAGAATGAAGCTGATCTTAAATCAGGAAAGATCTCTGTTGACTCTCCAATTGGTAAAGGATTGTTGGGCAAAAAAGTGGGTGATGTAGCCGATATTAAAGTGCCTTCCGGAACAATGAAATTTGAAGTGGTAGAAATTTCAAGATAATAAAGGTTATGGCAAGTATTTTTACAAAGATCATAAATGGGGAGCTTCCTTGTCATAAAATTGCTGAGAATGATAAATTTTTAGCCTTTTTAGATGTATTTCCATTGGTTCATGGTCATGTTTTAGTGATCCCTAAGAAAGAGACCGATTATATATTTGATATTGAAGATGCAGAGTTGGCCGAAATGATGTTGTTCGCAAAACATGTTGCTAAACCACAAAGAAAAGCAGTCCCATGTAAACGTATTGGTGTGGCAGTGATCGGTTTGGAAGTGCCTCATGCACATATTCATTTAGTGCCCATGAATACGGTTGGAGATATCAATTTTACTCAGGAAAAGATCAAGCCTACTACGGAGGAACTAACAGCGATGGCTGAAAAGATCCGCTCCCAATTCTAACATTATTTTGTTGTAGTGCGTTTTGGATTGTCTGCAATAAAGGCTTTCCATCCCGTATAATTCTTTTTTGTGCTGCCCGGTTTGCGTTGAAAATGATGACAAACAGCGGCTGCTAATCCATCAGTTGCATCCAAAAATTCGGGTGTTTCTTTGAAATTTAACAATGTCTTTAACATGGCAGCTACCTGCTCTTTTGAGGCATTTCCACTTCCCGTGATGGATTGTTTGATCTTTTTAGGTGAATATTCATGAATGGGGATATTTCTGGATAATGCACCGGCAATGGCTACGCCTTGTGCTCTTCCCAGCTTAAGCATGGATTGAACATTCTTTCCAAAAAAAGGAGCTTCAATAGAGAGTTCATCCGGTTTGTATTCTTCAATTAACGCAACAACCTTTTCAAAGATCCGCTGAAGCTTTAAAGCGTGATCATCAATTTTTTCCAATCGTAATACGCCCATTACCAGCAACTCCATTTTAGTCCCTTTAATATGAATGATCCCATATCCCATGATATTGGTGCCGGGGTCAATTCCTAAAACTATTTTATCGCTGCTCATAGCTATTTCACAAAGCTTTTTACTATTATTGTTGTAGGTAATGATACAACAAAAAAATACCATTTCTTACAAAGTTATAAGTCTTTTTATTAAGGCCCTCATTTTATTTTTTGCACTTTTCTACATTACCAGTAAAATGATAGACAGGCAGGATGTCATTCATTTTGAAACACGATTACAGGAGGCAAATAAAACGTACATCATAACGGTTGCTTTTTTGATGTTCATCAATTGGGGATTAGAAGCCATGAAATGGCAATACCTGATCCGTTCACTTGAAAAGATGTCTTTTATAAACTCTTTGATAGCGGTATTTTCAGGGGTTACAGTAAGTGTCTTTATGCCGAACAGAGTTGGGGAGTTTGCAGGGCGCATTTTTTATCTGGAGAAAGCAGATAAGGTTAGTGCAACACTGAAGAATTTTCTAGGTAGTTTAATTCAGCTCTCGGTCACACTCATTACCGGTGTAATTGCTATTTATACAGCTACATTCAATGGGATATTGGATCTCAATGATCTTATTTCCAGTCGTAACGATTATTGGTTTTTGTTGTTAGGTGTTGTGATTCTTTTATTGACCGGGTTGATCTTGCTGCGTAAATTCAAACATAGGTTATCAGGAAAAATCAGATACTACTTAGATGTATTTAACGAAATGTCTTTTAAAGAGGGCATTAATGTGTTTGTGCTTTCAACACTTCGTTATGCTGTATTTTTAATTCAGTATTATTTGTTGTTGTTGGCATTTGGAATTGAGATCGACTTTTGGCTTGCAGCGACTTTGATCGCATTGAATTTTTTTATTCAGAGTTTCATCCCCAGTTTTGCTTTAACGGAAGTGTTTACAAGAGGAGCCACTGCTGTCTATCTTTTTGCTGATTTTACAAATGATTCGGCCGCTATTTTGGCAGTTTCCTTTTTATTATGGGTGATCAATTTAGCGCTGCCAGCACTTATTGGAGCTATATTTGTCGGGAGAATGAAATTTTTTAAAACCTCAGAAAATGAATGATCTGCTTTTTCTGTTTCTAATTCTTTCTTCAGCAGTCGTTTTACTTTACACGATCAAGTTCTTCTCATTGACTGCGGGATGGCTGCATTTAAGACGATATCCATTTATTTCTACACAGGTGAAAATTTCAGTTGTGATCGCTGCAAGGAATGAACAAGAAAATATCCGGACTTGTTTGCTTTCTGTGCTAAATCAAAAATATTCAAATGAATTGTATGATGTAATTGTTGTGGATGATCATTCAAATGATGCGACCGCCTCTCGTGTAGAAGAGCTAATGCAGAAATACTCTAATGTGAAACTTATTAGATTGAGTGGTGACGATCAACATGGGAAAAAAAATGCGATTAAATCAGGAATAGCTAATTCGCAATCTGAATTGATCGTAACTACCGATGCAGATTGTATTGTTACTGAAAACTGGTTGAGTTCGATCGCTTCTTTTTATGTGCAAACAAAAGCAAAGATGATCGTTGGACCTGTTGTTTTTCAAAATGAGAATTCTTTCTTTGAAAAGATGCAATCGATGGAGTTGGTAGCCTTAATTGCAAGCGGTGCCGGGAGTTTGCACTATAACAAACCTGTGATGTGTAATGGGGCAAATTTGATCTTTGAACGAAGTGTGTTTGCTGAGGTATCCGGTTATGATGGGATAGATGGTATCAGCACAGGCGATGATGTGCTATTGATGTATAAGATTGAGAAAAAACATCCAGGTTCTATTCTTTTTTTTAAAGATACACAGGCTTTGGTAAGTACAAGTGCTCAAAATAGTTTGAAAAATTTTCTTGATCAACGAAAACGCTGGACTTCGAAGCCTTTTATGATGCTTAATTTTTCTACAAAATACTTGTCGCTGCTGGTCTTCTTTACGAATTTGACTGCTATTCTATTGATTTGTAGCTTGTTTTGCTGTCAAAAAAACGAATTCTATCCGTTTTTTTCTAAAATTTGTCTGATTCTGCTCGGAATTAAATGTTTTATTGACTTTTTGTTATTATTTTTAGCATCTTCCTTTTTTGATAAAAGGCGCTTATTGTGGTACTTTTTGCCCGAACAATTGATATACATGTTTTATGTAGTAATTGTTGGCTTGATGAGCTTTAGTAGGTCGTATTCATGGAAAGGAAGGAATTATTAATAAATGGCTAAAAAAGGCGATAAATATTCATACTCATTGTCCTATCATGCATGGAAACGCTTGAAGAAAAATAAGCTTTCTATGTTTGGTCTGTTGGTGATCGTTCTGTGTATGATCGTTGCTGTTTTAGGCTATTTAATCACTCCCGATCCTACTCCCGATGCCAATGATCAGCTATTGGAGTTGTCCAAAAAGCCACCGGGATTTGAGGTGAAGATGCTATTAAGAAAGAAGAATGAAGCCAAACGTGAAACGGGTATTTTTTCTAAAATGTTGTTTGGCGAGGTGAGTGAGTATCGTTCTATTCCTTTTAAAGATTATAAATTTGAAGGGAATGATATCATCATTCGTGAATATACAGGCGAGGATGAGAAGAGAGTAGGGACTGATATTAAGATCAATTTGGCCGATGTGGTATATCCGATCAATTACAATACTCCGATACAAAATAATGTTGAAGAGGGGTACATGGAGTTTTACACGTTTGGTAGCGATCAAAAATTAAAGAAGACCGTAAAAGAATTAAGAGAAGAGATCGAAAAGAAAAATATTATTACCAAACATTTTATATTAGGGACCGACCCTTCCGGTCGTGATTTGCTTAGCCGATTGATGATCGGGACACGTGTGTCGTTCTCTGTTGGTTTTATTTCTGTTTTTATCTCCATTTTTATTGGAGTATTGATGGGTGCTTTAGCAGGTTTTTATCGTGGCAGAGTGGATGATATCATTGTATGGGTGATCAACGTGGTATGGTCAATTCCGACATTGCTCCTCGTCATTGCTATTACATTGGCATTAGGAAAAGGTTTCTGGCAAGTGTTTGTTGCAGTTGGTTTAACCATGTGGGTGGAGGTGGCCCGTGTGATCCGTGGTCAGGTATTGAGTTTGCGTGAGAAAGAATTCATTGAAGCAGGTCGTGCACTTGGTTTTAAAAATGCCCGTATCATTTTCCGGCATGTGTTGCCAAATGTACTAGGACCGGTGATCGTGATCTCTGCAGCGAATTTTGCATCAGCTATTTTAACAGAGGCCGGATTAAGCTTCCTTGGTATTGGTGCGCAGCCACCAACAGCTTCCTGGGGTGCTATGATCAATGCACACAGAGGCTATATCATTGGCGATGCTCCTTATTTAGCATTCCTTCCGGGCTTAGCCATCATGTTAATGGTATTGGCATTCGTGTTACTTGGAAATGGCTTGCGCGATGCATTGGATGCAAAGGCCGTTGATGATGATCAGGTAATGTTCTAATTCTTTTTCCAGATATATACTTCGGCAGGATCGTGACCACATGTTTCATTTCTTAGATAGGTCATTCCCATTTTTTTTAATACATGAATAGAGGCTGTGTTTTCAATAGCAGCTCTTCCGATGATCTCTTTCAGCTGCAAGTTGTTTTTGGCGTAATTCATAACCGCATTAGCCGACTCAGTAGCATATCCTTTTCCCCAATGTTTTTTATAAAAGCGATAGCCCAGATCGTATTCGTTATCTTCTTGAATGAATTTAATGCCACACCAGCCAATAAACTCTTCATTGGATTTTAAGTGTACAGCCCATCTCCCTATTTTGTTAGGATATTGAGGAAAGATGATCTCTTTTAAAATGCGTTCCGCTTCTTTGATATTGGCTACCGGTCCATCACCCGTGTATCTGGTTACTTCGGGGTCGGAATTAAGATCGATCAACAATGGAGCATCTTCAATGATAAATGCTCTTAAATAAAGTCGTTCTGTTTCTAAAATATGTTCCATTACCCTTCTATAATATCTCTGATCACTACTGATGCACATACACTCCCGAATGTGGCAGGTAAGTAGGAAATAGTTCCATAAGCCGACTTTTTGAAATTGCTGCCATCCGTTAACATCAAGGATTCTTTGATCGGTTCTTCGGGAGAAAAAACTGTTTTAATTCCTTTTTTTACTCCTAATTCTTTCAAACGTTTTCTTACATATTGTGCAAACGGACAATTATAAGTTTTTGAAATATCTACCACCTGTAACTTGGTAGGATCCAATTTAGCACCTGCTCCCATGGAACTGATGATCCGCACTTTTAGATCATAAGCAGTTTTTATGAATGTTATTTTTGGGGTGATGCTATCAATCGCATCCACTACGTAATCGTATGGTGTGGATAGGATTTGTACGGCCCTCTCAGGTGTAATAAATTCTTTGATCACAGTCAATTTCAGGTCCGGATTGATGGCGAGTAATCGTCCAGCCATGATATCGGCTTTAGGCAAACCATGCGTAGTTGAAAGAGCTGGTAGCTGACGGTTTCTATTGCTTGGATCTACGACATCGCCATCAACGATCGTCATTTCTCCTACACCGCTTCTGCAAATGAATTCGGCAGCAAAGGATCCCACTCCGCCCATTCCAACCACCAATACATGCGCTTTTTGAAGCTTCATCAACTTCTCTTTTCCGATCAATAATTCCGTTCTCGAAAGCCATTTAAGGTCGCTCATACTGAAACACCGTTTTAAAATTGTTGTATATAATTGCTTTCAGTTCATCTTCATTCATTTGAAGACGACTCGCTGCTGCATCAAAAATAGTTTTTATTGAGATATCGGCATCATCCGTTTCCAAAAATATTCTTTCTTTAGAAAGAGTTACGATAAGTGCGGATGCGTTTGAATCGGATTTTAATAAAGATTTTCCAAAGGAAAAATAGAAACCGTGCTGAAGTAGTTGTTCTGCAATATGTTTATTGTTGTTGTATCCATGCACGATCATCGGTGTTTTAACCTTCAGTTCTTTTTTTGTTTCGATCAATTCGTTGAAAGCTTTTACACAATGAATGATCACCGGCTTTTTTAGCTTCTCGGCAATTTGTATTTGTTGAATAAATGCTTTTTTCTGTAGCTCCCAATCTGTTTGACAAAGTTTGTCTAGGCCACACTCACCAATGGCGATCACATTTTTTAAGTGGGCATATCTTTCTAAGGAAGACAAATCTTCATTCAAAGTGTTTGTGTTTAAATACCAGGGGTGCAAGCCAATGGAATGAATATTAGAATCGATGATCCGTTCAAAAAACTGATGTGTATTTGTGATCGTGATATCACCATCCGCTCCTAAATGGTGGCTATGAATATTGATATAAGGTGTAGAATGATTCAAGTCGTAGCAATTAAAAAAGCACAACTTTTGGTTGTGCTTTTTATTTTAGTTATTTAAGATCTCCAAAATTTCACCATCAGTATTCTCATTTTTTTTCTTTGCATCTTTCTGTGCTTTTCTCTCTTTTTTTAGCTTTTCCCATTTTAGAAGCCTTTCGTCTGTTAATTGTTTTTTGATCTCAGCAGCCCGCTCCTTTTTT
>JAFLBF010000016.1 GCA_017303895.1 Bacteroidota bacterium | reverse complement strand
TTTCCTAAGAAGAAACATTTGCTGAGAAAATCAAATATAAATATATAAATAAAAATATTCTCATGGTTGTTTTCTTTATAATTGCATCTAATATTGGAGGTTAATAAATGGACAGCTAATAAACAAATACCCCTTTTCTAGTACAAACTTAATAAATAATTCTCTAAATTACATCGACTTGCCACAAAACAAAAAAAACAATATTTTCAAGTTTTGTAGAAAATTCAAATTGTTGATTAATATCTCTGTTTGCTTGAATTATTTTAGTTTTTTTTCTTTCGAAATTTTCCTTTGTTACACTTGACTCCTAGATTGCGAATGCACAACTGGGCGAAAAAATGACAACCTTATTTGCAGCCCAATACATTGATTCCTTTTTCTAAAGCTTTAAATCTGCTTGGAGTTGGTGGTTTGGAATATTATTTATACTATTAAATAGATTGGTTCAGAAGTAATTAAAAAATGCTACTTTCGATATAAGAAAATGAAAAGCAAAATAACTTTACCCAAAAGAAAAAATTTTTTACTTGTAATTGGTATAGACAAATATGCTAATAGCAGGTTTAATTTACTTTACAATGCAGTTCACGATATCAAAAAGATATCAACTATTTTAATTGAAAAGTATGATTTCGAATTAATTGAAAACCCAATATTAAATGAAAATGCGACAAGAAAAAAAATAATTGACAGTTTAAATCAGTTGGTCCCCACTCTTAACAAAGAAGATAATTTGATTATTTATTTTGCTGGACATGGTGAAAAACACACACTAACTAGTCATGGTTATTGGGTTCCTTATGATGGTAATGATTCGCAAAGTAGCTATATTCCTAATTCAACTATTAAAGATGCAATTGAGGGCATTGAAGCTAAACACGTTTTTTTAATTTCTGACTCTTGCTATTCAGGAACCTTTCTAACGCGAACAAGATCAGTTGAGGATACTTTGTATTATGATAAATTAGATGCGCTAAAATCACGCTGGGTTTTTGCTTCAGGAGGTGAAGAAAAAGTTTCTGATGGCTTTGAAGCTGGTAAGGGAAGTCCTTTTGGCAATGAACTCTTTGATTTTTTAAATAATAACGTGAATAAGCATCTTTCTGTTATTGAGATTATTAATCAGGTTGCTCATTCTACCCGTCAAATAGCAAAACAGCAGCCAGTAGGAGCTTTTATGCAGAGCGTTGGGCATGAAGATGGTCAAATGGTTTTAATTTTGAATGACAAATTTCACAAGAAGGTAAATAATTCTTTCGTGATTGAAGAGAAGAACCCGTTTAAAGAAGAAGCTCTTCTGTTTTCGGTTGGGAAAGAATTAATGATAATTAAATCTTTTGTTCCAAACGCTGACTATCTGATTTTCGAAGTATTTCGATTTGGTGATAATGGTGAAACGCGGCATATTTTCAAAGACAATATTGTAAAACTCATTAAAACAAAGGACAACGAAAAAGTAGAATGGGAACTCGTTCAACGTTTTGCAACTAATGCTGGAGTTCTTCGATATTTAGATGAACATCCCGAATTTGCAAAGGAAAATAAATTCATTGTATTGCCAGCAAATGGAATTGATGATATAGAAAGTACTGATGCTGCAAAAAAACACTACAAAAAATTACAACAACTTAAAATATCTAATACCACTTTAATGAACTGTCTTCATTGTGGTAAAAGTATAGATACAAATGACAGTTTATTCATAGAAATCGATGAACAGGATTTGAAAGATGCTGTGGGGAATGTGCATAAAGAATGTTTACGACCTGCTGATAGAGTACTTGGAAAATCCGTATTCCCCAATTTAAAAGGGGCGTCAGCGCTGATTAATTTTGATATTAATGAATGGGGTAATTTACTAAAGAGAGGGCAAGGTTTGCTTTCTGGGATTTCTGTTCAGAATTTTGAAAATAAAATTCCTATAATTGGATGGAATCCTGATCATAGAAATAATTCAGGGAATTACTGCATTCGACTAATAGCAGAAGATGCTAGCACTTCCTATGTTCACTTAGGTAAAGGCATCCATCGCTTCAAGGAGTCAGAAATAGAAGATGAATTGAATTTCTTTAAAACAAAACTGCTAGAAAGACAAGAATCTGGCGACCCAGCCAGCTTTACTTCCATAAAAAAAACATTTGGAAATTTTTCTCATTTGGAAAAGATAAAAGCCCCTGAAGAAAAGATACTCAAAATTGTAGGAGTAGAAAAGGCAAAATATAGTCATCAGTTATCTCAGATTAAATCTGAAATCGATAATGATTACGCTCCATTAGGTATTTTAATAGATCATAGGACTGAGGATATTATTAATCTTGGGAATTGTATTCCTTTTATTTCTAACCCGTCAACTTTTGATGAATTTCATTCTAATTGGAATGCGGCAGGATTTAAGCTTGACAAGTGTGAGTTACGCATAATTAAATCGGATAACGAATTTGATGATTATATGCTTGCTTTTCTTGAAGATGGTATGCAGCCTGTTCTAGATCCCTTTTTTGATGATAAGGCTAAGTTGATTAAAGGGTGTCGTATTTCAAACGTGAAAGAATTGATTGAAAAGGAAAAAATTAAGATTGCGTTTAAGGCCACTGGAAGGGAAACAGGATTTAAAGAAGGACAAAAGGTCCAAGTAATATTTCCTGGGGTGAAAATGCCAAAAAAAATGATTGGTATTTTAGCAACTGATGAATTTCAAGACGAAGATGGCAATATCTGTGCAATATTTGCACCGATTGAAAATGAAAAATTTACGGATTTTTCGCTTAAAATACCTGTGAAATTATTCATATTATTAGAATGAAACTGAAGTCTCATTTGTTTCCATTTATAATTTCATTCCGTTTACTTTCAAGTATAATTTTATTATTCGTGTTTTATTGTTATAATTTGGCCACAACTGCCCCCATATCTTGTAGCCACTTTCCACATAAGCGAATTTCAGGAAATATAACTCCTCGGTAGAACCTTTCAAAATATTTTGGATATACCTTTAATTGTCTTTGACCTCCCTACATTTTTCTAAATCTTCTATTTCACTTTTTTTCATGCTCAAACGAAATATTTTTTGAACACTATAAAAATACAAAATTTGTATTACATAATACACAAAATGGATTAATTGATTTGTTTTATGATGACATAGTTGAATTCGAAACTCTTGCAAAATATTTCTTTGTATTAAAAGAGCCATATTTTGAATACTTTTATGCAAAATATGTATTCAAATGGCTAAAAAGAAAAATACAGATAAAATAAAGATTAATAAGCTAAAGATTGTATTAGCTGAAAAAGATATGTCACATAAGGATTTAGCCACAAAAGTCAAAAAAACTCCAAATACTATTACCAGAATCTGTAATAATGAGAGTCAGCCTACGTTAAAGTTACTCAGAGAAATTGCTTTGGTTTTAGATATAGATATTAGAGAGTTACTCATTCCTACAAAAGAGTAAATGCTACAAATCTTAGTAGAAAAAAAAGAAAAAATATTGTTAATTTGTAATTGAATAGAATAACTAATAAAAGCGGATGTCTCAATTAAATAAAATAATTTCACAATCTGGTATAGAGACGGACGAAAGAGTCATTAATACTTTAGCCAAAAACTATTGCACTTTAGATTACCATATAACTCTTGTAAAGCATTTACAGAATATCTATCCTGCAGAGCAATTTCAGAATTTCTCAAAATACGATCTCCACAAATTACTTAACGAAATTTTTATCCAGTATTATAATGGGGAAGAAATACTGAAGTATAAACTTGCCGCAAAGCATTTAAACCAACGAGGCATAGTTGGTGCGTTTGAAATGAAAGTAAATAATAGCAGGGTTGACTTTATAGCTGTTAACGGTGTGTCTACTAGTTACGAAATAAAATCCGAATTGGACAATCTTTCAAAGCTTAGTAAACAAATGTCCGATTATATGTTAGCTTTTGAATATAATTATTTGGTTACAGATGCGAAGCACGTAAATAAGGCAAGAGAAATATTGCCAGATAGTTTTGGTTTGTGGATTTATAAAAATGGCAAGTACAAAAAATTAAAAGAGGCTGGACTTAATAAAAAAATAAATGCCGAAATACAATTAAGCTTACTTACCAAAAAGGAATTAAGGACAAATTATCCTGAACAGACAGGGAAAATAAATAAGATTTTGAAAAATCATTCTGCGAAGGAAATAAATACGTCATTCAAGAATATATTGAAAAACAGATATAAGGAAAGATGGAGCTTCGTAGTTTCTAATAGAGAGAATATTTTCCCTATTGATTTCCAATTTTTTTTTAACACTAACATAGATCCCAATTGTATTTATTTATAGAATCACTAGTCAAAATCTCCATTGGAAATTCTCACCTTCATGGCATGTAAATAATGCCCCATTCCAATTCTTTTGAATTTAGGAGCACTCTTTCCTGATTCCTTCTTATTCGCGATACTGTTTAGCATAACCCAACCAATATTTTCGCCATTTAAAAAATTTAGTGGGTGCTTCTGCATTCTTTTAGTTGCCCCAGAATTAATTACATCAGGAACAATTCTTGTTTCGAACGGCTAAACTCACTTAAATAATAATTATTAATCAATTTCATCTTTCCTTTGGTATTTCCTGTTCTCCGCTTTTTCGGAGATCAAAACTTCGAATTACCGAAGTTTTTTTAAGGACAATAAAAAAGCAGGCTCTTCACCTGCTCTTTCTTATTTCTTTTTTCTGCATTTTAATAAGGATTGACTCACCCCTATTTGATCTATTTGCTCCACCACTTCAAAGCCTGCTGCTCTTACACATGTTAAAAACACTTCCGAATGGTACATTTGGCTGTTTCCATTGGCAATGGTTGTAAAATATAAGGACGTTTGCTGCAAAGAGAATGCTGCAGCCTCAAAACGCTGACGGTCCCAGAATGGCTCCAAAATAAATACATATCCATCATCATTAATGGCTTCATAACAACGATTCAAGATACTTACGATCTCTTTCTCCGAAAAACAATCCAAAAACTGACTCATCCAAATGGCATCGTATCCTTTTGGCAATTTATTGTTCTCGTCTAAGATATTGGTTTCATAAAACGAGATACGGTCGGCTAAGCCTTGTTTCTCAATATTGGCCTTCGCCATATTTACCTGTCCCGGTAAATCCACAATAGTCAAATGTACATCTTTATCAAACTTAGCACATGCCATTGACCATTTTCCGGTATTCCCTCCAATGTCCAACAATTTTTTCGGTTTGTTTTTAAATACCAATGGCAATACCAATGGGAAAGCATCATCGGAATAATAATGGTCGAAACCAAACCATGAACGCTGAACAAAATCAGGCAATTGTGAAAGTGCTTCGTACACTGTTTTCCAGTTACCGAATACTTTTAAGCCTTCCGGCTTTTCATTCTTAATAGAATCTTCCAGATTGTACAATCCTTTATAACATACATCCTGCACAAAATCCATGTTCACACGGGTCATGTTATCATTCAGAATGAATAATCCTGTTTTGGTGATGGTATATTTACCATCGTTGAACAATACCAATCCAATTCCTAAACCGGATTCCAGTAACACACGTACACCGTAATGCGGCAGTTTTACTTTTTCAACTACTTCTTCGAGCGTAAGTCCTGCCTTTTTGCTGTCCTGTATCACTTTTAATATTCCTGAGTCGCGCAACACACGTGAGGCCTGAAAAACCATAGGTGCATGAGCGATCCATTGTGCATATTCAATTGCTTCTAAAGCTGTTCTTTTTTCCTTCTTAAAAAATTCCATACAAGGCTTTATTTTATGTTTTCCCAAAGATAGTACATGATTTGAAATTGGGAAAGTTTTTTTTGGGGGGCACGAATTACGAATTTTTACGAAAAAAACGAATTACGAATAGGGAATATGAAGGGCGATTGGCGATTGTTGACTGTTGATTGAAGAAGGATTGATGATTTTTTATTAAATTTATGTTCATGAAGCACTTTTTTCTTTTGCTCAGTTTTATAAGTGTACACCTGTTACATGCGCAAGGCAATAAGCAGGATCATCCCTTGATGATACTGGAAGGTTCTTATCAAGGTAAGAACGTGTATATCCAAAATCCGTTTAGCGATGGGAACAAAGGCTTTTGCACCCGCTCGGTAAAAGTGAATGATAAAGCTTATGCATTTAAGAATGAGTCGGCTTTTAGCATTCAACTCGACAATATGAATTTTAAAATGGGCGAAAAAATAAAGATAGAGATCGAACACTCCAATGATTGCAAACCAAAAGTAATTTATGACAACAGTCACCCGAAACGCAATGCCGATATTGATCTACAAATAGATAGCGCGGGAGTGCTGAAATGGGAAGTAAAATGAAGATCTACGAAATACGAATCGTTACGAAAAATACGAATTACGAATAGGGAATGTGAAGGATGATTGCTGATAGATGATTGGTGATTTCAGGATTTAGGAATTTAGGATTGGGATTCCAACAACCAACAACCAACAACCAACAACCAACAACCAACAACCAACAACCAACAACCAACAACCAACAACCAAACATCCGACATCCAACTATTTTATCTGAAACAGATCGGTAACTCCGATGCTGCGTTCTACATTAAATCCTTCGGCAAATTCGAAGCCTGCATCACGACCAAACACAGCATTTTTTCCTTTTACTACATCAAAGAAATTTTTTACTGAAATAGGTGATTCCGGCTCTTTGGAATTCGGATCATAGAATTGTGATTTGAACGCTTTGATCGCTTCCATTTTCTTTTCTATGAAAGGAGTAATATCCACCACAAAATCGGGCTTCAACTGATGATCCTGAATATAATGATACACGGCTTTTGGTCGCCATGCCGTTTGAGCAACACCATCCAAAGTGGTTTCTACTTTTCGTAATCCACTGTAAAAACAAGCTTCCGACACCAATTGCGCTGCTCTGCCATGATCGGGATGACGATCAGAAACAGCATTACACAATACGATCTCAGGTTGATACTGACGGATCTTTTTAATGATCTCTAATTGATGTGCCTGATCGTTCTTAAAAAAGCCATCGGCCATTTTTAAATTATCCCTTACACTCACACCTAATATTTTAGCTGCCTCCTGCGCTTCTATCAATCGTAATTCACCACTTCCGCGCGTACCTAACTCACCACAAGTAAGATCAAGTATTCCTACTTTTTTACCTAAAGCAATGTGTTTTAATACAGTTCCGGAGCAGGACAATTCCACATCATCGGGATGAACTCCCACGGCTAAAATATCTAATTTCATGATTGAAAAATTTAGAACACGAAGATACAAAAAGTACTAGATAATGCCCGAAATAAGCAAGATTGAAAATATGAAGAGCATCACCGCCACAAATACCTGCAAGGCTTTAACAGTGATCTTTTTCATCAACTTGTTTCCAATGTAAGCTCCGAGAAAAGCCGACATGGTAGCAGCACCGACTAATGTATAATCCAATACGGTATGCGATGCGATCACTTGTTTAGAATATACTGCCAATCGCGATACATCGATCATACAAGCAATGATCACTCCGGTAGCGATATAACTCTCTTTGGATAAACCGGCACGAATAAGAAAAGCGCTGCGCAAAGCTCCCTGGTTGCCCGACAAACCACCAAAAAATCCGCTCAATAAACCACCTAGCGAAAGGTATTTTTTATCGAATTCCATATTGGCGAAATATGGGATCAGATCAAACAAAGCAAAGAACATCAGTAACAAACCGATGATGAGCTTCACAGGCATCACGGTCAGTTCACGACCAAACATTTCGTAATTGAACAAAGGGTCGAGGCCTGAAATGGAGTTCAATACAAAGGCGCCAATAAAAGCGGCAATGATAGAAGGAACTCCAAAACGGATCACAATGTTCTTATCGGCATGTTTACCTACTAAAAACAGTTTAAATAAATTATTTAAGAAATGGACAATAGCCGTTAATGCAATGGCAATATCGATCGGAAAGAAAATTCCGAAAACAGGAACAAGAAGGGTTCCCAGACCAAAGCCCGAAAAGAGGGTGAGTCCGGAACCAATTAAAGCAACAGCACAAATAACAATGTATTCCATGTATCTATTTTTTTACCCACTCTTCTATTTTTCCACCCATTGGCTTTTCGTCCGGAGCAGCCATATCTACCAGATTCCCTTTTTCATCGATCATGTATTTTTGGAAATTCCATTTTACGGATGAATCCATTTTACCATTCTTCGCTTTCTCAGTCAGCCAATGATATACTGCATGCATATCATCGCCTTTAACCGAGATCTTTTCCATCATTTGAAAAGAAACGCCATAGTTCTTTTTACAAAACTCTTCGATCTCCTTATTCGTTCCAGGTTCCTGTTTCATAAAGTTATTGGCAGGGAATCCGATGATCACGAAGTTTTTATCTTTATAGGTTTCATATAATTTTTCCAACTCTTCGTACTGAGGTGTGTAACCACATTTAGAAGCGGTATTTACGATCAGGATCTTTTTACCTTTTAAATCTGAAAATTTCAGTTCTTTTCCATCAATGGTGGTTGCTTTAAGATCATAAAACGATTCTTGTGCTTGAACAGTGATCGCAGCTAAAAGGATAAGGAAGGTTGAGATGATTTTTTTCATAGTGTTTATTTTTTACAAAGTTAAGGTTTTAATTAAAAAGTATTAAGTATTAAGTATAGAGAATTAAGAATAAGAATTTATGTTTATCGGCTTTATTACTACATCTAAAACAAGATTGCCGATAAAATGTTTGCATAAAGGTTTTATTGCCTTTGTTGGAGTTGTCATCAACAAATTGACACATTAAATTTTATGCATAAAAAAAGGGCGCATTGTTCAATGCGCCCTTATGATCTATAATAAATAATGATTATTTAATGATCGACACTTTACGAACAAAAGTATGGTTGATCGATTTTACATTCAATGTATATAATCCCATTGCCAATTCATTGGTAGGAATTTTCACCGTGTGATTACCGATGTTATTTCCATTTGAAGAAGAAGTATATACCAATTGTCCCAATTGATCATACATCTCAATAGTGATCGTTTCATTTTTGATGAGTTCATAACTAACCATTACAAAATTAGTAGCAGGGTTCGGGAATACATTCACTGCTGCCACTACATCATTTTCAGCTACACCAACGGTAGCTTCTTCGTATAAGTAGAAATCATCAATTGCTGCTTCTACCAAACTACCACCATTTAGGTTAGCACCGGTGATCAAGCTATCTTCAGCCACAAAACGTACCTGAACAGTTGACGAAAGAGTAACATAATCTTTCACACGGAAAGCATATCGTCTCCAGCTTTTATCAGAAACATTTGTTCTTTCTACTTTTACCCAATTGGCACCATCGTTCGAAATTTGTACTTCCCAATAATCGTTGGCAGGATTAGCACCTGTTGGCGGATTATTGATATACCAGCGGTAATAAGTAAAGATCGGATTGGTGTAAGTACTCAAATTATATACAGGTGACCCTAAAGTTGTTTCGCCAGCATCCACATCATTTGTTCCTAAACCACTAGTGGTAGAAGGAGCATTCCCTGTAACAGCACAAAACTGTCCGCCAACAGTATGTTGAAAATCGGGCTGTACCATGGTTGAAGGGTCGCCAGGTGTAGAAAAGGATCCTATTGGCACATCAGCCACCCAAACACCAGAAGTTGCATCATCAGAAGGAATTCCCAAGGTCCAGTTTCCAATGTTATCATCAAAATCTTCCTGACTCATTAAATTCACACCACATAAAATAAAGTGTGGAATGTTTGGATTTGCAAGGTTTGCAGCCATTGGCTGAACAGCACTTAAATTTCCATTTGTTCCTTCCAATCCAATATAATAACCTATAACAGTTCCTTGCGGTTGAGCAGGAATTGTTCCTGAATAAGCCGAACCGGAAGTATTACTCATAGCAACACCGGTCCATGCTCCTAATCGATTCACTTTATAGAACATTTTAGCAGCAGCCATTGCCCAAGGATAGGTAACGGTGATGTTTGCATTAATAGCAATTCCTTGATTGGCTAAAGACGATTCCACAGGAGTATGTGTTACCACTGCATTCGATAATAAAGTGATCCCATGCTCTTCGAAAGCATCAACAATAGCATTATCATTTGGTGTACCATTGGTAATATCGTTATCACCACCATTGGTAGGTACATCATCGCCTGTTAATGCTTCAATCAAAATATCAACATATACCTGACCTTCAGTTCCATCGGGTCCGGTTACCAATGCAAAGAATGTTTCTTTATAGAGATCCATCATTTGTTGCAAGTTACCAAAGTTCACTCCGGTATCCCACCATGCACCGGCAATGATCTCTCCATCGGCATGTACCTCGCCTACCAGATCCTGAGGATATACTTTTTTATCAATATCATAACGTCTAACAAAAACCGTTGGATCTACATCATCCATTCCAATTCCTAAAACAGGATTTGCAGTAACACCCAATGCCCAGATATCGGCATAGCCTTCGCCCATGGCACCATTATCGAATGAACCACCTTGATCCTGATAGAATTTATCATTGATCCCGTGTCCATACTCATGATACACCACATCGCCCACTTGTGCCAATGAATTACAGCCGCCACCTGCAGCATAAAAATTAATAGAAATACCATTATAAAAAGCATTGCAAGTTCCGGAAACATCCACATTGGTGGTCAATGGATTATCCATATCAGTAAATGACGGAAATTTTGTTTTCATATAATCATGAATAATGTTTACATGATAGTAAGCCGATAATTCACGGATGTTTGCATTGGCATCAAATGTCAATGTATTTGTGCCCGGATTTAAAGTAGCGGTATAAGAAGGTGTTACACTATTGCTAACTACTTTCGACCATAAACCTTCTAGAGTAAATGTAGCTGTAGTGCTGGCCGTATTTGTTAACCCGATATAACCACTTGCATCTGTATTATAAGTTGTAGCACTCTCCACCATTTTCAAATTGCGCAATGGTTGTACTGTACTTGGATCATACGGATGTGTTGGATACACTGTACCGGTGATCGTTACATCCGTAGCAGCAGGAGGAGTAGGGGTTGGTGCAAAATGCAATACTTTATTGGTACGTGAAACAACTGTTCCTGTTTCTGCATCCACTAATGTTCTGTATTTCGCAGGCACATTGGTATTATCAACTGTTTCAACAGTTACTTCATACACCAGTTTGTATTTATTTTGTTTGAACTCTGGAACAGGCAAAACAAACAATTGATTGTTAATCGTTGTATTGACTATCGTTTCATTTAATCCGGCTTGTGCTGCTTGAATAGCAGCAGCAGTAGAAATAGCAGGATTTGTTGAAATCGTAATATCATTGAATACATCACAACCAAAAGTGATCACTTGTCCGGCAGGAGTCATTTTCACAAACAGATCGGAAGTCAACACTTTTAATCCCTGATATTTTTGGTAATAATGCACATACTGAAAATTTTCAGAGGTGGATGTGTTTACATATTGCAGATCAGCCACCGGAATATTAAAACCATTTAACTTGGTAGTGATAAAATTCATGGCTTTTGTTTCGGCATTCATACCAAAAACAGTGATCGGCTTTCCGAAAGCACGATGTGGCTTGGCATTCTCTTCATTGAAGATCACATACCAGGTACCATTGGCATTCGTAAAATTTTTCCAGTTATCACGATTACGCAATTCGAACTGATAGGCAGCATCGGGCAATCGCTTGGTGTTGGTAATGTATCGTACATCATTTTTGTTGGCATTGGAAATAATACCTCCTTCTGATGCGATCATTGTAGCCGACACAAAAAGTGACAGCGCAATTGAACTTATTTTTTTTAGTAGCATTTGGGTTTAGATTAGAGATTATATTATAAAGAAAGTAAAAAAAAAGGGAAAAGTCAAGACAAAAAAATAAAGATCCTAAGGTTTCAGAGCTCTATCTGTAATCCGTCATATGCCAGCTGAATGTGTGTTGGCAACTCTTTTTGCACTTGTTCGTGCAAACCCAACTGATGACTGATATGTGTAAAATAAGCCACATCGGGTTGCAGCTCTTCTACCAGGTCGATAGCTTGAGCCAAGGTAAAATGAGAGATGTGTTGCTCTCTTCGCAGGGCATTTAGAACTAATACTTTTGAACCTTTGATCTTTTCTTTTTCTTCCTCTGCAATAAAATTAGCATCGGTTATATACGTAAGGTCGCCAATGCGAAAACCAAAAACAGGCAATTTATAATGCATCACTTCGATGGGCATTACCTCCACTCCCTGGATCGTGATCGGTTTATTTTCTAATAAATGAAGATTGATCTCCGGAATGCCGGGATACTTAAAATCACTAAAGATATAAGCAAACTCTCTTCGAATAGCTTCCTGCACACGTGCCGAAGCATACACCTCCATCTTTTTCTGATTCACAAAATTAAATGCACGGATATCATCAAAACCCGCAGTATGATCCTTATGCTCGTGGGTAAACAGGACAGCATCTACATTTCTTACATCCTCACGTAACATCTGCTGGCGGAAATCAGGTCCGGTATCGATCACAAAATCCTTCCCCTGATGCTCCACCATTATTGAGGAACGCAAACGTTTATCGCGAGTATCTGCTGATAAACACACCGCACACTGACAAGCAATGATGGGTACTCCTTGAGATGTTCCTGTTCCTAAAAATGTGACTTTCACTTCAATTCTTTTGTCCGATAAATGTAAAACGCAATTGTCAGATTCGCTAAAAATTAAGACACTTTTTATCAATATTTTTTTAGTAAGTTTACAGAATAAAGTTTCAACCTTTTATGCTACCGCTTTTTATCAAGATACAACTTATTGATGTAGTAGATATACTACTGGTTGCGGTTTTGATCTATCAGCTGTATTACCTGATCAAAGGAACCGTAGCCGTTAATATATTCATAGGCATACTCCTGTTCTATTTACTCTGGATAATTGTAAAAGCATTGAATATGCAGCTATTTGGAAGCATATTAGGCAAGTTCATTGATGTTGGCTTTATTGCATTATTGATCGTATTTCAGCAGGAATTAAGACGATTCTTATTGTTCATAGGCACCACTGAATTTTTCTCCAAAGGGAAATTAGGAAAAGGGCTTTTTGATTTCAAATGGCAAGTAAACGCGCAGGTATCATTGGACATCAATGCGATCATTAAAGCTTGCAAACACATGAGTGAAACCAAAACCGGTGCGATCATCATCATCACAAAGAACAACGACTTAAAATTTTATGCCAATACAGGCGATACGATCGATGCAAAAGTATCGGTACGAATGATCGAAAGTATTTTTTACAAAAACTCACCATTGCACGATGGTGCTATTATTATTTCCAATAACACCATTGTGGCAGCACGCTGTGTGTTACCCGTAACAGAAAATGCCGACTTCCCTGCTCATTTGGGAATGCGACACCGGGCAGCAGTGGGCATCACGGAAAATACCGATGCCATTGCTATTGTGGTATCCGAACAAACGGGTGAAATTTCTTTTTCGAAAGAAGGGGAATTAAAACATACCTTAACTCAGGAGCGACTGAAGGAATTATTGGAGAAAGAGTTCAACCAATAAACTATTTTCCTAGATTCTTTTTCTTGAACTCCTCGATGAGTTGCTCATCTGTTTTCCCAAGATTTTGAATAGCCGCTTTCGCATCCTCAGCATAGTGTGATGTTGGGAATTTTTGGATCACCATTTCATAGATCACACGTGCAGAATCATCGTTATTCAAGAAGTTATCCCAAATATGTGCTTGTAAATAGAACGCTTCTTCTTTGTATTTATAATCAGGAAATCGGTTAGTTAAACCTTTATAATAACCAACCGCTTGTTTATACTGCATATTGGCGGTTGCTACCTCACCTGCTTTAAATAAAAAATCAGGGGTCAGCGAATCGTCCGGAAATTTTTCAATGAATTCAGAATAAGAAGTGATGGCCATATCGGCTTTTATCGGATCTAATTTTTCAGCTACATACAATTCCTTCTCAAAGGTTTTGATCCGCTCAAGCAAAATACTACGATCATCGGCAGTGCCTGCATTTTCCTGCTGTTTTTCAGAACCACAAGACGATACCAAAAGCGCAACACATAAAACGGAATAAAAACGAATGGATCTCATAAATCAGATTAAAACAATTTTAACTATTTGACAGGGAAACGCATTTTATAGCCGATCTGTACTTTCCCTTTAGAAATATCATTCAATTTCCCCTGGATCATTCTTCTTCTTAACGGACTGATCTTATCGGTAAACAATTTCCCTTCAATATGATCGTATTCATGTTGAATAACTCGCGCTATCAAACCTTCAAATACTTTATCATGCTCCACAAATTTCTCATCCAGATATTTGATGCGTAATTTAGGCTTACGATAAACATCCTCACGGATCTTCGGGATACTTAAACATCCTTCATTAAAGGCCCATTCCTCGCCTTCTTCTTCTACAATTCGGGCATTAATGAATACTTGCTTGAATTCCTCCAACTGTGCACGTTCTTCCGGTGTAAATTCATCATCGTCCTCATCATCCTCATCGCGCTCGGCAAAAGGCTTGGTATCCACAATGAATAAACGGATCGCTCTACCTATTTGAGGAGCAGCCAATCCAACACCCAAAGCATTGTTCATGGTATCGAACATGTCAGCGATCAATTGCTCCAAATTCGGATAATCTTTATCAATATCAACGCCCATCTTACGAAGTACAGGGTCGCCATATGCTACAATTGGTAAAATCATTTTTAATTTTTATTTATTAAGGGTTATACCACCCCATTCTTGATACTTGATACCTGATACTTTTTACTCACTACTTCATCCTATTCATATAATCCTGCAACATGATCGTGGCACTAATTTCGTCCACCAGCTCTTTATTCTGCCGGTCTTTCTTCTTTAATCCACTATCGATCATGGTTTGAAAAGCCATTTTGGATGTAAAGCGCTCATCAATGCGTTCCACTTTAATCTGCGGAAATGTCCGTTTTAAATGTACCACAAAAGGCTCAATAAAACGGGCCGAATCAGAGGCCTCATTATTCAATCGCTTCGGCTCCCCTACCACAATACACTCCACCTGCTCCTTCTCCATGTATTTTTTCAAAAAATCGATCAGATCCTTTGAGTGGACAGTGGTTAAGCCATTCGCAATGATCTGCAAAGGATCGGTAACTGCTATTCCCACCCGCTTACTTCCATAATCAATTGCCATGATCCTTGCCATGCCACAAAAATAATAAAAATAGTTCAGGGAAGCTACCCCTCCAAGCACATACTTTTTGGTATATTTGCGCCCATAAAGAAATTAAATATTCCTATCACCTATGCAACAAATAATTGAAGCAGCCTGGAAAAACAGAGAACTGTTAAAAGAAGAAAAAACACAAGCTACTATCCGTGAAGTGATCGAGCTTTTAGATAAGGGTAAATTACGTGTGGCAGAACCTAAGGGCAACGACTGGCAGGTGAATGAATGGGTAAAAAAAGCGGTGATCCTTTATTTCCCGATTCAGCAAATGCAAACCATAGAGGTGGGCATTTTTGAATATTATGATAAAATGAAATTAAAGACCAATTACGAGCAATTGGGTGTGCGTGTAGTTCCGAATGCGGTGGCACGTTATGGTGCTTACCTCGCAAAAGGGGTGATCATGATGCCCAGCTATGTAAATATTGGCGGATATGTGGATAGCGGCACCATGGTAGATACTTGGGCAACGGTTGGATCTTGTGCACAAATAGGAAAAGATGTGCATTTGAGCGGTGGTGTTGGAATTGGCGGTGTACTGGAACCTGTTCAGGCATCACCGGTGATCATTGAAGATGGCTGCTTTATCGGTTCGCGTTGCATTGTTGTGGAAGGTGTGCGTGTCATGAAAGAAGCGGTATTGGGTGCGAATGTGGTATTGACCAAATCTACCAAGATCATTGATGTTACAGGCAGCGAACCTAAAGAATATAAAGGTATTGTTCCTGCCCGTTCAGTAGTGATCCCGGGTTCATACACCAAAAAATTCCCTGCAGGTGAATTCCAAGTGCCTTGTGCCTTGATCATCGGACAGCGAAAAGAAAGTACCGACTTAAAAACATCTCTTAACAATGCGTTAAGAGAATATGATGTGGCGGTTTAAGGGAAGTCGGAGGTCGGAAGTCGGAGGTCGGAAGTTGGAGGTCGGAAGTTGGAAGTTGAAAAATTAAAGTTTTATAGATCGTTTTGAAATGAAGATAGGATTTGATGCCAAACGTGCTTTTTTGAATAATAGCGGATTAGGAAATTATTCCCGTACGCTGGTTAAATCCTTGCATAGCCATTATCCGGAAAACGAACTTTTTCTTTATACAACAAAGCGTTCGGGCAATGCATTCGAACAGCAGATCGAAAAAACATCCAACATCCATATTCATACTCCTCAAAGTTTTATTGATAAAAAACTGCGTTCACGCTGGAGATCATACGGCATTACTGAACTATTGAATCAACATCACATCGATGTATATCATGGTTTAAGCAATGAACTGCCATTTAACATTCAACAGTTCAAAGGAAAAAAGATCGTGACCACCCACGACCTGATCTTCCTTCGTTATCCGGAACTATATCCATTCCTTGATAGAAAGATCTATAATAAAAAATTCCGTCATGCTTGTGATATTGCCGATACCATCATTGCTATAAGTGAAGAAACGAAGAGAGATATTGAAAAATATTATTTCATTCCCGAAAATAAAATTCAGGTGATCTACCAAAGTTGTGATGATGCCTTTTATCAAGCACCTGACAAAGCTTTCGAACAATCCGTAAAAACAAAATACAATTTACCTGCTCAGTTTCTTTTTTATGTGGGCACAATAGAAGAACGAAAGAACTTACTCACGATCGCAAAAGCATTAAAAAAAGTAAAGGATATTCCTTTGTTTGTGGTCGGTAAAAAAACGAGCTATTTTGAAAAAGTAAAAGCCTATTTAAAAGCCAACAAATTGGAGCAACGTGTCCATTTCTTAGAGAATGTAAGTAATGACGAGCTTCCTGCTATTTACCGTGCAGCAAGTATTTTTATTTTTCCATCCATATTTGAAGGTTTCGGCATCCCGATCATTGAAGCACTTACAAGTAAAGTTCCTGTTATTACAACAAAAGGAGCTTGTTTCCCTGAAGCAGGTGGTCCGGATACTTTATACATTGATCCGGGTAATGAAAATGAATTGGCTGAAAAGATCAATTATTTATTGAATAACGAAGCGAATCGTCAGCAAATAGCGATCAAAGGGTTTGAGTACGCTCAAAAATTTCATCCGAAAACCATCACCTCCCAATTGATCGAATTATATAAACACTAAATAATAGTGAATAAGTATTATTCGTATATTCGTAATAGTTCCAAACTCGCTTCAACATGGAGGAAGAAATAAAAAATGCATTAGAAGTACTTCGCAAAGGAGGTACCATCCTCTACCCAACAGATACTGTTTGGGGTATTGGCTGTGATGCGCGCAACAAAGAAGCAGTTAACAAAGTTTTTAAAATAAAACAACGTGCCGAATATAAAAGTATGGTTACATTGGTATGTGATGAAACCATGCTCAACAGATATGTGAAAGAAGTACCGGCTATTGCCTGGGACTTGATCGAAGCGGCCGAACACCCATTGACCATTATTTATCCCGATGCACGCATGCTTGCAGAAAATGTGATCGCTGCTGATGGCAGTGTAGGCATCCGCTTGGTAAAAGATGAATTTTGCAAAAACCTGATCCATAAATTCGGAAAACCGATCGTTTCTACATCGGCCAACATCAGCGGTGAACAAGCACCTTCTTCTTTTAAAGATATTAAACTCGACATTCTCAACAAAGTGGATTACATTGTTAATCTCCGACAAAATGAGATGAACAACACACAACCATCCACCATCATCAAAGTAGCACTGAACGGAGAGATCAAGATCATCAGAAAGTAAACGTGAAAACAAAATTAACGCATCCCATTTTTAAAATAGTTGCTGATTGTGCCGATGAAATGAATGTACAAGCATTTGTTATTGGAGGCTGGGTTCGCGACCTTTTACTAGACCGTCCTTGTAAAGATATTGACATTGTTGCCATTGGATCGGGAATTGAATTGGCCGAACGTGTTGCACAAAAATTAGGCAATCAATACCATGTGAATGTCTTTAAAAATTTTGGCACCGCACAAATTGTCTATGAAGATTATGATATTGAATTTGTAGGCGCCCGCAAAGAATCATACAGAAGCGAAAGCAGAAAACCATTGGTAGAAAACGGAACGCTGGAAGACGATCAGAACAGAAGAGATTTTACGATCAATGCATTAGCCATTGCACTTAATAAAGCGAACTATGGTGAGCTGCTTGATCCTTTTGATGGACAAAAGGATATGGCCTTAAAAACAATACGCACACCACTCGATCCGGATATTACATACTCCGATGATCCTTTGCGCATGATGCGTGCCATACGCTTTGCCACACAACTGGATTATACGATCGAACCGGCATCACTTGCCAGCATTACAAAGAACAAAGACAGGATCAAGATCATTTCCAATGAAAGGATCACTGATGAACTGAATAAGATCATATTAGCCAAGAAACCTTCCACCGGATTTAAACTATTATTCGATACCGGATTATTGCATCACATTTTTCCCGAGATGACTGCCTTACATGGCGTGGAGATCAGAAATGGGAAAGGTCATAAAGATAATTTTTATCATACGCTGGAAGTATTAGATAACATCTGTAAAACAACTGACGATCTATGGTTGAGATGGGCTGCTATTTTACACGACATCGCCAAACCACCAACCAAACGTTTTGAACCGGATCATGGCTGGACATTTCATGGACATGAAGATAAAGGAGCTAAAATGGTTCCGAAGATCTTCGCCAATTTAAAACTTCCACTCAATGAAAAAATGAAGTACGTACAAAAATTGGTGCTGCTTCACCTTCGACCGATCGTATTGGCGAAAAGCGAAGTAACCGATAGTGCAGTCAGAAGATTATTATTTGAAGCAGGAGATGATATTGATGACCTGATGAAATTGTGTGAAGCCGATATCACTTCTAAAAATGAATATAAAGTTCAGAAATACCTCAAAAACTTCGAACTGGTTAGGCAAAAACTCAAAGAGGTAGAAGAAAAAGACAATATTCGCAATTGGCAACCACCGATCACAGGGGAGCATATCATGCAAACATTTAACATTAAAGCAGGACGTGAAGTGGGGATCATCAAAAATGCCATACGTGAAGCAATCCTGGATGGAATTATAAAAAATGATTATGAAGAAGCCCATCAATTTATGCTGAAAGAAGGCGAAAAGTTGGGCTTAAAAGCAAGTTAGCAATTATAATTTTTGTTATTTTTGTAGCACTAAAAACAAATAAAAAGAAAGAATGGCTGTTTACAGATTTAGAGTTACGTTTGAAGACAATGAAGAAGTATATCGTGAGATAGAGATCAAATCCACTCAAAATTTTGAAGATTTTCATAATGTGATCGTGCAATCCATCGGCTTCGATAATTTGCATGATGCCTCTTTCTATATCAGTGATGATTATTTCAGAAAAGGTGACGAGATCACTCTTCGCCCGATCAGTGAGGATGAAAAAGAATTACGTGCATTAAAAAAAATGCCTCCTAAGCGCCAAATGAACAAATGCAAAATGGCTGCTTTGATCGATGATCCCCATCAAAAATTTGTTTATGTGTACGATCTAAAAACAGGCTGGACCTTTTTAGTGGAATTGATCAAGATCGTGGCTGATGATGCCAAGATCAGTTATCCTAAAATTGTAAAATCGGCCGGTGAAGCTCCTAAACAATACAAAGCAACAAATATGGCTGCTCCTGTTGATGAAGACGATGAAGATTTTGATGACGAAGAACATGCTGATGATGAAGCCTATGCAAGTGCACACAGCGAAGACGAAACAGCATTATTAGAGGGCGAAGAAGGTGAAGAAGAAGAAACAGAAGAAGAGGAAAGTAATGAGGAAGAGGATTTTGGAGCTTCTGAATTTGACGATAATGAACATTTTGATGAAGGAAAAGAAGACTATTAATTCTTTCCTTTTTCAATCAATACTTGCCTTTAGGTGAAACATACGCCAACACTTCTTGTTATTGCCGGACCAACAGCCATAGGTAAAACCGCCTTAAGTATTCAACTGGCAAAACATTTTAATACCAGTATCCTCTCTGCCGATTCAAGACAATTTTTCAAGGAAATGAGCATTGGCACTGCCAAACCCACACAGGAAGAGATGCTGGGTGTTACTCATTATTTTATCGACTCCCACTCTATCTCAGAAGAATATAATGTCGGGAAATATGAAACAGATGCTATTCAATTATTAGATAAACTTTTCAAAGAAAAAGATCTTATTCTTTTAGTAGGTGGATCGGGATTATATGTAGATGCCGTATGCAACGGATTAGATGAATTACCCGAAGCCAATGAGAACATCCGGAAACAACTGGAAGCAACCTATCAAACACATGGAATAACAGCACTTCAAGAACAACTCAAAGAACTTGATCCTGACTATTATGCTCAGGTGGATCTTAACAACCCCCAACGTTTATTAAGAGCATTAGAAGTTTGTTTGAGTACCGGAAAACCCTATAGCAAGCAACGAACAGGAGCAAAAAAAGAAAGAAATTTTAAGTGTATCAAGATCGGATTAAATACAGATAGAGAAGAATTGTATGAGCGGATCAATCAGCGGGTGGATGTCATGATGCAACAAGGCTTGTTGGAAGAAGTGAAACAACTGATCCCTTTTAAAAACAAAAACGCATTACAAACTGTTGGATACAAAGAACTGTTTGATCATTTAGAAGGAAAAATATCACTAAACGAAGCGGTAGAATTGATCAAACAACATACCCGGAACTTTGCAAAACGTCAGCTTACCTGGTTTAGGAGAGATGAACAGATCAAATGGTTTGAACCTAAAAAAATAAATGATATTATTTCCTACGTGCAAAAAACAATAAAAGAGTTACCATAAAATATGCTTTCCCTTATTAAAGACTATTCCAAATTAGATAAGCCTATTTTAAATTTGATCGCTGTTGAATTCTTTGTTCAGCTGATCAATGTTGCATTTGTTGCTATCCTCCCACTCTATATGAAAGCAGAAGGGTATTCCGATGCAGAATATGCTCACTTCACTTCTTACCGCTATTTTGGAATGTTAGCCCTGGCAGTTTCATTGGGAATTTATATTAAGAACAGAAAGATCCTTCCACTATTTTATGTGGCAGCCATTGGTGTTCCTCTTTTTGGATTCTTAATTTTAGTAGGTGTTCATTTGCATTATATGAGCTTGATCCTGATCGCCCACTTGCTATGGGGCACTTGCTACACCTTCATTCAAATACCTGTTTTACCTTATATCCTGCGAAATGCTCCCAGCGAGCAACACACCCTTGCGATCACACTCAATTATGTTATGTGGAGTTTAGCTAGTATCATCAGCAGTTTGATCGTTGCTGTTTTTAACCAGATAGATCCGGATCTGTTCAATGAACGCAATTTATTATTTGCCATTGCGATCATTGGTTTTGTTGGTGTTCATTTTGTGGTGAAAATTAAAAAAGAAGAACAGGTGCCATCTCCTCAAGAGAAGAAAAAAGCATCTATCCGTGATTATGACTGGAAATTGATCATCAAAGCACTTACTCCAACAACGATCATTGCTATCGGGGCCGGATTCACCATTCCATTTATCAGCTTATTCTTTTCGAATGTGCACAACATGAGTACTGCAGCCATTTCTATTATCAATTTTTTAGCAGCGTGTTTAGTCACATATATTGCTATGCTCGTGCCTAGTATCAAGAAAAAATATGGCTACAAAAAAGCGGTACCAACCACACAATCACTAGCAATCATCGCATTGATCATTATGGCTACTACTCAATATTATAGTGAGTATAGTATTGCTGTTTATGTTGCGGTGATCTTCTACCTACTTCGTCAGCCACTTATGAATACGGCAGCACCGATGACTTCCGAGATCACCATGAACTATGTAGGTGAAAAGAACCGGGAAATGACCAGTGCCTTAACTTCTGCGATCTGGTCTGGCTCCACCTACTTCAGCGCAGTTGTTTTTGGCATTTTACGCCATTTGGATGTACGATACGTCAACATCTTTTTGATCACAGCAGGAATGTATATTGTGGGTGTTATCTGGTATTCGATACTGATCTATGATTCGGAAAAAAGAGGGATCAGTGTAAAATAAAAAGAGGTGTCGAACGACACCTCTTTTTTTATTGTAAGATCTTAAATTCTGTTCTTCTGTTCTGCTGATGCAACTCTTCTTTACGTGTTTCAAGAGGCTCCGCCTCTATCACAGCATCGGAATTGATCGGTTGTGATTCACCATATCCTTTGTATTTCAAACGACTTGTAGGAATCCCTTGTTTGATCAAATAATCAACCACCGACTTAGAACGGTCTTCCGACAATTTTTGGTTGTATTCTGCACTACCACGTGTATCGGTATGACCGGAGATCTCAATTTGGATACTCGGATTTTCATTCAACACTTTTACTACACGTCCTAATTCAGAAAACGATTCACTACGTAAGGTTGCTTTATTATAGTCAAAGAAAATATTGTTCAACACGATCTTTGCACCCTTTTCGATCTTATTTAAATAAATATCTTTCTCGATCTCAATATACTCTTGCGCATCGGGCATATCAAAGTTTTCGGAGTGGAACAAATAACCATTCGCGGAAACATAGATCCCGTAATTTACACCTGCAGGCAAACTCACCATATAACTACCCGACTGACTGTTTGAAGTAAAGTTGGACACCTTCTCCCCTGTTTTTACATTCGTTAATTCAATAGTAGCCTCAATGGGTTGTTTCGTCTTTGCATCATAGATCTTTCCTTTCAATAAAGCTAAACGCGGACCTTTGTCTTTCTTTTTTTCCAAAGCCGTAAAGTTGATCTCAAATACATCTTTCTCGCCCAAAGATCCTTTTCTGCTGGATGAGTAATAAGCAGTTTTACCACTTGCAGTCAACACAAAGAACAGATCATTATCGGCTGTATTGATAGGCGCACCCATATTTACCGGAGTACTCCATAAACCTCTTTCATTAGTGGTCATATAAATATCGTAACCACCCAAGCCTCCTTTTCGCGTAGAACTGAAATAAAGAGTTTTACCATCGGGGTGAATGAACACGGCCTCTTCGTCATCTTTTGTATTGATAGGTTCACCAATATTGATCGCCTTTCCCCACTTCCCATTTTCATCTTTGGTACAATACCATATATCACGACCGCCTTTACTGCCTTCCGGACGATCACTTACGAAATAGATCGTTCTTCCATCAGGAGCAATACTCGCTGATGACTCATGACTTTTGGAATTCACAGGCTCCGGTAGTTTTGTAGGCTCCGACCAAGTGATCCCTTTTTGTCGTGATTCATAAATGTCACCATTTCCATTTTCATCATCACGATAGATCAATAACCATGATCCATCATTAGAAAGTGCGATATTGGAATTATGTCTTCCCGGAGCATTCACAGGCTCGGGAATAGATGTAGCAGGATTCCACTTTTTTTGTTTATCACTGTAAGTAGAGAAATAGATCTTTTCTAAACCTTCTTTATTCTTTTTGATATCTTTTTCTGTACTTGGCCTGCGCGATGTAAAGAACATGATCTTACCATCGGCTGATATTACCGAAGAATAATCAGAAAAAGTAGAATTGATCTCTTGACCAATATTTTTGATCGTCACTTTAAGTGTATCACCTATTGTTTTTTCTTCCGTTACTTGAGCAAAAGATGTAACAATAGATGATACGGTAAATAAGCCTGTTAGTAGTAGCTTTTTCATAAATTATATTGAGGCTATTTCTTAAATACGTGATTTATTAGCACCTACATTAAATGGATTCGGACTTACGAAACGTAAAGAGATTTCAAATCCACCACGAGCAGAGCTTACAGTTTTTAATTTAGATAAGTTAAAATCGTATCCGGCACCTATCGCAAAGTTCGAGAATTCATACATTAATGTAGCAATAGCAGCATCTCCAAAACGGTAATCTACACCGATACCAATCGCAGAACCTTTTTTATTGCCGGTATATTTTGAATTCTCTGAAAGCACATATTTAAACATACTTCCTGCCACGATCTCTTTCGATGGTCCTTGCATGGTGAACATAATTCCGGGTACAATGATCAAATTAGAATTCGCGATCCCGATATCCACATTAGCATGACCAACATATTTAGAGAACAATTTCTCTCCTGTTTGTTTGTAGAAAGAATATTTCTGGAATCCAAAGTGATGTGCAGCAAATCCAACTGTTGCTCTAACACCATTATTAGCAGAAATATATTTTTCTCCTTTTCCATAACTCCATGCAATACCGGCTGCTGCATCCGGCAATGTATAGCTGGTAGCACCTGTAGGCTCATTCGTATTGTTAGCTGCATCAAATGCTCCATTCTGATATTGTTCTTCCCAACGCAAAGCGGAATAACTAACAGAGCGTTGACCAAAACCACCCATCAAACCTACGCCTAAGGAGCTGTTCTCACCTGTTTTAATGATGGCAGAAACATTTAATGTCCCCACAGTAATTCCCATATTGGAATCGCCCGATTTATCAGAAAATACAGTTAAGCCAATTCCTAAATGTGCATTTTTATTTTTCTTTTTGGCAACAGCCATCTCACCGGAGAATCCAAATGTTTTATAAGGAGAAGCTACACTTCTCCATTGGTCTTTATAATTTAAGATCACACGTACATCTCTATCAAGAGCTGTACGACCGGGATTTAAGAACACCGGTGTTTCTCTAAATTGAGAGAAGTGAACATCCTGTGCGTTAATAGCAGAAACAGACAATAAGGCTGCTCCTGCGATGATTGTATTTTTTATATTTAAAGTTTTCATTTTCAAGATCGTTTTTAAAGTGTTTTACAATTCATTATCGGATCAAACTAACATTTCCTTTTTGTTTGATCTGATTGGTAGGATCATTGGTAAGTGTAATGTTCAGGTACCAAACAAACACCGCATTATCTAATGCTTTGCCGTTAAATGTTCCATCCCATCCGGTAACGCTTGCAGCATCAGCTGTTGATGCTTCAAACACTTTTTCTCCCCAACGGTCGTACACAAATAATTGTACTTCCATTACACAATCAGGATTTACTTTCACTCTAAATTTATCATTGTGATTATCTCCGTTAGGCGAGAATGCATTCGGTACGAATAATTCACCGCACACAATATCCACAGTTACTCTAACGCAAGCAGAGTCAGAACATCCTGCCGTATCAGTAACTGTCACACAATAATCGGTAGTAGCAGTAGGAGTAACAGTGATAGCACTTGTTGTTTCCCCTGTACTCCATACGTATGTTCCTCCACCGGTAGCTGTTAATGTAGTAGATGTACCACCTGTGATGGTCACATCTGTTCCAGCACTGGCAATTGGTCCCGGACTATTTGCTGCAGTAACAATAGTAGTTGCAGTACATCCGTTGCTTGGATCAGTAACCGTTACGGTATAAGTACCTGCAGCATTTACATTCGGTGTAGCTGTTGTTCCGCCACTTACTACTCCCGGTCCGGCCCATGAATACGTAGCACCTGTTGTAGTAGAGCTTGCACTTACGGTTCCAATACCCGAAGTACAATTGATCGGTGTAGTAGCACCTGCTGTAACATTTGGAGCAGTGCTATTAGCACTTACCGATACCGTTGTGGTTGCAGTACATCCATTCGCAGGATCAGTAACTGTAACGGTATAAGTACCTGCCGCATTTACAGTAGGTGTAGCAGTTGTTCCACCGGCAGTGATACCGGCACCTGTCCAGTTATACGTTGCACCTGTAGTAGTAGAAGAAGCACTGATGGTTCCGCTGTTAGCAGCACAAGTCAATGTTAATGTTCCACCTGCACTTACATTTGGTGCTGTTGTATTACTTGTAACACCAACCGTAGTGGTAGAGGTACAAGAAGTTGCAGGATCAGTGATGGTAACCGTATATGTTCCTACGGCATTAACAGTAGCAGTTGATGTAGCGCCACCGCTAACGATACCGGGACCTGCCCATGAGTAGCTTGCGCCTGATGTGGTAGAAGAAGCACTGATGGTTCCGCTGGCTGGGCTACAACCTAATACTAATGGTGTACCACCAGTAGCAGTTGGTGGTGTTGGTACGCTATTCACCACAGCATTAGCAGAAGCAGTAGAAGTACATGTTCCATTATCAACAGTAAATGTATAGGTTGCTCCTGGAGTTAATCCGCTAATAGTTGTTGTTGTTCCGGAACCGGTAGTTGTTGCACCACCAGGTGTGGTAGTAACGGTCCATGATCCTGAAGCAGGTAAACCGTTCAACACAACACTTGCAGTAGTAGTAGCACAAGTAGGTTGAGTGATGGTTCCTAATAGAGGAGCAGTTGGAGCACCGGCAAAGGTGTTGATTGTTACTGATGCAGAAGCAGCAGAAGTACAAGTTCCATCATTCACGGTAAAGGTATATGTAGCACCACCTGCTAATCCTGTGAAAGTAGCAGTAGTTCCTGAACCTGTTTGTGTTGTTCCACCCGGTGTAGCGGTGATGGTCCATGGTCCTGCAGGCAATCCGCTTAAAGCAACATCACCTGTTGAGATGGTACAAGTTGGTTGAGTAACTGTTCCAAGAACAGGAGTGGATGGTGTAGTAGGTTGAGCATTGATCACTGCATTGGTAGAAGATGTAGAAGTACATGTTCCATCGCTGACAGTAAATGTATAGGTATTACCAGCTGTTAATCCGGTAATAGTAGTTGTTGTTCCGGAACCGTTAACAGTAGTTCCACCGGGAGTGATGGTCACTGTCCATGATCCTGCAGGCAATCCACTCAGAGCAACATCAGCTGTTGCAACCGAACAAGTCGGTTGAGTGATGGTTCCTACAGCAGGGGCAACCGGAGTTGTTGGCTGTGTATTTACAACTGCATTAACAGAAGTTGTAGAAGTACAGGTTCCATTGCTAACAGTGAATGTATAGGTACCAGCAGCTAATCCTGAGATGGTAGTAGTTGTTCCTGTTCCTGTAGCCGTTCCGCTAGGAGAACCGGTAACGGTCCATGTTCCTGATGATGGCAATCCGCTTAAAGCAACACTACCTGTTGCAACAGTACATGTTGGTTGAGTGATGGTTCCGATAACAGGAGCTGTTGGAGTTGTAGGTTGAGCATTTACAACAGCCGTTAATGAGGATGGAGAATTACACGTTCCATCATTCACAATAAAGGTATAAGAACCCGGAGCTAATCCGGAGATGGTTGTTGTTGTTCCGCTACCGGTAGCAGTACCACTTGGAGAACCGGTTACGGTCCAAGTACCTGATGATGGTAATCCGCTTAAAGCAACACTACCAGTTGCAACGGTACATGTTGGTTGAGTGATGGTTCCGATAGCAGGAGCTGTTGGCACACCCACCAATGGATTAACAACTGCGTTTGTAGAAGCAGAAGAAGTACAAGTACCATTGCTTACAGTAAATGTATAAGTAGCACCGGCAGTTAATCCTGTAAAAGTTGTTGTAGTACCAGTTCCTGTAGCCGTAGCACCACCGGGTGATGCAGTAATAGTCCAGGTACCTGATGAAGGCAATCCACTTAATGCCACACTTCCAGTTGTAACCGTACAGTTAGGTTGAGTGATAGCACCTACTACCGGAGCAGTAGGCGTTGTTGGTTGTGTATTTAAAACGGCATTCAAAGAAGATGTAGAAGAACATGTTCCATTGCTTACAGTGAATGTGTATGTTCCAGGAGCAAGACCGGAAATAGTTGTTGTTGTTCCTGTACCTGTAGCCGTTCCACTTGGTGAACCGGTTACTGTCCATGTTCCGGATGATGGTAAACCACTTAATGCCACACTACCTGTTGCAACCGTACAGCTTGGTTGTGTGATCGTACCGATCGTTGGAGCGGTTGGTACTGTTGGTGCTGTGTTGATGATCGCATTTCCTGAAGCAGGAGAAGGACAACCCGCCACTGTTTGGACAGTGAATGTATACGTTGTACCAGCAGTTAAACCACTAATAGAACCAGTAGTACCTGTCCCTGTTGCTGTAGCACCACCTGGTGATGCAGTGATGGTCCATGTTCCTGAAGCAGGTAAACCTGTGAAAGCAACACTACCAGTAGTTGTTGAACAAGTTGGCTGTGTGATGGTTCCTACAACAGGAGCTGCTGGAGCAACACAAGCTACTTTTGTACAAACATAAGAAGGTGTTGGTGTAATAGCTGTTCGTGAAACAGCAATTACATCAGACCCCGGAGTACCTGACCATGAATTATAAATTGGATCAGCAAATGTTGTAGGACCGGCTGCTGCTGAAGGAGTAAATGATGTTGCAGGACAACCGGAAGATGGAGTATCTCCACTTGGATCGGTTTTTATTACGTGGTAATCATAATTCGTTCCACCTGCAGTCATTGACATAGAAATGTAACCATTATCTGATGTTTGTCCTCCACGAGGTAAGATAGAAATTAAATTAAAATTATAACGTTTTGCAAACACATTGGTTGTTGCAGTAGGGTTAACCCTATGAATAGAATTGTGAAAACCAAAACTCAATGGACGGATGTACATGGCCATGGTCACAAGATCCGTACTACCGCTCACTTCATAAATTTGCGAAATATCAACAGGATCGGCACCTGCAAAAGAAGTAGAATATGTAAACAAACGACTAAACGTATTTGAAAAACCACCAGCCCCTACAAACTTTTGAATAAGCTCTCTGCTGTTATCTGTTCCACCTGCAATAATATCACCCGCTGCTGTTTTATTTACTGCTCCAAAATATTTACTGTTTTGAGTAGTTGAATTACTTGGATTATCAATTTGTTTGTGATAAGTAATTGCTCCTGCTGTTGTTGTTTTTAATATCAAAGCATCAGTAGGTGTAGCGTCATCACCATCAGAATTAGTTGCCGACAAGTGATTATTTACATCATAACTTCCAACAGCCACATAACCATCACTCACCTCAACAACATCCACAAAACTTGCATCGTTATAGATCCTGTTAGCAGGAACATTAGAAGTTACATAGTATCTGAACACTCTATGCCAAACATGGTTTCCGCTTGCATCAAATTTCACGATCAAAGGAGAACCAATGTATTCAGTTTGAGGATCACCGTTAGCATCATTGTAATTGATCGGATTAAAATCAATTTCAGCACCTGCACCATCCGGATCGTGTCCTGTTACATATCCAACAGCCACATATCCGCCATCCGAAGCTTTAATGATGCGATTAAACCAAGCACTGTTCGCCTGAGAAATACTGAATTTTTTTTGCAAAACAATTGCTCCGGTTGAATTCAAAACCATGAATACTGCAGCATTGGACTCACTTCCACCACAAACAATATACTGGTTATTCGCAGCATCTTTTTTTATGTCGTTCAATTGGAAGCCAATGGATGCATCCGAAAAGCGGTACGACCAGTTGATCGCTCCTGTATCGTTCAATTCGGTTACAGTTCCATAGATCGGAATAAAGGTCATATTCGTTCCGGCCATCACATACGTATTGGCAGTTAAACCTTCCACAATATTGCCTGGAAGATCGAATAATGCTTGATTGTAATTCTTTCTAAATGCAGTAGTTGTTTGTGCTTTTGTTGAAGTGAACAACAAAAAAACAGCTGCAGATAAAATCAGTAGTTTTTTCATTTTAGTGGGTAGTTTTATTGGGTTTATCTTGCTTTTTATTTAATTAGTCAAAAATACCTGATTATCAGCCATATTTCAAAAAAAACTAAGCAATTTTTTTTGTTTCTAAAATAAATAATATTAATTTTAAGTATTGATTATCAATTATTTATATTTATATTTTTTATATTTCTAAAATGAAACAAGAAGCTATTTCTGAGCTAATTCATTCCATGTCTTCGTCCGAAAAAAGACATTTTAAGATCTATTCCAAAGGACATGTTAAAGAAGGGGAAAACAATTACATCAGCTTGTTTGATGCCATCAACAACTCCAAAAAAGAATATGAGCAGGAATTAAAGACTAAAAACTCAAAAAGATCATCTTTAAAAAATTTACACGTTGAAAAAAATTATCTATACAATCTTTTACTGAAAAGTTTAAATGATTTCCATGGTATTACCAGTTCAGAAGCAAAGATCGATAAGATCAATAAACACATCGAGATATTATTACACAAAGGATTACACCAACAATGCCTGAAGCTGATTACCAAAGCAAAAAAAACAGCACATGAATCACATGCCGAATCGCAGTTGATCAGAACACTGGAATTAGAACAGGAGATCTATAACAAAGAGCAAGATTATAAAAAACTACTTTCATCGATTGACGATAGCAAGAGCTTATTAAAAAAACTCGCCAATCAATACGACTATAAGAACCTTGCCTTTGAGATGAATTTCAAGGAGATCACCTTCAGATCGACCAACAAAACAGAGCATTTGAAGGAGCTACAGCTTCTGATGAAACACGACCTGATGCTGGATGAAGAAAAGGCAGAAACATACAAAGCAAAGATGTTCTTGTTTCAAACAAAAGCGATGTATTATGGAATTGTAAATGACGAACCGGCCAGCATATTGTATTTTGAAAAAATGATGCAATTGATGGAGTCTGCTCCAAAGATCATCCAACAACATCCGATCGATTATCTTCTAGTGTTTGCAAATGTTGCCATGGGCAAGATCAATTTAAAAAATTACAAGGAACTGATGGGAGACATAGAAAAAATAGAAAGTAGCCCCGGCAGACTTCAAATAAAACAAGACAAAGCATTTGAGGCCAATCTTTTCTTTTTTACTAAACCCTATCAATTGGATATTTATACGGCCATAAAAGAATATGAAAAAAGCAGAGCGATCATTCAGCTCATCGAAGATCATATTGATGCTTACAAACCGCATGTGATCCGGACCATTCTACTAAATACAGCCAAATCAATGGCGATTGCCAGTTTTTATCTGGCAGACTACAAACGATCATTAAAGTATATGAATCAGATCTTTGACGATGACCTTGGGAAATACAGTCGAGGCCATATTTTCAATATGATCATTCACTATGAACTTGGAAACGAATCGTTACTCGGCAGTTTGATCAATTCCACAAAACGATTGTTGATCCAACAAGATCGATTAACCAAGGCAGAAGAACTAATGATCGAATTCTTCACGAAACTGATCAAAAAGAACAAAACGAAAGACATCAAAACACATTTCCAGGATTACCATAAGCTTGTTTTAAGGCTAATGGATGATCCGGAATCCAATTTTTCTTTACGCTATTTTGATGTTGCCAAATGGATGGAGGCGAAGATCAAAAACAGATCTATGGCAGACCTATAAAAAAAGGCTCTTCAAAAATGAAGAGCCTTTTTATTCGTATAATAGAAAAAATTATTTAGCAATCGAGAATCTGCGAACAATGCTATGACCATCTACTACTATTCTGCAGGAATAAATACCTGAAGTATAAGATTCTGTATTAAAGATCAATTTTCCATTAATAAATGAATTTGTCAGATCTTTCTTGTCCATCAAACGCCCCTGAACATCATAAATTTCATAGCTTAATTTATTTACTTCTGAAGGGAAACTAAAATCGATCGCTATGGAATTATTAGCCGGACTTGGGTAGAAGTTATAGAAATAAGTTTCTGCTACATTTTCTTCTACACTCACACCACTGATACGTTTAATGCCGACATTGATCATTAGATCTTCTGTTTCTCTGTATCTGTAATCAGCCCAGGCATTCCCTAATATTTCAAATGTTCTGTTTGAGACAGGCAACAATTGATTTTGTCCTAATGTCAAACCATCACCATCCATTACCCATGCCACATATACTCCACCTGAATTAATTGTTAATGGTGTTGGCAAGGTTGCAGTGTTCCAAGATGCAATGGCAATTATGGATGGCCCCATATAAACAGAATCTAATCGTGTTCCTGCTGCACCTGCAGTTCCATTATCATCATATACAACCATAGAACATCCTGCTGCCATAGGGTTATCCACTATATAAGCATACATCTCAGTCAAATTACATGGGTAAAATGGTGGTTTAAAATAAATGGCCGCTCCACCATTTCCACCTTGCCAACTTAAGCCACCCAAACCTGCTTCTACTCCATTATCATACGACAAACGAATAGTTGACTGTGTTGTATCAACAACCACCAACTCCTGAACCTTTTGATCGTTACTTGGTGTTGCATCACCACTCAATTGCGTATTGGTTAAGAAACGGAATGTTCCTGCAACGGTTGGATTAAACACATTTGTTCCGGTAATAACTTGAGTTTGTCCCGGTGTTAATGTATTCGTAGTAGTATTGTTTTGAGCCTGAATAGCATTTGCTCCATTCACAACACGTGTAAACACATTGAATGGTGATAAATTCTGATTCCCTGTATTTTTGACTTCGGTGGTCATTGTGAATGAACTGCCATTTTTTGAAAGGAATAATCCACCTGTTTCAGTATTATCATTATACGAAGTAGATGCATCGGAAACAGCAAATGTTGTATTGCTTGGATAATAATATTTTATGGCATAACTAGAAGCCGGCAAAGCATTATAAGAATGTTGCAAACCAATATTCCCTGAATTATTTTCAATACCAATACTTGCATAACTTGTCAAGTTAGCGGGTGAACCCGACTGTGTTTGGTACTGATAAGTGATCGAACTATCTACTGCACTTAAAATCACCTGAAAAGTATTCGAACCAACCCATCCTGAAGTTTGATCCCAAAATGGAACATCAATATAAGAAACAACCAATGTATCGTTATCGGCACTGGTCCATCTCCAGCATTCAGCATTGTTACCCGGATCAAAGATCAAGTCGGATGTCATGATCCCTAAATAATTTTGAGGCAATGAGGTTGAAGGGATCATTGGAAATGGATGCGAGATCTGCCCATTTGTAAATCCAATATACCCATTCGAGCCTACCCAAAATTGAGTTACATCATACCAATAATAATGAAATGAGAATCCGATCGGAAATGAACCTTTGATATTGTCATCTGCCAAAAAACGAACTTCAGAAGCTCCCGGCAAAGGCAAAATATCGATCCAATTATAAGCCGGACCCTGAGGATCGTTACTATCGCGCCAGATATAGCCATAAGCATCCGGTCCGCCCGATGTTTGTGCTTGCGTATAACTCACATAGCACAAAAACGTAAGAAAAAGTGTAGCAATTTTTTTCATGATCTATTTGTTAGGTTAGTATAACAAATATATCAAAATTTATGAAAAAAAGAAGTTGAAACAGCTGTATTATTTAAGCGTATCGGTAATATTCTGCCCTTCGTCATTGACCACCTGTGTTACCTCTGTCACCTGGCGACTGATACTTTGATTGGCTTTGTCGATCTCCGATTGGATCTCGGAAGTATGCTTACGAATTTCCTCGGTTAGGCCACCTGTGTTCTTATGGATCTCCTGTTGTAATTGATCTTTTGCATCATTTAGCTCCCTCAATCCACGCCCCAATCCTTTTGCTATTCCAGGAAGTTTATCCGATCCGAATAACATCAACACCACGAGGATGATAAGGAATACCTCACCTCCACCCATGTTCAGAAAAAGAAAAATTGATGCTGCCATTCGTAAATTTTGTTCTACAAAAATACAAAAAAAGAAACCCGATAAATTGCTTTACCGGGTTTCTTTTAAATTTTAACATATTACTTTTTCTCTTCTTTATCTCTTTCAAGATCGATAACGATCGGAGTTGCAATACAGATAGAAGAATAAGTACCGATAGCGATACCGATCAACAATGCGAAAGAGAATCCTCTGATGGTTTCACCACCAAAAATAAAGATCGCTAACATTACGAAGAAGATCGTTAATGCGGTATTGATGGTACGACTTAATGTACTGTTCAATGCAAAATTGATCACTCTTTCACGTTCGTGCTTATCAAGATCAGACTTATTACGCTCCGTTAAGTACTCACGAATACGGTCGAATACAACCACACTATCCACCATGGAGTAACTCATAACCGTTAACACGGCTGCAATAAAATCCTGAGTGATCTCTAATGAGAAAGGTAAAATACCGTCAAAAATGATATACACAGAAAGTACGATCGCTACGTCATGGAATAAGGCCACAACCGCACCCAAACCATACTGCCATTTTTTGAATCGAATAAAGATGAATACGAACATCACTAAGCAAGACAACAATACAGCCCATACCGCTTTTTCTTTGATATCACGGGATACTGTTTCTCCAACTTTTTGAGAACTCATCACTTCGTATTTTACACCAAGTGTTTTTAATCCTTCATTTAATTTACCTTCCACTTTTGCTTCTGCATCATCCGATCCATCACCAATCAAATAAGTGGTAGTGATACGTTGCTGAGTACTTTCACCATACGTTTTCACTTCCGGTGCTTCGCCTTCGAAGGCTGTAGTTAATGCATTACGAACCTCTTCGGTTGACTTCACATCATCAAAACGAACCACATAAGAACGACCTCCTTTAAAGTCAACCCCTAAGCTAAATCCACCTTTTGTTACATAAGCGAAGATACCTGCTGCGATCACTAATGAAGAGAAGATATAATACAACTTACGTTTTCCAACGAAATTGATATTGATCTTTTTGAAAGCTCCATCTGTCATAGCATTTGCAAAAGGAATTGATTTTCCTTTTTCTAACCAACGATCGAATACCAAACGGGTAATGAAGATCGCACAGAACAAGGACGATACGATACCTATCATTAATGTAGTCGCAAAACCTTGAATAGGACCTGTTCCGAATACAAATAAGATGATACCTAATAATAAACCTGTAATGTGTGAATCGATCACAGAAGACATGGCATTCTTATAACCTTCTTTAATAGCTGTACCGATTGCTTTGCCTAAAGCTAATTCTTCACGAACACGCTCATAGATCAAGATGTTCGCATCCACAGACATCGCGATCGTTAATACGATACCTGCGATACCAGGTAATGTTAATACCGCTTGGAAAGAAGCAAGGATACCGATCACGAATAAGTTATTGATGATCATCGCTAATGAAGCTACCCAACCAGCTTTGTTGTAATAGAAGCCCATGAACAATAAAACCAATACCAATGCAATGATGGTTGAGAATAAACCTTTGCTGATCGCTTCCTGACCTAAGGTCGGACCAACCACAGTCTCTTCAACGATCTTAGCAGGAGCAGGTAATTTACCCGCTTTTAGGATGTTCACTAAGTCATCCGCCTCATTGATTGTAAAGTTACCGGTGATCGATGAATTACCACCTGCAATTTCACCTTGTACTGTCGGGAATGAATAAACACTGTTATCTAAAACGATTGCAATTGACTTACCAACATTCTCTCTTGTTAAACGCTTCCAGATATTAGCCGCTTCTGTTTTCATACTCATTGAAATAGAAGGAGAGCCTGAACCTTGTTCGAACATTTTACGGGCATCAGCAATGATATCACCTGACAACGGTGCTTTACCATCGCGAGAAGTAGTACGGATAGCGATCAACTGTAATGTTGTTTCTTCTTTATCGATCGGTTTAAAACTCCAGAAGAATTTTGAACGTGGAGGGAAGATACTCTTGATCTTCGGGTTATTCAAATACTCATTCACTTTTGCAGTATCTCTGATAGCAGCATAACCCACTACCGGACCTTGCCCCAAAACAGGTTGTCCTTGCTCGTTACGACCAATTGCAGCACCTAAAACGGCAAACAATGGATTCTCTTTTCTCATTCTAGCCAATGTATCCGCTGAAGTTTCTCCTGCTTTCGAAGAATCTTTTTTGTCGGTTCCTAACTGACTAGCCAATGTTGAAGCAGATTTAGTTGTATCAGGAGCTGTTGTAGCAGCAGTAGCTTTCGTTGAATCAGGATTTGTACCTGCAACAGCAGCAGTATCAACAGCAGTAGCTGAAGAATCAACCGGTGTTAAGATCTCTTTCAAACGTGTGTTCGCTTGCTCTAACAATGGATAGATCTCTTGGTTATCGTAGGTTTCCCAGAATTCCAAATTAGCACTTCCTTGTAATAATTTACGCACACGAGCCTTGTCTGTAACACCCGGCAACTCGATCAAGATACGACCTGAAGAAGCTAAACGTTGAATATTTGGAGTACTTACCCCAAATTTATCGATACGGGCACGTAATGTATTTTCAGAAGTTGCAATCGCTTCTTCAATACGCTCACGTAAAAATTTCAATACATCTTCATCCGTTGTATTGAAATCGATCTTTCCTTTTAATTCAATTGTTTGGAAATTGATCGCCAAACGACCATTCGGATTTGCTTTTTTATATTCTTCACCAAAAAGAGTAACAAAATCTTTTGTTGATTTCTTTTGTAATTCAGTTGCACTTGCCAATGCTTTTACAAAAGCAGGATCGTTACTATTGTTTGATAAACCTCTGATGATATCAGCTACAGCAACTTCCAAGGTTACGTTCATACCACCTTTTAAGTCAAGACCTAAATTCAACTGACGGTTTCTCACCTCTTCATACGTATAAGAAGTAAAGCCAAGATCGTAAACCGGCAATTTCTTTAATGAATCTAAATAGCCATTTCTTTTAGAAGCAAGTACTGAATCCAAATATGTTTTTTGCTCTGTTGGATTTTCAGATGCTTTCTTTGCTGCTTCCTGCACATCAGCCTGCGCTATATAATTTTGTGCAAACGCCTCTGCATCTCCCTCAATAGAAACTGCTTTCCAAGTAAACATTAAATAATAAGCACATGCAAGTGCCAGTAAAATCGCAAACAGCCTGATAGCTCCTTTGTTCTGCATAATTGATTAATTAAATTGTTATTTCTTAAATAAAATTCAAGCAAAATTCATTGCCTGAAATTCAGTTTTAATCCTAAAATAAGGGTGCAAATATAGAATAACAATTATTATTTACCAATTTTATGATAAGATTGATGAAAACATCTGCTTTTTACCTTATTTTTATTAACTTTGTTAGCATCTAATACCTCAAAAACAATGAATTTCAGACTTATATTCTCCATTCTCATATTCAGCTCTATTTTGAGCCTCCAAACAGCAGCTCAGCCCTATTTTCAATGGTATGACAGCATCCCTGTGAAGATCAACAGTAGTTTTGTTGCCAATCCATGGGCCGGAGGTTTAAATTTTACCCAAATTTCATCTGTAGATATGGATATGGATGGAGATAAGGACCTTTTTGTATTCGACCGCACCGGAAACAAGATCCGGACCTTTATCAATAATGGAACTGCCAATACAGTCGATTATAAATACAACCCCTATTTTGAGACCAAATTCCCGAAACTACACGACTGGGCGCTACTTTATGATTTTAACTGTGACGGGAAAGAGGATATTTTTAGTTATTCTGATGTGGGAGGAGGCTTTGATATTTACAAGAACACCTCTACACTAGCTACAGGCCTTCAGTTTCAAAAGGTCGTAACCCAGCAAAGATCGATCTACAATCCGCCTAGCGGCTCCTTGATCAATCTATACGTAAGTTCTGTTGACATTCCGGCAATTTCTGATATCGATAATGATGGCGATGTAGACGTTGTAACCTTTGCTATTACCGGTACCTATATGGAATACCATAAAAACATGAGCATTGAACTAGGTTTTGGTTGCGACAGTCTGAAATTTCAAATGGCTAACCGCTGCTGGGGATATGCTGCCGAAAACTCTTTAAGTAATGATTATACTTTATATGATACATGCATCGGAAATGTAATTAACCCGGAATTGACCGGATATGAAGGACAACTACGTTCAGCCGAACGTCATGCAGGATCCTGCGAATTGTGTATCGACCTTGATAATGATGGTGACAAGGAATTTATTGTTGGTGATGTTTCTTACCCAAATCTGACCATGCTGACCAACAATGGCACAACTACTGATGCCAGTTTTAGCAGCGAAGATGTAGCCTTCCCATTCAGCAATGGGGGTAGCCAGGACGTGGATATGACACTTTTCCCTTGTGCTTTTTATCAGGACGTGAACAATGACGGAAAAAAGGATCTTTTAGTAAGTCCAAATGCTCCCAATGCCTCCGAAAATGCAAACAGTATCTGGTATTATCAAAATACAGGAACCAACTCCTTCCCTGTTTTTCAGTTTCAACAAACTAATATATTACAGGACAAAATGATCGAGTTGGGTGAAGGAGCCTATCCGGTGTTCTTTGACTATGATAATGATGGACTAAAAGATCTTTTCATCGGAAATTACGGTTATTACAATTCCGCAGGCTTTGAACATAAAATTGCACAATTCAAAAATATTGGAACTACAACTGCACCTCAATTTGAATTGATCACCCGCGATTATAAAAACTTAAGTACATACGGCATCACAAACATGGTTCCTGCTTTTGGAGACATGGATGGCGATACCGATGCAGATATGATATTAGGAGCGTATGATGGACGAATTCATTATTTCCAGAACATAGCTGCAATAGGTGCTCCTGCCAATTTTGTGTTGAGTCAGGCCAACTTTAAAAACTCGGCCAATAGAATCATTGATGTGGGCGACTTTGCCGCACCACAGATCTTTGATGTGGATAATGATGGGAAGAACGATATTGTGATCGGTGCCCGTAATGGAAAACTGGCCTATTATCGCAGAACAAGTAGCACAGGCACACCTGTAGTGGATTCTGTTTCTCATTTTTGGGGCAACATAAAAGTGAATCTTCCTTTTTACACCACCGGCTACAGCTTCCCATTTGTATTTAGAGATGGCGGTCAAACCAAAATTTTTGCAGGAGCAGAAAGAGGAACGTTAATGCTGTATGATCACATCGATGGCAATCTGAATGGTGCATTTACCTTGGTCGATTCTGTTTATATGAATATCAATCAAGGAACACGAACTGCTCCTACCGGAACTGATATCAATAACGATGGCTTTATTGATCTTGTTGTAGGAAATTATCAGGGGGGCGTTTCCTTTTACAAAGGAACCGGAAGCATTATTACAGTGGAAGATATGTATGAGAACATTACCTGGAATTTTGATATCTATCCGAATCCAAGCAGTTCGAATTTTACGATCCGTTTATATGATTTCAAAAAAGACCATTATCAATTACAGCTTTATAATGTGGTAGGACAAACCATTTTAACGGAGCAGATCACTTCCAATTTATCAAACATCAACACTGAATTGATCCCGAATGGTATCTATTTCTGCAAGATCATTGATATGAGCAACAATACTTCTCTTGTAAAACGCGTTGCGATACAACACTAAGAGAGAAACATTTGAAAAAATCCATCTTATTCATTTTTGTTGTATTCAGCTCTATTCTGTTCGCATCGGTATTTGGCATTGTGCATGACCAGATCACCTACTCGATCGCACCTGAATATTATACAAATTTCAAATTCATTCAGTTTGGATTAGTTGAAGATAGTAGCGTTTACATTGACAATGTTAGATTATTAGTGAGTGTTGTAGGTGTCATGGCAACTTGGTGGATGGGATTATTTATCGGGATCATTTATGCAATTATTCTACTATTCTTTCCCTATTCAAAAACAGTGTATGCTACTTTTTTCAAAACGATCGCTTTCACTTTTATCGCCACCATTACGTTATCGTTCTGCGGCTACCTCAACTGGAAATATCATGCTCAATATTTCCCCTGCGACTGGTATTTACCGGATGATCTTATTGACCAATCAAGATTTATATGTGTAGGCCACATTCATAATTACAGCTATATGGGCGGAGAATTAGGGATAGCGATCGGGATAGTTTATTTACTCTACCAGAAACAAAAATTAAAAACGAAAAGCTCCTGAAATTTCAGGAGCTTTTCGTTTTTAATTCAAATAGGTTTTAGCTTTTTCTAGTGCTTTTGCAATTCCTTGCGCATTGGTTCCGCCTGCAGTTGCATAGAACGGCTGTCCTCCTCCTCCACCCTGGATCTCTTTTCCTAATTCACGTACAATTGTTCCCGCATTCAGATTTTTATCCTTCACTAAATTATCAGAGATGATAATCGAAAGACTTGGTTTTCCTTTAACCTCAGCGCCTAATACCATAAACAAATTATCGATCTGATTACGTAATTCAAAGGAAAGATCTTTGATCGCGTCTGCTGAATCCAACTCTATTTTCTCTGCAATAAAGTTGATGCCATTGATCGTCTGTTTCTTCGTAAGCAATTCCGATTTCAAACCTTTTGCTTTATCACGTAACATCTGTTCGATCTGTTTTTGCAAAGCAGAATTCTCTTCCATCAAGGACTGAACGCTCTTCACTACATCTTTCGGATTTTTTAACAAGGCTTTCACTTCGTTCACCAAAGTGATCTGCTGGTTAAAATATTGTTCCGCTTTTACTGATGTAATCGCTTCAATACGTCTGATACCGGCTGCAACAGCACCTTCCGAAACGATCTTAAACAGACCGATCTGACCGGTTGCAGGCACATGTGTGCCACCACACAATTCTATTGAATAATTTTTGTCGAAAGTAACAACACGAACGGTGTCACCATATTTTTCGCCAAACAAAGCCATTGCTCCTAATTTACGGGCATCATCAATGGCCATTTCTTTGATATCGGATGCAATGTTCTCTCTGATCTTAGCATTCACAATGGCTTCGATCTTAGCGATCTCTTCCTCTGTTACTTTTGAAAAATGAGAAAAGTCGAATCGTAAATATTCTTCATTTACCAAAGATCCTTTTTGCTCCACATGTGTTCCTAATACCGAACGCAATGCTGCGTGTAACAAGTGGGTTGAGCTGTGATTATTCTCTGTTAAATGACGCTTTTCGCCATTTACTTTTGCTACAAATGTTTGTGAAAAATTCTCCGGTAATTTATCGGTAAAGTGGATAATGATCCCATTCTCTTTCTTGGTATCCGTAACAATCAATTTATCATTAGCAGATTCTAACACACCGGTATCTCCTACCTGTCCTCCACTTTCGGCATAAAAAGGAGTTTGGTCCAACACAATTTGAAACTGTTCTTTTCCTTTTGCTTTTACTTTGCGATACTGAATGATCTTCGATTCAGCTTCCAATTGTTTGTAGCCGATAAATATTCTACCACCTTCTTCTGCTTTTCTTCCATCCACTAACATCCAATCACCGGTATCAACCGCTGTTGCTTCACGCGAACGGTTCTTTTGCTTTTCCAATTCTACCTGAAAACCGGCCTCATCAATACTTAATCCATATCCACGCGCGATCAAGGATGTCAGATCCACAGGGAAACCATAGGTATCATACAATTCAAATACGGTTGGTCCATCTACAATTTGTTTTTTCTCTCCCACCAAAGCAATACATACATTGTCGATACGCTTTAATCCATTTTCCAGTGTACGGAAGAAAGACACCTCTTCTTCTTTGATCACTTTTTCGATCAATAATTTTTGTGATACCAATTCAGGGAAAGCATGTCCTAACTGATGGGAAAGAACCGGCACCAAACGGTGCATGAAAGGCTCTTTCAAATTCAACGATTGGTATCCATAACGGATCGCACGTCTTAAGATACGTCTGATCACATACCCTGCACCTGTATTCGATGGCAACTGACCATCTGCAATACTGAAAGAGATCGCACGGATATGATCCGCTATCACACGCATCGCAATATTTATGATCAATTGTTTCGGATGCTTTTCTTCTTCCTCAGGTTTATATCTTAAGCCCGATAACTCTTCTATTTTATCAATAACAGGTTTGAATACATCGGTATCGTAATTCGATTGCTTGCCTTGCAATACACGCACCAAACGCTCAAAACCCATTCCTGTATCCACATGCTGTTTTGGTAATTTTACCAAGGACCCATCTGCTTTACGCTCAAATTCCATGAATACATTGTTCCAGATCTCGATCACTTGCGGATCGTCATTGTTCACACGTTGAGCTCCCGGCACTTTCGCTATCTCTTCTGAGGTACGTCCATCATAATGGATCTCGGTACACGGACCACAAGGACCTATATCTCCCATTTCCCAGAAGTTATCTTTTTTATTTCCTCTTAAGATTCGTTCTTCCGGAATGAACTGTTTCCAAATATCATAGGCCTCCTGATCAAATCCCAAATTATCTTCTTTGCTACCTTCAAATACGGTAACATATAAACGTGACTTATCGATCTTGTACACTTCTGTCAGTAATTCCCATGCCCATGTAATGGCTTCTTTTTTAAAGTAATCACCAAAGCTCCAGTTTCCTAACATTTCAAACATGGTATGGTGATAAGTATCAACCCCAACCTCTTCTAAATCGTTATGCTTACCGCTTACACGCAAACATTTTTGTGTATCGGCTACACGGGGAAATTTAATAGGCGCATTTCCAAGGAAAAGGTCCTTAAAAGGAGCCATTCCACTGTTATTGAACATCAAGGTAGGATCATTCTTCACCACCATTGGCGCAGAAGGAACGATCTCGTGTTGTTTACTCTTAAAAAAATCTAAAAATGTCTGACGTACTTTATTTGCTTCCATATTATTGTAAAATCGTTATTCTATCAAATTTTCAAGATTGCAAATTTAGTTTATTTACGTAAATTCGCAGTAGTTGACGAGTAGAAACTTATGAGCAAAATAAAATATAAGTTCAATACCAAATCCCTTACCTATGAAAAGGTAACTGTCCCTTTGCGTAAACGCATCTGGCAGGCTTTGTCATACTTGGCCACAGGATTGGTATTTGCTACTATCACTATTTTGCTGGCCTACGAATATTTGGACTCACCAAAAGAAAAGCAATTACAACGTGAAATTGCCGAATTGACGCTTCAATACGAATTATTAAACACCCGTATGAGCGAGGCTATTGAGGTGTTGGACGATATTCAGGATCGAGATAACAATATTTACAGAACCATATTTGAGGCCGACTCCATCCCAGAAAGCATTCGTAAAGCAGGTTTTGGAGGGGTTGACCGTTATAAAAAACTGCAAGGCTTTAATAACTCTGATCTGATGATCGAAACCACTAAAAAGCTGGACCGCATCAGCAAGCAGCTATATATTCAATCGAAATCGTTTGATGAGGTGGTGAAATTGGTGAAAGGGAAAGAACAATTATTGGCATCCATCCCTGCTATTCAACCTATCTCTAACGAAGACTTAAGGCATCAACCATCAGGATTTGGCTGGAGAACACACCCGATCTATAAAACACCTGAATTTCATCCGGGAATGGACTTTGCTGCTCCGCAAGGAACTGAGATCTATTCCACTGGTGATGGCACCATTGAACGTGCCGATGCATTGGCTCAAGGATACGGTAATCACGTTGTGATTAACCATGGCTATGGCTATAAAACATTATATGGACACATGGTAAAATTTGTTGTGCGTCCGGGACAGAAAGTAAAACGCGGACAATTGATCGGTTATGTAGGTAGCACAGGCTTGTCAACCGCACCACATGTTCATTATGAAGTAATGAAAAATGGCGAAAAGATGAATCCGATCAATTATTATTACAACGATCTTACTCCGGAACAATATCAAAAGTTGATCGAACTTTCTTCTCAATCATCTCAATCATTCGACTAATGCCTTACAAAGAAACAGAAACGGTAAAACTATACTACACTATTGGTGAAGTGGCTGAGCTGTTTAAGGTAAATGCCTCTTTGATCCGTTTCTGGGAGAAAGAATTTGATGTATTAAAGCCCAAAAAGAATAAAAAAGGGAACCGCTTATTTACTCCCGAGGATATCGATAATTTCAAGATCATCTTTAACCTGGTAAAAGAACAAGGTTTAACATTGGATGGTGCCAAGAAATACCTTAAGGAAAACAAAAAAACATTAAAGCACGAAGCCAAAGTTGAAAAAAGTCAATTCTCAGACATTGAGAGTAAGTTACGAGCCATCAAAAAAGGACTTTTAGATATACACAACAAACTTTAGTTTAGATTATTTAATCACCAGTGCAACCATGTCATTTTAATTATCATCATTGATAATGAAACACTCAAACCATTGGCATGAAAAAAACGCTACTACTCGCATTGGGACTTACCACATTTACTGCCTTTAGTCAAAATCAGATCAATATCAGTAAAGCTCAGTATGATATTTTAAAGAAAAACCATCAACTGGACCTAAGCAAAAACTACATTTTTACGGATGCTGTTGCACCACAAGGACCAGAGATCAAGTATCAAGGACAAAGAAAAACGCCTAGCACTATCTGCAGTTGTATGCAACCGCTTGATAGCACCTATTCCTACGTTCCATTTGTAAATTATATTGGAACAACGAATGGGAATGTATATATGCCGAACTATATGAATGATGATGCATCGTCCATACAGATCAATCTACCATTTACGTTTAATTATTACGGAACCCCTCGCAACAGTGTATTTATTAATAATAATGGGAACATCTCTTTTAATAGCCCTTATTCCACTTTTACTGCAAATCCATTTCCTGATCCGAGTTACAACATGATCGCTCCGTTTTGGGCAGATGCCGATACCAGAGATTTCTCTCAAACATTGGGCTCAGGAGTGCTTTATAGGATCACGCCAACTGCCATGATCGTTAAATGGGAAAATGTAGGGTATTTTGACATGCATTTCGACAAATTGAATACCTTCCAGTTGATTATTACCGATGGAACAGATACGCTTTTACCGGCAGGTAAGAATGTAGGATTTTGTTATGGCGATATGCAATGGACCACAGGCGATATAACCGGTGGTGGTGGATTTGGTTCTCCTGCAACGGTTGGTGTTAACCAAGGTAATGGTGCCGATTATTTTCAAGTTGGAACATTCAATCAGCCGACATTGGCTTTTGATGGTCCTTACAATGCTCCCGATGGCATTGATTGGCTTGATAATCAAGGAATGCACTTTAACACTTCCGTTTCCGGCAACAATATCCCTCCTATTATTATCAATAATAATATTTGTGACACGATAGATGTTTACACAGGAGATACCTTGCGTTCTGTAGCAACCGATTCAGTAGAATTCTTGATCGGTGTTGCAACACCTGAAATAAATCAGACTTTGAACATCAATTTTTCATGTTCTGAGCCCATGGCTTTTTCAACAACGCAATTAATGAATACCCCAACTTACCAAAGCTTCAATTGCAAATTTGTAGCAAAAGATCTTCCTACGGGATTATATTATGTAACCGTAACGGCTACAGATAATGGAACACCTGCTGAACAAACCATCGAAACGATCGTTATACGGTCTTCTTTTGACCCGGGAGTAGTTACCGGAATGAACCAGGCAGAAAATGAAAATAGGGTTAATTTGTTCCCTAACCCTAATGAAGGACTATTTACGATCCAACATGACATTGAACAATCCGAACAACCGGTATTAACTGTTATGAATATTATTGGGCAAAAGCAATTGGAAACATCATTACAAAGACAAACACAAATAATTGATTTACAACACCTTGCACCCGGAATGTATATTGCAAATATCAGTACACAAAAAGGACTGGTAAAGAGTCGTAAAATGATCGTAAAATAATTTTTTATGGGGTATGCAACCTTTTTACTCCATTAGTTGTCTTATAGATAGATTAGAGCAATTTTTATCACCCCTAAATTTTGCAGCATGAAACACTGTGAAGGCAGTCCCGAGAGATCGGGACTGTTTTTTTTGTTCCTTATACCAAAAGAAAAGGCTGCATATTATGCAGCCTTTTCTTTTAATATGAACTAAGAATTAATATGCAGATATCTTAATAAACTGGTATTTTTCATAGGTTGCTCTATTCAAAATGTAATCTGAATTATAAGCAGGACCGTCTACAACCGATCTTACTTTAACGAAATTAACCTTTGAAGCATCCACACCTTTTGCCTTTAAGGCATCCAACAATTGTTCTTTGGCTTTATCTGCTCTGGCTGAAGATAATTCCTTATTAGAAGCAAAGGCTCTAGTTGGAACAGTAGAAGCACACGACATGAGCGTAACATTGATCGTTCCATTCTTATTGTAAAGATCCATCAAGTTATTAATAAACTCGGTATAAGGCCCATCATTCACATCAATCTGAGTAACATTATACTTAAAATTCATTTTGAAATTCAATTTATCTACACTTGCTAACTGCTCATGATGAGGTTGCTCTTTTTGTCCTTTTTGTGCAGCAATTGCCTTCTTATTATTTCTAAATGAAACAGATGTTTTTTTATTATCAACCAATTGATATTTATTGCCAACATTCTTTGTTTTCAATACATTCCCTTTGTCATCCTTAAACTCAGCAAATGATTTTTTACTGATAAAATGAGGATCTTCCTCATCCAATGCCACGATATAATCACCACTAGTAGGCAATTCGTTAAATAAGAACCAACCTAATTCATTTGTATTCGTTGTTTTGAGAATATTACCATTTGCATCCATCAAATTCACTTTTAATGCATTTAAAGGATTGTTCTTTTCATCGTATAAACGTCCCTCAACAGTAAAATAGGAAACAGATGAATTTGCCGTCTGTTGTGTAGAATCTTTTGTTTCAACAGAAACTACCTGTCCAAAATTTACCGGTTTTAATTTCAACTCACGGTTGATCTCCTGATACGCAGCATCGGCAGGCACTTCCATTACTTCAGAGTAAAACTCTTGACCATCTTTCTGGTAGGATAAAGTATAATTACTGTTTGGCGGGATGATAATGGTGAAACTACCATCTCTCATCAAAGGCTTATACACCCCCGTTACAATACCTGTTTCATTGTTTGTAGCCACAATTTCCAGGTCAGAAGGTAATTGTGTCCCTTCTGCAGGAATGATCACACCTTTGATCAACACCAATGGTTGCTCTTTTCGTTCAGGAATTGTAATGATGTAAATATCTTTTTCCCCATATCCTTCTGCTCTGGAAGAAGATGCATAATACCCTCGTTTCCCATCCGGTGAAGTCACATAGAACACATCATCATCGGTTGTATTGATCGGATAACCAATATTTAGTGGTGCCTCCCAATTACCCTCATTCAAAGTAGAGAAGAAAATATCGAATCCACCGATGGTCTTATGCCCATTGGAGCTAAAAAATAAAATATTACCACTTGGATGAATAAAAGGCGATTCTTCATCAAAAGGAGTATTGATCGGAGCCCCCACATTCATAGAACGACTCCATTTGCCATTTGGTAATTTTACACATTTCCAGATATCGCGTCCACCTAAACTGCCTTCTTTTCTATCACTTACATAATAAAGCGTATTCCCATCAGGAGAAAGACAGGCACTTGTCTCCCAACTAGGTGAATTTATATCCGATCCCATAGCCATTGGGAATGTCCAATTTTCTCCATCCAAGGTACTGTAATAAATATCTCCACCATTTGCATCTTTATAGATCAATAATGTTTGTGCATCTGCAGTTAAGCCTACAGACGCTTCATGTGTAAAAGTATTTACATTACTACTTACAGACACAGGAGCAGTCCAGGTACTATCTGTTTTTTTATATGAAATATAAATATCCTCATAAAACTGATCTTCTATTGTTTTATCCCCACCTGTACTTCCTGGTCTTCGCGATGTGAAGATCATTGTTTCTTCGTCAGCAGACAATACCGGACTGTAATCAGGATAAGCAGTATTAATGCTGTCTCCCAAATTTTTGATCACTACGTTGATCGGAGCCGACACCAATGCCTTGGCATTATTCGCAATCGCTATCTGACGATCTACATCAGCGATCATATCCTTTTGGCTTGCTTTTAAATAGGATTTGAATTTTTCATAATTTGCTATCGCTTCGTCAAATTTATAATTTTGATGCAAGGCTTTTCCATAGTAATAAAAGGCATTTACAGGCGCATTCTCTTCTCTGGGTTCTAAATCGGTATATTTTGTGGTTGTCTTTAAAACAGCCTTTTCAAGGTAGTATAAAGCCTTACTCTTTTCAGTAATGGTATTCAAATAGCAAATCCCCACTTTATAATTAATATTTGAGCTGGAAGAATCGATTTGGTAGGCCTCCAAGAAATTTTTCAATGCTTGAAAGTAGTTCCCCTCCAGAATAAGATAATTCCCTTCTGTAAACTTTTGACGATAATCAGCTTTTGATTGTGCACTCAAAACAGAATGCATAGTAAACGCTGCTAGAACAAGTAGTATATATTTTTTCATATTCATCTAAAGCAATAAAACACCTAACTTGCAATTTTGCAAATTGGTCTAAATCATAAAATCAAGCAAAAATATAAAAAAATGGAGATTATAGCGTTAAAAAATGAAGAATTTACTAATAAAAAACTTTTTATTCAACAATCTTCAATTCTACGCGCCTGTTTTGTTGCATACCTTTTAGATCGGGCTTGCCATCCGGTAGCATATTGGGAGCAATAGGCATTGTTTCGCCATATCCCTTCGCCACCAGTCGTTTTATATCGATTCCTTTTTTGCCAAGAGCATCCACAACCGATTGTGAACGCATCTGAGAAAGCTTTAAATTGGTGGCATCTACCCTTACTATCCGTATGTCCGGCTACTTCTATCTTAACATCCGGGTATTCCTTCATTAATTGAACTACTTTTTCAATTTCAAGATTCGACTCTTTTCTCAACGTAGCTTTATTCGAATCGAAAAAGATATTATTTAACACGATTTTAGCCCCAGCCTTCACCTTTTCAAGGACTATGTCTTTTACAATTTCGGAATACTCCGGCTTTTTGGGAACATTTACATTCTCCGACTGGAATAAATAACCATCAGCTTCGAAAGAGAGATTATAGTCATTTCCTCTATTTAAAACAAAATAGAATGATCCTGAATCAGAATTGGTATAATATGTATTCAACAAAGCACCGGTCTTGTTATCCTTCACAATGATCTTCGCTCCTGAGATATTTTCGGCCTTAATGTTTTTGATTGTACCCTTAAGGGTAATCGTACCAAGTGCCTTACTTTCAAAATTAATTCCTCTTAACAACAACTCTTTTTCAATCTCTTGATAAGATGAATTGGGTGGAATGGTGATGGTTTCACTGATAGGCTGATAACCTTCGGCTTCATAGCTGATGGTATAGGTTTTGCCTTCATCACCCGGATTTAATATCAAAATATACTTACCGGTTAAAGCATTCGGACGAACATCCTGCACAACTAAACCTGATTCCATATCCGTAGCAGTAATACTAATATTCGCTGGCACTTTATCCGTTCCGTCAAAGGTTAAATATCCTTTTAACAAAGTAAGTGGCTCTGCGATCGATTTTTCAAAATTGATCATATATAGATCTTTTTCGCCTAAACCTTCTTTTCGAACGGAAGAAAAATAGCCTCGTTTACCATCACCGGACTGCACATAAAAAATATCATCATCAGGGGTATTGATAGGTGCCTTCATATTCTCCGGAGTCCCCCATTTACCTTCATCATTTTTTACGACTTTGAAAATATCAAATCCACCAATACTCTTATGCCCATTAGAACTAAAAAACAACGTAACTCCATCCGGATGAATAAAAGGAGCATCCTCGTCATAAGATGTATTTATCTGAGGTCCTAAATTGAGGGGCATACTCCATTGTCCATTAGGCAACTTAACACAACGCCATATATCTCTTCCGCCAAAGCCTCCTTCTTTTTTATCACTTACAAAATAAAGGGTATTACCATCCGCAGTAAGTGTGGCATGTGTTTCCCAATATTTACTATTAATAGATGACGTTAGTGCCAAAGGCATGCTCCAGGAATCCCCTTCTAAATTACTGTAGTAAATGTCGCCTCCATTTACATCTTTATAAATGAATAATTGCTGACCATCTGCCGACAAACCAATATTTGCCTCATTTCCGAATGTATTGATATTCTCACTGATTGAGCGGGGAGAAGACCATGTTCCATCTTTCTTTTTTAGAGAGTAATAGATATCTTCAGCGATAGCCTCTCCTGCTGCATTTGAAGCCCCCAGATTTGTATTTCTTCTGGAAGTAAAAATGATAACCGATTCGTCAGCAGAAATAACGGGGCTATATTCAGGATATTTTGAATTAATGCTGTCGCCTAAACTAACAATGGTGACTTCGGCCGTATCTTTGGTATATTCAATTGCATTAAAGTTGGTTTCAATTTGTTTTTCCAAGTCCTTTATCAACACCGTATTTTTATTCCCAACAATATCCTTAAATTTATTAAAATAAGCATTCGACTCATTGAAATTATATTGTAAACGATAAGCCAAACCAAGATAATAGTAAGCCATCTCAGGAGCTCCTTTTTCGCGAGGCTCCATGTCCACATAATTACGCTCAATTCCCTGAACTGCTTTTCGAAGAAAAGGAAGTGCCTTGTTTTTTTGATTAGCCGATTGCAAATAACAAAACCCAACTTTATAATTTATATTGGCATTCGTAGAATCAATTGCGTAAGCTTCCAAAAAATAGGCTAATGCCATTTCATAATTCTCCTCCAGGATCAATAAGTTTCCCTGAGTGAACTTTTCACGATAAGCAGATTTATCTCCTTGAGAGAAGCATACTGAAGTGATAAAAAGAAAAATGAGTAATAATCTTTGTTTCATAAGATCAATTGATTCACAAATATATCATTCCTAAGCAATAAGACAAAGATTACAGCTATTATTTTGCAGAATAAACGCAACACTTCTGTTTATGCCCTACCAAATAATTCAAAGGCAATAATTTTATAGATTCCAGTATTTGACTGTGCCAGGCAGACATTTTAAAATAAGAACAAAAAAAGCGTGCCTTGCAGGGCACGCTTTTAATTAAACTGGAAAGTGATTATTTAATAGTCACTTTTATGTACTGGTACTGCTCATAGGTTGCAGCGTTTTGTTGTGCATCTTTGTTATATTCCGGTCCTTGAACCAGTGATCTGAAATCAGCGAACTTAAGTTCCGATTGCTTAAATCCTTTCCCTGTTAATGCTTTTAGAACTTTCTCTTTCGCTTCTTTAGCGCGGGCTGTTGCTAAACGCTCATTGGTTCCATAAGTGGAAGTTGGCACTTGCGATGCACTTGATTCAATATAGATCTGAAGATTTGGATTATTCTTCAAACATAAAGCGATGGCATCTATGAAATTTGTGAACTCAACCGATTTAACATCAATCTGTTTCTTATTATATTTAAAGAACATAGAATAACTCGATTTTACCGGATCACACTGTTTTGAAGCAGCGTAACGGGCCAACGAGTCTGCTATAGCAGCACTATCTGGAGGAGTTCCATAAGGCAACTCACGCTTGATCACTTGATAACGTTTACCTTTAGGAACGTCCAACGCCTCATTCAACAATTCTTTTCCATTTACAACATACACAGCTTTAATCGTTGTTCCAACAGGAAGATTCGTTCCAAATTTTCCGGTTGCTCCATTTATATTTAAGGTTTGAATAGTATCATTGTTAGAGGTGTTGATCAAATATATCTTACTGCTGGAGATGTCTTCTTTTGTATAATTAATGATCTTCCCTACCAAAACTGTAATATCACGAGGTTCAAATTCCGGAAAGGTGATCATATAAATATCTTTTTCACCATATCCACCTTCTTTGTCGGAAGAGTAAAAGCCGCGTAAGCCATCAGCAGTAGTAACAAAGAACACCTCGTCATCGGGTGTATTCACCGGATAACCAAAATTAACAGGTGCCGTCCAATAACCGTTTTCCTCATCGCCTATATAGGAAGTAAAAATATCAAAACCACCCATCGATTTATGTCCTTTTGATGCAAAGTAGATCTGTTTCCCATCCGGATGAATGAATACACCGTCTTCATCATAAGGAGTATTAATGATCGGGCCTAGATTTTCAGCTGGTCCCCACTCTCCGTTTGGCAACCGTTTACATTTATAAATATCCCTTCCTCCATATCCTCCGGTTCTGTTACTCGTAAAATAAAGGATTCGATTGTCAGAACTAAAACAAGCATGTGTTTCCCATGAAGCGGAATTGATCGGAGCTGAAATGTATTCGATCTCCTGCCATTCATTTCCTTTAAATTCACTTAAATAGACGTTTCCATTTCCACCGTCATCTTTATACACCAATAATTTTAATCCATCCGCAGATAAATTGATAGTAGCTTCATGTCCTTGAGAATTGATCTTTGGACCAATTGGTTTTGCAGCCTGCCATTTCTCATCTTTGGCATTTGCAATATAAATATCTTCAAAATATTGACCATTCGGTTCTATCCTGTCACTGGCGCCACCTTTTCTTCGGGTTGTGAAGATCAATGTCTCTTCATCTAAAGACACGACCGGAGAATAATCAGCATACTTCGTATTAATGTTTTCACCCAAATTTGTAACAACAACCTTTAATGGCTTTTGGATCAATTCTTTTCCGTTGTTACAGGTTTCTACATCATGTATTATCTCATCTATCTCTGCTTTGGTCTTTTCATTTACCTCTATCCCTGCTTTGTATTTTTCATACATAGCGATGGCTTTATCAAATTCATAATTCAAATGATAGGCTTTTGCCAGATAATAATAGGTAGAATAAGGAGCGCTCTTTTCTTTGATCTCTCCCATTTCATAACTATTAGAGATCTTTTTAGCGGCCTCCTCCAAATAAGGGATCGCTTTGGTTTTGTAGGTAGGTGCATACAGGTAACAGAATCCGATCTTAAATTTCGTGTTGGCATTGGAACCATTATCAATCGAATCCAACTGCTTGTATAATTCCATTGCAGCAGTATAATTCTCATTCTCAAAATAGGTCTCCGCTTGCTCAAAGATCTTTTTGTATTCTTTATCACCAATAGGCGAAATGGCGAATACGGAATAATTCACCAGCATAAAAACTAGAAGTACTGCTGAAATAAAAGTTATTTTTTTCATATAATCGGGTTTCTTTTTTTAAACGAAATGAGCAATATCCAAATGGTATTGCTCATTACGTGAATATATTAAAAACATTAGATCTCTCTGTTTACATCCCATTGTTCTAAATAATCAGCAACTCTTCGAACAAACTGCCCACCCAATGATCCATCAACAACACGGTGATCATAAGAATGTGATAAGAACATAAAGTGACGGATACCTATCAAATCCCCTTGAGGTGTTTCAATCACAGCCGGCTTCTTTTTAATAGCACCAACTGCTAAAATAGCAACTTGTGGCTGATTAATGATTGGCGTACCGAATACATTCCCAAATGAACCGACATTCGTTAATGTGTATGTCCCGCCTGAAATTTCATCAGGAGATAATTTTCCTGCACGGGCACGGTTAGCTAAGTCATTTACTTGTTTGGTCAAACCAACTAAATTTAACTGATCTGCATTTTTGATCACAGGAACGATCAAGTTGCCTGTTGGTAAAGCAGCTGCCATACCGATATTGATATTCTTACGTTTGATGATCTTGTTTCCATCAACAGAGATATTGATCATCGGGAAATCTTTGATCGCTTTTGTTAATGCTTCAATGAAAATTGGCGTGAATGTTAACTTTTCTCCTTCACGTTTTTCAAAGTTCTTTTTCACTTTCTCTCTCCAGTTAACGATATTCGTTACATCAGCTTCCACAAAGGAAGTAACGTGTGGAGATGTATGTTTACTCATGACCATGTGATCGGCAATGATCTTACGCATACGATCCATTTCAATGATCTCGTCACCAGCATTTACCGAAACTGCAGGTTTGTTTTGAGCAGGAGCGGAAGTATTAGCAGCAGGAGCCGCAACTTCTTTTACCACTTGTGGCTGAGGTATAGTTTGCACCTGGGCTGTTTGTTTTCCTTTATTCGGGATATAAGCCAATACATCATTCTTTGTTACTCTTCCACCGGCACCTGTACCGGCAATGCTATCCAACTCAGCCATGGAGATACCTTCCTTTTGTGCAATGGTACGAACCAAAGGAGAGTAGAATTTGCCTGATGCAGAATTTTTCTCAATAGCCACAACTTCTGCCACAGGAGCAACTGCCACTTCTTTCTGAACAGTTGTTTGCGCTGCAACAGGAGCTTCTACTTTAGGCGCTTCTACAACAGCATTAGCATCGGTACTGATAATAGCAATTGCTTTTCCAACCTGAACGACATCACCTTCATTGAATAAACGTTTTATCAAAGTTCCTTCAGCAGTAGAAGGAATTTCAGAATCTACTTTATCGGTAGCAATTTCTAATACGGTTTCATCAGCTGCAATTTTATCGCCTTCTTTTTTTAACCATTTAATGATCGTTGCTTCTGCAACACTTTCGCCCATTTTAGGCATGATCAACTCTACTTGTGCCATTGTGTTATTCTAAATAAATTAATAGTAGTTTAAAGAGGTTACAAAAATAACCTTTTATTTTAGTTGTACAAGCACCTATAAATGCTTTTAGAGGGTAAGCAAAATCGACAAACATCTGATTTGTAAGCAATTACAAATCAAAACAAAAATGAAAGAAAAAATTCAATGAAAAATTCTTTAATAGATCTCGCTCATGTGCGCCACACCATTCTTTTTTAACAATAACCAATGTGAGTGAAGGGCATTGCGGAGCGATGGACGATGTTTATATTCAATGTTAAATTCTTTAGCCGTTTGTTCCAATATTTTCTGGATCTCAGGAAAATGCACATGTGCTACAGCAGGGAATAAATGGTGAACTACATGATAATTGATCCCACCAAAAAAGAAAGCAACAGCATTTTTGTTCGTTCCAAAATCCATGGTCACACTCATTTGGTGCATCGCCCAATCGGTATTCATTTCTCCTTTTTCATTTGGCTCAGGAAAAATAGATTCTTCGTAGAGATGAGCAGGAAATAGAGCCACTGCTGCCGACAAACTAGCCATTATATGCATAAAAACAAAACCTAATAATACAACCGGCCAATAACAACCGGATAACATTAATGGAAGAACGAGTGCATAAGTATAATACAATAACTTAGAAAGAATAAATGAAAAAACCGCCAAAGGAGAATGTTTCACCACTTTTGTTCCTATTCTATATGAAAAAAAATCTTCCCAGTCGCGCTTAAAAATAGCATTCAAGGTGTAAAAACAATACAAGAATGGTACATAAATATGCTGATTTCTGAAAAAAGATTTTGGCTCTTTCATAGGCATGAAGGTAAGCAAACCTGTTTGTTGGATATCCACATCATGTTCCGGGATCATCGGGTGTGGATGATGGGAATAGACATGTCGCATACGCCATAAATAACCGGAAGAGCCGATCATATCAAATGTGTAGGCAAACAAATTATTGACCCATTTTTTATCGGAGAAAGAGCTGTGAACACCTTCATGTCCAAGATTCAGAACAATACAGATCTGGATAAAACCTAATAAAGCATAACAGATCAGCAATAAAGCATTATTGCCTTCGGCAAATATCACCCCTGCATACAAAGCAAAAAATACTAGTAGGAAGAGGATCGCTTTGAATACTCCAAAAGCATTTGTTTTTGGCGAAAGATGTTTATTCTTAAAAAAGTCGTTGACACGTTGATTCAGTGTATAAAAAAAATCGGCAGAGGTCGTTTCTTTGTATTTTATGTCCATAATTAATGCTTAATAATTGTGATCACCATTAAGCAAACATGGAGTAGCCAAATAGTATTACGGATGTAAATATAGAAAAAGGGATGAGAATAAAAAGCAATATTTTTAAAAACGAAAGTGGACAGTCGTAAAAATAGAGATTGCTTTTTATTCGATATACATCCCTTTATTTTACTTTCTCAATGGTTGCAACAATAGCAGAAAGGGTTTCCCCGGCAATTGAAGCTGGAGCAGTTACCGTAAAAGGAGATGCTGCTCTACCGCTTTTGTTCTCATTCTCAGCGTTTTTCTTTATGTGTGTCAAAACTCGTTCGTGTATTTTGTGAATGATATGGTCACTCCAAAGTTGCCAATAAAATGTTGGTCTTATGTTGTGATAATACCAAGTTGTTCCTTCTAAAAGCGTGTTCCCATTTGGTAATTCTGTCAATTTGAATTGTCCTTGTTTAGAAACAAAATAGTCGTGCAAGTGAGGTGCGTCAATGTCCCAAAAACTTAATTCTTTCATTGGTTCGGGTTGTTCTACAACGTCAAATTTTAAAAGTCGTGGTTCGTCCCAAACTGTTATTGGTTCTACAAAACCAAAGTGTCAAAAGTCCTGAAATTATAACAGTTAGTCCGACCGAAATCCATTTTCGTTTTTTGTCGTCAGTTGGCAATATTTTTTCTATTTGTTCTTTCATTGTCGTGTCGTCCTAAAGTGGCATATAACGGTTTCGGGCTTTGCGTTCGGGCGGGTTTCGGAGCACAAAACTGTCAACCTGCACTGAACTTGAATAGAAGCACAAAGCTCCAAGTTTGCACGCCACCCCGCCTGACGCAAAACCCGTGTTAGCGGTTCGGCTTTCTGTCTTTCTATATCGTTTCATTACTTTTTCTTAGTCGTTTTCTTTCTAATAAATATGTAGTCAACAAGTAAGCAACAGCAATAGTCAAACTAATTATAAAATATTTATCATATGTAGGTTGATTGAAAGTTAAACGTCTAATTCCGTCATTACAAGCTGTGCATTCAACCACTAGTCGCATACTGTCAAATGCAGTTACTAAAATTGTCGTGGCGAAGAAAAAAATAATTGCTATGCAGGTTCTTTTTAGTCTGTTAGGTCGAGAAGAAAACTTTAATAACAAAAATGTCAACGAAACAAAAAGTCCGAATGCAGTAACAAAACTGTAGCTGGCAAACAAGTGGAAGTTCTTGCCAATAAACAGAATGTTGTCACCATTAAAAAACTTGAACGAAAACCTAACAAGTTGTCGGTAGTAGTCTTCAAATAAGTACGCAACTATAAATCCAACAAGAAAAAGTCCTGTTGTTGTCAAAATAGTTTTGTAATTGCCTTTTATTATCGTCCACATTTTATTTGTCTGTTGTGCAGTCGTCTTTTAAGCTGACCGCTAACGGTTTCGGGGCTTGCGTTCGGCGGAAATTAGGAACATCATCATTGTCTACTCGCAACCAACAAAATTAATTTCACCAAAGCTGCCTTTTTATTTTGCTTACAGTAAAAATACAAAATCGCGCGTCAGCGCACAACTTGTAAGCAAAAAACTTGTATTCTGCCCGCTGACGCAACTGCCCCGTGTTATGCGGTGTGTTTCCTATCTGTATAGCTGTCAATTTTTTTATCGATGTAAAACTTGAGTGATAGGGATAGTATTCCGGTGATGATAAATATTGTCGCTGAAAACGGAAAACTATTAATGTCTTCGCCCCAACCAATTAAATAAATTGTCATTGTAAATACAAACAAGGTAACTGTTAGCCATTTTCTATTTACGATGCTCGTTGCTAGATTTTGAACCGTAACCATAATTGCAAAAAGAGGAATTGATATGTCAACTGCAAGTTCGCTAATTTCTCTGTTGACGGGTCGAAAGAAACCAACAGTCGAATACCACAAAATGTAAAGTGCTATAAAATAAAACAGAACTTGAATTCCGCTAGCCAACAATCCTTTTGTCAATATACGTTTCAACATTGTTTTTTGTTCGGTCGTTTAATAAAAAGAAAAATACTTATCACTATCGAAATAATTGCAATACCCCAAATAATCCAATCCTGAGTCATATGTGGTCTAAATATAAGTCGTCCATGACTGCCAATGGCATAAAACATCACAGATAGTCCAGCTAAAATTAAAAGTCCGATTGCAATTATTGTTCGTGTCATTGTTTAATGGTTGGGTAGTCCTAACATACCGCATAACGTTTTGCAAATAGACGTAGGCGGGCTTTCGAAGCTTCCTGTGTCTATACCCACAAAAGGTTATTTAAAGATACTTAGGTTTTTAGTGAGCCGCAAATAAAATTTCCCGAAGGGACCGCTGTTTTGCGCGCGAACGATGACCGATTCTGCCCGCTTACGTTTATTTGCTGTTACCACCAGTTGTTTATGTCCTGTTACTTTAAGCAAGTCTTTATTTTATTATAAATGTCTGCTTGTTGCTCAGTCGAGAAATCAGCAATTCTGCTTTTATGACTGCCAGCGGGAACGATGAAAATATTTTTACTTGTTGTTGTCTGCAAAGCCCAAGGGTCGTTTTGACCATAGATGAAGAATACACATTTTGAGTTATCACTATTTATAAAAGAATTTACCATTTTATGAAAACTGTTGTCGTATTGAATGGTAGTATTTTGAGGGGCGAAATATTTATTTGAGTAGTCTTTCTGTTTAAGGTATTTCGCAAATGGCTTGATGGTGTATTCATAATAACCCAATTCATTGTAGAACATAAAAAAGGCAGATTCAAGTTGCTTTTTGTTTGTTGTCGAGAAAAAACGAGGTGGAACAACTTTGATTAAATAACTCATTAAATTTTCAGGAGTATAAGTTGTGTCGGGAATGTCGCTGCATTTATTACCGTTCTGCCAAAATGAAAATGGAAGTTCAAGCAATAAATAATCTAATACGGCTTCGTTGTCGAGAGGTTTAAAGTCATAATGTTTTTGAGAGGCAAAGTCAGCGAAATAGGGGAGTAAAATATTTTTATGCTTAAATAAATAGTTTTGGAGTTCGTTAATATTTTTACCGCAAGAGGTTTGAGATAAATTTAAAAGAATTGTGTCCGTGAAAACTGTTTGTTTACTTTTTATTGCAGCGCCATACGAAACCGAAGCGCAAATGTCGTTTGGATAAAACATTTTGTAAGATAACGCAGCTTGTCCGCCTTTACTTATTCCTGTTGAAAGCCATTTGCCGATTAATATTTTGTCAAGCATTGATTTTATAAAATGGTAATCGTCAGCGGATTGTTTCATTGTCAAAAGATTCCAGTTAAGGCTGTCCGGAACTGATTTACCGAAAAAACGGTGTTCGACCACTACAATGTTTGCTTTGAGTTCTTTTGCTAACTCATTTGAATAATCCGATTTAGAAGCGTAGTCAATGGCGTAACCGTCAGTCACGATTATTGTCGGGGCATTAAAGTCTTGAAGTCCGATGTAAATGCGTTGATTAAATTTGTCTTTGGGATTTGAATGGTCAAGCGCTTGTTGAACTGTTATTTCGTAGTATTCTTTAAAGTTAACGTTTGTCTTGGGAATGATAGAGCAGTCAAAAAGCTTTGAAAATTTGTCCAGAAACGTATTTGTCTGCGAAAAGGTCGTAAAGAAACTTAAGGCTAATAGAACGAAAAGTATTTGTCTTTTATGATGTCTGTTCATTCGTCCTTAACAATTGGTGGTAACGGTTTCGGGGCTTGCGCAGTTTGGCTTTCGGAGCTTCCTGTCTCTATACCCACCAACGGTTGTTTAAAGATACAAAACTTTATATTCCCGCGTCCGCCAAATTGCGCAATTGCCCCGTGTTATAAGCTGGGCGGTTTTGTCCACTGTTGTTTATTGCTATGTCAGCATATGATTTGCACCTGCCTGTCTATGGAACATTTTTCTCGGTCTGCTGTGGGAGGCTTGAGCGGTCGCAGTTTAAATTTTTACAGAAGGGAAGGCATTTTTTTCTTTTTTTTCACGTCACGCATACACAGGCGGGTGGGAGAATGGCAAGTTCTTTTGCATTTTTTGGTTGTGCGGTGGGATTGTGCGAAATGCAAATGTGCTTGCCATTGTGGGTTTGGAAGTCTATGTGCTAATATGAAAATCCTAAAACAAAATTCAATGAATAACCACCTGGATTAATATTGGGGCCATTGTCAAGTTTTGTCTTGTTCATCGTCCATTTCGAATTTTCAAATGGGAAATAGTAAGCCGCTCTGATGCCAAGTATAAGACGATTTTTAGTGTCGGGCATTTTTATAGAATAGGTTAAATGCGTAGTGATGTCTGCCAAAAAATTATTTGATGTCATTTCAAGATGATTGCCAATAGCCGAAGCATATTGATTAAATTGGGTTGAGGAAGATATTTCCTTTATCACTTTAACAGTTGTACTCATATAGGTTAAACCAAAGCTGGAATACATTTGGAACTTTTTATTATTAACATAGGAATAACCAAACAGCGATTGTCCAAAACTTATGCTTCTGATTGAGGATGTGATAGAATCGTTTTTTCTTGATTGGGAATAAACAAATAGTTCTTGTTGAAAAACGATTTTCTTTCGTGAAAATTTAACCATTCCCAAGCCAACGGAAAAATTATTTGAATTTAGCTGAGGGTAATTCGTTAACCCAAAAACCGAATTTAGTTCAGAAATGTCAGGAACTTGAAGTCCATAGTATGTATGAAATTGTTTGCTATTTATTTTCGTTGAATCAGATTGTCCGAACGACAAAAGCCCAACCAATAACATTACTGTTGTTAAATAAAATGTTTTCATATTACAAAGTTTTAATTAAAGAAAAGTATTTTTAAATCCGGATTCCGATAACCAGTATATCATCTGTTTGTTCATTTGTTCCTTTCCAGTTTTCTATCGTTTCATTTAGTATTTCCTTTTGACTTTGCATGGATTTGGAATTAATTGTAACAAGCAAATCTTTAAACTGCTTGTACTTAAATTTTTTATTGTCCTTCCCACCAAACTGGTCGGCATATCCATCGGTAAAAATATAAAAACTATCGCCTCGTTCCATTTTTACAGAATGATTGGTATAAGGTTTCAATTGAATTCCAGAATAGCCGACAGGCATTTTATCCGCTTTGATCTCTTCCAAATTACCATTTTTCCGAATAACGTAAATTGGATTGTTTGCCCCTGCATATTCTATTCTGTCATCATAAACGGTACATAAGGCAATATCCATTCCGTCTTTATTTTCTTTCTCGCCATGTTGTTTTAAGGAGTTTATAATTTCGGTTCTCAACAAATTAAGAATTTCATTTGGACTAGAAATTTTATGGGTGTCAACGATTTTATTCAAAAGCGAATTTCCCATCATGCTCATTAAAGAACCAGGAACACCGTGCCCAGTGCAATCAACAGCTGCTACCAAAGGATTTTTAACTCTCCATCCATTACTAACGCGCTCTTTGTCTATTGAAGGAAATTCTTTTGGGTTTGTACCAATCCAATAAAAATCGCCACTCACAATATCTTTTGGTTTAAATAAAATAAATGAATCAGGGAAAGCGGTTTTGAATTCATCCTCTGTTGGTAAAATTGCTTCTTGTATTCTTTTTGCATAATTAATACTGTCGGTAATTTCCTGATTTTTATATGCAAGATTTAAACTTAATTTTTTCTTTTGAGAATATCCCTTGTAAATAAAAACTGCCAACAATAAAAATATCAGTAAACCACCACTTGTGATATATACTATAACTTGTTGCTGTTGTTTTTCCTTAAGGGCAACAGCGTCTTTTTTTTCCTGCTCGGCTTTAGCTATCATCTCTTTTTTATCAAACTCATATTGGATTTCAGTATATGCAAGCTTTTTAATGTTTTCGCTATTATGCACGCTGTCCCTGTATACTATGTATTGTTTATAGTGTTCTAATGACAAGGCAGATTTTCCAACAATGTTATAAAGTTCTGAAAGATAAAAATGAGTTTCATTTATCCTCTCTAAATCTCCAATATCATTAGCCAGTTCTAAACTTTTCTGTAGATATTTCTCCGCATCTTTATATTTATTAGTCTTAGTGAAAATTAAGCCGATATAAAGATAATTTGCAGTGAGCCCATTAATATCCCTCAATTCTTCCCTTACCTTGGCAGATTCAATAAAATAACTAAGAGAGGTTTCAAATTCTCCATTATTAAAATAAGCTTCACCGATATTATAAATGTTTGTAGCCTCTGATTTTTTATTGCCGCTTTTTTTATTCAATGCCAGACTTTTAGAAAAATATTCTATTGCGAGAGCTTGATTACCAGTTTTATTGTAAACAGAACCAATATTAGCAAGACAAACCCCTTGTACATCTTTGTTATTTGATATTTCGCCAATTTTCATGGCTTTGTTATAAAAGTTTAATGCTTTGTTGTAATCCTCTAATTGCACATATACATTAGCAATGCCAATATATATTCCAGCGTTCTTATTAATGTTATTGTTGAATTCATTTATTTTCGCTGCTTTGAAAAAAAAATCAAGTGATTGAGGATAATTGGATAAGTCGCTATAAGCATATCCAATTGACGAAAAAACACTCGCAATACCAGAAGTATTATTTAATTGTTTAAAAATATCGAGCGATAGAAAATATTTTTCCAACGCTTTTTGCGGTTCACCGACAATGCTATAGTAATTCCCGATTGTTTTTAATGCATCTGCTTCCCAATATTGAAGTCCTTTTTGTTGGGCATGATTTAATTGTTTTAATGCAATTTTATTGGCAGAATCAGGATTAGAATACATAATATTCCAAGTGATATTATGTAAAGCATCCAATCGTATGGTGTCATGTATGCTCTTTGTATTATATATGTGCCAAAGAGAATCGTTTTTAAAAGTTTGGCCATAGGAAAGGACATTGCATGTAAATAGGAGTACAAAATAATATATTGATTTTTTTGAAAGTAGCATTGGTTGAGAAATAGTTTGCGATCATTAGAATATTAATGAAATACCAATACACGCGATAGCGTAAGCTATCGCGTGTATTTCAGACTCATAAGCGTTTTTACTTTTCTCCAAAAACTTCTGATGCAAATCCACCTAAAGCAATTCCTGTTGTAACAGAACCCACGGGTCCGCCCCCTGAACCGGCTACTGCGCCAACAACAAAACCAATTAAATCAGCCCACTTTATTTTGAATAGATTACCTCCCGCATTTAAATCAACCGCTATTTGATGATAAGGGCTTGATGCAGTTTTTAAAGCGTAATCCCAAAAATTACCTGAATATATTCCCACTTGAGCTCCACCCATTAGAGTCATTTTGTCTTCGGCTGATATGTCAGTCTTAAGAGCAATACGATTGGCATAAGCTGTTAGTCGGAAAGAAATATCAGTACCATCAGCAATATCTTTTATAATAGCAAGCATAATGTTTGTCTGATCGGCAATAAACGGTGTCATTTCGCCATCCTTAACAAGCTCTCTTAAATAATTATTGAGGCTTGCCTTAATGTTTACAGCGTGATCGTTAGCAGCCTTAAATGAGATAAGTTTTCCTCCAGTTATTCCTTCTTGAGCAGTTAGGCGAGTGGTTCCTGTCGTCATAAAATTCCAGATTTCGGGATGAGAACCGTTTAACGCTGGGAATGCCACAGCATAACCATCTAAAAGTTCGTTGTGAATACTCCCAAAGCTTGAGGTAATCGTGTTAAGATAAGGAGGAAAAGGGTCGGGAAAAGGAAAAGGGAATGGAAACGGCCAAGGGAAAGGCCATTGAGGGTAACGAGATCCTGGGAAGCAGTTTGAATTTTCCATAGTAATTTGGTTTTAAAATAGATTAAACAATGAGTTATTAACGAAACTAAGTTAGTAAAATTAATTATACTGTCAGCTTTTGAATACCAATATGTTAAAATTATTATTATGATAGAGCGGGCAGAGGATTGCAGCTTTTTTGCGAGCCTTTGGTTGTGCGGTGGCTTGTGTGGGTTTGCAAAAGTGCTGCAATGTGTGATAGCCAAAACGGCTTTGCCGAAGGTGCGGTGGGGTAAAAATTTAAACTTCTCGTGTTGGGGTCGAGCGGTCGCCCGAGTGTCGGAAAGTCAGCCAATTTTTTTTGGAACCGAAATGTTTTTGTCTACCGATAAATTGTCTTTGGAAGATGTCAGTCCGCCTTGCTTATAACGTTTTGCGGCTTGGCGTAGTGGGGGCTTTTCAGCACAACACTTGATACGAAGCACACAGTTCAAATTTAGCACAAATTTTCATACGGAGAACGTCCGCCCCCATTACGCCAAACCGCTGTTACCGGCTGCCCTTCTGTCTTTCGTGGTCTGTCCTGTATTGTCGGGGTTGTCGTGTCGGTCGGTGCGGGTTGGGTATTTTTATTTTTTAGAAGCGTGGAAGAAAAAAATTGAAGTTTTTGGTCGGGCGGAAAAGGGACAAGCTCTTATGCAAGTTTTGGTCTGCGGGCGGGCTTTTGCGGGACTTGCATAAGTGCTTGACCCTGTGCGGTTGCTGTCTGTCTTTATTCCAATGGTTCATTCATAGTTGCCAAAGGAATATTCAAACTGTCCGAATGAAAATTACTGTCCGACATTTCGGGTTCACTGTCTGACGTGCCGAACTTCGGAAATGACATTGAAAATATCGTGTCCGCCAACACTAACTTTCTTGTCGCCACAAGCAGTTTTCTATTCGTCATTGCAAACTTTCCTGTCGCCAAAGCAAAATGTCTGAACGACCTAAGCAACTTTCTATTTTTTCCTTTTCTTAAACTCCAGTCCGCTTACTTGTTTGAATTGCGGACTTGTTGCTCCGAAAACGGATTTTACATATTTCTTTACTTCTAAAGCCGTGTCCACAAGTCCGCTATTGGTGGCGTAAAGTATGCTGTCCCTTGTAATGCGTGTATTACTGTAATTGGTGTAGCTGTTTACAACTCCTGTGTTGGTTGTCTTTAGGTTATTAAGTGTTGTTGTTAAAGTAGAAACCTGCAATTCAGGTTCGTTGGGCGTGTAGCTTGGTTCGCTGCCTACGAGTTCAATCAGCTTGGCAAAGTTCTCAATTAAGCTGTCGAAACTTTGCTGTGAAACGGAAATTGTTTTAGCTGTTTCTGTCGGTTCGTCTTCCGTTATTCCTGCATCTGCTTTGGTTAATTTTCCTGAACGCTTGCCCTGAATTTTGCTGTTGATAGTTCTCGCATCTTTTAACAAAGCGTCTGTTGCTTCTGTTGCATCTAAAGCGTTTACAATTCTTGTCGCTAATTTTTTAAGCGGTTCAAATGCTGCCTGTCGTGCATTGGTTGCGTTGTCAAAAACTATTTTGCTGCTTGTAAGCCCTGCAAGTGCATTTTGTGCATTGCTGTAAAGCGTGTTTAAAGCAGGTAATTGAATTGCTGCTTTTGACGGATTGTAGGCAGTTCCGTAGCCTGTGCAAAATGAGATTAAATCTTCAAAGTTTGCAACATTTTTTGCGTGTCCTGTTTCTGATGTTGATGCCATTGTTTTTGTTTTTAAATGTTAATAATTATTATTCGGCTTTTTAATGATGATTTGCTTGTAAAGTGGTTTCTTTCATAATGGCTATTTGCTTCCACGCTTCGTTTACATCTGTTCAGGGAAATCAATTATTAAAGTCTTTTCGGCAGTTTTTATTGCCTGATTGATTTTATACTGTGTCCATTTGTTTTTAGCTACGGCAGTCATCAATTTATCTAAGAGTAAACGAAAGGTTACGTTCATAAAACCGTTGTATTTATCTTTTAAACTATGTGCTGTTTTGCGATAAGAAAGCGCATAACCTCCGTCTATATAAACATTGAAATGCCAATAAGCAGAGGGCATAAACAAACTATCACCCTCGTCCATTACAAATTCATAGCCTTTGATATTTTTTAAAGCAGGATGTTTTTTGTAATCAATGTTGTCAAAATCTACTAACGAAAAACTGTTATACGGTAATTTGTAAATGAAACGATTATACTTCGGTGAAATCAAAATCACTTTTTTACGACCTTTCACTTGTGTCATCAACACGTTGGAATAATCAATGTCAAAGTGCATACGAACCGAAGTTGAATTACCTCCAAAAAACAAAAATCCCATATTGAGTAAACCCGAAAAGATTTTTGGTTTAGGAAAATCTTTTCTTAATTCGGGTTTATATTTAAAGCCGTTAAACAAAAACATTCTCAAAGTTGTCGGCTCATTTTTTTCAACGATGTTTAAGAAATCGGCAAACTTCATTTTTAAATCGCCACTTGTAAGAGCCGTTGTTTTTGATTTGATAACAGCGTTATCGTAAATATCAACTTCAATGTTGCCCATTTCTTTTTTGAAAAAATCAATAGACCATTTGCGGTACGCTTCTGTTTTCTTGATAATGCCACCGTTGATAAGCAAAGGTTTTTGAGGAATGAAATAATTTTGTTTAAAATCCTCAGTACTTATATCTTCAACGATGTCAATTTTTAAACTCAAATCCATAGGGTAATTTTTTACTTTCTTCCTGTTACCTGCAAATAAGTAGTAACCGCTAACTTGTATTGCGTTTGTGCTTCTGTCAATTTATCGGCTGTTTCAGTAACTAATGCCTGTGCTTCCAATAAATCGGATAAGGTTACTACACCGCTTTCATAGCCTGTTTGACTTACTTTCAGATTTTCTTCGGCTTGTATGGTGGTTTCTTTCATAATGGCTATTTGCTTCCACGCTTCGTTTACGTCTGTCCAAGCCTTTTCCATTTGCAGATTGAGCAAACCCTTTGTGTCCTCAAATGTGTTTTCAGCAATTTGTTGTTTTATTTTTTGTTCTTTGATGCTGTACGAACCGCCCCACCAGTCGGAAATAGGAATTGATACCGAAACATAAGCCAATCCGTTAGTAAAGTTCTTTGTTCCTTTTTCTAACATATTAAGATGATAGCCTGCCAATCCAACGGCAACCGTAGGCAAGTAATCGCCTGTTTTCATCTTTGTTTGCAATCGTGTGGCTTCAACAGATTTTTCCAACAATTTGTATTCTGTACGGTTGGTTAAAGCGGGGGAATGGTCGGTGTAATATGCCAACGGACTTTGGCTTATATCAATCGTTTCCTGCAATACCAATGTACTGTCAAAAGGTATTCCTATGGTTTGGCAGAATTGCATTGTCGCTAATTTCTTTCCGTTCAGCAATTTATTTTTATTGGCTTCCAATTCGCTTTGTTTGATTTGAACTTTCAGTACATCATTTTTGATTATCAAACCTGCCTTAAAAGCATCATCAACTTGCTTGCGGATACCGCCTAATAACAGCTCATATTTTTCAAGTGTCTTTTGTTTTTCCTGTAAGGAAATTAACTGCCAATACTGTTGTTCGGTTTTAAGCAATATTTCATTTTCGGTTAGCTGTTGCTGCTTTTCTTTCACATCTACATTAAGCTGTGCCAATTTGTTGCCTGTGCTTATTTTCCCACCTGCATAAATGGGTTGTGCTATATTCAGCACTCCTATTGCCGAACGTTGAAACATACTTAATTCCATTCCGGGGAAATAGGCAAACTGTGTAGCTGTGGGCAGGTTGGCAGGATTGCCGTCATATACAGGTAAGTTTCCACCTTCCATTTTGTATTCAATCAGCGGATTGATTGCCTGCATACCAAAGACATTGGCACTTACTTTCGGGAAATAGTTGGTGTAAGCATTTTTCTTTACCTGCTGTGCTGCTTCTATTTCCAAAGCACTGTTTTGTAATGCTTTGTTGTTCTTCAATGCAAGCGATTTACTTTGCTCCAACGTTAATGTTGTTTGGCTGTATGCTGTTGCCGATGTAATCAAGGCAACTGCGACTATCATTATTTTTTTCATTTCTTAATTTTTAAGCGTAATTCTTTTTTAATAATTGATTGTACATTACAGGTATCATATACAGTGTGAGTATCATTGATACCAATAACCCGAAACACACTACCGCCCCAAGCGGTCCCCAAAGGGTAGAGCCGCTTAGTATCATCGGCACAACGCCAACGGCAGCCGCAAATGATGTAAGGAAAATTGGTCGCATTCTGCGTTTGCCTGCGGCTATGGCTGCTTCGGAAAGCGACATTCCGTTTTTACTTCTAAGTTCTTCGGCATAATCAATCAGGATAATTCCATTGCGGACTACAATACCCATAAGGCTCATAATACCTAAGAAAGAAGTTAAACCAAACGGATAACCTGTAATGATTAACCCCAATGCCGCACCCAAAAAACTTAACGGCATTGTCATCATTACCAAGAAAACCAATTTTGGTTTTTTGAACTGAAACAACAGGATAAAGAAAATCAGCATTACACCTGCAAACAGGGCTTTGGCTAATGGAATATAGTTTTCTACTTCGCTTTCTTCTTCCCCGCCATAGGTCAGCGTAATTTGTTCGCCCTTGTGTAATTCTTTGATGTCCGTTTTTAAGTCAGATAATACTTTGTATGGCAATACACCACGTTTTACATCAGCACGAACCGTAATTGTTCTTGTACCGTTTCTGCGGATAATTTGCCCTTCGCTCCAATCGTTGGTTATGCTTGTTGCTATTTGTCTAACAGGAACGGTTGCACCTGTTAATGGCGATGTTATATTTTGATTGGCTATATCATCAAAACCGTTTTTCTGTTGTGCTTCATTTACCAATTTTACGGTTACAGGATAATCGCCCTCCCATATTGTGCCAATGGGCATTCCCGAAAAACCTGTTGCCAATGATGCAGCTACTATGCCTTTGGTCAGTCCCAATCGGTTAGCGGTTTCATCGTTTATCTTAATGTTTACGCCTTGTCGTGGATTAAGGTAATCGGTTCTTGCCCAAATGACATTTTCGTTCTTTTCCATTACAGCCTTTACCTGCTGTGCCAATGTTTTGATAGTGTCTATATTATCCCCGCTAATCCTTACTTCAATAGGTGCGGTGGTACTTAACAGGTCTAATTGTTTCATTCGCACATAAGCATTCGGAAAAAAGTTTCTGTACTTCGTTTCGTATTCGTTCAATATGGAAAGGGCATCATCTGCCGTTTGTGTATTGACAACTAACTGAGCATAATTTTTTGAGGGAAAATTCGGGGCATAAGTGGTATGAAAGCGGGGTGAACTTGTACCTACAAATGCCGCTACATTTACTACCCGCTTGTCTTTCATCAGCATTTGTTCCAAGCTGTCAGATACAAGAGCGGTTTGTTCTAATGTACTGCCTTCGGGTAAATATATTTCTACTGCAAATTGGTTTCTATCCACTTTGGGGAATAACTGACGTGGCACTAAGGCAAGAATGGCTATACCTAACGCTACCGAAACAACGCCTGTCAGGATAGTTGTTTTGGGAATACGGAAAGCCCATTCCAATGTACGGTCATAAACTGCCTGTACACTATCCAACAATGATTTTTTCTTCTTTTTACCTTCTTCTTTTTTAATTCCCTTTTTGATGAACACATAACTCATATAAGGTACAAGCAAACAAGCTATTAGCAACGATGTAATCAATGCAACTCCAATGGTTATGGGCAATGAACCTACAAAGTCGCCCACCATTCCGTCAAGAAAAAACACCATAGGAATATAGGTAGCTATAATTGCCATTGTTGCAGAAAACACAGGAACAAAAAGTTCTTGGGCACTTTTCCAAGCTGCGTTCCACGCATTTTCTCCGTGGTCTAATTTTTCAATGTGTCCGTCCAATACCACAATCGCATTGTCCACCACCATACCTAACACTACAATCAAACCCGCCAACGAAACCGTGTGCAGTTCTACGCCTAACGCATATAAAATACCAATCGTAATGAAAATGGAAATCGGAATGGTTGCCCCTGCAACGGCTGCTACACGGAAAGGCAACAAGAGCATTGTAACAATAATTACTGCGAAAATGGCAATAGCAAATTCTTTTAAAAAGTGCGTAATAGAATGCCCAACGGCTTTCGGCATATCAGCGATTTTTGCTACCTGCACATCAGGCGAAATTTTACCTTTCAGCGTTTGCAATGTTTCGTCCACTGTTTTACCAAAAGCAACAATGTTGTTGCCGGGTTGCATTTCCAACGAAATCAACAGGCTGTTTGTACCGTTGTTTTTAATGTAAGCGTCAGGTTTTGGATATTCCCTTACTACACGGGCTATGTCTTTTACACGGATAACATTTCCTGTGGGGTCGGTATATACGATTTGGTTTTTAATATCTTCTTCCGTATTGTAAGTAGCGGGAATGTGTATCGGGGTAATGAGTTCGCCATTGTCTAACTCCCCGCCATAATAAACAGCACCCTCTAACTGTGCGGCAGCTAAAACGCTCATTGGTTTTACTCCGTAATAAGCCAACTTATCGTTATCGGGATAAATGGTAATTTGCTCTTGTGTTAAGCCAAAGTGTTTGACTTTTGAAACCGCCTTTATTTTTCGTAATTCGGTTTCAATAACTTTTAATTCACGGTCAAGTTCCTTATAGGTTTTACTATCGGATTGCACCGTGAGCAAAATGGCTGATGTGTTGCCAAAATCATTGTTGGCTATCAGTGCTAAAACCTGCGGTGGCAACTGCATTTTGAGGTCGCTTAACCCGAATTTTATTTTATCCCAAAAAGCATCAGGGTCTTTTACATTGGTATTGACTTCTACAAATACAATCAACATTCCTTCTTTGGAAATAGAATAGGTTTTTTCCCTGTTTACTTCTTCAAAGCCATACAAAAAACTTTCTACTTTGGTGGCTAATTGTTCTTCTACCTGTTCGGAATTAGCACCGGGATAAACACCTACAATTAGTCCCTGACGAATAGTAAATTCGGGAAATTCGTTTCTCGGCATTACTATCAGTGAGAACACGCCAAACAGCACGAATATAGATGTAATGATGATGGCTATCTGCTTATGCTTCATAGCCAATTCTATGATATTGAAATTCTTTTTTGTCATAATTACTGAATGATTTTAACAGGTGTACCGTTGTTTAATTTTTGCTGTCCTGAAATGATGATGTTTGCGTTTTGCGGTACTTCGCCTTGTATCAAAACTTTGTTGTCAATCAGGGCAATGGTTTGTACAGGTATCTTTTCGGTTTGTCCGCCTTTTTCAATATAAATGAACTGACTGCCGTTTACGTCTTTTTGCAGGGCTTTATTGGAAACCAATACTCCTGAACGGTTATCTTGTGCTGTAACCTGAACGGAACATATCATTCCGGGCTTTATGTCGCCTGTGGTATTTTGAACTTCTATTTTTACAGGATAAGTATGTGAGAGAATATCTGCCGATACACCAATTTCCTTTACCGCTCCTGTTACGGTTTTATTAATGGCGTTGATACTGATTTGTGCGGTTCCGCCTTTTTTAAACAGGCTTATCTCATTTTCTGAAACAGGAATTTTAACGTAAACAGATTGTATGTTCAGCAATTCCAAAGCGGTTGTTGTCGGCACTATATTCATACCGGGCTGCACATTTTTCTTGCCAATCACACCGCTTGCAGGTGCATACAAGCTACAATCGCTGATACCTTTTTGAGTAATGGCTACGGCTGCTTTTGCCTGTGCCAAGCCTGTTTCCACTTCTACCCATTTTATTTCGGGAAGTGTGCCATTTTCTTTCATTGGTTTCATTCTCCGGTAAGCATCTTCTGCCTGTTGCTGGCTTGCCAAAGCCGCCTGATATGCGTTTTGAGCATTGGAAGCATTGACTTTGGCTAACAACTGTCTTTTACTTACTGCCTGCCCTTCCTCTACAAAAATTTCCGTTATTGTTCCCATTGTGGCAAAACTTAAAGCGGTTGTCTTTTGTGCTTCCACAACTCCTGAATAACCCGACTGAATGTTGCCGTTGTAACTTAACGGCTGTTCTACCTGAACATTGAAAGCGTTATTGCTTTCTGCGGTTGATGTGTTTTCTTTGTGGGTGCAACTTGCTATTACAAGTATTCCCGCTACTGCTAAATAATTGACTTGTTTCATCATCTTGTTTATTTAATTTTACTATTTGACTATTTTCGTTTTTTGGTCAGTTTTTAATTCTAAAAAAATGCTCCGAAAAGCACTTTTTAATTTATTTACCCATTCCTTTAATCAGCATTTCAACAAGTAAATCTGCCTTTTCTGCTAATGTCTTGTTTTTGTTATGTGCAATAATGTCCATTTCTACGCCTCTTATACAACTCACTAAAAGTTCACTTAAAACATCTGTTTCCTGTATGATTTCTTTTTTGAACAAATTGGTTTCAACACCTTTCGTTAAGATAGAACTTATTAGCTTTTTTTCTTCGTTGTCATATCTGTTTCGCAGTTTTGTAAACTCTTGATTTATTCTTCCTTCTAAATCGTTTTCTACGGCAAAACGGTATAGGTTTATTTTTTCCCTCAATGTTTTTATTTTAGTTACAACGTATGTTTTAAGCATACTAATTGCATCTGTTTGTTTATTTACTGCTGTGTTTACTGCATTAAAAAACTCGTCAATTTCAAGATTGATAACCTTGTCAAATATTTCTTCCTTGTCTTTAAAATAATAATACAGAGTGCTTTTACTTTTACCCGCCGCTTTGGCAATATCTTCCATTGTGGTTTTTTTTAAACCATACTGCTGCATTAGCTTTTTAGCTCCATTTATTATATCCTGAACAATAACTTCGTCCTTTTCCATTACTTACACTTTTTGACTAAAAACGTATTTTGGTCGGCAAATATAGAAACAGTTTTTTGATTGTGCAAATTTTTTTTGTTTTTGTAAAAAATAATCTTTTCAAGCCTCTATTATTGGGTGGTGGGTGGGCTTGGCTCTTTTTGTTTTGCCGAAGGGTCGGCTTGCGTGTCGGGGCAAAACAAAATGTGCCAATGGCGTGGGTTAAAACTTCAATTTTTTTGTGCGGTGGGAAAAAATAAAAATACAGAAGGGTCGGCTGTCGTGTCGGAAAGTTGGTCGGGTTGGTTGTCGGGTTTGGGTCGGTCAGAAGTCAGGCGGTTGATGTCTGCACGGTCGGTCGGTCAGGGTTGCCGGTAACGGTCGAGTGTATGTGCCGTAAGGGATTGCGGAGTAGTTCCCTGTCCACCGACACGAAAGTTTGAGCGGGCTACAATGCTTGAATACCCACTGAAACCCTTATGGCATATACACTTTGTTGTGCGTTCGGCTTTTATTTATTTCATTTTCTTATTGTAAATTGAAGCAAAGTTACTAATTTTGCATTCAATTATTTAGATTTTTTTCATTATGTATTACAGCAGACCTTGGACGACTATCTAAGTGATAGACAGTCCCAAATAAATTTCCCATAATCTTTTTGGCAAGACAAACAGCCTATGTTTTGGTGTGTCGTCATTTTTAATGAAGGCATTTCTTTGTCATAGTTGCTCTGTCAGGTAATACTGTCTTTCACATCGCTACGATTTGAATTCAAGTATTCACCTGTAAGAAGTCATAATGAATAAAAATAAATTGCCTGTAAGATTTACAGGTCAGCACTTTACAATTGACAAAGTGCTAATTGAAGATGCAATAAAACAATCAAGAATT
>JAFLBF010000015.1 GCA_017303895.1 Bacteroidota bacterium | reverse complement strand
GGGAAAAGAACAGAATGTACTCAAAAATATTTCGTTTGAATTTGAAGAAGGAAAAAGTTATTGTTTAACAGGGAAAAATGGTTCCGGAAAATCTACATTACTACATCTTATTGCTGGACTATATCAGCCGCAACATGGAAATGTAGTGATCAACAATTACCCGATCGCTAATTATAACATCAATAAATTGTACCGTTCATTTGGAAATGGTCTATCTGAAGAAAAGATCTTTGAAGGAACGCTTTTTGAAAACATCACATTAGGAAGAAGTGGTGTTAGCCATGATCAAGTAGATCATGTATTGAAAAAGATACACCTTAGCAATTATGTCCAATCATTACCAAGAGGATTGGATACTCCAATTGAAACATCAGGACATACGCTTTCAGAGAGTGTCATTCAAAAAATTCTGATCGCAAGAAGTGTTGTACATCAGCCAAAGTTAGTTCTGCTTGAAAACCACATTGATTCGATCGAAGAGAATGAAAAAAAAGCAATAATTGAATTCTTAACAGATAAAACAAATAACTGGACACTTATTGCAATAAGCAATGACAATTATTTTTTGGACAAAGTAGATTCAGTCATTCATATGCAAGCAGGCGAAATGCTAAAAAAGTAATACCATGTTAAACATTACACACAATACAATAAAGCACAAAGAGGAGTTAAAACATTATAATTCCTTTTTAATACTTGAGAAAAAGACAAATAGTCGAAGACTCATCAAAACAATGTATGGTTTGTTCTTCATCTTTTTCATCATCTTATTTTTACCATGGACACAGAACATTCAGTCGCTTGCAAAAGTAACTGCATTACGTCCCGACCAACGTCCACAGACCATTCATTCTGCTATTGCAGGAAGAATAGAGAAATGGTTCGTACAAGAAGGTCAATTTGTTAAAAAGGGAGATACTATTCTTTATATCAGTGAGATCAAAGAAGACTACCTTGATCCGGAGCTTTTGAATAGAACTGAAGAGCAAATTAAATCGAAAGAATTTGCGGTAAAGTCGTACATGGAAAAAGTGAAAGCGAACGACAATCAAATAGACGCCTTAATCAGTGCCAGTAAATTAAAATACGAACAAGCAGAAAACAAGCTGATCCAGGCGAACTTAAAAGTAAAAAGCGATAGTGTTGACTTAACCGCATCAGAGCTTAACTACAAGATCGCAAAAGAACAATTTGTTCGAATGGAGAATCTTTACAAAGAAGGATTAAAATCATTGACCGATCTGGAAACCCGTAAGCTGAAAATGCAAGAGATGGAAGCAAAGCTGATCGCTCAGGAAAACAAACTGATATCCAGCAAAAACGAAGTGATCAATGCTAAAATTGAGCTGCAAAGTATTAATGCTGATTACAGAGATAAGATCGCCAAATCGGAATCGGAAAAATATGCAACTCTATCAAATATGTATGATGCAGAAGCGGTAGTTACCAAGTTACAAAATCAATACATGAACTATTCTATACGTTCGGGATTATACTATATCACCGCTCCTCAGGATGGCTATATAACACAAGCGATCAAATCAGGTGTAGGAGAAACATTAAAAGAAGGATCTGAGATCATCAGTATCATGCCTTACAACTATGAATTGGCAGTAGAAATGTTTGTTAACCCAATGGATATTCCTCTTTTGGAAAAGAAACAACATGTACAGATCCAATTTGACGGATGGCCTTCTATCATTTTTTCGGGTTGGCCGGGTATTTCTTATGGAACCTATGGTGGAGAAGTTGTTGCTATAGACAACTTCGTAAACGAGAATGGTAAATACAGAGTACTTGTGGCAGAAGATAAAAATTATCCTCCATGGCCAAAAGAAATCCGTTTAGGCGCAGGAGCACGCACAATCACTCTATTAAAAGATGTGCCCGTATGGTATGAATTGTGGCGACAAATAAATGGATTTCCTCCGGATTACTATAAAACAACTAATGCTATTACAAAAAATACAGATGAAAAGAAAAAGTAGATCATTAACGATCGTATTCCTATTCATTGCTTTATTTTCATTTGCTCAACAAACAACGACAGCAACTTTGAGTTACCAGGAATTTATGTCAATTGTTGAGAAGAATCACCCTGTTGCGAAACAAGCTGATCTTATCACAAAAGGCGGTGACGCTGCTGTGCTTTCTGCACGTGGGAATTTTGATCCGAAGCTTTTTTATGACTTTCGTAATAAATTCTATGATGGCAAAAATTATTTCGAACTTCACAATGGCGGCTTTAAGATCCCAACCTGGTTTGGAATAGAATTAAAAGGAGGCTATGAACAAAATGAAGGGATCTATCTGAATCCTGAAAATACAATGCCAACCAATGGATTGGCTTACTCACAAATATCTCTTCCTATCCTTCAAAATTTATTAATAGATGAGCGAAGAAGTATTTTAAAGCAGGCAAAGATCTTTCAAGAGCAAACAGTATATGAAAAGATCAATCAACTGAATGAGTTGCTTTACAAGGCGGGTAAAGCTTATTGGGACTGGAGTGTTGCTTACAACAACCTCTCTATTTTCAGTAATGCTGTTGAACTTAGCAAGCAACGTCTGGAAGCGGTTAAATTAAGTGTCAACTTAGGCGACCGCCCATTGATTGATACAGTTGAAGCCAGCATTCAACTTCAGGACCGTACGATCAATTATCAACAATCGTTGATCGACTATACGAACAAAACCCTTATGCTCTCTAATTACTTGTGGCTAGAGAATAATGTTCCTGTAGAATTGACAGAACAAACAATACCGGAAAACATTACGCAAACCTATAACAAAGATGCTTATATACTAAGCAGTATTACAAAAATGGATAGCATCATCAATGATCATCCGGCTCTTAAATCATATCAATTCAAGCTAAAGCAACTTTCTGTTGAAGAGCGAATGAAAAAAGAAAAACTAAAGCCTATTTTGAATCTTAACTACAACCCGCTGTTTGATCCTGAATATTCAAACAATGTCAATCTGAATAATTACAAATGGGGAGTAACGGTAGGCATGCCCATCTTTCTTAGAAAAGAAAGAGGTGAATTAAAGATGACGAAGATCAAAATTGAGAATACGCAATATGAAATGAATTATAAAAAAACAGAGTTAAGTAATAAGGTAAAAGCTACGATCAACGAGTATAATAATCTAAAAAAACAAATTCAGATATACGATACGAATGTAGATAACTACGAAAAGTTGTGGCAATCGGAGAAAAAACTATTCGACTCCGGAGAGAGCTCACTGTTCATGATCAACAGTCGTGAAAGCAGCTATATCAATGCACAATTAAAATTAAACGAGATCATTTACAAAAACAAAAAAGCAGCACTGGATGCGGAATACACATTCGGTCAATTAAACACGATCTATTAATATGGAACAATTAGTAACATCAAATTTTAAACTGGGGATCATTGCCGGAGGGCAATTAGGAAAAATGCTGGCATTAGCCGCCAGCAATTGGGATGTTAAAACCTATATCCTCGACCCAAAAGAAGATTGTCCGGCAGCACACATTTGCACCAACTTCACAAAAGGGAATTACAACGACTATGATACCGTTTATGAATTTGGAAAGAAAGTTGACATGATCACCTTTGATATTGAGAATATCAATATTGATGCATTATTAAAATTAAAAGCAGAAGGAAAATGGATATTCCCTGAACCTGAAATTTTAAAAGTGATACAAGATAAAGGCGCACAAAAAGAATTTTATCGCGACCATCATATCCCGACATCCGGTTTTCAATTATTAAATTCAAAACAAGAGATCCTGAATGCCATCTCCAATAAAAGTATTTCCATTCCTTTTGTACAAAAGCTTCGCACCTCCGGCTACGATGGAAAAGGTGTAGAAGTGATCCGATCAGAAAAGGACCTGGACAAGCTAATGGAAGGTGCTTCATTGATCGAAGAAATGGTGGATATAGAAAAAGAAATAGCTGTTATTGTAGCACGTAACACAAAAGGAGAAGTGAAAACATTTCCTACGGTGGAGATGGAATTTAATCCCAATGCAAACTTGGTAGAGCGACTGATCTGTCCGGCACATATTGATGAAAAGATAGATAAGCAAGCACAAGAAATTGCCAAAAAAGTTATAGAAAACTTTCAAATGACAGGAATATTAGCTGTAGAAATGTTCATTACAAAAACAGGAGTTTTACTTGTCAACGAAATAGCTCCCCGCCCACATAACAGCGGACATCATACCATCGAAAGTTGTATCACCTCACAATACGAACAGCATTTAAGAGCCATCTTAGGATTTCCATTAGGAGATACATCCATTAAAATGCCATCCGTGATGATCAATCTATTGGGAGAAAAAGGGCATTCAGGAAATGTAAAATACGAAGGATTAACAGAATGTATGGCAATCAGTGGTGTTAAGATCCATATCTATGGGAAAAAAGATACACAGCCATTCCGGAAAATGGGACATGTAACCGTATTGGACCGTTCGATCGATTCAGCAAAAGAAAAAGCAAAAAAAGTAAGTTCAATTTTAAAAGTAAAATCATGGAATTAAAAAAAGTAAGTATCATCATGGGCTCCGATTCGGATATGCCTATCATGCAAGAAGCGGGCAAAATTTTAAAAGAGCTGGGAATTGCCTATGAGATCACCATTGTATCGGCACACCGCACCCCCTACCGCATGATGGAGTTTTCACAAAATGCACATAAAAGAGGTGTGGAAGTGATCATTGCAGGTGCCGGTGGAGCAGCACACCTTCCGGGTATGGTCGCCTCTATTTCTCCATTACCTGTAATAGGAGTACCCATCAAATCGAGCAATTCGATTGATGGATGGGATTCAGTATTATCTATCTTACAGATGCCGGGTGGTGTTCCTGTTGCAACAGTAGCATTAAATGGTGCAAAAAATGCGGGCATCATGGCAGCACAAATGCTTTCAATTGGCGATCATGCTATCAGAGAACGGATCATTCAATACAAAGAAAAATTGCAAAATGAAGTAATGGAAAAAGTTCAAAAATTAAATTCTTAGTATTATGATCATGATCAATATTGCATCAAAGGATGCAACGGCAGTTGAAAAAGCCGCAGAGATCTTGCTAAAAGAAAAACTGATCTGGGATGTCAACTACAAAGAACATGTAAAACGCTTGAATCTGGTAGAAAATGAAATAATAGAAAGTCAATTATTCATCCTCACGGCAAAGACAAAAGCATTATTATTTTCCAAAATAGAATCTGCTCTTAAAGAACATTTTTCGAATAACATTCCGGAGTTATATTCATTACCCATTACTCTCATGGAATGGAACCAGGCTGAAGAATTGAAAAATAACACCCAAAAAATTTAAGATGAAATACTTACTAGCAGTATTCATATCAGTAACACTGTTTTCGTGTTCGGCTATAAAACACTCCCCGGGAAAAGCATATAAAAAAGCGACCGAGCAGCCTTATGATGTGGTCATTATTCCCGGATTTCCTCACGATGGAAAAGAATGGAATGAAGTGATCAAATTCCGACTATTATGGGCTGTGCATTTATATGAAAATAATTTGGCTAAAAATTTCATTTTCAGTGGCGGAACCGTACATACACCCTATAACGAAGGATACATTATGGCCATGTATGCTATTAAAATGGGCATTCCTAATGAAAGGATCATTATTGAACCGAATGCCAAACATAGTAGCGAGAATGTATATTACTCATTGAAGGTAGCAGAGGAATTTGGTTTTAAGAGGATAGCCGTTGCAACAGATCCGATACAAGGATTTTTACTTACAAACTATACAGAACGGATCCGTCATCAAAAAGTTGATTTTATCAATTTAAATCCAAAACACATCCGGAAGTATAAATATTCAGATGAACCCAAGATCAATGTTTCTAAAGCATACGTAGAGAATTTTATTCCATTAAAAGAGCAGGAAGATTTCTGGACAAGAAAAAGAGCGAGTTTAGGTTTAGATATTGATTACGGGATGCCGGTAGATAAATACTTAAAATACAGTAAATGGTTTAAATGGTAGTTGTTTTTAGAATAGATAAATGTTATATTTGAGTAACACATTAATCTCTCTAAACATGAAAAAAAATACACTTTTGGCTATTGCTGCGGGAATCAGCTTCTCATCCTTTGCACAGGAAACACCAAAAAAAGAAAAGGAAAACATCTTTGAGTTACAAGCAAAAGGCTTGGCCAACTCCACCTGGTTGTTCAACACCAACATCTCCAACACTGGTGAAAGTCAGGATTACGCAATGGGCTGGGGATTCAATTATGGCTTAGCATTCAATGCCTATTTCGGAATGGTAGGGTTTGGTTTAGAAGGATTAATGGGAAATCATACCGGTTCTTATGAAGGCAAATTGGAAATGAGAGATACAGCCGGTGTACTCTTAGGAAAAAACGATTATAAATCGAGTGTAAATTTAAAAACAACACAAATTCCGTTGATGTTCAAACTTCGTTCTACGGGTGGTGCTTATTTAGAATTAGGTGGTCAGTACAACATGATCTCCGGTGCTGACTACAAAAGAACAGGAACCAACATCAATGCAGATACAACAGTTGCCAACTATTTTTCCGATTCATACATTTCAGGTGTATTAGGTTTTGGTGCCGGCATCGCAATTAAAGAAAGTCCGGTTTCTATTTTAGTAGGTGTACGTTTTAATTATAGCTTAACCGACTTGAAAGGAGTAGATGCATTAGGACAAGACCTGAACAATGCTTTTATCTACAATAAATATGAGCCAACTGCAGCTGCATCCGGTGGGTTAACATTGGGTGTGATCTATCGCTTGAATCATAAAAAGAAATAAAGAAAATTCATAAAATAAAAAAGCCCTTACAAAATTGTAAGGGCTTTTTTATATCTCTTTTTTATTAATCCACTCTGTTAGCATGGTGATGAGGACTAGCTTTGCGAGCCTCTTCAGCTAAAGCTGCTGCCATTGCTTTTCCGATATCAGCAGGAGAATCTACGACAATGATACCGCACTCACGCATGATCTTTTTCTTAGCTTCTGCCGTATCATCAGCACCACCTACAATTGCACCGGCATGACCCATTGTACGACCTTTCGGAGCAGTTTCACCGGCAATAAATCCAACAACCGGCTTACGGTTACCATCAGCTTTGATCCAACGTGCAGCATCTGCCTCTAATGATCCACCGATCTCACCGATCATGATGATACCATGTGTTTCTGGATCGTTCATCAACAATTCTACTGCTTGACGTGTAGTTGTTCCGATGATCGGGTCACCACCAATACCAATAGCTGTAGTTACACCTAAACCGGCTTTTACAGTTTGGTCAGATGCTTCATATGTTAATGTACCTGATTTAGATACGATACCTACATTTCCTTTTTTGAAAACGAAGCCCGGCATGATACCTACTTTCGCTTCTTCAGCAGAGATAACTCCCGGACAGTTTGGACCGATCAGGCGGCAATCTTTATCTTTTAAGTATTCTTTTACTGCGATCATATCTTTCACAGGAATACCTTCTGTGATACAAATGATCACTTTGATACCTGCTTCAGCAGCTTCCATGATAGCATCAGCAGCAAATGCAGGCGGAACGAAAATGATAGACACATTTGCATCTGCCTTATCAACCGCTTCTTTTACTGTATTAAAAACAGGCTTATCCAAGTGTGTTGTACCACCTTTACCAGGAGTTACACCACCTACCACATTGGTTCCATACTCGATCATCTGACCGGCATGAAAAGTACCTTCGCTACCTGTAAAACCTTGAACAATCACTCTCGATTTTTTATTTACTAATACGCTCATCGTTATTTATAGATTTATATGAATATGTAATTTTTTGCGAACGCTAAATTAAAGTTTTAAGCCATTATTGCAAAGGATTTTCTTTTTTTTTACTGTCCAATTGGTCAATTAAGGGAATTAGGTTAATTTAGAGCAAAAATCAGGATCCGTGAACCATGCATTAAATAACGATACCATTGTTGCCCTGGCTACCCCGCAAGGTGTTGGCGCCATTGGGGTCATCCGTTTATCGGGACCTAAGGCCATCGATATTTGCAATGCCGTTTTTGGAACTAAAAGCCTAAAAAAGAAGGACTTAAACGCAGTCCAATCGCATACCATCCATTTTGGCGTGATCCACGATCAGGATATCATTATTGATGAGGTTCTGGTGAGTTTATTCAAAGGTCCGAATTCCTATACAGGTGAACATACAGTAGAGATCTCCTGCCATGGATCACCTTATATTCAGCAACAGATCATTCAATTATTCATAAAAAATGGTGCCCGTTTGGCTAACCAAGGGGAATTTACCTTACGTGCTTTCCTGAATGGCAAACTGGATCTGTCGCAAGCCGAAGCGGTGGCCGACCTGATCGCCTCCAACTCTGCTACCTCTCATCAAATTGCTATGCAACAAATGCGTGGTGGTTTTTCGAGTAAAATAAAATTGCTCCGTCAGAACCTGATCGATTTTGCTTCATTGATAGAACTGGAACTCGATTTTTCGGAAGAAGATGTGGAGTTTGCCGATAGAAGCGACCTTAAGAATTTAGTGACCAGCATTCAACGTATTGTTCAGCGACTGATCGACTCCTTTGAAGTGGGAAATGTGATCAAAAATGGTATTCCCGTAGCGATCGTTGGGAAACCGAATGCCGGTAAATCCACTTTATTGAATACACTGCTGGAGGAAGACAAAGCCATTGTAAGCGATATTCCGGGTACTACACGCGATGTGATAGAAGATGAAATGACGATCGATGGAGTATTGTTCCGTTTTATTGACACAGCAGGGATCCGCGAAACAACCGATATCATTGAAAGCATTGGTGTTGAAAAAGCTTACGAGCAGATCAAACTTTCCTCCATTGCCATCTATTTATTTGATGTGCATGAGATCACTCCGAATGAGTTAAAATTAATAGTTGCCGAAATAGAGCCACATCTTCACAATTCGCAATTGGTATTAGTTGCCAACAAGATCGATAAGGAAGACATGGAATATACTTACCGTGAATTTGCCGAGTTCAAAGACATGATGTTTATCTCTGCCAAAGAACAAACCGGCATTGATGAACTCAAAAAACATCTTGTAAAATTATTCGACAACTCAACAGTGAATGTTACTGAGACTATCGTAACGAATGCGCGACATGTGGAAGCCTTGCGACATACCAACAGTGCATTGATAAAAGTATTGGAAGGACTCAACCAGAATGTTACAGGCGATTTTCTAGCAATGGACATCCGTCAGGCCTTACATCACTTAGGCACCATTACAGGCGAAATTTCAAGTGATGATCTTTTAGGAAATATCTTCAGCCGCTTTTGCATCGGAAAGTAAATGAATATCAATCCAGCAAGAAAGAAAAAGAATTTCCATTCACAGTATAGGTTGCACCATTATCACAGCCTCCATTTCCATAATCTAAACTAGCTTCCGGGCTCCCTTGCGGAGTAATTGAAACAACTCCTTTTGTAAGATATTTACATTGTTCAGAACGATAGAGTGGACTAGTTATATTAAAAGAAAATGACTTCCCACTAAATGTTGTACAATTAGTTGACAACCCAGTAACAAACCATACATCATCTAAATAGGAAGGAGTTGATTCTCCAATCGATCTGACATAAAGTAAATTCGAATTAAACACCAAAACATCCCCTGCCCTCTCGAACGAGGAACTAGTAGAAATTGAATGACTTGTATTTCCGGCTCCATCATGTCCGTTATTGGTTACTTGTATAACTCCACTTAATTTAATATCATCTACATAATAATCGTAAAAAAAGATCTCCCACATGCTAAGTGAATCCCAAAAACCTCCATTATACATGCATACAACTCTACCTCTTCTCCAATGACCATCAGTATCCAAACAATTACTACTGCCAAAATCTATTTCAATTGTATCGCTATCAGAAGCGATGGAGGAATCTATATTAACAACAGCACAGGTAGGATATGAACCAACTCTTCCTGTATAATTTATTACACCTACAATATCTGTGATAAGATCAACACCTGTATTAAAATTCGAAAAACAAGAAATAGGATAATCCGCAATGCTGTTTACTGGAATTTCATCTTTATCTCTTTTGCAGGAAGAAAAAATAAGTGTTATCAACACCGAGAATAAGAAAATATTTTTCATAGTTATAGAATATATTGTAACGCTAATGTAAAATTTTAGAATCAATAAAAAAACATTTAAATGCAATGTAATAAATCTTATATATCTTTACCTTAATGAAATTTGAAGAAAAATACAAAGTAGTTGACTCCTCTTCCCTTGCTTCCCGCTTCATTAACAATACCAACAAAAATATTTTTCTGACAGGGAAAGCAGGAACAGGCAAAACCACCTTCCTAAAACACATTATTCAACATACGTATAAAAACACCATTGTAGCTGCACCTACAGGTATTGCTGCCATCAACGCAGGTGGTGTTACCATCCACTCTTTATTTCAGCTTCCTTTCGGTGCTTTTATCCCTGACAGAAATGCCAACGCCAACTTCACCGAAAACAGTAAGATCAATACTCCTCAAAGCTTATTCAAACAATTACAATTGAATAGCAACAAACGAAAGCTATTGCAGGAAATGGAATTACTCATCATTGATGAAGTAAGTATGTTACGTGCTGATCTGCTGGATGCGATCGATACTGTTTTAAGAGGTGTCAGAAGAAAAAATCAGTTCCCATTCGGAGGAGTACAGGTATTGTTCATTGGTGATCTTTTACAACTTCCACCCGTAGTAAAAGAAGATGAATGGCAGTACTTAAAACAATATTATGCAAGTCCGTTCTTTTTTGAAGCACAGGTTTTACGACAACACAAACCTTTATACATTGAATTGGATAAAGTATATCGCCAGCAGGATGATGTCTTCATTCGCATTTTAAATAATTTGCGCACCAATCAGGTTACAAAAGAAGATATTGAAACACTGAACAGTTATTACCGGCCGGATATAAAACAGGATCTAAACGACACCTATATTCATCTTACCACGCACAATCATAAGGCCGACAAGATCAACAAGGAATCATTGCAAAACATTGCTCATCCCTCCTATTTCTTTAAAGCAGAGATCAGTGGTGATTTCAATGAATATGCCTATCCGGTAGAACAGAACCTGGAATTAAAAAAAGAGGCGCAGATCATGTTCATCAAAAATGATCCCAGCGGAGCACAACGTTTTTTCAATGGTAAGATCGGAGTCATTTCTTCTATCAGTGAAAACAAAATAGAAGTGCAGTTTCCGGATAACAGCAAACCTATTTCCATTGATAGATACGAATGGCAAAACATCAAATACTCTTTAAATGAAGTAACGAATGAGATCGAAGAAAAAGTAGTCGGCACCTTTACACAATATCCTGTAAAATTGGCCTGGGCTATTACTGTGCATAAAAGTCAGGGACTCACTTTTCAAAAAGCGATCATTGATATTGAAAGTGCATTCGCTCCCGGACAAGTGTATGTGGCTTTGTCGCGCTTAACAGCACTGGATGGACTTGTCCTCTCCTCTCCTATCAACTTGAACAGTTTGAATATCGATCAAAACATTCAGAACTATTCCAACACCAAAGAAGAGCAGGAAACACTGTTGAAGATCTTTGAGCAGGAATCGGAGCAATTCTTTAAAACATATATCACTCAGAGCTTTCAGTTGTCTGAACTGATCAATAAACTCACGCAGCATGTAGAAAGTTATCAGAAAGATGAACAGCGATCTGCCAAACAAAAATATTTTGAATGGGCATATGAATTAAAAAAAGAAGTGGAACAAATCAAAGTGGTTGCTGATAAATTCATTCAGCAATTAAATTCCATATTCGAGTCCAAAGCACCTGACCGATTGGTGGTGCTGCAACAAAGAGTTAGTGCAGCAAAGAATCATTTTGTTCCTTTATTAAAAGACAGTTCCAAAAAGATCATTAAACATATAGAAGCTTTACAGTCAGAGAAAAAAGTAAAAGCGTATTTGCAGGAATTGACTGAACTGGAAAGTTTTTTCTTCAAACAGATCCAAACGATCAATAAAGCGGAAGCAATGGTCAATTCGGCCAACAGTAATTCTGAATTCTCAAAAGAGGCCATCCACGCCAATAGCATCAACAAAGAGCGGCTAGCAGAATTGCCTGCCGTAGAAACAAAAAGCAAACGCAAGAAAAAAACAAAAGAAGAAAAAGAGCAGGCAAAAGCAGAAAAACCTGATTCCAAAAAGATCAGCTATGAATTATTCAAATCAGGAAAAAGTATAGAGGAAGTGGCTACTGAAAGAGGAATGGCCTATTCAACCATCGAAAGTCATTTGGCCTATTATGTTTCATTGGGTTTATTGGATGTACATCAATTCGTGACAGATGAAAAATTAAAGAACATCATCACTGTTTCGAACACATTGGACACTACTCTTTTCTCTCCTATCAAAAATGCCTTGGGCGATGAGTATTCCTACGCAGAGATCAAATTTGCCATGGCCTATTATCAGAATTCAAAAAAATAAGTGTAACTTAGAGAAAAGTAATTCTTCAACAAATGAAACACTTCGGGGCATTTATACTTCTTTTCTTCATTTCATTTACACACTTGCTGGCTCAGGAAGAAACAGCACCCAAAGTAGATACAGCCGATGTAGCCGAAAAACTCATCAAAGCCGGTAATTATAAGTGTGATTCTGCAAAGGTGCGTATCAAGAATAATGACCCCAAAATGGCCAACAAATTTTATCTGGAAGCCATCAAAGAATATAAAAAAGCGATCAAGGCCAATGCATCTTCATCCGAAGCTTATTACCGTTTGGCGGTAGCACAAACAAAAACAAAGGACTACAAAAATGCTGTATTGATGTTCGACAAAGCATTGGAATTTGATGCCAACAGAGGAGATGCTTTTCGTGAAAGAGCAGTAGCGCAAATGGAATTAGGAAAATTCAAAGAAGCTGAATTAGATCTCAACAGAGCAATAGATAAAAATTTCGAGGATGCCCAAGCCTATTATTTAAGAGGAACACTCAAAGAAAAAGGCAGGGATAAACAATTAGCAATAGCCGAATATTCTCAAGCCATTGAAAACAACCTCAACCATGAGCAGGCGTTCATGGCAAGAGGAAAACTGTATCACGATCTGAAAAAAGATTATGTATTAGCCTTGAATGATTTTAACCGGGTGATCGAGATCAACTCCGAAAATAATGAAGCATATTTTTGGAGAGGAAAAACAAAATACAACGGAGGCGATTTCAAAGGAGCCGACAAAGACTTGAGTCGCTTTTTGGAATATGAGGCTGATAATATCGATGCCTTGATCATCCGAGGTGCTACACGCATTAATACCAATGATAACTCGGGGGCTGTTCGCGACTATGATGAAGTGATCAAACAAGATCCAAAGAATTTTATTGCTTTAACTAACAGAGGTACAGCAAAAGGTGCGATGAAAAATTTCGCAGGAGCCTTGGAAGACTTGGATCTGGCCATTAAAATAAAGTTTGATTATTCACCAGCATACATTAATCGTGCTTCCATCAAATTTGCATCGGGCGATAAAAAAGGAGCATGTAAAGATCTGGAGAAGGCGGATGGATTGAATAATGAAAAGGCTTACAACCTGATCCAGAAGTATTGCAAGGAGTTTAATAAATAGATCAGAATCCTTTCAGATCAAGCACCTTCGGATCAGCCGTTTTGAATACACGCATATTCAAGCTTCCATTTTCCAAAATATCTAAACGAATAAAACCTGTTGAGCTATCATCGTTCCACTTTGACTCAAAGCGTTTTTTCTTTCTTAATTTGGATAATTTACTCCCTGCCCCACTCACAATATAGGTATCATTCTCCTGCACAAACAATTGCATATTATGATCATGTCCGCATACATAGACAATTTTATCGTATTTACGGAAGATCGCCAGCAATTCTTTTCTCATCTTTTTATACTGACGATGATCGATGTCCTGTGAAAATAAGCGATACAAACCTGCTGCTCCAAACAACTGAAAAGGCGGCACATAATTGATCATGAATCGTAAGGGTTGCATTTTCCTGGAATGTTCACCATTGGTATAAATGGGATGATGGCCCGCTACGATCACTTGTTCATTGTTTTGTTTGGCATACAAAAGGATACTATCCAAACGGGAGTAAAATGTTTTTCCGGTTTGCTTTTTTGATCCACTCTTATTTTTCTTAAAAGCATGCAAGAACCATTGTGTATCGATCATGATCAGACGAACACCGGGAGCGATCAAAACAGCTTCAGGTCCCGGCAAAGCATTTTTGGGGAAGAAAGCACCGGTATTGTTGTTATTAATTGAAAATGTTTTACAAACCGAATCAACATAGTTTTGCTGCTCCAATAAAACAGCTTTCCCTTTCATGGTTTGTGCAGCCCAATCGTGATTTCCGGGAATGATATACACTGCTCCTTTATAATCTTTCAGCATATCCAACTGAGCATTCATTCTCAAAAAAGTATTGGGATCCTTTTTTTTCAGTCCGGCCGGATACACATTATCACCTAAAAACACGACCGTACTTTGAGGATCGTTCTCAATTTGCTTTTTCAATTCCAACAAGGCAGCTCCCGGCTGCGTATATTCACCGGCATCACCGATCAAATAAACAGAAAAGCGTTTCGTCTCCTGTGCATTCAATAATGAAAAACACAGCAGAAATAAGAATAAATGAAAAGTTTTGATCAAGTGATTCATTTTGCTTTTTTCATTTTTGAAGAAAAATATTTGCAGTAGGCACTGATCTCGCATTCAGCACATTTCGGGTTACGGGCAATACACACATAGCGTCCGTGTAATATCAACCAATGATGTGCTACGGCAACTTTTTCTTCCGGAATATATTTGATCAATTGTTTTTCTGTTTCGAGTGGCGTTTTGGAATTGGTTGTTAAACCCAGGCGCGCTGACACACGAAACACATGTGTATCCACTGCCATGGCTGGTTTATCATACACCACCGATGCGATCACATTGGCTGTTTTACGTCCTACACCAGGCAACTTTTGTAATTCATTCACTTCTGAAGGCACAACACCTTTAAAATCATGAATGAGCATATTCGCCATTCCCACCAAATGCTTCGCTTTATTATTCGGATAGCTGATACTTCTAATGTATTGAAACACTTCGTCACTACTCGCAGCCGCCATCACTTCCGGTTTTGGAAAAGCTTTGAATAAGGATGGCGTTACCATGTTCACCCGTTTATCGGTACACTGAGCAGATAAAATAACGGCAACCAGCAATTGATAAGGATTTTTATAATGCAATTCGGTTTCAGCAACAGGATGATGTATACTGAAATAATCAATGATCTTTTCGAAACGTTCTTTCTTCGTCATGCTATTTTTTCTTATTCAAACGATTCAATGTTTGCTCAATATATTTTTCAGAAGGCAACAGCGTCAGCTGAATACGTTTGGCATACTCAATACTATCTGTGATCTCTTTGTTTTTTTGTTCGATAATGGTATTTTTCACTTCCAGTCGCTCATTCGAAATAGAAAGTGCTTTGTTCGATTTTTGTTTTTCAAAATACCGGATAAACAGAAGCACCATTAACAAAAGAACAATGGCAATACCTATCCACATGATCTTCTGACGGGTTTGTTGTTGCTCCAGTTTAGACAATTGTAATTCGATCTGCTGTTGTTTTTTATCGCTCTCATAACGTGCTTCCACTTCCAGCAATTGCTTATTGCTTTCCGCATTGAAAACCGAATCTTTGAAATTAGAATAAGCCGTATAATATTGCAGCGCTTTTTCAAATTCGCCAGCATTCTTATACATATTGGAGATCTTTAAACTAACGTTTTTAATATTATCAAATGCTTTTCTTTCGGTAAATAATTGATGTGCTTTTAAATAAAAATCCAATGCTATTTTTTTGCTTCCCTGCTTTTCATAAGCAGCAGCTATGATCTCATAAGTTCCTGCAACAGCATACGTATTTTCCATTTGCTTTAATCGCATCAAAGCTTCATCAAAACTCTTGAAAGCATCATCGTATCTTTCCATTTCCACGAGTGCCTGCCCGATAAGTGTATAGGAAAGCGACAATGGATAAGGAGCATTCTCCTGCTTGAAAATAGTTTGAGAAGTAAGAAACGACTGATAAGCTTTTTCAGGAAATCCGGTTTCCATATAAACATTCCCAACACCCATTGAGGCAATGGCCATCATGTATTTAATGGAATCTTTAGCCGCAATATCATGGCTTTTTATGTATGCTTCCAATGCTTTTGCTTTATTATTGATCCCTAAATAAGTATTCCCAATGGAGTTCATAATATTGCTCATCGATCGATGCGCATTGAGCTTCTCAAATAATTTATAACTTTCTAAACCTAATTGAAGTGCCTTTTGATATTCACCTTTACCATTAAAAAATTCAGCTTTTTTATTCAGACCTACTGCTTCTCCTCTTATATAGTTCAATTTCTTTGAAATAAAAATTGCCTGACTGGCATACAACAAACAACTGTCGTTCGCATTGTTCATGTATTCATGCGCCAGGAGATTAAGTGCATTTACATGGGTTGTATCCTGTGTAGGATTATTTTTCAAGAAAACCAACAGACTATCTTTCTTGCCCTGGGCGAAGGCATACGAGCTTAAAAACAATATAAATAAGGGAAGTAATCGTTTTATGTGCATATCTAACAAAGATAAAAAATAGTAATAGAACAACTATTTTTTTCGAAAATTAAATACGGATACCGATCACACAAACATCATCCACCTGCTCCATACCCGCTTTCCAATCATAAAATGCTTTTTCAAGATGTTGTTTTTGCTGCAGGGAAGGTTTTTCAGCAATAGAAAGTAGTAGATCTTTTAATTGAGAACGTTTGAATTTTTTCTTTTTCTCCCCGCCAAACTGATCGGCATAACCATCAGTAAATAAGAACAACTGATCGCCTTTGTCGAGTTTAAATTTAAAATTGCTGAAAGGTTCTATTCTATCGGAGTAACCAATAGGCGATTTATCGCCTTTCACCTCGATGAATTCAATTGACTGGTCTGCATTTTTCTTGAAGAGCCAAAGTGGGTGATTGGCGCCTCCCCATTCTAATTCATAAGTGGACAGGTTCAAACGGAAGATCGACATATCCATGCCATCTTTATTTTCTCCGATCCTACCCGACTGATTAAGATCGCGAATAAAACGGATACGCAACTGCTCCAAAATTTCGTTGGGTGACAACAGATCGGGTGTTGCATTGATCTCATTCAGGAAAGAAGTCCCGAGCATCGTTAAAAATGCGCCCGGCACACCATGTCCGGTACAATCGGCTACAGTCAGGTACCAATAACGATTTGACGTGTTTGCTTCGGTTTTTTCGAGCGACCAGTAAAAATCTCCACTCACAATATCTTTGGGTTGAAACAATACAAAATGTTCCGGCAGGTGTTTGCTCACATGCGCCTCTTCTTTGAGCAGCGCCAGCTGGATCCGTTTAGCATAGGTGATACTATCAATGATCTCCTTTTGCTTTTCATCTACGATCTCTTTCTGACGGGCGATGATCGTATTCTTTCTTTGCGTGTCCCGATAGCGGTAATACGCATAAATAGAAATAGCAATGAATAAAGCCAATCCAAAGAACAACACATATTTTAATGTTTTTTCCTGCTTCAACGCGCTTTCCTGAGCAGCTATCTGAGCATCCTTTACTTTTTGTGCTTCATTATTTTTGATGCTATCCGCTACTAATTTTTTCTCATAAGCATACTGGTATTTCATTTGAAGAGCAGCCTTCCGCGTAGATTCATTCAAGGCACTATCTTTTAATTTGATGTAATATTCATGCATCTCCAGTGCATTCTTATAATCGTTCTTTAATTTATATACCTGACTCATTAAATCAGCAGCATCGGCCAATTCATTCACATATTCAATTTCTTTCGCCAACTGAAAGGCCTCTTGTGCATACTTTACAGCCTCAGTTGTATTTTTCTTTTTCAAATAAAGTGTCCCGACATTTATAGCTGTGCTCACCAATACAGGTTTATCACTTCCATTTTTTGACATACGATATGCCAGCAAATAGTTTTCCAGCGCCTTATCGATGTCATTACTTTCTTCGTAAACATAACCGATATTGTTATACGAATTGGCAACACCTTCCAGGTCACCGATCTTTTCCTGGATCACCAAGGCTTCTCTTAAATTCTTCAATGCTTCTTCAGGCTTATTCCGTTTGTGATAGAGCAAAGCCAGATTATTCATAGATATCCCCAGACTCAAACTATCTTTTAATTTTTTTGCGATCTCAATGCTTCTTAAGTTGTAATTAATCGCAGTTTTGGTGTCGCCCTGCCGGCTATAGATGATCGCTAAATTATTCAAGGAATTGGCAATACCTTTTTGATCCTTCATACTTTCATACAACTTTAAGCTTCGATGATAACAGTCGAGTGCGCTCAAAATATCGCCTTGTGATTTAAACACATAACCGATATTGTTCAATGCTGCCGCCATTCCTATTTTATCACCTAATTCCTGCATGATATCCAATGCCCTCTGATAATAAACAACAGAACTATCCAATACCCCATTCATGTTGTGAAGATAGCCGGTATTGATCTGAGAATTGGCGAAATGCATCTTAGCTTTCCGACTGATCTTTGCATTTTTGCTGTTCATCAACTCCAGTGCTAATTGTTCCATCTTTTTATTATAGATGGGCCATAGATTATCATCTGTACTTTTTTCAGCGATCTGATTTAAAATGCTAAGCTGGAAAGTATCTTTTTTAGCCGACTGTAAAAGATGGATCAAAGAATCTATCTCCTTTTGTGCAGACAAGTCAATAGAGGATAATAACACCGATAAAAACAGTGCTGCCTTAAAGACAAAACGAACATTAAACGGACTTGTCATCATTTATTTTTTAAGCGATTAAAACTTTGCTCAATATATTTTGCTGTTGGCAAGATCGATTGTTGAATACGTTTAGCATAATTGATGGAGGCAAGCACCTCTTTTTGTTTTTCCTCAATGATCTTTTTTTGAATCATTATCGCCTCATTTGCTTTTTGTTTTTGCTGATAGGCTTTGTAAGAAATTACAGCAATGATCAGCATCAACACAAAACCAATTATACCTCCATAGGTATAAGCTCTTTGCCTTGCGATCTCATTTTGATAGGAGATCTGTTCTTTTTGCTTGACTTCAAAATTTTTAATACTATCCGCTGTTGTTTTTAATTCATATTCATATTCAAATGATCTTTTTAGGGCTGCATCTCTATTTTCTTCTTTCATGATACTATCACGCATGACCATATACAGATCTAACATTTTATAGGCTTTTGCATAATCTCCTTGCTTTAAATAAATATCTTTCAACAAGTTGGAAGAGCGTTTGATATACTCCGGATATTGCAATTCTTTTGATATTTGCAAAGCCTTTTCACCCATTTGTTGAGCTTTTGACACATTTCCATTTTTGAGATAGATATTCCCTAAATTGTTCAGCGACTCAGCAATACCTTGCTGATCATTCAAACGAATTCTTATATCATAACTTTTAGAATAATAGAACAAGGCTTCATCTGATGCCCCTTTTTTATCATAGGTAAATCCGATATTATTCAGGGCCAATGACATCCCCACCGAATCGTGCAACTCCTCAGCAATTTTCAAACTTTGAGTGTAAGAACGGAGTGACATCACTGTATCTCCTATTTCATCATATAAACTTCCGAGATTATTTAATATTCTTGAGATCCCTTTTTTATCACCAATCTCTTGCTTTATCTTTAAACTCCTATTGTAATACAATAGCGCATTGTCTCTGTCGCCAATTGTACCGTACAGGTAACCAATATTGTTTAATGTGCTGGAAACAGCCTTTTTTTCACCAAGTGTTTCCTTTATTTTAAGACTTTTATGAAAATAGCTCAAGGCATTTTTTATATCTCCTTTTTGATTAAGAATGGCTCCAATATTATTAAAGCAATTTGCTTTAACTGCCAATAAATAATGTTCTTTATCCTTGCTTACTTTTTGAAGTGCACCTTCAACAATCGTGATCAATTTTTCCGAAAGTGGTATTACGCTGTCAGGTGCAATGGTATAGGTTTCCTCAATTATGTTCAAATAGAGTTCCACCTTAGCTGTATCTTCTTGAGTTGATCTAAGCACCGTGTATAAAGAATCCAATTTGTTTGCTTCAATATTCCCGCTTGAGAAAAGCAGAATAATGAAAATAAATATGCTAATAAAATTAATTGGTCGCATATAACAAATATAACAAAAACAGCCCCGAAATTAGGGCTGCACTTCAAAAAGATTTACAGGCTATTTTCATCCCTTAAACGTGTCAAATGGGAATTAATATATTTTTCAGTTGGCAATAAAGATGATTGAATGCGCTTTGCGTAGGTAATACTCCCAATAATTTCTTTTTGTTTTTCCTCAAGTATTTGATGCTGCTCTTCCAGCTGATCAAGCGTTTCTTTCAATTTATCGGCAGTTTCTTTTCTTGTGATCACTTCCTTCTTAAACTTATGGTTCCCAATCAACATTCCTACAGCGAGCGTCACCATTCCTCCAATGGCAATGGCTTGCGCTAAAGGCCAATGTTGAATTTTAAAGAGTATCCCTAACAACAATCCACCGATACCTACATAATTACATAAGGTCAAAAACAGAGCGTCAAATTTTGTTCGTGCCAATAATTTCCATTTATCGTAATTGCTTTTGCAAGTAAGCGTACCTGAAAAGAAACAAAGGATTAACACGCCAATGATCACTAAAAAAGCAGCGCCCGGCCAATGCATTTTTTTAAAGAAAAAACCCAATCCAAATAAAGAGACTCCGAATACTAACGATCTGTTGGTAATTCTCTTTCTCCTTTCCATACTAAGCGGGAAAACAGCCAAAGCAGGACCTAGAAAAACAGAGATACAACTTACGATCATAATTGGAATTGTAATGGGTATAGGGATACGTTGCTCTCCAAACAGATCCAACATGGACAGCACCATCAATGGTAATCCTATGAGTGTAATTGCTATACCTGTTTTTTTCATTCTTTTTTCTTTAACAATATGACGAGTAAATTGAATTCTTATTCTTAAGAAGCTTGGAGCATAAACAAATATAAAAAAAGTCCCGGCAAACCGGGACTTTCTTCGTTTTAATATTGTATGATATTAATAACTCCAAAGCTTTTTCAACTGCTCTTCGAAACGGGCTTTCGGCAGGAAATTCCACTCCAGATCAGCATTCATAGGCACAGGTGTATCTAAACTGGCCGAGCGAACCACCGGTGCATCTAAATTCTCGAAACAATTTTCTGAGATCACTGCAGCTAACTCGCCTCCTATTCCACCCACTAACGTATCTTCATGTAAAATAATGGCTTTTCCTGTTTTATTTACGGAGTTGATGATCGCTTCTCTATCGAACGGTAACAAGGTACGCAAATCAACCAGGTCGGCAGAGATCTCCGGATACTTATCCAATACTTCCATTGCCCAGTGAACACCAATTCCATAAGTGATGATACTCACATCGTTTCCTTCACGCACCAATTTTGCTTTTCCGATAGGAACAGTAAAATAATCATCCGGCACATCTTCGGTAATGCTTCTGTATAATGCTTTTTGCTCAAAGAAAATAACCGGATTCGGATCTTCAAATGAAGTTAGTAACAAACCTTTTGCATCGCTTGGGAAAGCAGGATATACTACTTTTAATCCCGGTGTATGCACAAACCAGGCTTCGTTGCTTTGCGAGTGGAATGGTCCGGCAGCTACAGCAGCACCTGTTGGCATTCGCACTACGACATCGGCATTTTGTCCCCAACGGTAATGTGATTTTGCTAAATTATTTACGATCTGGTTGAATCCTTCTGTAACGAAATCAGCAAACTGCATTTCCACCATGGCTTTCATTCCATTGATAGATAAACCAAACCCGCTTCCAACAATTGCCGACTCACACAATGGTGTATTACGCACACGTTTTTTACCAAACTCTTCCACAAAACCTTCGGTGATCTTGAATACACCACCATACTCAGCAATATCCTGACCCATCAACACCAGGTTAGAATGTTTACGCATCGCCAAACGCATACCATCGGAAATAGCATCGATCATACGCTTGTTGGTTTTGCTTCCTGTAGCTTTTGTTTCCACAAAATCAAAAGGAGCATACATATCGCGCAATTCAAGCTCTGTATTTGGAGGAGGCAATGTTTCAGCAAAAGCCAATTCCAAACCGTGCTCTATCTCTTCTTTGATCTCTGCACGGAAACCTTCTATCATCGCTTCATCCAATACGCCTTCCGCCAATAAATATTTTTCAAAATTGTTCAAAGGGTCTTTTTTGCCCCAGATATCAAATAATTCTTTCGGAACATATTTGGTTCCTGATGCTTCCTCATGTCCACGCATACGGAAAGTGATCAACTCCAATAAAATGGGACGAGGATTTTTGCGGATCGATTCCAGCAAACGTTTTAATGTATCATATACTTCCAATACATTGTTACCATCTACTTGCACCGCTTCCATTCCATAACCAATGCCTTTATCAATAAATTGCTTGCAACGGAATTGCTCATTACTGGGTGTAGATAAACCATAACCATTGTTCTCAACTGTAAAGATTACAGGCAGATCCCAAACGGCAGCCACATTCAATGCTTCGTGAAAATCACCTTCGGAAGCACCACCATCACCTGTAAAAACAACGGTTGCTTTATTATTTTCTTTTAACAGATTTCCTAAGGCGATCCCATCAGCCAAACCCATTTGCGGACCAAGGTGGGAGATCATACCAATGATCTTGTATTCCTGAGTTCCGAAATGAAAAGAGCGGTCGCGACCTTTTGTAAAGCCACTTGGTTTCCCCTGAAACTGACAAAATAAACGGTTCAAAGGAATACCACGGGAAGTGAATACACCCAGATTACGGTGCATCGGCAAAATGTACTCGTCCTTGTCCATTGCCATGGCAATACCCACGGAACCGGCTTCCTGACCGATACCGCTGAACCATTTGGCAATTTTCCCCTGGCGCAGAAGCACCAGCATTTTTTCCTCGATCATTCTAGGCTTTAACACACCTTTGTAAAGTGCGATCAAGGTATCATCTTTATATTTTTTTCTATCGTAACGGATAGGAGTTTCTGCTGTGATCATAGAATTCAATTTAACGGATGTAAAATTATTAAAAATAAGGACTTAAAGGCCTATAATTTTGCGTAATTTTGCAGGGTAAATGATACAAGAACTGGCAGTATATGGAATTGTTTTGTTAGCTGTTGCTTATGTGGCATACAGAATATATGGTAGTATCAAAAAAAAGCAGGCCTGTGATAAATGTGAGTTGATGAAGGCTGCTAAAAACATTAAATGAAAATGAAAAAACTACTGCTTAGCACTTTATTCTTTTTTAACCTAGCTTTTCTTTTTGCTCAAAAGGATAGCTTAAAAAACAATTCCGGTTTGGTATATGGTCCCAACCATTCTTATTTTTTAACAGCACCAAGCGGCTGGGTATTGGATAATGAAAGTGCTTTGCAGGAAGGATTGATGGCTGTGTTTTATCCCAAGGGAGAAACCTGGGCCGATGCTGAAACAGTCATGTACACCACCTTTTCGAGTTATGACAGCACAAAAAATGAAGATGTGTACGTAATGATCAAATATGACAGTGTTCAATTTACCACCAATGCTCCCAAGATCAAGATCATCAAACAAAAGCCGATAAAAATGGGCAAAACAAAAAAAACAGCATTGATCTATGATTATCTGGATGAAGAGAATAAAAATTTTGAACGGGTGGCTTACATTGGTGAAAAGAAAGGAGTAGCCATGATCATCATTACTTCACGCAGCAATGCCGGTTTACAAAACAATATTAAAAAATTCGAGTCATTATTAAAAACATACCGGTTCCTAACCGATAATGTTTCCTTGCCCAAATAAAAAAATCAATTATCCATATACTCTTTTCGTCTGACCAAAAAACAAAGATCATTCTCAAGAGGTAAATAGCCATATTCATAACAGAAATAATAGGTTGCATTTTTTCTGTTGGTGTATGAACTGGTCATAAAATTAAAATCAAAACCTTTTTGTAATAATTTAGAACGTGTTGTCCGGCAGGTAGCTTCCGGCAATAATTCCTGGAGGATCTTTCTGTTCTTTTTGAGTGCACTGTTTACAGTCCGAACATAATCGGAAGTCCCACTTTTTAACTTATTGTTATAGGCATTCCGGCATTGATCGGAGCAAAATTTTTTATCTGCTCTGCCTTTTATTTCTTCTTCACATTCCAAACATGTTTTACTCATAAACCGCTGAATTGATTGATTTTATTTGATTTAACAACTATCCGTTTAAAAAAATAAACGTTTATAAACGTTTATATCCGATTATAAATGCTTACCAACCGATTAATCAAGCCGACCTATCCCACCTTTGCATCGTCAAACCAAAAGTAGAGCGCTCTCACGTTTGATGCAAACCAAAAAAATCAAAAAATTAAAAATCGGACATTATGAATGCATTAAGAAACAAAGTACAATTAATTGGAAATTTAGGAATGAATCCTGAGATCAAAGAATTAGAAGGCGGTAAAAAATTAGCGAAATTTTCGATCGCAACAAATGAAACCTACAAGAACGCAAAAGGCGAACGTGTAACAGAAACACAATGGCACAACCTTACTGCATGGGGAAAAACCGCAGAGATCGTAGAGAAACACCTCAGCAAAGGTTCAGAAGTAGCTATTGAAGGCAAATTGGTACACAATACCTATACCGACAAAGAAGGGATCAAACGATACAATACGGTGGTGGAAATTAATGAGCTGCTGCTATTGAGTGGAAAACAATAAGCCATGGTTTTTCATAAGTTTTCGGACAGTTGTTTTTTAGATAAAATTTTGAAATTCTGACTGTCCGGAAACTTTTACAACATAAAAATAAATACAGATCATTCAAAAATCTTACATCTGATTTGATAATATTACCAGATCCCAAAGGCTTCTTTGATCATGGCTTTTCCCCAGGGATTCTTACCAAAATCTTTTTCCAGCTTCGTTTTTAACTCGGCTGATGTATAGATCTTATTTTTCCCTTTTTTCGGTATAACTGCATCCATAGTGGGTTTCGATACCTCTATCGTTTTGGCAAAGTAGATCACTCCTCCATCCTCTGTCGCTAATCCCAATATGGCTCCCGGTAATCCATAAAAACTTTCAGGCCCGATACTCGGCACAATTTCCTCACAATACCAGGCATAAATACGAGTGCTATCATTTGCCTGCCAAATAGCTTTTCTACAATTGTAACCACTGATCACACGCTTACTATCTGTGATCTTCCATTCACGTTTATACAATGTATCTTCCACATACATTTTTTCTCCCCATAAACTTTTTATCGTCAAGCGTTTATTCTGTGCATATTCCTGATACACCACATTTTTACTTGTAGCCCAACTCATCCGCTCTTTCAGATCGCTATCCTGTGGCTTGAATACGGAACTCGAATCGGTAAAATACAATTCAAATACATCAACCTTATTCTTATCCTCTTCACGCAACCATTCTTTCACATCATCATCTTTGTACTTTTTATACAAATTTGTTTTGCGCTCGTAAATGATCTTCCCTTGTGTGATCTGTGCTTTTAGTCCAACAACAAAAACACAGAACAGGAAAAGTACAATTCGTTTTTTACCATCCATAATCATCTGTTTCTTTTGTTTTAGTACTGTTAAACTTAAATGTTGCTCTTAATAAAAAATAACGGCTGATCACATTGGTCTTAGTATCCGTGATACTATTATCCTGTATCGAACGGTTTGTGCTTATGTTCTGATTCAACATATCATTGGCTTCAAAAGCAAGGATCAAATTTTCATTTTTCAAAAAGGCTTTACTCAATTTCGCATTCCAGATCACATAATTGATATTATAACCTTGGGTACGCTGACTGTTGATCGTGTACTCCGCATCCGTTTCAAATACAAATTTCAGAGGAAGTATCCATCTGAAGTCTGCACTTAAATACTGACTTGAATACGGTTTATTGGAATTTGGATTTAAACTCGATTGTGTTTGATTCCAGTTGTAATTCCCTCCAATACTAAACTCGATCGAATCGGTTTGTAAACTGATATCTAATCCAACATTCAAACTGGAAGCTTGTGTTTTATTCTCAGCACCATTTACAAAATTGCTATAGTTATTATAATTTCCATATACATTCGGATCAAACTTGATCAAGCCACCCAACACCGGCAAGCCTGCACCTACATAAAAGTTACCATTGTAATTCCCATCCACATTGATCGTTTGAGAAACGGTTCTACCGATACTATCAAAATTGGAAGAATTGGCAAATGCATTATTCACGAGATCAAAATTCACATTCGCCCAAACATATCTTCCTGTAATCGGCTTATAAACATTATAACTCATTTCAAAGTGATTGTTATAACTAGGTTTTAAAGCTGTATTACCAACTATAACCCGGTTCGGATTGGTATTGTCCTGCACCGGCTGTAATTGATTAATAGTAGGCTGATTAGCAAATGTGTAATATGAAAAAGTATAACGGCTATTCTCACTAAAGCGATACATATACGAAAGGAAAGGAAGAATGGCACTGCCGGTATATTTAACTCTCCCATCAGAAATTAGATTGTGGCTGTTCAATTCTGTTTGTTGTGCTTTAGATCCAATTGCAAAGCGTATTTTCTTAGTTTCATAAATAAACTTTAAACCCGCTCTGTTGAACAATTGCATATTTTCAAAATTATTACTGAATACAGAATCATTCACTGAATATTCTCCATTAAAAAAGTTTAAGGCTTTTTTATTTTGCAAACTATTATTGTAATTGAATACATACTCCAGTTCTACTTTGATCTTTTTAGTCAAAGGCTCTGTAAACGTAAGTTTGGCATTATGCACTTGCCTGTCACTCCGGTTCTCTTTTTTCTGATTTACCGTATCGTTAGGAAGTATAAATCCGGAATAGTATGTATTGTAAGATTTCAAAATTCCTTCGGCATCGTCTTCCTTCTGATTAAAAGAATAATTGAATAGCAATAAACGGTCTTTCTTTTTAAAACGTTTGGTCAGTTTTGCATTGGCACTCAAGTCGAAACCTTTTGCCTTGTTCGTATTTTCTACTTCATTTTCGCGTGTAAGCGAATCGGTAGATGTTTTAAATAAATTATCAGTAATGCTCTTTGTATTGGTTGAGTTGGTCACCAGTTTGGGTCTAATTTCAAGATCAGTCAATGAATCGATCGTTTGAACTATTCCAAAATTTACTGTATGCGATTCTGTTTTTTGAGAACTGAAGGATTCATTCTCCGTCACATAGCTGGTATCACTTAAAAAGTATTGTGAACGTGTGGAGGAATTGGCATTTAGCGTATTATTATTATAGGTATAGTTTAAATTTAATTTTGTCTTTTTACCTAATCTGTCTGCATAATAGAATCCGGATTTGAACGACTGAGGAACTCCTTGCACGCCATTATTTCCATACCAATAGGTTTCACCCTCATCATTGGTCATCATGTTCATTTCATTATCCAAACCATATTTATATACATCGCCCCAATCGAATGAGGAACGGGGAGTATTACTTCCCAGTGCAAAAAAGGAGACTTTCTGCTGTTTATTAAAACGGTTGGCTAATATCTCCCCTTCGTGATACTTTTGAAAATCGGAAGCACCCGAAATCTTTCCAAAATATCCTTTTTTGGCTTCATCTTTCAATTTCAAGTTCATTACCTGGACTGTTTCAGTTCCTCCTTCGGTGGCATTTTCATCTTTTTTCTCGTACACCTGCACCGATTCCACTCCATTCGCTGCCAAATTGCGGGTAGCGACTGTCGGGTCGGAGCCAAAAAATTCATCCCCATCCACCAATACCTGGCTGATCTCTTTTCCCTGAGAGGTGATCTTGCCCTGAGCATCGACCTTAATGCCGGGTAATTTTTTCAAAAGATCTTCTACCGTAGCGTTGGGTTTCACTTTAAATGAGTCAGCCGAATACACCAGGGTATCGCCTTTATAATAGACAGGATCTTTAAAGGCATAGATCACCACCTCGTTCAATTGCTGCGTTTTAGGTGGCAGGATGATCTTTCCAAAATCGAATTCATGATTCGCCTGACTTCCAAATACATAATAGTACTGATCCCCAAAGGCAGGGTTTGATACGATCACCTGAACGGTATCGATCTTCAGATCTTTTAACTCAAAACGACCATTGGCATCCGTACGGGCAAATGATACCAGAACTGAGTCTTTGATCCTAACCGCCATAGCAACCGCATTTTTAAGAGGGATTTTTGCAATGGTATCCTGCACTGTTCCCGAAATGCTCATTTTTTGAGCAAAAGAGCTTAGCGTGACAAGGAAACAGAGTAAGAATAAAACTTTACGCATAAATTGAATTTGGCCAAAAGTATAACGTATTTGTATTTGAAAAGATACAAATAACATCTTTTAACTTTTATTAAGGGCTGGAAATGGGATAAGTGTTAAAAAGGCTGGATAAAAGGCAAAAAAAAAGAGCGAATAATTCGCTCCTTTTTTTCTCGATGAAAAGAAAATTATTTCTTTTTACCACCTTTTTCTGCTTCAGCAGCAGCAGTTGAGTCAGCAACACGCTTAGCTTCAGCTTCAGCAGCAGCAGCAGCAGTTGAGTCAGCGATACGTTGTTGTTCAGCAGCAGCTTTTGCAGCTTCTGCATCATTGTACGCTTGGATTGAATCTTGTTTTGCTTTTTCAGCAGCAGCTTTTTCTTCAGCTGACGGTCCGCAAGCTACTAAAGATAATGTAGCTACAGCAACTAATGTAAATACTTTTTTCATTTTTTTGTTTGTGATTTTAATTAAAATTTGCGCAAATGTATATTTATTTTTTGATACTATGCAAAAAAATGTTAAAATTTTGTAAAATATTTTTTTCAGCCCCCATCCTTTCCCTTCACCTTCCAAAATGCAGGTAGATTTTGTTAGCTTTGCAGACAATGGAAAAATGGCATCAACATGCACGTGAATTGGGGAGAAAACTACTCCTTCTGCTCTTTATTTATGGGGTATGCCGTTTCCTTTTCTATCTTTTTAACCAGCATCACTTTCAGGAACTGGGAATTGGGGAGCTGTTGTACATTTTTGCCGTTTCTGTCAAATTCGACCTTTCGGTGCTCGTACTCCTGAATAGCTTATTCATCCTCCTATGGCTTCTACCCTTCACTTTTCGATATAAAAAAGGCTATCAATTGTTCCTGAAATGGCTCTTTATTATCCCGAACAGCATTGGCATACTAGCCAACTGTGTTGACTTGGTTTATTTCCCATTTACATTAAAACGGACCACTGCTGATGTCTTCCATTTTTTTGGCGGGGAGATCGGGAATGACCTGTTTGAACTCATTCCGACCTTTTTTACAGATTATTGGTATGTTTTTCTGATCTGGCTGGGCTTGAGCTACCTTCTGATCCGCTTTTACGGCAAAGCTAAAACCATTATTCCTACCTGGTCAAAAAAGGACTTCCTGATCCAAACAGCCGTATTTATTGCCGGCATTCCACTGGCCTTGCTTGTTTACCGTGGAGGTTTTCAATTAAAGCCGATCAATGCGGTGGATGCAGCTCAATATACCAGCTCTCAGAATGTACCTTTGGTGATCAGCACGCCCTTCTCCATCCTGAAAACCCTCGACCTGAAAACCATTGAGCCGCACAATTATTACGTAAATGAAGCAGACCTCATAAAACACTATACTCATATTCATCCTGCCGGGAAAAAAGAATTCCAAAAAATGAATGTATTCCTGATCATTTTGGAGAGTTTTTCCAAAGAATACATTGGAGCCATTAACCATCGTCAAAAAGGGTTCACCCCTTTTCTTGACTCTTTGATGTCGGAAAGTCTGGTCTTCCCGAATGCCTTTTCCAACGGAAAAAAATCGATTGAAGGAGTGCCTGCTATCATCGCCAGCATTCCTACCTGGATGGATGAAGCATATATCACTTCTCCTTATGGAAGTAATAATATGAACAGTCTGGCCTCCACATTAAGGTCGGAAGGATACCGGACCGCATTTTTTCATGGAGGCACCAATGGCACGATGGGATTTGATGCCTTTGCCCGCCTGGCAGGTTATGAGCAATACTATGGCAGAAAAGAATACAATGATGAAAGTGATTATGATGGCAACTGGGGGATATGGGATGAAGAATTTATGCAATATGTGGCTAAAAGATCGAATGAAATGCCACAACCTTTTTTCTCTACTCTTTTTACTCTTTCATCGCATCACCCTTTTGAAGTACCAAAGAAGTATGAAGGCAAATTCAAAGAAGGCGACCTGCCCATTTTAAAAAGTGTTGCTTATACCGATTATTCATTAAGACGTTTTTTTGAAACAGCTAAAAAAATGCCCTGGTACAACAACACCCTATTTGTGCTTTGTGCAGACCATACCGGTATTTCCGGAGATGCCTTCTACTCCAATTTAATTGGTAGTCACGCCATACCTATCGTTTATTATAAAGCCAATAGCGACCTAAAAGGGGTCGATTCTACTGTTACACAACAGCTTGATATCATGCCGACTGTTCTCAACTATTTGGGTTATCCTAAAAAGTATTTCGCCTTTGGACACAATAGTCTTGATTCTCTCAAAAAACAGCCCAGCTTGACCTATAACAACAATTTTTATCAACTCATTGAGGGAGCTTATGTTTTGGAATTTGATGGGAACAATTCATTGGCTTTGTATAACTATCAAAAAGACAGTACGCTTAAAAAAGACCTGAGAGCAACAGAAAAACAAATGCTCCGTACAATGGAAGAAAAGATCAAAGCCATGATACAAACCTATGAGCAAAGTTTGATCAACAATAAAATGACGACCAACTAAAACGCAGCACTTGAACACAAAAAAGAAAATATGTTTTATTGTTAATCCCATTTCAGGAATTGGAAGACAAAAAATTATCGAGAAACTGATCGACCAGCTGCTTGACAGAACCCTTTTTGAATACGAGATACAATATACAAAAGCAGCAAAGCATGCTACCGAACTGGCAAAAGATGCCGCTTCACGGAATTTTGACATTGTAGTGGCGGTTGGTGGCGATGGCTCTGTGAATGAAACAGCCAAAGGATTGATCGGCACAAAAACAGCAATGGCAATCATTCCGGCAGGCTCAGGAAACGGATTGGCAAGACATTTAAAAATTCCGATCGACCTGAAGAAAGCCATGGATGTGATCAATACAGGTGTAATATCCACAGTTGACAGCATCCGGTTTAACAAAGAGACATTTGTGAACGTTGCAGGCATTGGATTTGATGCACACATCGGTTGGGAATTTGCAAAGTTTGGTAAGCGAGGGTTCTCCTCTTATTTGAAAGTGATCATGCGCGAATTTCCTAAATACAAAGCACGTAAATATGAATTGGAGATTGATGGAAAAACGATCTATCCCGAAGCATTTTTGATCAGCTTTGCCAATGGATCACAATGGGGAAACAACGCCTACATTGCTCCAACAGCCGACATATCGGATGGTATCATGGATATTGCTATTTTGAAAAACTTTAAATTTATGAGTGCCTTATCGATCGGCTATCGTTTATTCAAAGGCAGCTTGCATGAATCAGCACACCTGGAGATCATTAAAGCCAAAGTGGTGAAAGTAAAACAACCCAGCACCATCGCACACATTGATGGAGAACCAATAGAGATCGGAAATGAGATACTTATACAAGTAGATACTGCATCCTTGAATGTGATCATCCCCAAAGTAAATTAATTGCGCTATGAGTAAAAAAAATAACGACAAAGACGGCTTCGTGTATTCTACGAATAAGAACTTTGAATTTAATAATGATGCGGAGGAACAAATGGAATCGCTTCCTCCTCAGCAGCAGAATTTAAAAATTTTTTTAGACCGCATCGGAGGCGGAAAACTGATCACCCGTGTGAATGGATTCATTGGAAATGAAGCTGATCTGGAAGCATTAGGAAAAATGCTCAAACAGAAATGTGGTGTAGGTGGCAGTGTAAAAAACGAAGAGATTCTTATTCAAGGCGACCACCGCGACAAAGTTTTGAAACTACTGACAGACGCTAATTACAAAGTAAAAAAAGCTGGAGGATAACCCTATTTTCCGATCACATCGCGATATAATTTCTCATACATCGGCAAGATCTTTTCTATATCAAATTGTTTGGCTTGCTGATAAGCATTTTCTTTGAATTGATCCAAGGTCTTGTCGTCAATCAAAATGCGAATAGCATTCTTTGCCATATCCTCTACATCCCCTACATTACTCATATAACCACTCACGCCATGCACATTCACTTCGGGCAAACCTCCTGAATTGGTAGATATAACAGGAACCTTACTTGCCATTGCTTCCAATGCAGCCAATCCAAAACTTTCGGTTTCCGATGGTAACAAAAATAGGTCTGCTATTGCCAACACCTGCTCCGGATTTACGATCTTTCCTAACGATTTAATATCATCACAGGTATTCAATTCGCGACATAATTTTTCAATATTAGCGCGCTCAGGACCATCACCTATCAAGATTAATTTGGAAGGGACTTCTTTTCTCACTCGATCGAACACCCTCAACACATCGTCCACTCGTTTCACCTTCCTAAAGTTCGAAACATGGATCAACAATCGCTCTCCATTCGGAGCATACATTTTTTTATGGCATTGTAGATTATCAAATTTAAATTCATCCAAACAAATAAAGTTGGGGATCACTTTAATATCCTTTTTTACATTCGGAAAATTTTTGATCGTATCCTGTCTTAAGCTTTCTGAAACAGCAGTTACTGCATCGCTATTATTAATCGCGAAAGTGATCACCGGCTCAAAAGAAGGATCTTTCCCTACTAAAGTAATATCGGTTCCGTGCAATGTGGTAATAAAGGGAATATTGATTCCCTGTGATGCTAATATTTGTTTGGCCATATAGGCAGCCGAAGCATGTGGAATAGCATAATGTACATGCAACAGATCTAATTTTTCATATTTCACTACATCCACCAATTTACTCGACAAGACTAACTCATAAGGCTGATAATCAAACAAAGGATAATCGGATACAGATACCTCATGGTAGAACAAATTCTCCGAGAAAAAATCAAGTCGCACCGGCTGACTGTAAGTAATAAAATGCACCTTATGTCCCTCTTGTGCCAATGCTTTTCCTAATTCAGTGGCAACCACACCACTTCCACCAAAGGTTGGATAACAAACAATTCCGATCTTCATAGTTACTCTTTTTTAATAATTGTAAAGTTACACAATAATAAAGATAAAAAAGCTTAACAATTACTAATAATGTCTGCATTTTGAAAACAGTAAAATAGCGCGAAAGTTTATTTTTGAAACAAATACGTTAAACCCAATGAAGAAACTGTTTTATACACTCATAACATTCTTAAGTTTTCAACCGGCATTTGCCCAAGCAGGAGATACTATTACTGTACAAACATTCACTTTTGGATCACCACAGGATGCCTGGTTTGTTTTCCCGAGCGACACCGTCCGCTTTGAAAAAATATTGATGCAATACACATTAAAATGTAATCCGGCTCAAAGCCCGGCTTGCGGTGAATGGGATTATTTGACTTATACCTATCTATACAAAAACACAGGCTTGCAAGACTCAACACTTATTCATCAACCAACCTATGCAGTAAATGGCAATAGTCCGGACAGTATTCAATTCATGAATACACCATCCTACTCCTATCATCCGAGCTGGCAATATTATGCGAATCACACCGATACCACTTCACTAAACACATATACTGTTGGCAGTGGAAATGTGAACAGTACTCTTCCATTCGGAACTGCGAATCCTGTATCGCGCACACAGTTTTTATGGAAAGCTTCAGAAATGTCGGCTGCAGGGATGAGTGCCGGAAACATTACCGGACTTCAATTCTTTTTACAAACATTAGGAAGTTCTATGAGCGATCTTACCATTAAGATCAAACAAGTAACATTGGATTCATTAACACAAGCTACATTCAATTCAACAGGCTTCACTACTGTATATTCCAAAAACACCAATTTCAATTCAACAGGCTGGAACAGTTTACAATTAACAACACCTTTCAACTGGGATGGAACATCCAATTTATTGATTGAACTTACTTACGACAATACACAAGCAGGAACAGATAATCTTGTTGCTTCTACCAACACCACTTATCATTCAGGATTATTCAACGCAGGAGCGGACAGAGTTGCATCTTTTCACTCAACAGGGTATATTGATATTCCATTGAACAACACACTTGTTTCAATCGACTCGTTTGTAACAGTTGCTTATTGGGCTTATGGAACACCACAATATCAACCTCAAGATGGTAGCTGCTTTGAAGCAGTTGACTCATTAGGTAACAGAATTCTAAATGCACACATGCCTTGGTCGGATAGTAAAGTGTATTGGGATGCCGGATTTAGCTCCACTTCGTATGACCGCATCAGCAAAACAGCTACTACAGCCGAAATTGAAGGTCAGTGGAATTATTGGACATTTACAAAAAATAAAGTGACAGGTTCCATGAAGATCTATTTGAATGGAAATCTTTGGTTCAGCGGTACAGGCAAAACCAAATCCATGAAGAACATTAAAAAATTTAGAATTGGAAAAGGAAATTGGAATGGCTCACAAACCTATGAAGGTAAGATGGATGATTTCATGGTATTCAATTCCGAATTAGACCAAACTAGCATTCAAGGCTTAATGAACAATGGAATTTCTGCAGCACATCCCAACTACAATAATTTAGCAGTACATTATCAATTCAATGATGGAAATTATGCTACTGCAACGGATATTGCACCGGGAAATCATTCAACGGCCATTCTTAATTCGGTTGACAATCCATTAAAAAACTCAAGCGATCTGATCACACAGTTTCAGCAAACCTACACACGACCAAACATCGTATTTGAGCAAGGTGTGTTTACAACTCAGATCGATTCAATATTGGTGATCGACTCTATTCAAAATACTCCTATGCAGATCATCAGCTACACCGATTCTATCAACAATCCCGGTATAGCTACGGACACCATTATTGTTTGGCCGGCTTACTACAGCAATTATCAATACAATGCATCTGGACAAGCGATCGATTCCACCTGGGTAACACCTGATAGCACTATGCACATCGCTTATTACGATTGGTATAAAAAATTTCCGCAAGTGATACGCTATGAATTGGCACGTTACATCACTCCTTATGGAAATGGATTAAGTTTAGGAACCGGTTGGACCTGGACATTTGATGTAAGCGATTACAGAACACTTTTAGCGGATAGTGTTCATCTCGCAGCTGGTAACTGGCAGGAATTACTTGATATGAAATTTATCATGATCAAAGGAACACCACCACGTGATGTGATCGACATTCAAAATATTTATACAGGAGCATTTGATTACGGACATACAAACAATCCGATCGAAAATCATTTAATTCCTAAAACTGCAACTATTCCAACTAATGCCGTTACAGCCCGCTGGAAATCTCGTGTAACCGGGCATGGAATGGATACTCCATCCAACTGTGCTGAATTTTGTCCGAAATACCATTACTACAAAGTAAATGGCACGCAGCAATTCTCTCAATTGGTTTGGCGCGACAACTGTGATGTGAATCCATTGTATCCTCAAGGAGGAACATGGGTGTATGACAGAGCCAACTGGTGTCCGGGTGCTGAAGTATGGACCTATGATTTTGAATTAACACCTTTTGTAACACCGGGGAATGCAGTAACACTCGACCATGATGTACAAGCATATACGAACAATGGCGAATGGAGTTATTATCAGATCGAAGATCAGGTAGTAAGTTATGGTGCACCAAACTTTACATTGGATGCGGCAATTGAAGATATTCTTTCACCAAGTAAAGATCAAATGTGGCTACGCTACAACCCTATCTGTGACAATCCTGTGATACGAATTAACAATACCGGATCATCGGACTTAACGTCACTTACGATCACGTATGGCTTAAATGGCGCAACACCAAGTGTATATAACTGGACAGGCAATTTAAAATTCATGGAAAGCGCAGAAGTGAAATTAGGTGACATGAACTGGGTTGGAAATGCAACAGCCTTTACAGTTACCATAAGCAATCCAAATGGAGCCGCTGATCAATATGCCCCTAATAATTCAAAGACAACAAACTATGTGTATCCTCCTGCTATGCCATCTACCTTTGTGATCGAATTCAAAAGCAACAATTATCCGGGAGAGAATCAGTACACGCTTAAAAACTCAGCTGGCAATATCGTACACCAACGAAATAACCTGACAGCAAATACGATCTATAAAGATACGCTCACACTACCTGATGGATGTTATGAGTTTGAATTGACCGACAGTGGAGAAGATGGATTAAGCTGGTGGGCCAACTCCGCACAAGGTGCTGGTTATATACGTTTCAAAAAAGCCACCAGCAATGTCATCATTAAGAATTTTGGAAATGACTTTGGAGGAAAAATATTCCAACAGTTCACAACAGGAATGATGGTAGGTGTAGATGAATACATTCTTACCAATGAAGCAACACTAAATGTGTATCCGAATCCGAGCAATGGCCATTTATATGTGGATGTGAATTTGCTAGAGAAACAAGATGGAAAAATTGAGATCACCGATCTATTAGGAAAACTGATCTTAACACATGAGTTCAAGGAGCTATCGGCTGAAAGCCTGGAAACGGACCTAAGTTACTTAAAGGCAGGAATTTACTTTGTACGATTAAAAACAGAGAACGATTTCATTTCAAAAAAATGGATAAAAGAATAGTTGATAAATAATAAAATGTTCAAAAAATGCTTCCATAATTAGTGGAAGCATTTTTTTTGCTCGTACATTTGTAAAAAAATAACACCATGAAAACGTTAACCACATTAATCGCATCATTGGTTTTATTTGCATCGGGATTTGCAAATGGCCTATCAGAAGAAAAATTGATCCTTAAAAACAATGGATCGGGAGGAAAATGCTTCGATGATAACACCCATATTATCAATGTTGGTGTTGGTTTTGGAAGCATTCGCTATTACAGAGGTATTGGTGGCACCTACCGCTCTACTCCTGCTTTCAGTGTAAGCTATGAACAACCATGGAAGGATCGTATCGGACCCGGATACCTTGGAGTAGGAGGATATGTAGGATTCCAAACGGCTCATTACAAAAACACCTATACTTCCATTTATGACCTGAATTCATACTACTATGAGCACAATTGGACATCCTTGATGTTAGCAGGACGTGCTGCTTACCATTGGGATGTATTGAACAGTGAAAAAGCCGAAGTGTATGCAGGTGTTATCATTGGCGCTCGTATGAGTATCTATAACTATGAAACAAACGATCCAAGACCAGAAAATAAAAATGCATACAAAATAGCAAACAGCTTTGCTTATCCTGCTTATTCCTTATTTGCAGGTGCACGCTGGTATTTTGCAAAAAATGTAGGTGTATTTGGCGAAGTTGGTTATGGTATCTCCTACATAACAGGTGGAGTGAGTTTTAAATTCTAAGAACTAATTTCCAATAAAAAAGAAGAAGCGTATTTTTAACCAAAATACGCTTCTTCTTTTTTTAGGTCGATGACCGGAAGTTCCTTCTGAATTTCTTTACATCGTGCCAAATAATTCGCTTTGAATTTCTGATGTGCTTCGCTTTGCTCATTAAAGGGCTTATGCCGCATGGCATTGATCAATTCAAGGATCTTCTCCTGCTGCTTTTTAGTGGATTTATCCAACAATACTTCAATAAGCTTTTCATATACATAATTGATCGCTATCTCATTCGGATGCACCAGATCTTCTTTATAAAAACGGTAATCACGCAACTCATCGATCACGATCTCATACGCAGGAAAATAAAACACATGCTCAAAAGCATTTACCAGCTCATGAACGGCAGTGATCAGATTTGCTTTGCTAATGTTATTCTCCACCACACCATCCCGGATGTAACGGACAGGACTAACCGTAAAAACGATCTTTAAATTTGGATTGAACTTTTTCAATTGAAGGATCAGTTCGCTGTATTCTTTGATAATATATTCACTCGACAAGAGCTCCTTCTCAAATTGTGCAGCAGGCACTTTATGGCAATTACCAACATAGTTGCCGTTGTCTTTTCGCTTATAAACAAATGATGATCCGAAGGTGATGAACAACCATTGCACTTCTTTTAAATACGTATGTGCTGCTGCTATCTCCTGGTTGATACTTTTTATGCATTGCTCTTTATCCGCATGTGAATACCGGCTATGATGTTCCCAACTGTTCCATTGCTCATGAGCATAAAACAAGTCTTCATCCTTCAATGAAGCATCATTCAAATATCTTCTTAAAGCCTGTGCAATGCTTATTGGATTGTACAGTACGCCATGAGGATTGATCAAACAATTGAATTTATGCTCCTGCATTTTCTCTCCAATATTCTCTGCAAAGCAGGAACCTATGAATATGCATTTCTGCTCATAGCTCAATTTTTGTTGAAATGCCGGGATCGTAAATTGTAAATAAAAATTCATACCTCAATCATTATGTCCTTTGATCTCCCTCACGGTTCCATTCTTCCACATCTCTTCCTCTTTTTTATTGGCGAGTTTTAAGGAATCGGAAATATCTTTATCGTTAAAACGACTTAAATTCGGCTTACCTGCATTTACCCAGGCCGTGTACCATAAACTACCCACTTCAATAATAGCTTGACGCATTCTGCGTTCCACCATTCCATTCATCATCTTATCATAATCTTCGGTATATTCTTTTGAATACACTTTCATCACCGTTGCTCCTCTGTTCTCGAAACTATATTTTTTATCGGGTGAATACTGTGCATTCAGTGCTGCTTCAAATTTCAATACGGAATCTACTGCTGCATTGCTTTGTTTCACATATTCCCAGGCTCTATTGATCGGCTTATCAATATATTTTGCTTTACCCACCCAATAATCATATCCTTCTGATTTTAACTCCGGTATACGCGACTCCCAAAAACCATGGATCCCTTTCTGATTCGTTAACTGACCATTATAATTTTCGGTTGTATGCAGTGGTACATGTGCATCACCAATGTAGTGCCCCAGATCGGCAGAGTAATGAAGAATAAGATCCAGATTTTCTTCTTTAAACGCTTGTGATAAACGGTACACCATCTTCTCGATATGCCATGGAACAATACCATAGGCTTTTAATGTATCCTCGGAGTATTTTTTTACGGCCGCCTTCCAATACATTGGAACAGAATCAAAAGGGTGTTTTCCATAATGATCGATATCGATATAATGGCGTGCAGCTTCATCTTCATTGGCATAACGTCTTTTATCGGGATCAACAGCATGCTCCGAAATGTATTCAATGTGTTGCTTGTAAAATCCCATCATCTCAGTTGGCAATGTAAACACCGCCATACGGTTGATCTTTTTATGCGCAAAGAATCCCCACGTATAAGCAGGCTGACGCGAAGGCATCCAGAAGAATGCGATAATGGCAAAAACAAATAATAAGAAGATGATCCTTTTCATGAACACGTATCAATCATTTAATACGTAAAGATAAGAATAAATGAGCAGCAGATGATTAAGCCATCTTTACCAAATATTTACCTTCCAGAACGGGAATGATAGATGTTTGATCGAGGGTGAAACAATACTTAATATCTTTTTTCAGTCCCATAGCAGCCAAACGCTTGGAGTGGGATGAATTATGAAAAAATTTAACCTGACTTTGTTGTGTTTGCTGATATAAGAAAAGTGCGGCCAAGGCGGCATCACCGGTTTGATATAAATTAGAATTGATCAATCGCTCAGCAACTGCACCTGCAAACACTGTATCTTCCAGATTCAAACGATTTTTCCAGCCTGAACAAAGCAACAATACATTTTTATCTTGTGTTTGTAACCAGTTACACAATGCGGTAATATTGGTAAAAGCTCCTATTACCACTTTATATGCTTTGCGGGCTGCTTCAATGGCTTGTGTTCCATTGGTAGTAGAAATAACAACGGTTTGACCTTTTGTTTTCCCGGTCATATAACTGTATGGAGAATTCCCAAAATCAAATCCTTCAATAGCAATTCCATTACGTTCCGCTCCTACCAGGTAGCCTTGCTTTTTGTATTCGTGCGCTTCCTCCAGTGTTGCCACAGGGATCATTTTCTCCACTCCATATTCAAAAGCAGTACACATTGCCGATGTAGCACGAAGCACATCGATCACCACCACAATGGTATCCTCTTTTTCGTAAGCAGGATACAATTGGGGCGATAAACAAACGTCAACAATTAATTTTTTCTCCATAGAGAGAAGGAATTTTTAAGCTTTATAGAAAGGGATCTTTACCACTTTTGCTTTGATCGCTTTATCACGGATCATGATAAAGATCTCAGAATCAACTTTAGAGAATGCTGTTGGTACATATCCCATACCGATCGCTTTATTCAATGAAGGTGATTGAGTTCCGGAAGTTACTTTTCCAATGATCGTTCCTGCTGCATCAGCAATTTGGTAATCATGGCGCGGAATACCACGATCGATCATTTCAAATCCAACTAATTTTTTAGAAACACCTTTTTCTTTTTGTTCTAACAATGCTTTGCTATTGGTAAACTCTTTCGTGAATTTTGTGATCCAACCCAAACCTGCTTCTAGCGGTGAAGTTGTATCATCAATATCATTTCCGTATAAACAGAAACCCATTTCCAAACGTAAAGTATCACGTGCGCCCAATCCAATTGGTTTGATACCAAACTCTGCTCCTGCTTCAAATATCGCCTTCCACATTTTATCCGCTACTTCATTCGCAAAATAGATCTCGAATCCACCTGCTCCTGTATAACCTGTATTAGAAATAACCACATTATCCACTCCGTTGAATGTTCCTTTCTTAAATGTATAATAAGGCATTTCAGAAAGATTCACATCTGTTAATTTTTGTAATGCTTGAGCTGCTTTTGGTCCTTGTACCGCCAACAACGAAACAGAATCTGAAATATTTTTCATCTCCACTCCTTTGGTATTGAATTGAGAGATCCAGTTCCAATCTTTATCAATATTAGAAGCATTTACCACCAACATGTATTCTTTATCGTTGATACGATACACCAAAAGATCGTCCACAATTCCGCCTTTGTCATTTGGCAAGCAAGAGTATTGAACTTTACCATCTGTCAACACTGAAGCATCGTTAGAAGTTACTCGCTGGATCAGATCCAGAGCATTTTCTCCTTTAAGGATAAATTCACCCATATGGCTCACATCAAATACACCAACAGCATTACGAACAGTAAGATGTTCTTCATTCAATCCTGAATATGAAACAGGCATATTGTATCCAGCAAATGGAACCATTTTGGCACCTAATGCAATGTGAGTTTTTTCTAAAGCAACGCTTTTTAATTCTGTAGTTGTTTCCATGATAGTTCTTTAATTTACTGATTGGCGATTATAGCTTACGCTATTTTATTTTCCGTGACCGGATTTTACGAACACAAATGTATGATTTTATTGGTATAAAGTTCAGAATTGGCAGTCATTTTTTATATCTTTGAGGCTGATGAGAACTCTGGATTTTTTATTTCAACGCAACATGCCTCGATGGGTCATTTTCTTCATCGATATGGGCATTTGTTTGTTCTCACTCATATTAGCTTACTTAGTTCGCTTTAACTTTTCCATTCCACAACTGGCCATTGATGATTTCCCTTTTGTATTCAGTGTGGTATTAGGTGTTAGAGCTTTGAGCTTTTTCTTTTCTAAAACCTATCAAGGAATTGTAAAATACACCGGATCAAAAGATGCACAACGCATCTTCGTGGTACTGAGCATTGGCAGTTTGCTTTTTGTAGTGGTGAATCTGATCTTCTATTATTTCATCAACCAAAAATTCCCGATCCCATTCTCCATTATTATTATCGATTACATGGCTTCCACTTTCCTCATGATCAGCTTGCGCATCATGTTCAAAGCCTTGTACCAGGAACTTACCAACCCGAATAAAGAAAAACGCAGTGTGATCATTTTTGGAGCGGGCGAATCGGGTATCATCACTAAACGCACGCTCGACCGTGATGCCGGTACCAAATACAAAGTATTGGGTTTTATTGATGATGATAAAAAGAAACAAGGCAAGAAACTGGAAGGTGTTGGCATTTTCCCGATCGATAAATTGGATGAATTATTATCAGAAAACGATGTTTCCAATCTGATCATTTCAGTACAGGATCTTTCACCCAGCAAAAAGCAACAGATCGTTGATATTTGTTTGAATCATAATACGAAGGTTTTAAATGTTCCTCCGGTAAGCAATTGGATCAATGGAGAATTGAGTTTCCGTCAGATCAAAAAAGTACAGATCGAAGAGTTATTGGAGCGCGATGCGATACAACTCGACATTGATATTATCAAGGAACAGTTGACCAACAAAACCATTCTTATTACCGGTGCAGCCGGAAGCATTGGAAGTGAGATCGTTCGCCAGGTGATCAAATTCAATCCAAAGAAGATCATTTTACTCGATCAGGCTGAATCACCATTGTATGATATGGAAATGGAGCTGCACGATAAATACAAACAGCAACAATATGAGATCGTGATGGGCGACATACGCAATAAAGAGCGTATGGAAAATGTGTTCCGCACTTTTCAGCCTAACATTGTTTTTCACGCAGCAGCCTACAAACATGTACCGATGATGGAAAACAATCCATCTGAATCTATTTTTACGAATGTGTTAGGCTCTAAAAACTTAGCCGATCTATCTGTTCAACATGGTGTAGAAAAATTTGTGATGGTCTCTACCGACAAAGCAGTGAATCCAACCAATGTGATGGGAGCCAGCAAACGTATTGCGGAGATCTACACACAATCGCTCAACAAAAATTCAAAAACAAAATTCATCACTACCCGCTTCGGAAATGTGTTGGGTTCCAATGGTTCTGTGATACCTCGCTTCCGTCAGCAGATAGAAGCAGGCGGACCGATCACCATCACACATCCGGAGATCACACGATTTTTTATGACCATCCCGGAAGCTTGCCAATTGGTATTGGAAGCAGGAGCAATGGGAAAAGGTGGAGAGATCTTTATTTTTGACATGGGCCAATCGGTAAAGATCGTTGACCTGGCCAAGAAAATGGTAAAACTTTCGGGTTTGACATTAGACAAAGACATTAGCATTGTATTCACCGGCTTACGTCCGGGCGAAAAACTGTACGAAGAATTATTAGCGAACGAAGAGAATACCATTCCTACACACCATAAACAGATCATGATCGCTAAAGTAAAAGAATATGATCTGGAGAGTGTTTCTCAATCCATCAATGAACTGATCGTGCTGTTTAATTCCCAAAACAATAAACAGATCGTTTCTAAGATGAAAGCACTTGTACCTGAATTCAAAAGCAATAACTCTATTTACGAAGAGTTGGATAAGTAAGTAACTCAGAGGGCAGGCTCAGAGTGACCGCCCACACTCTATTTATTAATTAAAAACATATTTCAAAGAAGAGTTTATAATACTAACTTTGCATCTCCAATTTTACGATCATGAATACACCCTACCGTCATAAAACAAAGATCCAGATCCGATTTAAGGACATAGATAAATTAGGACATGTAAATAATGCCAATCATATCACCTATTTTGAATTAGCACGTGTTGATTATTTTGATGCATTAGCAGAAGATGGATTGAAGATCGACTGGATCAATGAAGGTGTGATCCTGGCCAAGGTGGAAATGGAATACAAACAACCTATTTACTTAGAAGATAAAATATTTGTTTACACCTGGGTATCGCGTATCGGCTCACGTAGTTTTGACATGGCTTGCTCTATTGTGCGTGATGTAAACGGTGTGGAAGTGGAAGTGGCACATGGCTTGGCTGTGATCGTTTGCTATAACTTTAACACCAATCAAAGCATTGCTATTCCTGAAGCTTGGAAAACATTAATGATTAGCTAGTTGTTGGCTGCTTGCTATAGGTTTCAATCAACCTTCAACATTCACCCTTCAAATTTCCTACCCATGCACGGTTTCTTTTTTGCCGTAGTTCTTCATGATCTCTGCTTCGTACTCTAGCCATTCTTTCCAGCGTTTATCAACATCTATTCCTTCGCCATACTGACGGGCAAAGCCAATGAAAGTAGTATAATGTCCGGCCTCGGAGATCATCAAGTCGCGATAGAATTTAGCCAATTCCTGATCTTTGATATTTTCGGAAAGTACTCTAAAACGCTCACAGCTGCGTGCTTCGATCATGGCAGAGAACAACAAACGATCTACCAATGATTGCTGGCGACCGCCATCTTTCTTCATGAATTTATATAACTCATTCACATAATCATCTTTCCGTTCACGCCCCAACACACCACCACGTTTTTTGATCAGGTCGTGCACCTGCTCAAAATGTGCTACTTCTTCTTTTACAATTTCCAGAAGAGCAGAAACCATTTCGGTATATTGTGGATTATTCACGATCAGCGACAAACCATTCGATGCAGCCTTTTGCTCACACCAGGCATGATCGGTCAATATCTCATCAATATTACTCTCAACAATATTTACCCAGCGAGGGTCGGTAGCTAATTTTAATCCTAACATGGCATTAACATTTTAAAGAAGTTCCTAAACGTGTTTTAAATTCCAGGTTTCGAAGTTCAGGAGGAAATTCAAATTTGAAAAAGTTTTTCATCATACGTTGTTCCAATTGCTTGGTAAATTCTATCCCGCACTTCTTTCCATCGATCGCTTTATAATACTCCAACTTACCACTGGCATTCACTTTTATAACCACATCCATATAAAATGCGGTGCAGGATTTACAATTCATTTTGATCTTATTCTCAAACTGAATGGTTTCATAATCGTTTACCAACCACTGATTATAAATGCTCTTCCAGGCCGAATATTGCTTGTCGGTCAATTTAAAATCATCCGAAATACTGCTATAATCAGGTTCCTGAGCAAATCCTTGAAAAGCGATAAATAATAAAAACAAGAATGAATATTTCATATTACTCAATTATAACAGATTGATCATTAAATTCAATTTTAGAACCGGATGTTAATTTATTTCGTCTGCGTAATTCTGTCTGACCGTTCACTCTGATCAGTCCTGCATCGATCAGCGCATTGGCATCACCACCATTTTCACACCAGCCCATTGCTTTAATAAGTTGATTCAATTGGATATGATCTCCCTTAATTTTAAATGTTTGCATGTCACAAAAATAATTACAATAATCAGGAATAGGCATTTTATTCATCAAATAATTTCAACAGAAAAATGAAAAGTAAAATGAATGGGAATAAATATGACAATTCAGAGGTACAGGCTAACCAACAACCATAAACCAACAACTAACAACTATTTATTTTCTTACCTTTGTAACATGAATAATGACCTTTTTAATAACCTCCGCGACAAACTTTCGAAAGAGAACAACTGGCCGCAAGTATATATGTTCAAATTCATCATTCCTGCCGACAATAAAAAAATGGCTTTGGTTGAATCTAAATTCTCTGACGAAGCGAATATCTCTCAGAAAGAATCCAGCAATGGGAAATACATGAGTATTACCGTAAAAGAAGTGATGCTAAATGCCGATGCTGTTATTCAGAAATACAAAGATGTGAGCGAGATTGAAGGCGTTATGGCGCTTTAGGGCAATTAGCTAATGTGATAATTTGATGATGTGATAATTGGTTGGTTGGAAAGTTCGAAAGTTGAAAGGTTGTAAGATTAAAAGTTGTTATGGTTACAGAATTAGAATACCGGAAGACACTGTTCGCTATTCACTAATCACTATTCACTGTTTACTAATCGCTAATCGCTGTTTACTGTTTACTATTCACTGTTTACTGTTTACTGTTCGCTATTCGCTATTTACTAACTAATCCTGCTCCAATTGGTTCTTTCTTTGCCCATCATCGCAAAATGGTAAGCAATATTTGCGTTCTCCGGTTTTTCCAGATTCGCATCTTCACTCAACACTTCTATCGCCATGTTGCGAGCTGCATGTAATATTTGTGCATCTTTTGCAAGATCGGCAATATGCAGATCCAACACCCCACTTTGTTGTGTGCCCGACATATCACCGGGTCCGCGCAACTTCAGATCCACATCTGCTATCTCAAATCCATCATTCGTCCTGCACATGGTATCCATCCTCAACTTACTATCACTGCTTAATTTATGTCCTGTCATTAAAATACAATACGATTGCTCCGCACCCCGTCCTACACGTCCACGCAACTGATGCAATTGTGATAAACCAAATCGTTCCGCACTCTCTATTACCATCACACTGGCATTCGGTACATTCACCCCTACTTCTATCACCGTTGTTGCTACCATGATCTGTGTTTCCCCCTTCACAAAACGCTGCATCTCATAATCTTTGGCATCGGCTTTCATTTGTCCGTGCACAATACTCACCTGATAGTTCGGCTGTGGGAAAGCTCTTACAATACTTTCATAACCATCCATCAGATCTTTATAATCCATCTTTTCCGACTCTTTGATGAGCGGATACACCACATACACCTGCCTTCCAATGGCAATTTGCTCGCGCATAAATTCAAACACACGCAAGCGGTTACTATCAAAACGATGAACAGTCTGTATCGGTTTTCTTCCCGGTGGCATCTCATCGATCACACTCACATCTAGATCGCCATACAATGTCATTGCCAATGTACGCGGGATAGGTGTAGCACTCATGATGAGAATATGTGGCGCCAATGAATTTTTCGACCATAACTTTGCTCGTTGTGCAACACCAAAACGATGCTGCTCATCGATCACCACCAATCCTATATTTTTAAATTGAACCACATCCTCCAGCAAAGCATGTGTTCCTATCAAAATTTCCATTTCACCACTTTGCAATTTTTCATGCAATTCTCTGCGTGCTTTTGTTTTGGTAGAACCTGTGAGCAATCCAACTTGTATGTTCAGCGGCTTCAACAAACCTGCAATGGTTTCATAATGCTGATTGGCAAGGATCTCGGTAGGTGCCATCAAACAAGCTTGAAAGCCATTATCCAATGCAATGAGCATATTCATTAATGCCACCAAGGTTTTACCACTCCCTACATCCCCTTGCAACAAACGGTTCATTTGTTTTCCACTTCCCATATCCAGACGGATCTCTTTGATCACTCGCTTTTGTGCATTGGTCAATTGAAAAGGTAAATGATGATTATAGAAAGTATTAAAATGATCACCTACCTTTGAAAATACAAAACCTCTGAAGTTCTTTTCACGCAATCCTTTCTGACGAAGCAATTTCAATTGAATAAAGAACAGCTCTTCAAACTTCAAACGAAATTCTGCTTTGCGCAATAATTCCGGACTCTTCGGCACATGGATCTGTTTAACAGCTTCCTCTTTGGGCATCAATTGAAAACGCTCCAGTACTTCTTTCGAAAGCGATTCAGGGATATTATTTTTAATGAGCGATACCAAGCCTTTTTGAAGTTTGGCAATGCCTTTTGTATCTAAACTTTTTCCTTTTAATTTATCCGTGCTGTAATAAACAGGTTGCAGGGCGCTGGCAAAAATGGTATTCTCCTCACTGGCAGGATCGATCTCCGGATGAGCGATATTGAATTTCCCATTGAACAAATTCGGTTTTCCGAATACCACATATTCCTGTGTAAGATGAGGCTTTATTTTTTCAGCGATCCATTTAGCACCTTGAAACCATACTAGCTCCAGCTTTCCTGTTTCATCGGCAAAGGTCGCCACAAAACGTTTGGTGCGTTTTGCCCCTGCCATTTCTGTGGCAATGATCTTACCTCTCAGCTGAACAAAAGGAAGGTCGGCATTGATCTCTTTCACTTTGTAGAACTTGGTACGATCCACATAACGGAAAGGATAATATTGAAGCAGATCCTTATAGGTAAAAATATGCAGCTCCTTCTTCAATACATCGGCCCTTTGCGGACCAACATTCTTGAGATATTCAATCGGTGTATTTAAAAAGGAATTCGACATACTTACACTGCGAATTTACTGAATAAATAAGAAATAGAATAAACATTTTATCCGAACCAATTAAGGCTGAATTCAATATATTTGAATATCACCCCGCCCAAAGCAACTGAAAATATTAATACACAGTTAACACTAACTGCACAATGAGTTTTCAGTTCAATAATACCTTCGTTAAATAACATTAACAAAAATTATGACGGAGATTATTTTATCAATTTTAGCAGGATTAGTTCTTTTTTTATTTGCTGTTAACAATCTTTCTGACACAATAAAATTGGCAATAGGCGACAATGCCAACAAATGGATATTAAAATTCACCTCCAATACAATTAGCAGTGTTATTGTTGGGATTATTGTCACAACACTTTTAGATTCTTCTTCCGCAGTTATCATTATCACAATTGTGTTTGTAAACTCCAAAATACTAACATTCAGGCAGGCAATGGGAATTGTATTAGGCGCAAACATAGGGACTACCATAAGCAGTCAAATTATAGCAATGGACATTGGGAAATACTCTCCAATACTTTTACTCATTGGATTTGTTCTTTTAATATTATCTAAATCTGAACGAATAAATAATACGGGAAAAATTATACTCTATTTTGGCGTCTTATTTTTTGGATTGTTCACCATGGAAAATGCGGTTGAACCATTAAAAGACGAAGCCTATTTTTTGGAATGGTTAAAAAAAACGGAAAATCCTGTTACAGGCGCAATTGTTGGTGCTGTTATCACATTAATTATTCAATCCTCCTCTGCTACTGTAGGAATGGCGATCATTCTTTCAAAAAAGGGACTTCTTAGTTTGGCAGGAGGGATTGCCGTAATGCTGGGAGCCGAACTAGGCACTTGTAGCGACACCCTGTTAGCAACAATAAAAGGCAGCAGAGCCGCAATAAAAACAGGCTTATTCCATTTAACATTTAACTTATTTTCAATTATAATTGGCTTACTATCATTTGTCCCTTTTGTTGATCTGGTAAAATATATTAGCCACAATGCACCCATTGAAAGAGCTGTTGCAAATGCACATATGCTATTTAACATTTTTGGTGTTTTACTCTTTATATGGACAATTCCATTTTTTGAAAAAATGCTAAACAAATTTCTTCCTGATAAAGCATAGACCTTGTGAACTATAGTGTTAATCACAATAATTTGAATATTGCATTCAAGCAAAATATTTTTTAATTAGAAAAGATCTCATTGATTGCATAATTTTCTGAAATCCATGAAAATTAAGGCTGAATTCAATATATTTGAGTATCAATCCCGGCAAATGAGACCAATTATCAATCATCTGTTTCTGATCATTATTGTGATGATGATTTGGCTTTCCTCCTGCTCCTATCATGCCGGACCCAAAAACTTTTCATACCGTAAAGGCGGTAACAAGTATTGCCGCTCAAAGATCTACGGTTATCCGGATGGAAAGAAAAAACTGGCAGAAGTAAATCTTTATAGAAATGATACGCTTTACGAATCCACTATTTATTATGAATTATGGCCCAATAACGATGGATGGAAATTCGTAAGTAAAAAAGGATTTAAAACGGTTGACAAAGGCAAATTCCTTTTAATTGACACATCGTTTAAAGCTCCGGATAACATCATTTATACCTATATCAATAAACAACACAAAGAAGTGATTGAAGTGTATAAAGACGGAAAACGTATTCCATTTACCGGTGGACATTATGATGGATATGAAAGTATGCAATTTCTGGTGGACACCCCGGGAGTGTACAAATGGAAAAATGGGAAAGAATACTTTTTGCGTCCATTTACAGAACAGGAATGGAAAAGTACCCTCTACACGAATGCTGCCCTCAACCACCAGATGCAAAAAGACAGCTTGACCAGAAAACAATTGGATAGCATCATCAATTTAAAAGCACTCATCATTAAAGATACCTGGTATTTAAAAAACGAGAAGAAACAGAGCATTGCGGAATATGATACCATCGAATTGCTAAAAGAAGCACCCGACCCTGATAACAAACATGGCTTCTGGTTCCGGAGCGATGGAACGCTAAACTTTTCTCAATCCAAGAGATACGATGGTGTGTATTACAATGAGAAAAATAAATGGGAATTAAAAAAAGAGACATTCATGATCGATGAACACAAATTCAAGATCCTGAAACTGACAGAGCGTGAATTTAGTTTAGAAAGGATAAAATAATGATGTTCCATTATATTATCCTGCAAGGCAGGAGCACATTTGCAAAACCTTACGATAGCACACAAGGCTTAACACTAAAAGCACAACACATTATTTTCACCATTGCGATCATCGTTATTGGATATATTGTTTTTAGAGTTTGGAGAGCCATTAAAAAAGACAAGAACAAATAAAAAATGGTTTATATTTGATATATAAAATCATTCTTAGCGGGCTGCAATTGCAAGATAAGGATGAAAAAACTGCTCCTATAGGGGAGTTATGCACAAGCACGTAGACGACAACAAAACAATTCTATTCGCCATGACAAAAACAATTCTAAAAAGTTTTTCATTAACTGCTTTGGTGGTTTTATTACAATCATTTGACTTGCCGACTGGTTGGGGTAAAGCTGGATCCAAACCCGATAGTTATGAAATGGGCATCGACAAAGGCGCTGGACAGAATGGTACAAATGCAGCGACAGTTAAGTCAATAGACAAAACAATTGAAGGTTTTGGAACTCTAATGCAACAATGCGTTGTAGGAAAATATTTGGGCAAACGAGTACGAATGACTGGTTTTATCAAATCCGAAAATGTTTCAAATTGGGCAGGATTTTGGTTTCGGGTAGACCAAGCTGGTACCCAAAAATCTATTGCATTGGATAATATGGCAAACAGACCTATAAAAGGAACGACTGACTGGACAAAATATGAACTTGTATTAGATGTCCCAAAGAATGCTTCTTTGATTTCCTATGGTGCATTACTTAATGGAACAGGACAAATTTGGTTTGACAATATAACCATAGAAATAGTTGACAATACAATTCCGACAACAGCTGAAGGGAAAAACAATAAAACAGGAACACAAGACGAGCCGACCAACCTTGACTTTGAGAAATAAAGTGCCAGTGCAAAACACAGGCTAACACTCAATGCGGAGTTTGTGCATGTTGCAAATGCATTTTTTCAGCGGCAGAATATTTTTTGCATTTGCCATTTAGTTCAGTACATTTAACGAAGTTTTTTGCTCAAGACAGTTTTGTGGGTATTTATTCTGCACTGCGTGTAGCCTGAGAACGTTATGGGTGATTTTATAAAGGGAAATGGAATACACATTATTACATACTGGAACAAGAGGAACTCCATGTCCTGAATGCAAAGCAATTTCATTCAGTATTACTTCTCCGAATCTTTTTAATTATTTCTTAGGTGTAGAAATGAAGTGTCCAAAATGTGATACAAAATTAGATTGGTGGGAACTTTTATTAAGACATTTTGACTGGAACTTCTCTTCATATTTATATGGAATTGTTGGCGGATTGAACACGAGTTTAATGATTCACATGAAGCCTAATGAAATATACACTTTAGATTTTCAAGAAATCGGAATTCCTTCGAACGCAAAAATATTAGAAGTGACATACACTCCAAATGGAAAGGGACTTTTCCCCATTGAAATGCACGGAAACTCACCTTATCGACATTTTATCCCACATAAAATATTGTTGTTCGGAAGGCCATTTGGTGAACCAGCGGAAAAAACTCCAGTCGCAGTTAGTATAAATTGGGTTCAGGTTGATGAAGAAAATCAATTATGGAATAATTTGGTAGAAGCAATTGAAGCCTTTTCCATACACAAATACCCTTCTTGTATTATTCCTGCAAACGTTGCGGTGGAAGCGAAATTGAATAAAATTTTAGATGACTACTTAAGTAAGCACGCCTCTAATAAACGAGTGACTGACTTTTTGACTTCTGGAGCAACTTACAGCCATCAATTGAATGTATTACTCCCATTAATATCAAATTTTGAAAAATTTCCAAGTTTGCCAGACCATATTAGGGGAGGGTTAAATGAGCTACGTGATTATCGCAATAAAATCGCCCATAAAGGTGTTACGACAAAACCTTTAGACAAGGTAATCACTGGGAGACTTTTATGCTCAGCGACATTTGCTCTCGGTTATTTAAACTTGTTAGAAAAAGAGATAATTAAAAACCACCTATAACAAGGGTTTGCGTTAGTGGGTGGACAGTACTAATAGAAACATTTGAGCAATTAATAAACTTTGGTTCTGGCAGACAGTTTTCGGTTTCAAAAGCCCACCAACGCAAAGCCCGAAACCGTTACCTGCAATGTCGGGACACAAACAAACATTAACCACATAACATTAAATTGACAATATGAAAAAATTACAAATAATTGCTTGGACAATATTAATTATCGGACTTGTTTTTCGACTTCTACATTACCCAGGGACATCGGTAATTTCTTTACTTGGGACACTTTTACTTATAATTCACAGTATAATTTACTTATTCAAAAATGCGAGGACGAATTTACCAACTTCATTTCTTCATGTGTCATATTCACTTGTGACAATATACATCTTGTTTCGACTTCAATATTGGCCGGTTGGACCAATGATATTGGGTTACTCACTATTTTTTATAATCGTATCGTTAGTAACAATTTCCTGCTTTGTTTTGCACATAAGGAATAAGATACCTATCAAATTTCCTCAAATATTTTTAGCAATTTATTTTGGTTTTTTCTTCTGGCTGTCATTCACACATTCAGACAGAATTTACTACTTCTTTAATTTGAATACTGTTTTAAATAGTGAATCAAGAAACACTAACTATTATTCTTGGGACAAATACAGTTGGTTTCTTTATATCGCTGACAAACATGACGAGGCAATTGAAGCAAATCAGAATGCACAAAAAGCAGCAGAAGAATATTTGAAAAACATTCCAGACGAAGAAGCTGCTCAATACTTAAAATTAATAAAGCAACACGGACAACAAATAAAAGAAAACAATTGGACATCATGGCCATAGACAGAAGAGCCACAGCAGGTAATAGCAGCTACAAGAAAGGTTAAACAAAAAAGGCCACCTCTCGGTAGCCTTTTTTATTTCATAAAGCAGAATGCTTATTTAATGTCTTTCATTTTTTGAGCCAACATATTAAAGAAATTGCCCAATGGCTTTTCTACCATCATCTTTAACATCGGGTTCAGATCCGATTCAAAAGTTAATTGTCCCACACAATTGCTTGCATCTTTCTCTGTTAACAATACAAACAATTTGAATTCAAAAGGAACTTTGCCATGTGAACTGATCGAGATCTTTGTATTCGGTGTTTTTTCAACGATCTTCATTCCAATGGTTGCCATACCGTTCAAGGTAAATGAACACTCATCGGCAGTCGATTGCCAATTGGTTACCTGTGGTGGCATCAATTGACTGAAATTATTGAAATCACTTAAATGGTTAAAGATCTTCTCTGCAGAATTATTGATCTCTACTTTATCACTCTCGATCCTGGTTAATGACATGTTATTTCTTTTTTATAAAATTAACTTATTTTCCCCACTCTGCCGGATTCTCTCTCCATTTTTTCAATGATTCCAGATCCTTCTCCGCAATATAGTTCGATTTTAATGCTTGTGCGATCAAGGTATCATAATTGGTCAGTGTTACCACATTACAATTTGCTTTTTTGAAATTCTCAACCGCTGTTTGGAAACCATAAGTAAAAATAGCAGCCATTCCTTTTACATCACATCCTGCCTCACGCAATGCTTCCACTGCTTTTAAACTACTACCGCCTGTAGAGATCAGATCTTCAATCACCACTACCGACTGCCCTTTTTCAACCACTCCTTCTATCATATTGGTCATACCGTGCTTCTTCGCTTCGGAACGTACATATACGAATGGTAAGCCTAATTCCTGTGCTACCAAAGCACCTTGTGCAATACCACCCGTTGCTACGCCTGCAATAACATCGGGTTTTGCAAAATTGTTATTGATGGTCTGAACAAATTGCTGACGCACGTAGGTACGCACGCTCGGATACGACAAAGTAACGCGGTTGTCACAATAAATAGGTGACTTCCATCCCGATGCCCAGGTAAATGGATTATTAGGTTGTAATTTAATTGCTTTAATTTGCAAAAGGAATTCTGCAACCTTCAGCGCTGATTCTTCTTTAACTTTTGTAGGACTCATGTTTATTTTTTGCGTGTGCAAAGATATTAAAGTAGATTTAATGGCAATATATATTAATTAACAATTTAGACGAATGATAAAGGTATTTTCCCTCAATAAAACCATCTATCTGATTGACAATAAGAACCTCTACAAACCAGGTTCTAAGAGCACTTTGGAGCCTATTGCCTCCGAAGCCGAAATGAGAAAAAAATACGAGGCATTATTTCGTCAACAGGATATAGATGAAGCCTATTTTTTGAACGATAAATTGGAGGATTTATTAACATTTTTCAGCTCTATGTTCAAAATTATTGAGGCTGCGGGTGGATTGGTACAAAATAATGAAGGAAAATGGCTGTTTATCTTCCGTAACGGAAAATGGGATCTTCCGAAAGGGAAGATCGAAAAAGGCGAAAAAATTAAAACAGCTGCCATCCGGGAAGTAGAAGAAGAATGTGGCATCAGTAAATTACAGATCATCAAAGAATTACCTTCTACCTATCATACGTATTTTATGGAAGAGAAACAGGTACTTAAACGCACCTATTGGTTTGAAATGAGCTGTGCCGACACATCAGCACTCGTTCCACAAGTAGAAGAAGGCATTACCGATGTGCAATGGCTGGCTCCAACAGAATTTAAAAAGGTGAAAACCAACACCTACGAATCTATTCTGGATGTATTAAAAGCACTGGAATAATTTATCAACAAAAAGGCTAAAACTGTTTAAAACATTATCATTCCCGCCTATTCAGGAAACTTATATTTGTGATATAAATTGAATTTATGTCAGATATAGGTTTTTATAAAAAGATCGCATTGCAATTGGGCATTGCCGAAAAACAAGTAAGTGCCACCGTTGGTTTATTGGATGAAGGCGCTACGATTCCATTTATTTCCCGTTACCGTAAAGAGATGACCGGCAGTCTGGATGAAGTGCAGGTAGCGAATGTGCGTGATGAGATCGAGCGCCTGCGTGCACTCGAAAAACGCAGAGAGGCCATCATGGAATCCATTGAAGAACAAGGAAAATTAACCCCTGAATTGATTCAACAGATCAATGCTGCCGAAACATTATCTACGCTCGAAGATATTTATTTGCCTTACAAACCTAAGCGCAGAACCCGCGCTACCATTGCCCGTGAAAAAGGATTAGAACCCTTGGCGGAGCTTATTTTTAAGCAAGGGAAAATGGATGTGGAAGCAGAAGCGGAGAAATTTGTTGCTGTCGACACTTCGACAGGGCTCAGTGTGACATCAACAGAAGAAGCTCTATCCGGTGCACGTGATATCATTGCTGAATGGATCAATGAAAATGCGGAAGCGCGCGATAAGATCCGTACATTATTCAAACGTTCTGCTACCATTAAAAGTAAAGTACTCCGTGGCAAAGAAGAGACCGGTGAAAAATTCAAAGATTATTTCGATTGGGAAGAACCATTGATGAGTTGTCCATCACACCGTTTATTAGCCATTCGCAGAGGCGAAGGCGAAGAAGTGCTGAACATTCATATTGCTCCACCCGAAGAGGATGTATACAAAATTTTGGAGATGCAGTTTGTGACATCTACCAATGCTGCTTCCGAACAAGTGAAATTGGCAGCACACGATGCCTATGATCGAATGATGCAAAGCTCCATTGAAAGTGAGATGCGTATGCTTACCAAAGAGTTGGCCGATGAAAAAGCCATTCAGGTATTTGCTGATAACTTACGTGAATTGTTGCTGGCATCACCATTAGGTCAAAAAGCGATCCTGGCTATCGACCCCGGATTCCGCACAGGATGTAAAGTAGTAGCATTGGACAAACAAGGAAAATTATTAGAAGATACGGTGATCTATCCGCATGAGCAGAATAAGATCTTCCATTCCAAACAAACGGTTATGGCTTTGTGTGCAAAACACAATCTCGAAGCCATTGCGATCGGAAACGGAACTGCCAGTCGCGAAACCGAGAACTTTATCCGCAGCATTGCTGAATTACCCAAAGACATCAACATCCTCATGGTGAATGAAAGCGGTGCATCCATCTATTCAGCATCGGATGTGGCACGTGAAGAATTTCCTGATAAAGATATAACTGTTCGTGGTGCTGTATCTATTGGCAGACGATTAGCCGATCCATTGGCGGAGCTGGTAAAGATCGATGCAAAATCAATCGGTGTTGGACAATATCAACACGATGTGGATCAATATTTATTGAAAAAGAAATTGGATGAAGTGGTAGAAAGTTGTGTAAACAAAGTGGGTGTGGAAGTCAACACTGCCAGCAAACAATTGTTGACTTATGTTTCAGGATTAGGACCACAATTGGCAAAAAACATTGTTGAATACAGAAATGAGAATGGGGCTTTTAAAACGCGTAAAGACCTTTTAAAAGTACCACGCATGGGTGATAAAGCGTTTGAGCAGGCAGCAGGATTCTTGCGTGTGGCGAATGGAAAACATCCATTGGACAGAAGTGCTGTGCATCCGGAAAGTTATCCGATCGTAGAGAAAATGGCTGCCGATCTGAATTGCACCATCGAACAATTGATGAGCGATAAAGAATTAAGAAAAAAGATCAGTCTGCAAAAATATGTCACCGAAACCGTTGGTTTACCAACCTTGAATGACATTATGAATGAGTTGGACAAACCGGGACGCGATCCACGTAAATCATTTGAAGTATTTAAGTTTGATGACAGTGTACACGAGATCGCGGATCTACGCGTGGGTATGCGATTGCCGGGCATCGTTACCAATGTGACCAATTTCGGAGCATTCGTGGATATTGGTATACATCAGGATGGATTGGTGCATGTATCACAATTATCCAACACTTTTGTAAGCGATCCGAATACAGTCGTAAAAGTATCACAACAAGTGATGGTAACAGTTACTGAAGTGGATGCACAACGTAAACGCATTGCATTATCCATGAAAGACAATGCAGCCGGAACAACAACATCCAATGCTAGCAAGCCATCAAGTAATAACAATAATAATAAAAACAAAAAACAAGAAGCACCTGCCAACGATTTTGCTTCACAGCTGGCTGCTTTGAAGGATAAGTTTAAATAAGCAACAACAGGATTTATTTCTTATTTTTGCTACTCAATTTTTAAGACAATGAAAATTTCATATAACTGGTTAAAACAGTACGTACAAACAGATCTTGCACCCGAAGAAATGGGTAAACTATTAACAGGTTGCGGACTGGAAGTAGAAAGCATAGAAAAAGTAGAAACTGTAAAAGGCGGTTTGCAAGGCATGGTGATCGGTGAAGTAAAGACCAAAGAAAAACATCCTGATGCAGACAAACTAAGCTTAACAACTGTGGACATTGGCACAGGAGAGTTGCTAAACATTGTTTGCGGTGCTCCGAATGTGGCTGCAGGACAAAAAGTGGTAGTCGCAACCATTGGTGCTAAATTATATCCAAGTACAGGCGAACCATTTGAAATAAAAAAATCAAAGATCCGTGGTGCTGTATCCGAAGGAATGTTATGTGCCGAAGACGAGATCGGATTAGGACAATCACATGCAGGCATCATGGTGTTGAATGCGGAAGCAAAAATAGGAACACCTGCAAAAGAATATTTCAATATTGAAGAAGATTTTATGTTCGAGATCGGCTTAACACCGAACAGAGCCGATGCTGCGTCACATGTAGGTGTTGCACGCGACCTAGTTGCTGTATTGAACACTCTACACCCTGAAAACAAAGTAGAATTACAATTGCCGGACGTTCGCAAATTCAAAACAGATAATACGGATCTTACATTAGAAGTTTCTGTTGAGAACAGCGCTGCATGCCCTCGTTATTCAGGTGTTTCCATTAGCAACGTAAAAGTAGCCGATTCACCTGACTGGTTAAAGAATAAATTATTAGCCATCGGTTTGCGTCCGATCAACAACATTGTTGACATCACCAATTATGTGTTGCATGAATTAGGACAACCGCTACATGCATTTGATGCCGACAAGATCAAAGGCAAGAAAGTGATCGTAAAAACACTTGCTGAAAAAAGTAAATTCAAAACATTGGATGATGTGGAGCGTGAATTATCATCAGAAGATCTGATGATCTGCGACACCAATGGAGGGATGTGCATAGCAGGTGTATTTGGTGGAATTGAATCGGGTGTTTCTGAAAGTACAACAAATATCTTTTTGGAAAGTGCGTATTTCAATTCAACCTCTATCCGTAAATCATCCAAGCGTCATGGTTTAAAGACCGATGCTTCTTTCCGTTTTGAGCGTGGTACTGATCCAAACATAACAGTATTTGCCTTAAAACGTGCTGCATTATTGATCAAAGAAATTGCCGGAGGAAGCATCAGCTCCGAGATCGTTGACCTCTACCCTGCTCCTGTTGAGAATTTCAAAGTGCCGTTCTCATTCGAAAAATGCAACAGCCTTATCGGGAAGAAACTGGATAAAGAATTGATCAAAAATATTTTAACATCACTTGAGATAAAGATCGAAAGCGAAAGCAATGATGCTTTATTACTTTCGATACCTCCATTCAAAGTGGATGTTACACGTGAGCAGGATGTGATCGAAGAAGTGTTACGTATCTATGGATACAACAATATTGAGATCCCAACTGCTTTGAACTCTTCTTTATCATTTGCTGAAAAACCGGATAAAGAAAAGATACAAAACATTGTTTCTGAACTATTGACAAACAATGGCTTCAATGAAACGATGTGTTTATCATTAACAAAAGAAGATTACTCTTCCCGCTTAAAATCGATCAATGCCGAGCAGAATGTAAAAATGTTGAATCCATTGAGCAGCGACTTGAACGTATTGCGTCAGACACTTTTATTCAGTGGATTGGAAAGCATTGCCTACAACCAGAACAGGAAGAATGCGGATCTGAAATTATATGAATTTGGCAAAACATATTTGGCTGTTAAAGGCGAACAAGGCAACAAATACATAGAAACAAAACATTTGGCTTTATTCATTACCGGAAAGAAAAAAGAAGAAAGCTGGAATGCAAAAGCAGAGAATGTAAATTTCTATACATTAAAAGGATATGTAAAAGCGATCATTGATCGTTTAGGAATTGATGCAAAATTAAACGATACAACCACTGAAGAGTTTGTGCAAGGGTTAAGTTACACCTGGAACAAAAGAACATTGGTAACATTTGGTAGCATTGCAAAACCGGTATTAAAAACAATGGATATCAAACAGGAAGTATTCTTCGCTGATTTCAACTGGGATCTTGTTATTGAAGCCATCAAAAAGAACAAAGCATTGATGTACACGGAAGTGCCTAAGTTCCCTGAAGTACGCAGAGATCTGGCGATGTTGATCGACCGATCGGTAAAATTCGACCAATTGGAACAGTTAGCATTTCAGGCTGAAAAAGGCTTATTGAAAAATGTGAACTTGTTTGATGTGTACGAAGGAGATAAACTTCCGGAAGGAAAAAAATCCTACGCATTGAGCTTTACCTTGTTGGATGAAAATGCAACACTAACCGACAAACAGATTGAAAAGATCATGGAGAAACTGATCAAAACCTATCAGGAAAAAGTAGGTGCAGAGATCAGATCATAATCTTGTAATACTTATTAATAAAAAAGGCGCTCATGTTGAGCGCCTTTTTTATTAATGCATCACCACCACTTTTTGCTGATGAAGTATTTTGTTACCGGATCTGAATTGACAGAAATAAAAACCATTGGCAAGCGATGAAATATCCATACTTGATTCACCATTGGCAAGTTGCTGAGAGCTGATCAATTTACCTGTAACATCCAGTATATCTATGCGATCTATAACTGAATTACTAGTGTTAGAAAAATACAACACATCTTTTACAGGATTAGGATAAACAAATAGTTGTTCATTGCTCTCCACCTCATTTATGGAAGTAATATTACAATTGATGGCATTGCCGGGAATATTGGCATCCAACCATGCCAAACGTAAACTGATCCAATTCTTGAACTTTGTTATTTGACCGGCAAATGTAGCCGGATCGGCATCGACTTCCGGTGTTCCGGTGCTTACGCCTAAGTTACCCCATTTATCAAAATGTCTGTATTGTGCCGAATCAAGATACAAAGCAATAGAATCAATATAATTGAACAAATAATTTTCACTTAAAATATTCGTCCTGAAATATTCCCATCTGCAACGCAAAGTGTTTTGAAAAGAAGTATCCTGCATCATACGCACATACCAACCCGAGGAGTTCACATCCGGATTACAATCATTAATATGATGTGCCCAGCCCGAACCATCTGTTGCTGCAAAGATGGAGCATTCATTAATATTTTTCCATGCCCAGTCAAAATCCCAAACAGGGCCCGCTTTCAATTTAGAGATCCCTGTAAGTTTATCCTTATCCTTATGAAAATAAGAGCTTTTTTTAAAACCATCATTATTTCTTGCCAGCTCATTTACGATCAGGTAATCCACAAACGAAGTGATACTCATGTATTTTCTGTAGCCATTTGCTGTATCTGTATAGTTAGTGCTATACAATGCTGTTTCAAGATCATTTACAAAAGTTTGAATGTAATTTTTCTGTTGTATGGTAATATTATCCGGCTTAGGATAATCGTACACCAGATGAACATTAAATGTAGGATGATCGATCGGATGATAATTCAACAACCAACTATTGCTCGCATCCCAATAATCATTTTTTAAAATATAACCACCTGTCAGATCGATACCGGTATTCTCCATGGTATCCAACTTAGCAATATCCACTCTGTTATTATCACGCTTTATACTTTCCATTAACATATAAACTCCCTGGTAGCTACCATTCACAACCACTTCACAATATTGACTGCGAGTAGCATAATGCCCCATCTCATCGAATAGTTTATAAGCAAGAGTATTGCGCATGAACACCTTATCGTTATAATTTGCGATGAGGCACCAATCGTGCTCAGCAGGCATTCCCAACAATGGTACATCCAATTCAAGATTAGAAGCATCACGCGTTTCAATCGCATAAGGTTTTTGAGGAAGTGATTGAGAGTAAGCGCCACGCTTTTCAATTCCAATATTTCCATTGTAGTTATTAGCAGGATCCGTCACATGATTCATCATACCAGGTCCGTTATAAATAATGCCCATCGTACCATTGATCTTGGGCTCGTCCGGAATGGGAGTCCCTCCGGTATTGATGATTACAATTGGCAAATTGGATTGCGTAAAAACAAATGGTCCAATAGCACCGGATCCGAATGTTATGCTCCAACTGTTCAACACCCCCGCATCTGCAGGATAGGTATCAACGATCCTTAATTTCCAGACTCCATTTCCATTCTGTCCATTATTCGTATTCCCAAGCGTTTCCTGAGGTTTGAAAGTTCCTGTAAATGGCGCACTTGCCGTTCCTATTGGTGTGGAAGAAGATTGACTTAAACAGGTATTCGTAAAATCATCATCACCTCCACCTATTCCTGAAAACAAATTGATCTCGGTTCCATCAGGAGCTACCAAATGAACATTCAAATCGGAGTCATACGTATGTGAAATATCCAAACAAACATTTATCAAACCATGACTCGTATTTATAGCTGACGGGCTCAGTCCGGAAACCGTTAAATTAAAATCATTTACCTGACCATCATCGGTAATATTACCAGTTGTGCCGTTAAATGTTTGTGCAAAGATTGTTGTTGACAGAAACAACAAACTTGAGAAGATCGTATTTTTCATAAATTAAAAAAACGCCTCCGGATGGAGGCGTTTAATGAAGTTTTATTTAACGATGGTCACATGACCAATATATTCTTTATTATTTCCTTTGAAATCTTTGAACGTTACCCTCCAAACATATACTTCCTGCTGAACCAGATCACCTATGTTGTTATAAGCACCATTCCAGCCTTCGAAATAATCATTGGTTTTAAATACTTGCTCACCCCAACGGTTGAATATTCTCATTTCAAATGTTGATAGTTCGATACCATATCCATATACACGGAACACATCATTTTTTCCATTACCGTTTGGAGTAAATGCATTTGGAGCATAGAACACCTGAACCGGATCAATTCCTATCCAGCCGGCTGTTGTATCCGCACAACCATTGGTGTTGGTAACGATCAACTCAACTAAGTAATAACCTGTATCAGGGAATACATACGTTGGATTTTGAATAGTAGAAGTTCCTAAATTATCGAAAGTCCATAACCATGAATCGATCACACCGGTTGAAAGATCACTAAAATGAACTGTAGGGTCAATGATCGTTGTTGGCTGCGGAGAAGCTGAATAATGTGCTTCCGGTTGAGAGTGAATCGTGATGTATCCGGTTTGAGTTACTGAACTAGAGCATCCGATCGTGTTGGTATAAGAAAAGCTTACATCGTACGAACCAGCCGTTGTGTACTCAAAAGATGGATTGCAAGTAGAAGATGTTGCACCTGTACCAAAGGTCCAAGCACAAGTTCCACCCGGTTGATTCACTGTAGAAACAAAATTGATGGTGGTTGGCTCACAACCTTCTGTTGTATCTGATGTAAATGAAATAACAGGCGAAGCGATCACAATGATCGTATCTGTATCCACATTACCACACAAGCCAGTGATGGTATATGTAACCACATGCTGACCAGGACCAGCAGTTGCCGGATCAAACACTCCTGTTGATGGATTGGTAATACCTGTTCCACTCCAAGTTCCACCCGGACTCACAGCCGCAAGAGTAACAGCAGAGGCAGTTGTACAGAAAGGACCAACGTGTGTAATGGTAGCATTTAACTGATTCGTAACTACGATTAATACCGTATCCTGTGCTGTACAAGGAGTGGTGATATTGTATGTAATGGTATGCGTACCTACACCAGCTGTTGCAGGATCAAATGTTCCGGCTGTAGCATTTGTGATTCCCGGACCGCTCCATGTACCACCTGCTGTAGCAGCAGTTAGAGTAATGGCTGCACCGGTAGAGCATTGATTAGGAACAGGAGTAATGGTTGCGTCAGGTTGAGGCGTTACCACAATACTGATCGTATCAGCACCTACACCACAAGCACCATTTACCGCAAAAATAATTTGATGAGTTCCGTTTCCGGCTGTAGCAGGATCAAAAACACCCGTTGATGCATTTACACCCGGACCACTCCAAGCGCCTGAGCTCATTGGTACATTTACAGCTAACTGTTGTGTTCCACCATTTACACAGAAAGGTCCTGCAGGTGTCACGGTTAACGCATTAATATTGATCACATCCACTTGTACACTATCTGTTGAAGAACAACCTCCTGCAATATCGGTTACTGTAACAGTAAACGTTGTGGTCGTCATTGGTTGAGCAGTTGTATTTTGTGCAGTTGCATTCGCAATATTACCGCTGGATGGTGTCCATGCATAACTATAGTTTGCAGGATTCGCAGCTACAGCACAAGTTCCAAAACGAACATTCGGACGTTCAAACTGAGATACAAATGCATCCGGCAAAGGAAGTCCGCAACCGGGAGAAGGATCCTCGTAATCATTCACAACCGAGGCAAACGTAGTGGTAGTTTTATTTAAAATATCATTTTGTGTCCAGCTGGTATTGTTATAACACATCTCTACGATCAGATTAGAGATCCCATCCCACTCATAAACAGTGGTCAAATTATAGGTATTGATCCCCAATGTAGTTGTAACGGCAGTAGGACCGAAAACCGTTGTTCCCACAGCCTGGAATGCAGTAGTAGGAAGAGAGCTTAAATTCGTACAACCTATTTTGATCGTAAAATTACTGTAAGGCTGAGTACTTGCTTTTTGAGCTACATCAAGGGCGATAGATGTAATTTTACCACCAACAAATCCTAAGGCATTTAACTCAGCTGCAGTGAACAACATTTGAATACGACCATTATTCCAAAATCCGGTAAATGGTGTAGGATAAGCATTGGTTGCAAGTGTTCCTGTTCCAACGATAATAGGAACAGATACCGCACAACCACCGGTTGCACTCGGTCCACAAACAGCAGGAACTCCATTTCCAAAAACAACACCCAAACTAGCTGTTCCACCTGCACAGAATGAAGTATCGGCAGTAGCAGTAATTGTTGGAGAAACTGCAGGGATCACAGAAATAGTCACATTATCTGTTTTTATACACCCTTGTGGACTGGTAACGGTAACGGTATAGTTATAAGTTCCGGGAGCGGTAATAGTTGCTACCGGATTGGCAATAGTTGGATCACTTAAATAAGTAGCAGGCGACCAATTGTAGGTGTAACCCGGGGCAGTAGGAGTCAAGTTTGCAATTCCTAATTGAATTGGTTGCAACAAACAAGAACTTGTTCCACTTTGAGTAACATTGTAACTAAAATCAGGCACAACAAATACTGTAACAGTATCCACGTTATCACATGTTCCACTTAAATTACTAACAACAGCATAGGTCGTTGTTGCACTTGGGCTCGCTACCGGATTGGCGCATGGATTACATGAAAAATTACTTGGCGTCATTGGTGGCCCGGAAACTACCGACCAGTTAAAGATGCTACCACCGTAGGCATTCAACTGAGCTGTTTGAGAACCGCAAATAGTTAGATCCGGATTCACTGTTGTGGCATCCAAAATATTTACATTATATACATAGGTCTGAATACCTTGAACAGGACAAGCACCATCTTGCATTGTAATTGTAAATGTCAAATTTTGTCCTTGTGTTCCTGCAGGAGCAGTCCATGAAATATTTAAGGTAAGCGGATTTGTTGAAGCACCCACTTGTGTGATCACAGCACCTGGTAATGCTAACTGAATGTTAGATATGTATGTTAAAATATTGGTAGCATCTGGGTCGTTATAGGTAGCATTAAAGCTAAAGCTATTTCCAGCACACATTTCTAGTGCATACGGTCCGGTTTGCACCGCATTTCCGGTAAATCCAAACATAGTTCCTGTAGTTGGGTCAGGAACTTGATTCGGACAATTTTGTACAACGAACTGAATATCACGCATCACTGAACCTACTAAATTCCCGTTACTGTCATACTCCTGAACCAAAACTGCTACTACGAAATTCCCAATTGTGGTAGGAGTAAATGTTAAAAGCCCAGTGTTAGGATCAATAAAAATTCCAGGGATTGGTGAAGTTCCTGTGTATGGTGCAATGTAAGTACAAGGCAATCCAGAATTCTCTAATGCAGGAACAATTGAATAAAACAATGAATCACCGTCATTTTCAATTACACCATAACTATAACTTACCGGCTGATTCGCACAAACATAAGGAATCGGTTGAGCAGTGAATGAAGGTGAACTATTACATGCTGCGGTACCACTATTCAATGTAGCCTCAATATAACTATTGTTTGGAGTCACATTCGTAACAGCATTATTTCTACAGCAGGTCTGCCAGCTCATGGTCCATGTATCACATGGTGGCGCTAATGTCACAATTCCGGTATAATTAAACACCCACATCCCCGGCAAGGTACCTCCACTACAAGTACTTTGTGGCAATTGAGCCTGACAAAGCTGAGAGATCTCCAAACCGTTTGTACTCTGAGGTGTTACGTTTACCGTTAAGGTTGCTGTCCCTCCACAAGTACTGGTAAAACTCACTGTTTGTGTAGCCCCAGGATTAAAACCGGCACAATCCACAAACAAATTCAGGTTGATCTCATACTGATTGTTTCCCAAACAGTTATAGGTGATCTCGCCACCTGCAATGTGTGAAGCAAAAGTAGACTTGGAGAGTATACCAATGAAAAGTACAACGAATAGAAACTGTATTTTTTTAGTCATCTTATTTTTATTACCGTTATCGAAACAAAATTAGCTTAAATTAGAATGATTATAATTTACAAAGATAATACAAAATTAGTCCTTGACCTTGAAATTTAACATCTAAAAACTTTGAAAAAGATGTGATTTTCATGTGAATAGTTGCATGGTATCAGATTATTTTCTGTTTTTCGGCCAATAAACCTACATTTGCCCTGTGAATAAGCTCCACACCATACTTAACTATCTGATATACAGATTCCGATCAGTCAATGAACATGCCATTCATTCCCCATTTGTTTTTGCTCTTACAAGAGATGTTATTTATAATAAAGTGGCATTTTATTCTTATGAATCCATCGAGGATTTAAGAAAGCAACTACTTGGGTCAGATGAACAATTAAAAGTTGTAGATCTGGGAGCAGGTTCGCAAGTGAATAATGCACATTCGCGCCCTATTTCACAAATTGCAAGGAATGCTGCCAAACCGGCCAGGTATGCCCAACTACTATTTCGTATATGCAATCATTTCCAAGCACATACAATTATTGAACTGGGAACATCATTAGGGATCAGTACAGCCTATATGGCTTCCGCAAACTCCAAAAGCACCGTTCATACCATCGAAGGAAGTCCTGAGATAGCCCAAAAAGCAAAGCAAAACTTTAAGCAATTAGGACTTCATAACATTCAACAGCATACCAGAAATTTTGATGATGTTTTGCCTACACTATTAGAACAGATCCCTCAACCCGACCTGATATTTTTTGACGGCAATCACCGTAAAGATGCGACACTAAAGTATTTTGAGCTCTGTCTAAAAAAAGCACACAATGAGACCGTGTTCATTTTTGACGATATTTACTGGAGCAAAGAAATGACAGAGGCCTGGGAAGAGATCAAAAAACATGATGCTGTAAGAGTTACGATCGACCTGTTTTTTATTGGGATCGTATTTTTCAGAAAAGAACAAAAAAAGCAACATTTTGTTATTAAGTTTTGACCGCTCAATTAGATCAAAAGCGCTATCTTCGTAAACATGGAATCCATTATTAAGCTTCAGAACATTGCTAAATCCTATAAAATAGGATCAGAAACCATCCATGCATTACGCTCCGTATCATTAGAGATCTACAAAAATGAATATGTAGCATTGATGGGACCCTCCGGATCCGGAAAATCCACATTGATGAATGTTTTGGGTTGCCTGGACAGCCCCAGCAGTGGCGAATACATTTTGAACGGCAAATCGGTTGCGCAAATGCTGGATGATGAACTTGCTGAAGTAAGAAATAAAGAGATCGGATTTGTTTTTCAATCCTTTAATCTTTTACCCCGCTCCAGCTCTTTGGATAATGTTGCTCTGCCTCTAGTTTATGCCGGATTCTCCAAAGAACAGCGCATCAAAAGAGCTACAGAAGTATTGGAGCAAGTTGGCTTAGGTGGCAGGATCATGCACAAACCCAATGAACTCTCCGGTGGACAACGCCAGCGTGTAGCAATTGCAAGAGCTCTGGTAAATAATCCGGCAATTATTTTAGCCGATGAGCCTACCGGAAATCTGGATTCAAAAACATCTGTAGAGATCATGGCATTGCTCGAAGAGATCCACAAACATGGCAATACGATCGTTTTGGTTACACACGAAGAAGATATCGCACAACATGCACACAGGATCGTAAGATTAAAAGATGGAATAGTGGAGCGCGACTATAAAAATGAAAATGTGACCACCGTTAGCAACAGAGTGGCACACTAAAGTGAAGGATCATGGCATTTAAAGTATATACGAAAACAGGCGACAAAGGGCAAACCTCACTGATTGGAGGCACAAGAGTCCCGAAACACCATATCCGTATTGAAACATACGGAACTGTTGATGAACTAAATTCATACATCGGTTTGATCCGTGATCAAGAGATCGATCCTTCAGCCAAACAAGTGCTCGTAGAAATTCAAGATCGTTTGTTTACCATCGGTTCTTCCTTAGCTTCCGATCCTGAAAAAAGCAAAATGAAGATCCCCGATCTCAAAGAAGAGGACATTCTATTTCTTGAAAAAGAGATCGATAAAATGGATGAAAAATTACCGGAAATGAGATCCTTTGTCCTCCCCGGAGGACATACAACTGTTTCATTCTGTCATATTGCCAGATGTGTTTGTAGAAGAGCAGAACGCTTAACCATACAACTCTCCGAAAGTAGTTTTGTTGACGAACTGGTGATCAAATACCTTAATCGATTAAGTGATTATCTTTTTGTCCTTTCCCGAAAATTATCACAAGATCTGAACGCAGAGGAAATTCCCTGGAAACCAAGAATGTAGACCTGTTTATAATTAATTTCAATTCTTCATTAAAAACTTCCCGGAAGACTTTGATTACTGAAATTAATTTTTACTTTTGCACGAAATTTGAATTTTAATAACAGAATGTAACATGTTACTCATTTTTACGTTCTAAAATCAAAAAATAAAGACTATGTACTGGACACTTGAATTAGCAAAACATTTGGAGGATGCGCCTTGGCCTGCAACAAAAGACGAATTGATTGACTTTGCGATTCGTTCAGGAGCTCCAATGGAAGTAATTGAAAATCTTCAAGAAATTGAAGACGAAGGTGAAACCTATGAATCGATCGAAGAAATTTGGCCGGACTATCCAACAAAAGAAGACTTCTTCTTTAATGAAGATGAGTATTAAATAAAAAGCGAGAATTATCTCGCTTTTTTTGTTTTATAATAATTGATCAAGCCCCAAACCGACACTAAGGTCCATGTCCCTTCTAATAGTATAAAAGGCAAGTAATGGATCAGGATAGAAGCCAAACAGGCAATGCCTGCTCCCACAATATTTAACACAATATATACAAGACTGTCTTTATCCATTTTTCCTGTTAGATTCAGAAAAAAAGCAAGCAATAAGATACATACACCTATTAAACCAATAATATCAGGGATTGTCATTTGAAAATAGATTAATGTCCGTGTCCCACAAAAGCCAAAGCGGCTCCTAAAATAATGATCAAAAATTTGATCAGATTAAAGCGGTGATTCTCACTCGACTCGAAAAGAATTGTAGTAGAAATATGTAAAAATATACCCACTACCACTGCCATGATCTTATCAAAATAAACAGAAAAATCACCGATCATATTGGCACCAATCAAATGACTGGTTAGAGCGCCCAAGGGAGTTACCAAAGCAAATATGACCAAGGAAAGAACTGCTACCTTTTTGTCAATATGCGATTTAATAAGCATGGTCATCAAAGCGATCGCAATAGGAATATTATGCAACACGATCCCTGTTAAAAGCGATTGATAGGAATCATTTGAAAGATCGGCCAAAGGCATTCCTTCCAAAAAGGAATGGATCGACAAACCCAGCATCATTGCCCAGGGAAAAGCATGTGTATGCCCTTTGTGATGATGAATGTGAATATGCCCATGCTCGATCCCTTCAGTAAAGAATTCAAACAATATTTGCATAAAAAAACCGATCAGAATATACAAACCGATATCATGGGATGAGGAAGCATAAATTTCAGGGATCAGGTGCAATACACTGATCGCAAACAAATAAGCTCCGCTGAATGACAAAACCAGCTTTAAGCTTTTACTACTTATGTTTACAAATAAAACAGCTATTCCGCTGACAATAACAGATAAAAAAAGGGCTATGTAGGCTGAATAATTCATGAAGTCATTTTCTGCGCGATCAGAATCAGTCGTTCTGATTTTTTTTCGTCAAACGGATCGAGCTGATAATTTCCGCGCAAATGTAATATTTTAAGTTTGTTTGAGGCAAAGTATTTCTCAAAATCGCTCAACTGCAATGCTTTTACTCTTTCCTCAAAAAAATAGTCCTGCCCATTATCCGTAAACGCGATCTGCTTCACTACAAATCCATCTTCCAGCTTTTTGCTGATCTGAAATCGAATCCCTTCTATTACTCTCTCCTCATGTTTTACTAAACATTCAAGCACACGATTTGAATTAAAGAAATCAAGTACAAAAAAACCTCCTTCTTTCAAATTTTTACACACCGCATTGATGGTTTGATAATTATCTCTTTCGCAAGAAAAATAACCGAAGCTGGTAAATAAATTAAACACACAATCATAATAATTAGTGCGATAGGTCTTTCGCATGTCATGTACATAAAAATGTAATCGATCATTCTCAAATCTTGAGGCGCTAATTATACTCTCTTCTGAAAGATCCAAGCCGGTTACATCATATCCTTTTTTGTTCAAATAGATGGAATGCCGTCCTTTACCACAAGCCAGATCCAGCATCTTTGAATCAGTTGCAGGTTGAAGAAGAACTAACAAATTGTCGATGAATAATTCGGCCTCACGGTGATCTCTATCCTTGTAAAGCAAATGGTAATAAGGAGAGTTGAACCACTCTTTAAACCATAATTGCTTTTTATTTGTTTGCATAGAAGTATTTTTTGCAAAAGTAAAATTAATATTGCTTAATTGACTAAATTTGACTTTCATTAATTAAACACATGCCTCACCGACTAACAACTATTCCATGGAAACAGGAGCTGAATGCAGCTGCCTACAAATACCATATGATAGTCGTTTGGGTGGCAGTTGTATTGAATCCTCTTTGGGCAATTGGAGACTACTTTAATGTTCCAGCACATTTTACCGATTTCTTGATCTGGAGAATTACAGTATCGTTAGCCACGTTGATCGGTTATTTATTTCGACATAAACTTACCGAAAAGCCGCATATTCTTGCTTTCATTCCATTTATGGGCATTGCTATCCAAAATGCGTATATGTACAATGTAATGGATATTTCTGAGATACAAAAACACACATTCGCCTACATTGCTTTATTCATTGGCGCTGGCATGCTTGTTCTATGGCAGATCCAATATTCTATCTGGATCGTTGCAGTATCATTCATCGCCAACATCATCTGTTTTAATTTATACAGTCCCGTTTCAATTGATGAGCTTCTTACCAATGGCGGATTGCTTACACTATCGGTGGCATTATTCACCATCCTGCTGATCAATACACGCACAAATCTGACAAAGAAAGAGATCATTGCCCGTTTAGCATTGGCTAAATCGAATGAGCAATTGGCAGAAAAGAATGAGATCATTGAAGAAAAAAATAAGGATATCAAAGCCAGCATCACCTATGCTCAACGTATTCAACATGCGATCCTTCCTCCTAGCGAACGTATTGAAAATGTGCTAAAAGATTATTTCATTTATTATACTCCAAAGGATATAGTAAGTGGAGATTTCTATTGGTTTACGAGCTTAAAAACAACTCCAACAGCCGAAAAGCCTCAGGAGAATATTTTTGTTATCGCAGCAGTGGATTGCACCGGACATGGTGTTCCGGGTGCCCTAATGAGCATCATTGGCAGCACCATACTTAATCAGAGCACCTCTGAACGCTCGGTAAATAGTCCGGCCGATGCACTGTCCTACCTGAATAAAGAATTGGCAAAAAATTTAAATTCCATCAAAGATGGAATGGACATGTCGCTATGCGCCATTAATTTTCAAAAAATGACCATGGAATATGCCGGTGCCAACAATCCTGTATATGTGATCAGAAATAAACAATTGATCGAACTGAAACCGGATAAAATTGCAATTGGTGCTGACCATGAAAATTATGAGAGTAAAAAATTCAGCAATCAAACCATTCAATTAGAAAAAGGAGATACCATTTATCTCTTCACAGATGGGTATGCGGATCAATTTGGAGGACCACTAGGGAAAAAACTAAAGTACAAACAGTTTCAAAATTATTTATTGGAAATTCAAGATCTTGATATGCCTCAGCAACAACAAATGCTCAATAAAAAACATCTGGAATGGAAAGGAGCACTCGAACAAGTGGATGACATTCTGGTAATAGGCATCAAAATTTAGTTTATTCTATTTTATTTATCTTTACCTCTTAAATAGCATTTATGCTTAATAAGATCTGTTTAAAACTACTATTCTCGCTACTCTTTTTGGGTAATGTTACTCTGTTCGCACAAGAGCTGAAGTTTGCTCATATAACAGCAGAGCAAGGTTTATCCATGGGTGCAGTTAACTGTGTATTGCAGGACAGCCGTGGCTTCATGTGGTTTGGAACACAAGATGGATTAAACAAATACGATGGATACAGCATCACTGTTTATAAACACAATCAGCAAGATTCAAATTCCCTTGCCAACAATTTCATCTACTCTTTATTTGAAGATAGAAATGGAGTATTGTGGATCGGAACAAATGGTGGTGGATTGGACGCGTTCAATTTAAGTACCGGTAAATTCACTCACTATCTCAGCAAACAAAATTCTAAAAATAGCCTGAGTAATAATAATGTCAGAGCTATTCTGGAAGACAAAGACGGTATTCTTTGGATCGGAACTGACGAAGGCTTAAATGCATTGGATAGAAAAACAAAAAACTTTACACGCTATCTTAATAATCCGAAGGATCCTAATTCCATATCGAATAACAGTGCCTGGTGTTTGTTGGAAGCAAGCGATGGGCGGATCTGGATCGGAACTTATGGTGGAGGCTTAAATGTATTTGACAAAAAAAACAAGTCGTTTAAAAATTATCAGGAATTAGATAACAAAGGTCAACTCATCTATGAAAATGCAAATAAGGTTAGAAGTATTTTAGAGGATAAAGATGGAATATTCTGGATAGGAACTTACGGGGAAGGTGTGCAGATCTTTGATCCTAAAACCGGCAAATATCTTAATCATTTAAAAAACAATCCATCCAATCCCAATAGCCTAATAAATGACAGGATCACATCGGTTACCGAAGATGCTAATGGAATATTATGGATAGGAACATATGGAGGAGGGATAGATCAATACTACAAAAAAACAGGGCGATTCAGACATTTCTATTACGATGAAAAAAATCAAAATAGCTTAAACAGTAATCAGATCAAATACATCCTTCACGATAAAGTAGGTTCGGTTTGGGTAGGAACTGAAGGAGGCGGTATAAATGTGCATTTCCGCTCAAGCAGTAAATTTAAATATTACAAGAAACGAGATGACAGCAATAATAGCCTACTCACCAATGATGTGTTCTCCATTCTGGAAGACAGAGAAGGCATTCTTTGGATAGGTACCAAAAATGGAGGCTTGACCACTCTCGATAGAAAATCCGACACCTACGTTCAGTATCCTCATTTATCAGTTGCCAATAACAAAACCGTTTTATCCTTATGTGAAGATAAAGAAGGTTTGATCTGGATCGGAACTTGGGGAGGTGGGTTATTGTCGTATGACAAACGAACAAAAAAAGCAACCAGCTATCCAACTTTCATCCCTCAGGATAATGCAACCATTGTTACTATATATGAAGACAAACAAGGTTTGATCTGGATAGGAACCTATGGCGGTGGATTGTTTGCGTATAACAAAACGAACAAAGAATTCATCAATTACAATTCCGACAATGGATTAACAAGCAATAATATCTACACCATTTTTCAGGATAGCAACAACAATATTTGGGTTGGAACTGAAGGAGGTGGAGTAAATAAAATAGATGCAATAACGAAGAAGATCAAGTTTTATACGAGAGATGAAAAACAAAACAGTATCAGCTCCAACTCTATCAACCATATCTATGAGGACTTTCAGGGGAATATCTGGTTTGGTACAACGAATGGATTAAACAAACTAAACTATAAGACCGATCAATTCACCCATTTCTTTGAAAAGGATGGTCTGCCAAACGCCTATATCTATTGTATCTTACCTGACAAGAACGGGAACCTGTGGATGACTACCAATAAAGGGATCTCGAAATTTAATCCGAATGTAAGTAACATTGATGGCTCTGCTTTTAGAAATTACGATGTAAATGATGGTTTGCAAGGTCTAGAACACAATCAGGGTGCATTTTTTAAGTCAAAAAAAACCGGAGAAATATTTGTGGGCGGGGTCAATGGATTTAATGCATTCTTTCCGGAGAAGATCATCGACAATCAGAACATTCCGACAGTAAGGATCACCTCCTACAAACGCTTTGGGTCGGAAGTAGAAATGGACACATTGATCTACGATAAAAAATACATTGAATTATCGTGGCGACAAAATTTCTTCTCATTTGAATTCGTTGCTCTGGATTACCAAATGCCCGGCAAGAACAAATATTCCTTCAAGCTTGAAGGCGTAGATGAGAATTGGTCACCCGCCAGCACACAACGGTATGCGAGTTATACCGAATTAAGAGGGGGTGATTATGTATTCAGAGTCCGCGCTGCCAATAATGATGGTATCTGGAACAACGATGGAGTAACCTTACACATTCGCATCAACCCTCCTTTTTGGCAAACCAAATGGTTCTATACCATCTGTGTGATCCTTGTGATCGGAGGCTTCTGGGGATTCCTAAAATACAGAACCAGCGCTATTAAGCGTGAAAACAAAATATTGGAAGAGAAAGTTGAAGAGCGTACACAAGAATTGGCTCAAAAAAACAAAGACATCACCAGCAGTATTCAATATGCTAAACGTATCCAGCTGGCTATTCTTCCCCCTTTGGAGCAGATCTATAAGCATTTCCCTGAATCATTTGTGGTTTACAAGCCTAAAGACATCGTAAGTGGTGATTTTTATTGGTTCGGAGTAAAGAATGGCAAAAAGATCATCGCTACTGTAGATTGTACAGGACATGGCGTTCCGGGTGCTTTCATGAGTATGATCGGACATAACTTATTGAATCAGATCATCAGTGAAAACGGCATCACGGAACCGGATCTTATATTAAACGCACTGCATCAAGGTGTTCAAGCTGCCTTAAAACAAGGCACCAATGTGGTTGACACCAGTGATGGAATGGATGTGGCACTATGCAGTATTGATACACAAACCAACGAAGTAAAATATGCCGGTGCCTATCGCCCACTTTATATTGTTAACGGGCAGGAATTCAAGAAAATAGATGCTGATAAAAATCCGATAGGAGGCTCACAACTGGATCCAGACCGTAAATTCACTTGTCATACGATCCAGCTAAAAAGAGGAGATACCTTATATATGAGCAGTGATGGATATGCTGACCAATTTGGAGGAGAAAAAGGGAAGAAATTCATGGTAAAACGCTTCAATGAGCTTTTACTTTCAATTCAGGACAAAAACATGCAAACCCAGGCAAATGAACTGGAAGAGACCTTCAATCAGTGGAAAGGCAGCTATCAGCAAGTAGACGATATTTTAGTGATCGGGATTAGATTTTAGCTGAATTTGCTTGCAAATTCCATTTTTTGTTATATTTGTATATAAATTCAAAAACAAACTATGAAACGTATTTTATTTTCTGCATTCACAATCATTGGAATTGTAGCTGTAACACTTAATTCTTGTAAAAAAGAAGAACCGGATACAGAAACACAATCTGCGATCGATAATAACATCTGCGAGACAGAGTTCACTAAAATGGCTCCACGCATCAACAATTACGGTATTAACGAACAAGGGGTAAAAGAAATGTTGAAGAATATGCGTGCAGCATGTCCAACAGTGATCATCGACCCGGCTGATACCTTGGACGGATTCCCTGTAACAATGACACTAGACTACGGAACAGTGGGTTGCATCGACACCATTGATGGGAAACTGCGTAAAGGACAGATTATTGCTACATTCTCTGACCACTGGTTAACGATCGGAAGTTATGTTAAGATCAATTTGGTGAATTTTTCTGTTGACGGTTATTCTTATGCTGTTGACAGCATTAAGATCACCCACTCTGCTCAATATGGATTTAACACAAAGGTTTTCAAAGGAAAATGCGTAACACCTAGCAATGCTACTTTAGAGTGGGAATGTGACCGAACACTTACCCAAACAGCAGGATTTGGCGACAACGACCCTTACAACGATGTATTCTCCTTTTCAGGCAATGCGAATGGTAAAAATAGAGATGGAAAAACATACAGCGTAAACATCACAAATCCTATTATCAAGAGATCTTCTTGCAAGTGGATAGAAAAGGGGACAATTGACCTGACTCCGGAAGGTTTAGCAACAAGAACCGTAGATTTTGGCACTGGTAACTGCGACAGTCAGGCGACACTTACCATAAACGGTAATACCTTTACATTTACAATGCATTAACATATTCAAAGGAAGGTTAAAAAATAGCCTTCCTTTTATATTTTTCAAATAAAATTTGATTAATAAAACTAATTTATATATTTGCTATAGCATTTAGTAGTCAAAGTAATAAGCTTTATCGATTTTTTAACTTATGATGTTAGATATTTACGATTTTTACGATAAAATGGAGCGTAATAACATTATGCTTTCATTCAAAGGCGATATTACTTCTGAACTATTGACATCCATATTACAGATCATGGAATCCAAACTGGATAATCTTCAGGAGGAACCAAAGATCAAGAAGAAGGTGTACAATGTTTTGGTAGAGTGCTTGCAGAATCTTTACCATCACATGGATGAAGTTGCTGCAGACCAAAGTGACAAGATCCGTTCTGCTATTTTTATGATCGGTAGGATCGATAACCAATATAATATCATCACTGGCAACTATATCAAAAATGAGAATGTTGCCGGATTGAAAAAAAGATTGGAAGACATCAACCTTTTGTCGAAAGAGGAATTAAAAGACTATTACAAAGCTGTATTGAACAACGGAGAAATGTCTTTAAAAGGTGGTGGCGGATTGGGCATGATTGACATTGCAAGAAAAACGGGTGAAAAATTAAATTTTAACTTTGCACCAGTAGACGATAAATTTTCATTTTTTAGTTTAAACATCAAAATCTCACAACAACAATAACGTATGGAAACAATTACAATTGAAGGAACACCAAAAACACCAACTATCACTTTTGATACAGGTAAAGGCTTTTTAGAAATCAAAGGACGCTCTATTCCTGAAAACTCTATTGAGTTTTACAAGCCTTTGGTTGATTGGTTAGAGAAGTATGCTGCTAAACCACAAGCAAACACAAACGTAAATATCCAATTGGAATATTTCAATACTAGCTCATCTAAATGCATCTTGGATGTATTCAAGAAACTTGAAGCGATCAATAAAGGAGGAAGTGCTGTTGTGATCAACTGGTACTACGAAGAAGATGATGAAGACATGTTGGAAGCAGGAGAAGATTACCAAGCGATCATCAATGTACCATTTAAAATGGTTCAAGTAGCTGAATAATCTAAGCTCAATCATATAAAAAGCGATCACAGATATGTGGTCGCTTTTTTTTTAACAATGTTAGTAAGTTTATTCGCTATCAACTGCACTAACTGGGATAATTGTCTTATTTTTAAGGAGCAAAAACAACACATATGATGTCAAAAAAACTACTACTATTAAGTTCAATATTCATCCTCTTCATTTCTATCCAATCGACAGTATTCGCACAGGGAGCAAAAAAAACTGCTGCACCTGCCGGAAAAGGTACTGCGAAAGGCACTTTAGCTGCCGACATGGATTGCTCCGTTAAGATCAATGGATCAACAGTGGTCATCGCAGTAAAAGCCTACACACCGAAAGAAGTAACACTTAAAATCGGGGAGAATAAAATAGAAGCTGTTTCTACTGATAAAAAATCAAAATACAATCGCAGTGTGACCGTAAAAGCAGGTGAAAATACCATCATCGAGATTTCCTTCTTTGAAGATGGAAAATTTTTGGATTATGTAAAAACAGGAAATGTTAACATGGTAGAAGCTGCAATCAAAAAAGATCCTTCACTTATTAATAATGAAAATGGATTATTAACTTCTTCCCCACTTCAGATCGCCATTGAAAACTCACAACCGGAATTGGTTAAATATTTTTTAGGAAAAGGCGCCAGCTTTACCAGCCCTGAAAACATTTTCCCATTGCACAAATCCATTCTGTACGCATCTTCTACAAAACCGGCAAAAGACAAACCTGCTCCGGACAAAGAACTAGCTGAATTATTCTTGTCGAAAGGCTGCAAAATAACAGATAAAGATGATGGAGGCAATACTCCATTGCATTGTGCCGCAAGAGCCGGGAAATATGATATTCTGGTAATGCTTATTGAAAAAGGAGCCGATGTAAATGCCAAGAACGACTTTGACGACACACCATTAAAAATAGCACAGGATAAGGGATTCATTACCATTATCAACTACCTGAAATCAAAAGGGGCGCAAGAAAAATAATTGCGCCTTTTTTATTGATGAAGTTTTATAATATTAGTAAATTCGCAACGCTTAATAGAACAGCATAAACAGTTTCTCTTTCTAAACTAAACTATTAAAAATAAAAGACTATGGCTTTTGACATTGAAATGATCAAGGAAGTTTACAAAAACCTTCCTGCAAGAGTTGAGGCAGCCCGCAAATTAGTTGGACGCCCTTTAACATTAACAGAAAAGATCCTTTACTCTCATCTTCATAAAGATCAAAAAGCAGAGAGCTTCACAAGAGGAAAATCATATGTTGATTTTGCTCCTGATAGAGTTGCGATGCAAGATGCAACAGCGCAAATGGCTTTATTACAATTCATGCAATCTGGCCGACCAAAAGTAGCTGTTCCTTCAACCGTTCATTGCGATCACTTGATCACTGCAAAAAACGGAGCCAATGAAGATTTAGCATTTGCTAACAAAGAATCAAAAGAAGTATATGACTTCTTAGGTTCTGTTTCTAATAAATACGGCATCGGTTTCTGGAAACCGGGTGCCGGTATCATTCACCAGGTAGTTCTTGAAAATTACGCATTCCCAGGTGGAATGATGATCGGAACCGATTCGCACACAGTAAATGCAGGTGGTTTGGGAATGATCGCGATTGGTGTTGGTGGAGCTGATGCTTGCGATGTAATGGCCGGTTTAGCATGGGAATTAAAAATGCCTAAATTGATCGGTATCAAATTAACAGGAAAACTAAATGGCTGGACAGCACCGAAAGATGTGATCTTAAAAGTGGCTGGCATCCTTACTGTAAAAGGGGGTACTGATGCCGTTGTTGAATATTTTGGTGAAGGTGCTACATCTATGAGTTGTACAGGTAAAGGAACGATCTGTAACATGGGTGCTGAGATCGGAGCAACAACTTCTACATTCGGATACGATGAATCAATGGCCCGTTATTTAAAAGCTACTGGTCGCGCTGATGTTGCTGAATTAGCAAATGGTGTAAAAGAACATTTAACAGCCGATCCTGAAGTATATGCAAATCCTGAAAAATATTTCGATCAAGTAATTGAGATCAATTTATCTGAATTGGAACCACACTTGAACGGACCATTTACTCCGGACTTAGCAACTCCTATTTCTAAAATGAAAGAAGAAGCTGCAAAACACGGATGGCCAACAAAAGTAGAAGTTGGTTTGATCGGTTCTTGTACGAACTCTTCTTACGAAGATATTTCACGTGCTGTAAGTATTGCAAAACAAGTTGCAGCTAAAGGTTTAAAATCAAAAGCAGAATATTGCATCAACCCTGGTTCTGAGCAAATCCGTTACACCATCAACCGTGATGGCTTTATGGATGTATTTGATCAGATCGGTGCAAAAGTATTTACGAATGCTTGTGGACCATGTATCGGTATGTGGGATCGTATGGGTGCTGAAAAACAAGAAAAGAATACCATCGTTCACTCTTTCAACCGTAACTTCGCAAAACGTGCCGATGGAAATCCGAACACTTTTGCATTTGTTGCTTCTCCTGAATTAGTTACTGCACTTGCTATTGCTGGCGACTTAACCTTCAATCCTTTAACAGACACGTTAACAAATGAAAAAGGTGAGAAAGTAAAATTAGATGCACCAAGCGGTGATGAATTACCAACAAAAGGATTCGCTGTAGAAGATGCAGGCTACCAAGCTCCTGCTGCTGATGGAAGCAACTTAACCGTTAATGTTTCTCCTACTTCTGATCGTTTACAATTATTAGATCCATTTGCTGCATGGGAAGGTGTTGACTTGAAAGGATTAAAATTATTGATCAAAGCAAAAGGAAAATGTACTACTGACCACATCTCTATGGCTGGTCCATGGTTAAAATACCGTGGTCACTTAGATAACATTTCCAACAATATGTTGATCGGTGCTGTAAATGCATTCAATGAAAAAACTGATAACGTTAAAAATCAATTGACCGGAACTTATGAAGGAGTACCTAAAGTACAACGTCAGTATAAAGCAAAAGGAATTGGCTCTATCGTTGTTGGTGACGAAAACTATGGAGAAGGTTCATCACGTGAACATGCGGCTATGGAACCACGTCATTTAGGTGTTCGTGCTGTATTGGTAAAATCATTTGCACGTATTCACGAAACCAACTTGAAAAAACAAGGTATGTTAGCTTTAACATTTGCTGATAAAGCGGATTATGATAAGATCAAAGAAGATGATACGATCGATATCCTTGGCTTAACAACATTTGCACCGGGAACACCATTAACATTGGTATTTACGCATGCAGATGGAAGCAAAGATGAGATCAAAGCTAATCATACTTACAATGAACAACAAATTGAGTGGTTCAAAGCAGGTGGCGCATTGAATATCATCCGTGCTAGTGTAAAAGCATAATTGAATAACCTTAGTAATTATAAAAAAGTGCGTTGCGATCCTTTCGCAGCGCATTTTTTAATTAGAAAAAATAATGAAAGCATATAACCCCAAAGACTGGAGTAAACTCATTTTTCATTTTCATAGATCTGATTCATTTCGCATGCTTTTGCCTGCCATGATCGGATTGGCTATTTATGCATCCGCATTATGTTACTTAGATGTTGAGTTGAAAGTAATTAAACTAAGAAGCACAACCGTACTACATTCATTACTTGGTTTTGTATTGTCATTGCTATTGGTATTCCGGACAAACACTGCATACGATCGTTGGTGGGAAGGCAGAAAAATTTGGGGCGATATGGTTAACAACACTCGAAACCTAATGCTAAAACTGAATGCCTATATCCCTTCTGACAGAAAAGATTTGAAAAATCATTTCAGAATATTAATTAGCAATTATCCTTTTGCTTTAAAGGAACATTTACGTAGTGGATACAAAGCAGAATTATTAGAAGAACATCCCAATCTGCATCCTTCCGAACTAAAAAACTACAATCATATTCCAAACAGAATTGCACAACAATTATACATTGAAGTTGAAAAATTAAGAACCGACAATATTATATCGGAAGAAAAGCTAATTGTATTGAATGAAGAATTACGCTCTTTTACGAATAATGCAGGTGCTTGCGAACGTATTAAATCAACGCCTATACCCTATTCCTATAGCACTTTCATTAAACGTATCATTCTTTTATACATCATCACACTTCCAATTGGATTGGTAGATGATTTTAAATGGGCTACCATACCAATGGTACTCTTCGTTTTTTATGCTTTTGCCGGTTTGGAATTGATTGCCGAAGAAATTGAGGATCCGTTTGGCTATGAAGACAATGATCTTCCTACCGATCAGATATCGGAACGTATCAAGAAAAATTTACAGGAAATTGTAGGGAAATAAATGTGTCCGGGAGGAGATTCGAACTCCCACGATTTCTCGCCACCCCCTCAAGATGGTGCGTCTACCAATTTCGCCACCCGGACAATTAAGAACTTTTTGCGAACGCAAATTTATAATTAAAATGGAATTATTAATTAAAATTCCATTACATAAATCTCACACTCGATCGTTTGGCGTTTTGGTTCTTACCTAAGATGCCTCTGTACATCAACATAAACTCAAAGCCACCCACTGTTTTAGTAGCCGGTGTTAAACCGCTGATATTAACATCATAAGCTGCTGAAAATGAAAAATCCATGTAGTCATACCGGAAGGTCACAAAAGCGGCATCTCTAAAGCGAT
>JAFLBF010000014.1 GCA_017303895.1 Bacteroidota bacterium | reverse complement strand
GATAACTTGGTGTGGTACCACCATTGGTTGGAGTGGCTGTAAACGTTACTGAGCTTCCTGAACAAATCGTTGTGGAACTTGCGGAGATCGATACCGATGGGGTTACGGATGCGTTTACCGTGATGTTCACACCATTATCAGTTCCAGTGATAACCGGATTTGAACTCACCACACGGATACGGTAACCTGCTCCGGCAGGAGTATTACAAGGAATGGTTGCTGCTATCGTACCTGAATTTGCTGTACTTGCCAGCGTTCCAATAGCAACCGGAGCTGCAAAACTGCCCGCAGCATTTGATAATTCAGCCGTATAAATATTTCCAGCGTTAAAGGTCCCTGTACTAGTAAAAGGAACACTCACTGAAGTACAAGCACAGAAAGGGGAACCGGAAATAGAGCCCGTTGTGATCGTATTGGAAGTAGCTACAACAGAAAGAGTAATATCATCAACTGCAAAAGAAGGATCGGAGCCGGCACCATCATCGTTATTTACCCATTTAAATCCAATTTTTACTAAAGGATTATTATTTGCAGAGGCAGGTAAAGCAACAGTTCTTGAGGTCCACAAACCTTGTCCACCACAGCCCGTAAGCGTTTTAGGCATATTGTCAATTTGTGTCCAGGTTGTGCCATCAAAATACCAAAGTGTTGCATCATCCGAAGTTCCTTGGCCACCTTCAATATAATTAAAGTTCACGCTGATACTTGTTTGTCCGGTACAATTGATCGTTGGCGATTCAGCTCTAACATTAGTAAGCGGACAAAATAGAATTCCACACAAACCACCGGCATCGTATGCCGCTCCACCTGTGGGATTAAATACACTGGTGATGTGCATTGTATTATTTCCATTGTTGGCAACACCACAACTTGCGGGTGCTCCCAAATTAGGTGTAATACCTCCACCCTCATTGGCTGACACATTAAAAAAGTTCGGATCAGCTCCATTGGCTCCGGTTGAAACGGCTAAACTCCAACCTGCACCACCGGTCGAAAAATTTTCTGTATAAAACACTTGCGATTTAGCAGCAAGTACATTTAAAAATAAAAGAACAAAACATAGCCATCCCTTTACAATAGGCATATCAAGTCCAGTTGCGTGTGTAAAACTTCTTTTCATAATAAAAGAATTGGTAAAATTTAGTTTAAATCCATATCTAAAATATGATATTTTATGCCAAAAACAATAATTTAAAGGGAAAACTTATTAATAGTTAATTCACTTTTAATGTCAGATCATGGATCAATTTTAATACGAAATCGAGCTGCTGCTCACGGGTAAGGTCGGAATTATCCAATACAATTGCATCTTTCGCCTGAGTCAAGGGATTTTCTTTGCGATGGGTATCTTCGTGATCACGGCTCAACAAATTCTGCTTTACTTCCAAAAATGTAGGGTGTTGTCCTTTGGAGGTCAACTCATCCAATCTTCTTTGTGTACGAATATCCGGATCGGCTGTCATGAATAATTTAAGATCGGCATTCGGAAATACGTTTGTTCCGATGTCCCTTCCATCCATAACTATCCCGCCATTCTTACCCAATTCACGCTGGATCATGATCATTTTTGTACGGACCGCTTTGATGGCACTTACTTTACTCACGTTCTCCGAAACGATCATCTGGCGGATATCTTTCTCTACATTCTCATTATTCAAAAATGTATCAGAAGATTTTGTAAAAGGATTAAATTCAAATTTCAGGTTGATCTCAGAAAGCGTTTTAATGATCTCATCCTCAATAAAACTATTGTCTTTGATCAATCCGTTTCTAAGCGCATACAACGTTACACAGCGATACATGGCTCCACTGTCCACATAGGCATATCCAAGTTTAGCCGCTAATGCTTTGGCCAGTGTGCTCTTCCCGCAAGAAGAATATCCATCTATCGCAATTGTTATTTTACTCATTGAGCACACAGAATATTGAATGAATACAATATTACTGATTATTTTTCCTAATGAAAAATATTGAAAATGTTAAAAAAGTAAAAATTACATGTATATACATATAATGTATTTGTATTTTTTTATATATTTGCATCGTCAATGGAAATAGGAAAAGAAATAAAGCAGAGTAAATTCAAAAGTGAGCATCAAAAAATGCTTATCAATATTTTATTTACGAGCAATTGGCTGAACGCTAAACACGCAACAAGCCTGAAACCTTATGGTATTTCTTCACAGCAGTACAACCTTTTAAGGATCTTAAGAGGACAGCATCCCAAACCTGCTTCTGTTAATTTATTAATTGATAGAATGCTTGACAAAAGCTCGAATGCATCGCGCTTAGTTGAAAAACTAAGACTTAAAAAATTGGTGGAGCGTACGATTTGTCCGGAAGACAGAAGGGCGGTAAATGTGATCATCACCCAAAAGGGGTTGGATCTTTTAGCTGAACTCGACAAGAACGAAGGTAATATGCTAAAAGAGTTAAAGAATCTTTCGGAGAAAGAAGCGGAACAGATCAATCTTCTTTTAGACAAATTAAGAGGTTAAAAAAATTTACAACAATATATGTATATACATATATTTAAATCAGAAAATAAAATCAGAATAAAATGAACTTATACATGATCACAACGAAATTGCCTTCTGCAAAAACAGAAGATTTCGTAAAGCTGATACCCAAACAAAGAGCATTGGTCAATAAACTAATGGACGAAGGAAAGATCATGCAGTATTCACTAGCCATGGACCGCTCATTTCTTTGGATAACCATATCAGCGGTGTCAGAACAGGAAGTAATGGATATTCTTTCCTCCTTCCCTTTGATCCATTATATGAAACCGGAAGTAAACGAATTGGCATTCTACAACAGTGTTTCTACCGAATTGCCAAAACTAATAATGAACTAAAAAACACAAACTCATGAAAACTATATTTCATCCATCCAATGAACGTGGCCATGCCAATCATGGTTGGCTTAATGCTAAACATTCTTTCAGCTTTGCGAGCTATCATGACCCAAATAAGGTTCACTTTGGAATGCTTCGAGTATTGAATGATGATATTGTTGCACCTGGATCCGGATTCGGAATGCATCCGCACGACAATATGGAGATCATTACCATTCCGCTAAAAGGCACGCTGGAACACAGGGACAGCATGGGCAATATCGGAACGATACAACCCAACGAGATACAAGCCATGAGTGCAGGATCGGGATTGATGCACAGCGAGTACAATCATTCTAAAACAGAAGAGATAAACCTATTACAAATATGGGTATTTCCAAAATTGAGAAACATTGAACCACGATACGAACAGAAAATCTTTCCGGAAAGCGATAAATTGGATCATTTTAAAACGATCGTTGCACCTGTGAAGGATGAGCACATCATGTGGATCAACCAGGATGCTTATTTCTCCTTGGGTAAATTCACGAAAGACCAAGCCGTAGAATACACCATCCAACATAAAGGAAATGGCGCTTATATTTTCGTGATTGAAGGCGAAGCAAGTATCGGCACACAAAAATTAGAGAAGAGAGATGCCATGGGAATTTGGGAAACCGATTCAGTTAATCTGGATATCAAACAAGGAACAGAAGTGCTTATCATAGAAGTTCCGATGAACTAATAAAAAAAGATCCCTTAAAAATTTAAGGGATCTTTTTATACACGAATACCAATGATCAGTATATCATCTACCTGCTCCAGTCCTCCCCTCCACTTTTCTATGGTTTCATTTAATTTTTCTTTTTGTTCCTGCATCGATAAATGAGCGATCGTAAGTAATAATTCCTGCAGTTTTTTGTATTTGAATTTTTTCCCTTTTTCACCACCAAACTGATCAGCATAGCCATCGGTAAAAACAAAAACAGTATCTCCTTTTTGAAGCTGAATAGCATTATTTGTAAAACTCTTTAACTCCTCACCTACAAATAATCCAATCGGTTGTTTATCAGCTTTCACTTCCTCTATTTTTCCATCCCTGATATACCACAAAGAATTATAAGCTCCTGCATATTCTAACACATAGGAAGCAGGATCAAAAGAGCACAAGGCAATGTCCATCCCGTCTTTCACGGTTGACTCTTCCTGCGTCTGTTTCAATGTTTTGGTAATGCCCTTATTTAATTCATTTAGTATCAAATTAGGACGTGTTAAACCATGTTCATTCACCGCCTGATTCAATAAATTATAGCCTACAATACTCATGAAAGCGCCCGGCACACCATGTCCGGTACAATCTACTGCCGAAAACAATTTCTTATTTCCATATTGCTCAAACCAATAAAAATCGCCACTCACAATATCTTTTGGTTTATAAAGAACAAAATGTTCCGGAAACATCAATTGAATAAAATCATTTGCCGGCAAGATCGCCTCTTGCAATCGTTTCGCATATTTGATGCTATCCATTACCTCCTTATTCTTCTCTTCGAGAAGCGTACTCTTCTCTTCGATCTGACTATAAGCTTTTTGAAGTTCGTTATTCGCTTTTTGCTTCTGCTTCAAATTGCGGTAGATCAAAAAGACAACGATCGAAAGTAATAAAAAACCTAAGAGCAGGAAATTACGAATGATCGACTGTCTTTTTACGGCTTCTTTTTGTTCTAATTCTTTTTTCTCTTGAATCAACTTTGCTTTTTCAGCTTGCTTAGAGAATTCATATTGCAATTCAGCTTGTATCGATTTCTCTGTATTCTCTTTGTTGTACAGACTATCTTTATAATTCTCGAAGATTTTATAATATTTCAACGCATCATCCGGATTTCCCAAATGCTCATAGGCATAACTGAGTGTATTGGCGGTTTGTTTGATCATTTCCATATTCTGCATTTCCATAGCAGCAGTATGGCTTTCCAATGCATATTCAATCGCTTTCTTATAATTTTTCTCGTAATTATGGATCAATGCTAAATTGTTACGGATATCAATGGCACTATACTTATCACCTAATTTTATTCTTAATACCAATGCCCGCATAAAATAATCGGTTGCGGAAGCATATTTTTTCTGCTCAAGATACACCACACCAATACTGTTATTGATAGCAGCTTCAATAGAAGGATTGTTCAGCTGCTTTTGCAAAGCAAGTGCATCGTTGTAATGATACAAGGCCTGATCAAATTTTTTCATACTGCTATACACATTCCCCACATTGATCTTTGCCTGTGCTATTCCCAGCGGTTTTCCGATCTCATTTTTCAGATTCAGGGTCTTTTTATAATAACTCATTGCTTTTTCGAACTGTGTTTGACGCTCGTAATTCAAGCCGATATTATTATATGCGATTGACATTCCTTCTTTGTCATTCAGACGTTCGTAGGAAGCCAGGGAAGATAAATATTGTTCGATCGCTTTGGAATAATTCCCCTGACGGGAATAGATGATGCCTAGTCCATTGAATGAAGATGCTTGTCCTTCGTCATCCTTAATATATCCTGTGATCTTAGCTGAAAGTGTATAATAATAGATCCCTTTTTCATTATCACCTCTTAGTACATGCGAAGCTCCCATTGTTCGCAATAGCAAAGCCAAACCCTTTTTATACTGTGTTTTATTATTACTGATGAAAGCTTTGCCGGCAATAGTGCATGCTGTATCCGGATTTTCGTACATGAATTCCCATACATAATCATCAATCGCTTTAAAACGAATGGAATCAGAAGAAGAAGTGTTATAAACATTCAACAAAGAATCTCTCACATTCGCTGCAATTACGAACTGAGCAAGAGAGAAAAGCCAGCTGATGAAACAGATTTTCAGATATTTCATTAGGGCAATATAGACATAAAAATCATTAAAAAAAATCAGAACCGGATACCGATTATCAGAATATCATCGATCTGTTCCAGATTTCCCTTCCATGCTTCAATGGTCGCGTTCAGTTTAGCCTTTTGCTCTTGCATTGACAGATGGGCATTTGCCAATAGTATTTCTTTCAATTGAGCGTATTTGAATTTTTTCCCCTTAGGTCCACCAAACTGATCGGCATAACCATCAGTAAATAAATAGAGAACATCTCCTTTTTTTATAGTAATTTCTTTGGAAGTAAAATGTTTCAATTCTTCGCCTACAAATGCACCCACCGGATGTTTGTCGCCCGGCAATTCAATTAATTGATGATCCCTAACAATCCACAATGAATTATAGGCTCCGGCAAATTCTATTTTCTGACCGGCTTTATCGATACTGATCAAAGCGATATCCATTCCATCCTTTACAGAAGATAACTCTTCTGTTTGATGCAAGATCTTAGAGATATTCTTATTTAAATTATTCAGGATCAAAAAGGGTTTTGTGAGGCCATACACATTTACTGCTTCCCTTAACAAATTATTTCCGACTATACTCATGAAAGCTCCCGGCACACCGTGTCCGGTACAATCGGCTGCTGCCACCAAAATCGTATTCCCCCATTCTTCTACCCAGTAAAAATCACCACTCACAATGTCTTTGGGTTTGTATAACACAAAGCTGTCGGGCAATATTTTCTTTACAAAATTATCAGGTGGCAAAATAGCCTCTTGCAAACGTTTCGCATATTTAATACTGTCAGTAATCTCTTTATTTTTCAAAAAAAGTTCAGCATTCTTATGCTCGATCTCCGTATTCTTATGAGCGAGCTCTATATTGGCTTTTTGCTTCACTTTATTTCTATTGAATAATAGAATAGCAACAATTAAGATCAGGAAGCAACCTACGATCAGGGAATTACGCATAATGGCATGCACTTCATTATCTTTTTGAAGGAGCTCGATCTCTTTTTGTTTTTTATCCGATTCAAACTTGGTAAGCATCTCATTCAGCTGTGCAGAGTTCTCCTCATTAAAAAGTGAATCTTTAATTTCATTGTAAAGCAACAGGTAACGATGTGCCTCTTCAAAGTTTTTCATTGCAGCATAACAGAAATGAAGGCCATCATAGCTCGTTTTCATATCATCCTTCGCCCCTAATTCTTTAGCGATCAAAAGTGCTTTGTTATAAAAATCAATGGCATAATTGAACTCTTTTTTATACTGATATACTTCTCCAATGTTATTCAATGCAAGTGCTTGCATTTGTTTATTGCCTAATTCATATTGAATCGAATAGGTTTTATTAAAGAAATCCAGTGCTTTATCATACTCTTTTTGTTCGGCATAAACACTTCCAATATTATTATACATCAAAGCTATGCGTGTTTTATTTCCTGACTCTTCGGAAATTTTCAATGATTGATTATAATACTCCATTGCCTTTGCCAGGTCTCCTTTATAATAGTAGGATCTCCCAATATTTCCGAGCGACATCGCAACCTGATCTTTGGTGCTTAAGCCACTTGCCAAATTATCCTGTCTGAGCTTTAAAGCATTAAAATTATATTCTAATGCTTTGTCATAATTTCCCTGCTCCACATAAACACTCGCAATATTATTCATACAGCCGGCAATCCCGACTTGATTGTTCAATTTTTCATTGGCCTTGATCGATTCCAAATAATTTTTAATCGCTATATCAAACTTCCCTAAGTAATAATTATTATTTCCCAATTCATTCGTTGCATTGGCAATAAAGCGCTGATCATTCAACTGATAGGCCAGTTTTTTTGATTCTTCAAAATATTCTACTGCTTTCTCAGGCGATTCATCCGAATGCAATTCTCCCAATAACAACAAGGTTTTATACTTAACCGAATCAATCGTTGTTGAATGCACAACCTCCAACAAGCTGTCAATATTGGATTGAGAAAACAAGCGTAAGCTGGTCAACAACAATATATATACGATACTTCTTCTCATCTATAATTTAATTCCTATGATCAAGATATCATCGATCTGTTCCAGGTTTCCTTTCCAGGATTCGATGATCTCATTCAGTTTTTCTTTTTGCTCTTGCATTGAAAGGTGCGCATTTGCCAATAGTATTTCTTTTAATTGGGAATACTTGAATTTTTTCCCTTTAGGACCACCAAACTGATCGGCATAACCATCGGTGAACACATACACGATATCACCTTTATTCAATTCCAATTCATGATTCGTAAATTGTTTGAGCTCTTCACCCACAAATGCTCCCACAGGGTGTTTGTCTGCAGCGATCTCCGTTATTTGTCCATTACTCAATATCCACATCGGATTATAAGCACCTGCAAACTGGATCTTTCTCGTTCCTTTTTCTATGCTCAACAAAGCCACATCCATTCCATCTTTCACAGAGGAAGCATCTTCCGTTTGATGAAGCATGCGGGATATATTTTTATTGACATTGTTCAAAATCAGCGCAGGACGGGTTAAGCCAAATACATTCACTGCTTGTTGCAATAAGTTATTCCCCACGATACTCATGAATGCTCCCGGTACACCATGTCCGGTACAATCGGCAGCAGCCACCATCACACTATTCCCCCACTCTTCTACCCAATAAAAGTCACCACTCACAATATCTTTCGGTTTGTATAACACAAAACTGTCGGGCAACAATGCTTTTACCTGATTGTCAGGAGGAAGGATCGCCAATTGTAAGTTCTTTGCATACTTGATACTGTCGGTGATCTCCTTGTTCTTATGCTCCAACTGAGCATGTTGAAGTTCGATCTGCTCTTTCTGCTCTTCAATGTTCTTATTCTTTTCAGCAAGCGCCAGGTTGGCTTTCTGCTTCACCTGATTACGGTTGTATAATACAACGACAAGAACGAGAATAAACACAAATCCTGCGATCAGTAAATTGCGGATCATGGCACTTCTGCTCTTTTCTGCCTGTTGATTCAGCAACTGGATCTCACTCTCCTTCTTCAACAATTCGATCTCTTTATTCTTTTTATCGGTATCATACTTGGTATTCATCTCCGCAATTTTCTCAGCACTTTCAGAGGTGAACATCGAGTCTTTTACATTGGAATACTGAATATAATAATCATAGGCTTGCTTAAAATTATTCATCGCACCATAGGCTTGTGCGGTCATTAAGTACGACTGACTCAATTGCTTTTGTGCTTTCACTTCCTTTGATAAATCAATGGCTTGCGATAGAATATCGATCGCTTTCGAGTTCAAGCCTTGATCCATATAATTCTTTGCAACAGAGAGATAACCATAGATCAGGTCGGTTTTATTCCCCAGCTGTTTGTGGATCTCAATTGCCTGATTTGAATAATCAAGTGCTTCCTGATATTTTTTTTGCTCAATTAAAATCTCAGAGATATTGGTGAGTGCTGTAGCACAGCCTGTTTTAAAATTGATCTCTTTATAAAAGTCGTAGGATTTTTTGAAGTACAAAATTGCCACATCCGGCTTGCCTTTGTAATAAGCCACACCACCAATATTACTATAGGCTCCGCCCATTCCTTTGGAATCTTTCAACTGTGCATAGATCACCACTGCTTTTTGAAAATATTCCTGTGCCTTATCCAGATCACCCTGTGCCCAATAGATCAAACCCACATTGTTGTAGGAACTCGCCATACCTTTTTGTTCACCCAGGGCTTCATCCATTTCCAGAGAGATCAAATAGTATTTCAAGGCTTTATCATAATTTCCCTGGTTCCAATAGATCAAACCAATATTATTGTAGGAAGTGGACATGGCCCGCTTGTCTTTCAACTCTTCATTGATCTTCAGCGCCAGCATATACAACTCCAATGCTTTGTCATTATTGGATTGATAGGAATTGATCATACCCAACACATGATACGCATTGGCTGTCCCTTTTTTAAATTGAATATTTTGAGCAAGTGTTAATGCTTTGTTGGCATAGTCTTCAGCCGTCTTCGGTTCGTTGTTCTTATATTCAGAGGCTAACTTGACATAACAATTCACCAGGACTGTATCGTGAGGCTTTTTGCCGATCACAGCCAGTAAACTATCCACGTTCTTTTTATCCTGCGAAAATGCAGAAGCTACAAAAAGCAAAAGTAGAAAAGTAAGTACACGGTGTTTCATAAAAGTGTTTAAAGCTATTGCAATATATCATAAAAAAGAGAGTCTGCAAAATCGTCAGACCAAATTTGTTTTTATGGTCAAAAAGACATTAAAAATCAAGCAATTAAGACAAATCGGCTTAAAATTGAATTGAATAGTGACTTGGAATATACTTTGACAAGAGATAGACGTAAAATTTTGTAAACTATCACTTATGAATCTAAATAATTTCACCATCAAATCGCAAGAAGCAGTGCAGCAAGCAGTGCAAATTGCAACAGTAAACGGCCAGCAAGCAATTGAAAATGGCCATATTCTAAAAGGAATTCTAGAAGTAGATGAAAACGTAACACCTTTCATCTTAAAAAAATTAAATGTAAACACACAGATCTTTGAAAAGACATTGGATAAGATCGTGGAAAGCTATCCGAAAGTATCGGGTGGTCAGCCGTATCTTTCTAATGCAGCCAACCAGGCTGTTGCGAAAGCTTCTACCTATCTGAAAGAATTCGGAGATGAGTATGTTTCCATCGAGCATTTATTATTAGCAATTCTTTCTACGAAAGACACCATCTCTCAATTATTAAAAGATAATGGTGTAACCGAGAAAGATCTGAAAGCGGCTATTGCCGAGCTAAGAAAAGGTTCGAAGGTAACCAGTCAAACTGCTGAGGATACGTATAACTCTTTGAATAAATATGCTATCAATTTAAATGAACAGGCAAAGAAGAACAAACTCGATCCTGTTATCGGAAGAGATGAAGAGATCAGACGTGTGTTGCAGATCCTTTCCAGAAGAACCAAGAACAACCCTATCCTTGTGGGTGAGCCCGGTGTTGGTAAAACAGCCATTGCCGAAGGTTTAGCACACCGTATCATCAATGGTGATGTGCCGGAAAACTTAAAATCAAAACAGATCTTTTCACTCGATATGGGTGCGTTGGTAGCAGGTGCAAAATACAAAGGTGAATTTGAAGAACGTTTAAAATCAGTGGTGAAAGAGGTTATCTCTTCCGAAGGTGAGATCATCCTTTTCATTGATGAGATCCACACACTTGTAGGCGCAGGAGGCGGTGAAGGTGCTATGGATGCAGCTAACATCTTAAAACCGGCCTTGGCAAGAGGTGAATTAAGATCGATCGGTGCAACAACATTAAACGAATTTCAAAAGTATTTTGAAAAAGACAAAGCCTTAGAAAGACGTTTCCAAAAGGTAATGGTGGATGAACCAAGCTCAGAAGATGCCATCTCTATCTTGAGAGGGATCAAAGAGAAATACGAAACACATCATAAAGTGCGTATCAAAGATGAAGCGATCATTTCAGCTGTAGAACTTTCTCAGCGTTACATCAACGATCGTTTCTTACCGGATAAAGCCATCGACTTGATGGATGAAGCTGCATCGAAATTAAGAATGCAGATTAACTCCATGCCAATTGAATTAGATGAAGTAGAGCGCAAGATCCGTCAGTTAGAAATTGAACGCGAAGCGATCAAACGTGAGAATGATGTGAAGAAATTGGAAGATCTGAACAAAGAGATCGCTGAATTATCGGATCAACGTGCCGACCTGAGAGCAAAGTGGCAAGGGGAAAAAGAAGTGGTAGAAGGCATTCAAAAGGTAAAAGAGCAAATTGAAAATTTAAAGTTTGAAGCTGAACAGGCAGAGCGTAATGGCGACTATGGCAAAGTAGCGGAGATCCGTTACGGAAAGATCAAAGAAGCTGAAACACAATTAAAATCATTTGAAGCGAAATTGGCAGAGATGCAACAAAATGGCTCTCAAATGATCAAAGAAGAAGTAGACAGTGAAGATATTGCGGGTGTGGTAGCGGGCTGGACAGGCATTCCGGTATCACGTATGTTGCAAAGCGAAAGAGAAAAACTGTTGCACCTGGAAGATGAATTACACAAACGTGTGGTGGGTCAGCAGGAAGCGATCGAAGCGATCAGTGATGCGGTAAGAAGAAGTCGTGCCGGCTTGCAGGACAGCAAACGTCCGATCGGTTCATTCATTTTCCTTGGAACAACAGGTGTTGGTAAGACCGAGTTAGCGAAGGCATTAGCTGAGTTCTTATTCAACAATGAGAACAGCATGACACGTATCGACATGAGTGAATATCAGGAGCGTCATGCCGCGAGCAGGTTGGTGGGAGCGCCTCCGGGATACGTTGGATACGATGAAGGCGGACAATTGACCGAAGCCGTGAGAAGAAAACCATACAGTGTGGTGTTATTGGATGAGATCGAAAAAGCACATCCTGACGTATTCAATATTCTGTTGCAAGTATTGGATGATGGACGATTAACCGATAATAAAGGACGTGTGGTGAATTTCAAGAATACGATCATCATCATGACATCGAACATGGGATCACACTTGATCCAGGAGAATTTCGAGAAGATGGATGAGTTCAACAAAGATGAGATCATGGCAAAAACCAAGATCGAAGTGTTTGAACTGTTAAAGAAGAATATCCGTCCTGAATTCCTGAACCGTATCGATGAAACGATCATGTTCACACCGCTGAACAGGGAAGATGTGCACCGTATTGTGGAGCTTCAGTTCAATGGCATTGCCAAAATGCTGGAAGAGAATGACATTCACATGACAGCTACGCCAGAAGCGATCGATTGGTTGGCACAGCTGGGCTTCGATCCTCAGTTTGGAGCCCGTCCGGTAAAACGTATGATGCAAAAACGTGTGTTGAACGAACTCTCTAAACAAATTTTGGCAGGAAAAGTTCAAAAAGATGCCAAAATAGTACTGGATGTCTTTGAAAAAGAGTTTGTTTTTAGAAACGCGATCGAGACTGACAGTGCTAAACCGAAGAAAGAAAAGGCGAAATAAGAAACGATGTTAAAATATGTTAAGCACACAACAATTGGATTGATAATTGTGTTTAGCATACAGACAATAAGTAATAACAATATAAAATCTCTCATATTATGAAAGCGAAAAAAGAAATCATCGATAATCGCCCTAAACTTAAAGTTCAGATCGATTACAGAACAGTGATCACCGTTAGAAGCATGGAAGCAGCCAAATCATGGATGCAAAAATATCCGGCAGCTAAATTGGTTGACTAATACTGAAAAACAACACCCCCATAGTTAAGAGGCAGTTCTCAATTTGAGACTGCCTTTTTTATTTAACTGCATTTTTTAAGCGTTTATCTAAAAGTTCATACAGCATACTAAATGTTGAAATATATTTGCGCGCTTAAAAAAAACAAAATGAACAAACTACTATCATCTATCCTGATCGCATTTACAGTATTGGTGTGTATGGCACCTGCATCAGCTAAAGAAGACAGCTCATTTGAAGAGCAATACGAAGCGCTTGATAATTCCATTATTTTAGATCGTATTGGCAACAGTGATCTGGAAGTGATCATGCCTTCCACCATTTTTTCATTCAAGCCGGCAAACATTCAATTAAAGTTTGTGAATCCGGAGCACAACAAATTGGTGATCAATAAAAACAAATTAAAATTCATCATCAATGGCGATGAAAAAGAATTGGAATTTGTGAATGGTGTTGCTGAATTTGAAATTGATTTTTCGGAGCAGGAACGTTTATCGATCTACATTGAAGATTACAGTTTTTCGCAAAATGTGGTGGCATATCCACTCTGGGCATTTTTAGTACCCATCGGATTATTGATCGGATGGATCTTGTACCGTATCATTAAAAGATAAAAAAAAGCCCTTCTGAAATATCAGAAGGGCTTTTTTTATGTCCATTCAATTCTTATTTGTATTTCTTTACTAAGTCAGTAAGTGCTGTTTGTGTGGCCTTGTTCACGTTTACCAATGGTAAGCGTAAATTATCAGGACATACTTTCAATAAGTTCAATACTGCTTTAATTCCTCCCGGGTTACCATCAGCAAACAATTGCTCGATGATGTCGGTTAGTTTGTAATGTAATTTTTGTGCTTCTTTCACATTGCCTTTCAGGATCTGACGGGTCATTTCTGAATAATCTTTCGGGAATGCATTTGCTACAACAGAGATCACACCATCACCACCGCTTGCAATGATCGGTAAGGTAAGCATATCATCACCCGAGATCACTAAGAAATCTTTCGGACGGTGTTTGATGATCTTCATGCATTGCTCTAAATTTCCTGATGCTTCTTTGATGGCAATGATGTTCTTAAAATCTTTTGCCAATTGCAAAGTTGTTTCCGCTGTCATGTTCGAGCTGGTTCTGCCCGGTACATTGTACAGAATGATCGGCAATGGCGATGCTTGAGCGATCGCTTTGTAATGCTGATAAATTCCTCTTTGATTTGGTTTGTTATAATAAGGTGATACCGAAAGAATGGCATCAATTCCTTTGAATGAATCTTTCTTTAGAGATTTTACGATCTCTAGGGTGTTGTTACCACCCAATCCTAATACCACAGGAACACGTTTATTTACCGTCTTCACTACAAAATTCACTACCAGCTCTTTTTCTTCCTTGCTTAAGGTTACCGACTCCCCTGTTGTTCCTAAAACAACAACATACTCTACTCCACCCTTAATGATAAAATTAACCAGCTTGGCTAATGAATTAAAATCAATGCTTCCGTCTTTTTTAAATGGTGTAACAATGGCAACACCTGTTCCGATAAATTTACTGTGCTTACTCATTTGAATATGATATTAGTAGTTTTGAGGCGTAAATATAGACCGATTTTTCAAAGCCGGCTTCAATCTAATTTGTTTTTTTATTACCGGTATATCAACAATTTTCAGAAAGGAATTAATTATATTTACAAGCAATTATGATAACAGCTCAGGGCATAACCAAATCTTACGGAAAACTTCCTGTTTTAAAAGGAGTCAATACTTCTATCGCTCAAGGAGAGATCGTTTCTATTGTAGGCTCCTCGGGAGCAGGAAAAACCACCTTGCTTCAAATCTTAGGCAGTTTGGATAAACCGAACGAAGGAAAAGTAACGATCAAAGGCGTTGACCTGACCACTTTATCGGATAAAAAGCTGGCGGATTTCCGGAACAAGAACATCGGTTTTGTTTTTCAATTCCATCATCTTTTGCCTGAGTTCACAGCACTGGAAAATGTTTGTATTCCTGCTTACATTGCCGGGCGTTCAAAAGATGAAACCGAAGCAAAGGCCAAAGAACTTTTGAACTTTTTAGGATTAAAGGACAGAATGGATCATAAGCCGAATGAACTTTCGGGAGGAGAACAACAGCGTGTGGCTGTTGCCCGTGCGTTGATCAACGATCCGGCTGTGATCTTTGCCGATGAACCATCGGGAAATCTGGATTCAGCTACAGCCAAAGAATTACATCAATTGTTCTTTACACTAAGAGATCAATTCAAACAAACCTTTGTGATCGTGACACATAACGAGGAACTGGCCAATATGGCCGACCGCAAACTCATGATGAAAGACGGAAACATCATCGCATAAAAAAACGCTCCTTCTCATTCAGAAGGAGCGTTTTCATTTAAAAGCTATTTTATTTCTTCAATTTTCTTTTGATAAATCTCACCAGGAAGAAGGTCCCTGTTCCTAACATCAACCACAAAGGCCAAGCATACACCATTCCAACCAGAAAACTTAAAAACCCGTTCCAGCCTGTTCCGAAAGCTGTACCTACTCTACCCCAAAAGCCCGGTTTATCGGAAGGTGTGTATTCAAAATCTTCATGAAAGGTTAAGTTGATGGTGCTGTAATCCACCTGATCGGCTAAATATTTTAATTCTCCTTCTTTGGCTTCTATCTCTTCGCGGATCTCCCCTATTTTTTGCTCTATCTCTAAGATATCAGACACCTTATTGGCTTTTTGCAGGATATCCAAATATCTTTTCTCGATCTCTTTTTTCGAACGTAAACGACTTTGCAGGTCCACAAATTGTGCTGTTACATCTTCAGCCGAAACACTCTTTGAATTCACATCTTTGGCAACACCCAATAGTTTATCCACCATGGATTCAAAATCTTTGTTCACCACACGGATCACCATATCATTGGAAATGCTGTAAGTGTTGCGTTGTTCGTTCTCATTGCCAATGTAGGAATTGGCCGACTTGATGATCTTTTCAATTTCGGTGCGTGCTTTTTTGTAATCATCCACGGTAATGTTAATGTCAGCTGTTTTGCGGATCTTGGAAGGGATCTTCACTTGTATTTTAGTAGTCACTCCGCTTTGTCCTTCGCCTGTTGCTTCTGTCTGATCCATTTTAGCATTTGCTAAAACTTCTTTCTCCAACACATCCGGAGGGGTGAAAGAAACTTGATCCATAACAGGAGGAGGCGCGGCATCAGCAGCATAGTTTTCCTCTTTTAGTTTTCCGTTACAAGCAGCTAAAGCTAAAATTGTAACAAGCGTGAGATAAATTTTTGATGATGTTTTCATGGTGAGAGTTTTTTTGAGATAAACGACAATGGTTTTGAATTATTACAAATGACAGATGCCGACCTTAAAAGAATTCCATAAAGCATTTTATTCTTAACTTTATAAAAAATTAAAAACTATGAGTATTTGGTTCAGACCATACAGCTTACCTGATCTTGCCTGGATGTTGAAAGAGAACATGTGCGAAGCCATTGGCATTGAGATCACCGAATTGACCGATAACAGCATCAAAGGAAAAATGCCGGTGGATCACCGCACGGTACAACCTATGAAAATATTGCATGGTGGCGCATCCGTTGCCTTGGCGGAATCATTAGGAAGTATTGGTTCCAACTTAATTGTGGACACTTCCAGATATGCCTGTGTGGGATTGGACATCAATGCCAATCATCTTCGCCCTGCCAGCAGTGGCTTTGTTTTTGCAGAAGCCAAACCGATCCATATCGGGAAGAAAACACATGTATGGTCGATAGAGATCAGCGATGAAAAAGGAAAACTAGTTTGCATCAGCCGTCTGACGATGGCGGTAATAGAGATCGTAAAATCATAATTTGAAAAAACAGTCACATATCTTTTTAGTGCTTCTATCACTGTTCATCATTGGTAGAACAGACAACCTGTTTGCACAAAACAAACTAAAGCAAGAGATCAATACACTCAAGAATGATCCTGCCCTGAAACATGCCGTGTGGAGTGTATGTGTGATCAATTCAAAAGATTCGGTTGTTGCAGAATATAACAGTCAAGTAAGTGTGGTGCCTGCCAGCACCATGAAAATTGTGACCACAGGCGCAGCACTGGAAATGCTGGGTGCTAACTTTAAATTCACGACTAAACTTTCCTACGATGGCACTTTCGATTCTATCAAAGGCATCATCAAAGGTAATCTCTATATTGTGGGTGGTGGTGATCCCAGCTTGGGCTCCGGATATTTCAAGGATAAAAAAGACAGTTTAACAACCGTAGAAAAATGGGCTGCTATACTGAAGCAAAAAGGCATCAAACAAATTGATGGCGCGGTGATTGCCGATGCAAGCATCTTTGAGGACAATATGGTGCCAGGGCAATGGATCTGGGGAGATATGGGCAACTATTTCGGAGCGGGTGCCAATGGTTTGACTTATAATGATAATAAATACACGGTGTATTATAATTCAGGAGCCGAAGGAAGCATCACTACGGTGAACAAGATTCTTCCGGAAGTAAAAGGTTTGATCTTCAACAATTATGTAACGGCCGGTGGCAAAGGCGACAATGCCGTGATCTATGGCTCGCCTTATTCCAATGTACGATTTGCCGAAGGCACCATTCCTGCCAACAAAACCAATTATGAAGTGGAAGGCTCCCTGCCCGATCCTTCCCTATTCTGCGCACAAGCATTAAACGATGCGTTGAAGAATATAGGCATCAAAATCAGCGAAAAACCAAGTACCGTTAAACAATTAAAAGACAAGAATGAGTATGCGCTTGCGAATAGAAAAGTATTGCATACCCACTACTCGCCTCCGCTCGATAAAATTGTGTATTACACCAATTTGAAAAGTGATAATCTGTATGCCGAGCATTTATTAAAATACATGGCGTATCATAAAAAAGGCGCAGGAAAAGAAACGGATGGCATTGAGATCGTGAAGAGCTTTTGGAAAGCCAAAGGTGTTGACATCAGCGGATTTTCCATGAACGATGGTTGTGGTTTATCACGCGCCAATGTGATCACCACCAAAACACAAGCACAAATATTGCGCGCCATTGCCAAAGAAAAAACATTCCTTCCTTTTTACAATTCATTGCCGGTGGCAGGAAAATCAGGATCATTGGGTGGATTGTGCGAAGGCACTGTTGCCGAAAACAATTTAAGAGCCAAGAGCGGTTACATTACCGGAGCCAGAGGTTATTGCGGTTATGTAAAGAATAAAAAAGGAGAGCAATTATCATTCTCCGTATTGGCCAATAATTATGAGTGCAGTCCTACCGAGATGAAACGCAAACTGGAAAAGATCCTCGTTGCTATTGCCGAGATGGAATGATCAGAGAATTCCTTTTTGATAAAGTGAACAAAGATCCATGGTGATGGCTACACTGTAATGAATGGCAACACCCATCCAGATACTTCTGCTTTTTAAACTCAACACACCCAGCACCACACCCGCAATGATGGCTGCAATGGTTTCAGGGAAAGGTTTTCCGAAGTGGATCATACAATACGGAATGGTCATAACGAATACCGAATAAAAACCGAACACCTGCTTGGTGCCGTGGATCATGAAGCCACGAAAGAAAAATTCCAGCGCAAAGAACTGCACAAAATAAATGAGTTCCCAGAGAATAAAATTGGGGAACAGTGGCTCCCCTTCCTGAAGATCATAAAAAGGATAGCGCTGCTGAAAGCTTTGTGTGCGCGAGAAATAAAGCACCAAAGGGATCATCACCAACAGCATGATGAGGTACAATTTATAATCCTTAAAAGCTCCTTTTAAGCTAAGACCATACGCTGAAAATGCATCCTTAAAAACAAACTTAATGAGTATAAAAGGCGGGATGAGATAAAACACGATCACGTTGGACACCCACCAGAACAAGCGGTTAAAACCTGCATTGGGATGAATGGTACACCAGTCTTCCAATTGCAAAGCCGTATAATTCAAACCGATTTGCGAAAGAAAAGTTACCGCAAACTTAAAATCACCCAAGTATTTGATGAGGGAAAGCGAAAGTGCCACCACCACCAAAATGGCCATGGCTTTGTAATCGGGTTTCCCGGGATGATGAATATGACTTTGAGAAGAATGAAAGGTATTCTTAAACAGCTGTTTAATCATATTGCTCATAATCAAACCAGCCGGTATAATCTTCTGAAATGTATCTTAAATCTTTGGGACCCACAAAACCAATGCGGTTGGCAAAGTCCATGAGCATTTCCATATTATTGGCATTTTCATAATTGCCGGTACGCATATCAAATAGCAGGTATTCAATTTCGGCATGACCTTTTTTCAACAGATCTTTGGATTGTGCATTGTCGATGCGGGCGATCACAAAGTTTTGGTCGAAGGAGAATTGCGATACATTTTGTACAAACATGCTGTCTTTGGCATCCACCACAATATCCGCCAGGCTGGTGTAAGTGTTTATTCTTAAGGAGTACGGATACAAGAAAGGAACCACCATGATACCGTTGGAATCGATCTCTACTTTTGCAGATGAATAAAAATCAGCAGGCACTTTATCGGCATACATTTCATTGGTATAAGCTTTCAGGGTATCGATCATGTTGGCTCTGTCCTGTGCCTGATAGTCCACATTCATATCATCATAGGTTTGGTTTTCATGCTGTTCCAACCATTCCACACCGGTTTTTACTTTATCGGAAATGCTGTTGACCAGGCTAACGATAGAAAAAATGAGCAAGGAGATGGACACGGCAAAGCCGATTCCCCAGGAAGCAGCATTCTTAGTTTTTCCGCCACTAAGGGCGATAATAGTAAAAACGAGGCAGATGAGGGTACCCAAACCACCGAGTACAAGACCGATAACGACAAAAGCAAAATTCATGAGATTTAATTTTTTTGTAAAAATAAGGCAAAATAAAGGACTGATTTTCAAGCAAAACAAATAAATAACACCTAAAATCCGCAGGTCTCTCAAAATTCAATATTAACAGCCATTTCGGACGTTAAAAATTCTTAGTTTTAAAACTTTAGTAAGATTTAGGCTGTTTTTTTGCCAAAATTTGGCATGATTATAATTTTTAATCTAAAATGACTGATAACATTGGATTGTAGACTTTTTTTATTCTTTTTACTTATATTTTTCCAACCTATTTGCACTCAATTTTTTTAGTTTTAAATATTTTTGATTTTTGTATTTAAATCGTATTCATTTTTCCCTTTTATGCTATTAAGTGGAGGGTTTAATTCCTTAGAAATTATTCTCTCTAGCCTATTTATAATCGCTTTATCTGGAATCTCAATAAATAACATTTTATATTTCAATGATTCCTCGTAAGCCTGTTTTATTTCTTTATCTGTTGCTTGGTGTCCACTTCGACTTTTTTTAAATCCTGCCAAAGCGCATAAAAACGAATTCATGAACGCATTTTGTCTAAGATCATAATGAGCTGCCATTCTCTCCAAAATTGCTCTGCTTCCTGTTTTTCCAACATAAGCGGGTTTGTCAGATGGGTCAAATATCACATAAACGCCATTCATTGATTGTTTTCCATAAATTAAATCTATGAATTTTAAATCACAAATGACTTTTTTCTCGTTTCTTCCTATTCTTTTCAGAAGTGAATCAATTGACTTGTCTTTAATTTGGTTATAAAGTATAAAATGTTTCATTAATTATTTGTTGATTAGCTATTTTTCTCGGGAATATTTATTTGAGCATCTTGATAACTGAATGAAATTTTGTGATTCTCAGTTACTGATGTTGTAACACTAAAGTCATATGCCTTTATTTCAACGATTTGTGACATTTTGATTTTATCAAATACAAAGGCTGGAAATAGATTTAAAACAAGTTGTCGTTGTTCAAAATGAATCTTTTTAAACTCGTCAGAAAATGGCAGGAAAATTTGAAAGATTTGATTTGCAAAACAGAGAATTAGAATATATTCTGGAAACTCCTCTTTGCCTATAAATATTTTTTTTGCTCTATATAAATAAGCAGAAGGCTCAGTGAAAGATCTTCTTTTTAAAGATGTTATAAATCCTTGGGGAATAAATGTCAAATCATCTTGCCTATTAGTAAGCCAAGCAAATGAATTTTTGTTGAATTTGTCAAATTTTATCGGTAATAGTGACAATCCTATTTTCAAAAGAGTTTTGTACACTTTCAAAGGGATAAAAGGTGGTTTTCTAAAAACGATGTCAAATGTTTTATCTTTTGTATTTAACGAATAATCGTCAATAGATTGAATATGCAACTCTTTCTGATTGTCTTTTTTGTGTATGAGAGTTGTTCGTGTTTCTTCATTTCTATTAATTGTCCGAGACTGAAACTTAGGAATCTTCTTTTTACCCTTTACGCCAATAAGAGTAATATACGGTCGTATAAAAATTGAAAAACTACTTTCATAATCGCTGAATAATTTGTTGCATTTGTCACATTCATCAAAAGTAAGGATGTTATTCTCGCCTATAAGTTCTGGAAGTAAATGAGTGTCTTGTGTAAAAGTTGTTTCTTTATCTGTCTTATCGCAATATCTACAAATTTTACTTTTACTCTTTTCCATAGAATAAGTTTGGGAGCTACTTACTAACTCATATTTTTTCCAAAAGTCAAGAGGATCTGGTTGCATAGAGTTGTTGTGTCATGAGGTTTCCCCAAATTATTTAAGTAAAGCTTATTTTACATCATTTTTGATGCAAAACACCTAAAATCCGAATACTTCTAAAAACCTAATTTTATCACCCGTTTTGGAATTAAAAATCCAATATTTTTAATCTCTAGTAAAATTCAGGCTGTTTAATTGCCAAAATTTGGCATAATTATAATTTTTAATCTAAAATCATTGATAATATTGAATTACAAACTATACTCTCTCTTCTCCCATCCTTTGCTCAACCCATTCGCAGGCTAATTTAATTGCACCAACTGGAATACCAACAGGTTCTGACTTTTCAAAAGATATACTGCCTAAAGTCAAACAACAAGTTCCTACATGAATTCTTTTCTTATCAATATCAGTCCAATCCACATATTCAATTTTATAATCAATATCACTTCCATCTGCATTTGGAATCTCCGTGATAATAATATGATCTAATTTATGACCACTAGGTAATATTTTGCTATGAAGTTCTATTGTCGGCATCTGTAAGCTGGGTAAAGTTTCTTGTATATCATTTAAATCTTGTCTTGTGCAACATGCATTCATAAACTCAACAATTGTTGTCACTATTTTTTTACTTTCAAAATATATTTCTTTAGTAATATCATCTGGTGATTCCCATTTCCTATTATAAAAATTAACGTAGAAACCTCTATTTTTATAATAATCGGCTTTATTCCACCACTTCTGTTCTTGTTCTTCAACCTCCCAATTATTTCTAATATGACTTACCAATAATTGCCTTTTATTTAATGCTAGCCCCCTTACATAATCTTGTTTTAATTTTTCATTATCAAGGGAGGGGATTCCATTTTTAAAAGTTATGTACTTATCTTTTTTACTCGCTAACTCCTTCAGTACAGAGTCCATAATTTGGTTGTAATACTTAAATTCCCAATATACCTCTTTTGCGACTTTATGTTTTGGGGCATGCTTCTTGAAAAACGGACTGATATCTATATTCTCAAGTTCAATTTTTAAAAATTTGGTTAGGAATAAGAGTGCCTTGATCCCTTCTTCTGAACTCAATATCAAATGAGAATTAGCAATACCATAAAGCTCTTCCTTTTCAATTGAAATAGCTGCTTTAAAATGCTTGTTCGAATTTTCTAACGATAATTTCATCCCATGAATTAATTCATCATCCGATAAATTATGAAATGTTTTTTCGTCCATTTATTAGAAATAAAAATAAAAAAGAAAGGTGGGATGGTGCAGATAAATCAAGAAATATTAATATCAAAAACTTTTAAATTTAAGTCTTTTATTAACTGCTTAAAAGCATCTATTTTCATCTCATTAATTTTAGCCTTATTAACGACAGAACTATTAGGCAAAAAATTAACCAAATAAAGTCTCGCTTTTGAACTCTTTTCCTTTAAAGGTTTTACAAACATTGAATCGTCTAGTGGAAAGCTGAAATCATTGTTTACATCAAAATATAGTGAATCTGTAATCATAACTCCCAAAAAGCTCTCTTCTTCTGAATTAATCTCTTCTGGTGAAAGAACAATAACAGGATGACTAGCTTTTGTATTAGAAGCGAATACGACCTCAACAACATCTCTTCTGCTAATCTTCATATTGCTTTACTATACTTTGTCAAATGAGAATTTATTGCAAGCTCAGAATAGTTAAATAAATTTTGCTTCAACTCTTTATGTTCTTCTTTTTCTTTAATAATTAAAAGAATTTCATCAATGGTAGCAATAGAAGACATAACATTTTCCTTTATTGATAACAAATTTTGACTTTCATTCTCACTTATAGAGGAACCTACTACACTTAATAGTTTTTTAAGACTAGTAATTTTTTTAATCTCCTTCCCGTTCATTTGAATTTTGTTTTTTATTAATTCGTCCTTTATCCCCTTTAAAGCAAAATTCAAAAAAACATATTGGTCTTTAATCTTATATAACAAATTCCCTAGCAATTTTCCAACACTAGGAAGCGTAAATATCTTCAAAGAAAATCTAACAGAGAATGGTATAAAAATATCGGGTGTCATAATTTTAATATTTATCACTTTTCAATTAAGCACTATAGACAAAGTTACAATTAATATAATTGATAAGGAATAATACATGTATTTTTCACAAATTCTACCTATAACTGATTCCTCTTTCTAAAACAGCATCCTTTGGGATTATTAACGAAAAACTATTTAGATGCAATTGTTTTTGAAATAGCATTTAAATTCGATAGCATCAAGTCTCCATATTCATACTCATCGTGCATAAAAACTTGAAGGGTTAGCTCCTCTTTAGTTTTTCCTGTTTCAGTCGGAAAAGTTAAAACATTCTTTATTGTTGTAATATTTTCATCTAAAACATATTTAGTTAACCATTTATTAAACAAGCAGCACCTTGCGTCTTCCTTATTATCTTTATAACTAGGATAAAAGCCCAAAGAACATTTCTTATTATTATTAACAAAATCGACTAAAATTTTACATACTGTTTCTCCACAATTACAATTCATCTTATCTCCTGTCCGAAGGAGGTCTATGCTATATAAGTTAAGAGATGGCTCAATTCCACTTAATGTGTAATGAGCTGGCGCCAGTATTAATGTTACAGGATAATCAGTAAATTTATATGAATGGACATCCCCATCAGTTACAGAATACTCGTAACGATGATACATTTCCTATTTTTGTAAAGAAATTTTTAATTCTTCTGGGATTTCAGATATAGGAACTCCGCTAACTAAAAGAGCGTGGATAGCTTGCTTTTTAGCCTTTGCATCCTTAATGATTTCTATCACTTTAGGATCTTTTACTTGGGTTTTAATCTCTATTGTTCTCATTTTTTTGTGTTATAAGTACTTAATAATATAAAATACAAATAGCAATTTATAATAACAATTTCGCTAAAAAATGGTATTGACCGCTTTACTTATACACTAATTATTACATATATGTTACATATCTACATAACAATTATGCCACAAATGTACTTAATTTTGACAATATTGTCAAAATTTTTCGACATTTTATCCAAAAATACAATGCTGACGAATGACAGGGGCTTTTAATAATCGCAAATATATCCCTATTTTTCTAAAATATGATTAATAATAAATGCAAATCTACAGTGAACCATATGATATAGATTTAGTTAAAACACTGAAGAATATAGAGCAAGTAATCAATTCCAATAAAGTTAATGCTAAGCAGAAATCTTTTGGACAAAAATTGGTTGATACCTTGTATTTATACTGTCGTAGAAACAAGATAAATCTAAAAGAGCATTACAAAGCTTCTATTTCAATCATAATTAGGCAAGATAATCCAGATTACCTTCGATTTCTTGCTATTACACTTATAGCATACCCAACACCCAGAATTACATCGTTTTTAAGCTATCAGAAGTCCCAATATAAGGGGGCAGGATACTTTCCTTCATTCATAGAAGGTTATGTCTATGAATACGTCCAAGCTTCTAGCCCATTTGATAATACAGAAAGATTGGATAGGATAATGAAATGGGTAGAAGGAGAAAGAGTGTTTGTTAATTCGGAAAACAAATGTTTTAAAAGCAATTGGTTTGAACATATTAATCATGAGCAATTAGCATTAATAATTAATAAACTTGTTGAACTAAAGCTTCTAAATGCTGACTCAAATAATATTTATATTTTTCAAACGAATAATTTCCTAGATATCTCTAAAATAAAATGGCTTGGCACAACAAGACAATTAGTTTTTCTTGTCATAAAATTATCGAATAACAAACCCCAATATAAAGGGTATGACTACCCCAGCATTATCGAAAAATTTTTCGTAAAAAGAGATGGGGTAAGCTATCAAACTAAAAACATAAGGACTGCATATTCACAAACTCGCCACTTTTTACATGATAATAAATACCTGCCAACTTCAATTCAAAAAATACAAGATATAATTGACTTAATCTAAAATCTATGCAAAAATCAAAAAGAAGGCATCACATATTAGGAGAAGTATATCTAAAGAAATTTGCGTTCGATTACAACGGACAATTAAAGCTATGTGTTTGGGAAAAAGGGCTTCCTAGAACAGCCTTAAAAAATGTAGCTAGCTTTTTAAATAAGCCACATTTCTTTCAATTGTCTACCATTCCCTCCATTAATCCAAGTGTTTTTGAAAATTTAAATGGTCAGTTAGAAACATACTATAACAAAATAATTGATGAGCTATATTTAAAAGAATCACTAAGCCATAAATCTGAAATTCTATTAAAGCAATTTGTTGCTAACACAATATGTAGAACAGAAATGATGAGGACTAGAATTAACAATTACTATACAAATATTGAGACTAAAGAAAAGCTACTTAAAGAAATCGCTTTTTTTATAAATGACTCACAAAAAAGTGCTATTTACCATGTTGATAATATTGCACCTGATGATAGACTAAACTATTTGATGCTAATGTCGATGCGGCATTTCAATTATATATTACAAAAATTTGACTACTGCATTCTAAAAGACTATAATAACTATGGATGGGTTACAAGTGACAATCCTATTATCATTGAAAATAACGGATATTATGAATTTTTAATTCCTTTAGAAGCTGAATTATATTTTCCACTAACAAGAGACTATTGCCTATATCTGCATCATAAAAATTCTGAAGTTAAAAACAATGAATTAAGACAGATCCAAAATGGATTAATTATAGATTCTTCGGAATCAACTCACAGGTTTATTTTTGAAAAAATGCCATTAAACATGGATCAATACTTAATTTTTCCTGAAAATTTAGGAGTTATCAGGCTAGACGATAAAAATTCACAATAATTAAATTATGAATAGTATCATATAAAAAACTAAAGGAGCTTCTTTAATTCTTTTGCGTCCTGTTCGAACTTTTCCATTTTGGAGACAATATCCTTTTGTTGCTGTTTAGCCTGAGGCGATGTTGCAAGTGTGCCGACTTTCCCTTCTGCATCTTCAAGTGAATCTTTAAGCTTTCTGTAAAATTGAATAATTTTATGCCTTAAATCGTCTCCTTGAAGCACAAAAAGTCTATGTCTATGGTGGTTATAAGCCTCTATATTTGACTTTAAATCAATTATATAAGATTTTGGGGTTTGAGATGTTTGTTCAAATGTTTCTTTTAGCTTGCCTATTACAGTAATGATTTCGTCAAGTTCATCAATCAATCCTTTTTTTATAAAACTTCTTTCTTGTCGAAGATTCAGCCACATTTCTATTTTTTTACCTACTCCTCCACCAACTACTGCAAAAAGGGCACCAAGGACAGCTCCGAGTATTACGTTTTGGGTTTCGGGATTCATCTATCTGTGGCTTATAAGAAATTTACATTAGCTACTCCCCCATCGGATTTCATTTTATATGTTCCAAATTTAGCTTTTAAACCGTTTACTGCTGCAATTGCTTGTGCATTCTCAAGTTCTGCTTCTGGAACAACAATATACAATGTGGCTGGTAAATGTGGAGTTACAGATTTCCATTGCTGAATACAATGGCTTACTTGCCCATTTTTCCTTACTTCAATTGCAAATAATGCATTACCGTTATCTTTATCCATTACTATAATATCTGGGAAAAAGCCTCCGATATGATGCTGTTCTTGGGCTATATTTGAAACAACAGTGTAGTGTGAAGCTAACATACTTTGTATTACTTTCACAACGGCAAGTTGCTCAGTTCCGTTCTCTACCATATTAATTTTGGAAATTGCTCGCATCAAATGTAATAGATTTTGAAATATAAATTGTCATTAATGTCAATATAAATATTAACAGCTTTATTTTATAACTATTTTGGCTAATCTCATTGTTAATTTTTGTTCAAGTTGAGCCACTTCTAAATTTATATTATCTAACATATAAAAGTTTTATCAAGCTATTTTCAAGCTAATTCAAGCTAATTCAAGCTTTTTTATACGAATTTTTGCAAAAATAATTAATCAAGCTATAAAAAAATAGCAAAAATTGAACATTTTCTATATCTGAATAAAATCAATTTGTTCGGGAGACTTTTCGACACTCACCGACATTCAAATAACTGAAAATCAATTAATTACATATATTTTGGCACGAAAATAGAAGGATGTAAAAGAAAAATAGCTTTAGGGTTTTCCGTCTCGCAAACATGAACCCGAAAGCTATTCCCAATGCTCTAAGCAATTGTGAAGACAAAAATACGACATATCAACCGTATTTCCAATCCTTATGGAGGTATTCTTTTCTGCATGGAAGAATTGCAGAGAAAAGGAATCCCTCGTTTAATTGATAATTTCTTAGGAAAAAGAGTAAAACAAGCCAAATACAGCTACAGCGATGTAATATTATCATGGGTATACAGTGTATTGTGCGGGAGTGAACGGCTGGAGGATGTCAAGCAGCTAAAGCATTATTTTTCGGAAATTCCTAATAATAGACATCCTTCTCCAGATAGAATTGCTGACATATTTAAATCTTTTGCAACACCAGTAACTAAGCATTACAAAGAAACAGTAGATCACGAGTTAAATCTCAATATACCTTTAAACGAGCTACTGCTTCATACAGCGTTAAAACTTGGGCAATTAAATAAAAATTCGAATGCAACCTTAGATTATGACAACGTTATAACCCCTTGTGAAAAGTATGACAGCAGAAAAACGTACAGCGAGGTTATTGGCTATTTTCCATCAGTTGCATTTATAGGGAAAACACCTGTCTATATTGAAAACAGAAATGGTAATTCTGTGGCAAACTACCAACTATTAGAAACACTGGAAAGATCTATTAATATAGTTGAAAAGAGAGGAATTAAAATAAAGCGGTTTAGAAGTGACAGTGCTGCATATTCAAAAAATGTTTTACTGTACTTAAATCAAAAGGGAATTGATTTTTTTATTCGCGCACAAAACAGCAATGCTATTTTCAGAAAAGCTTTAGAAAGTGAAGATGGCTGGGAAAATGTTATAATTGGCGACATGCCGAGCCAAGCTTATTCGTTCGAATACGATCTCTATGAAAATACTTACAGAGTTGTTGTCTCTAAATTAAGGGATTCAAGACAAACTAAGCTAAATAAATATTCAAACGACTACTATACTTATAGAGCAATTATTACGAACAACAGAAAAATGTCTAACCAAGAGGTTATATCATTTTACAACCAACGAGGTGCTATTGAGTTAAATTTCACAACCCTATTAAATGATTGGAACTGGAAACGACTGCCTTTCTCTTTCTTAAATCAGAATACGGTATTCATGATTATGGGAGCAATAGGCAACATTATTTATAATTACCTACTAAGTCACTTCAGTAAAAAACTACATTTTGTTAAATCGAATTATAAGCTTAAAAATTTCATATTTAACTTTATAACCGTTTCACTTGAATGGACTTTTGAAAACAATGAAAAGGTCGCGTGCATCAATTCTGATCGAGATTATTCTCCATTGTATGCAAGACCACCATCTATAAACTAAAAACAATGAAACAACTCATCAAACTAAAATTAATTCGAGATGTTACCAAGCAAGAATGTCGTTGGTTAAAACGTGATTTTCTTAAAGGTGAAATTGTATACCTTTTTGCAGAAGATACTTATGGCTGTACTGGAGAGGATGGAATTCCATGCTCATTAAACGGAAATACTCCTAGTTTTGAGCTGCCGAAAAATTCAGTAATGATTCATATATTAGATTGATGTTTTATATTACACAAAACGTCAGAGTGTCATAAATATTTCTGACATTCTCATTTTAATGTAATAAAGAGCGCCACATAGTCTTAGAAAAGAGGTTGGTATCTTTCTTGCTAAAATAACTAAAAAAAAATTATACTATCATAATTAATAAACCTAAAATAGTACTAAAATGAATGGAATAGATGTAATAAATCAAATTGAAAATGAGAGAAAAGGGCGAGTTATTATTCGATGGAGTAAAGATGGAAGTCATAATACAAATACACCAATTTCCATAAAATCTGAATGCTGGGGAGTAGTTATTACGGATAGTCCAGATGAGTATTTTGAAGCACAAAATAACATTTATAAAAAACTAGCAACACATTGCACTAAAATTAAAATCAACTCATATGAAGAGGGGATAAGATTGGTTGATGAAATAAATAGATACTATAATGAAGAAGAAAAAATTAGCCCACCTGTAAAGAGTGTTTTTGACCCATTAAATACACTATACTTGGCAATTCACATTCATTATCACATAGCCTAATCTGATACATTTCGATAAAAACATCTGTTTTCTCTTAAAAAAAACTATTTTTAGAAGAATTGATAAAATTGTCTTTATTTTATATGCTTAATATAAATTTCATATTCTAAAATGGAGTTAGACGAAGTTAAAGATCAATTGCGTAATTATGTTAATAACAGGCTTAATCCGTATTTTGGGTCTGTAATTTTTGTATGGATTATTACAAATAAAACCCTCCTTTTTGGATTATTTAATTTTTCTGACAACTACAGTTTACAACAAAAAATTGACTGGGTTCACTTGCAGCTAAACTCATTTACATGTTTATCGTGGCTATTTGGTTTCAAAGGATTTTATGCTACAATAGTCTGGGCTTTATTCTGGGGATTCATAATGATGATTCTTTTCAATAAGATTAATGCTTTTGGCAAAGGATTATATATATACATTAATAAAGGTTCTATTCGACTACTTCAAAAAATTGACGATGGCAACTGGATTCCAAAAATGGATTATGAAAAGCTTGAAAGAAAACACATTAAAATTGAAGAAGAAGTAACTCAAAAAAGAGCTGATTTGCAGGAAGTGCAGATTAAATTAGAATCAAATGCTGCCCTAAATTCATCATTAAAGAAAGATTTGGAGAAAAAAGAAAATGAAATTAAGGATAGTAATATTAAATTCAGCCAACTAGATAAACAACTTTTTGAAAAAAGTGAAAAAATAAAAACGCTTGAAAAGGAATTAAATGATTTTGAGAATGAAAAAAAAGCCTTTAAAATAGAGAATGCAGTTTATGGAATTGATAATAAATATATTGAAGTAACGTCTATCATTAAAAATGCATTTAGTAATGGTGATCCCTTGGCAATAGAAAATTCGGTTTTTAAATTTGATCCGAATAAATTTTCCGTAAAAGAGCTAGTTATTGAATATTCATATTTAAATCAAAAGAAGAGGGGGAAATATCTGGAAGGTCAAATTATTGAATTAAAAGATGGTATAATTGTAAATTCTGAAACAGAAAAATCCAAACAAAATAAAGAAATATTAGAAAACTTAAATAGATTAGCCATTATATTTTATGGGGCATGGGAATTGACATACGCAAAAGATAATGTAATGAAAAAGGAAAAAATTGAGATCAGTAGTTCTGGGTATTATTACATAGATGGAGAAGTCACATTCAAATTACTTGTGAAATATATAAATAACTCTGCCTTTAAACTAATTAAAATTAACAAAGACAATGCTATCCATTCAACTGAATCATTACAAATAATTAGCAAAACAAGGATATCTGGGACAGATTCTTTGGGCTATTCTCTTGAATATAACAAGAACCTTCTTTAACATGTTTGCTGGGCACTATGGTAATGCTATAATAAAAGCAATTAATCTTTTTTAAAAAATTCAGGCAAAGAAATTTTCAATGCTTCACTAATTGCAAACAAAATATTTATACCTATTCCATTTTCTCCTTTCTCAATCCTCTGAATAGTCCTAACATCAATTTCGCACAAATCAGCAAGAGCCTCCTGAGTCATCTTTTGAGATAACCGAATCGCCTTTATTTTCTTTCCTAATTGCTTTAATTCTTGCTTGTATGCCTTTTTCACATATCAAAAGTGCTAAAGAGTTAACAAAAAGAACACGACATATTTGTCGGGTTTAGAAATAATTCATAATTTAGCCATACGGTCAATAAAAACTAACCTTTTAAACTAATTTAAAAATGAAAACAAAAACACTATTGCTTGTAGCCTCCATTCTATTAGGATTTGCTACTATTGGTTGTAAAAAAGAAACAGGTTGCACAGATGTATCGGCAACAAATTACTCTTCTTCAGCAGAAAAAGATGATGGGACTTGTACTTACAAGGGGAAAGCAACATTTTGGAATCTAACAACAAGCGGGTTAGGTAATGTTGACGTTTATGTAGAGGGAGTGCCAGAGGGAACTATAACGGTTAATTATTCAGGAACTCCATCATGTGGGGCAAGTGGCTGTGTAACATATACTGCCCCTGCTGGAACGTATGCTTATACTGCTTACGAGCAAGGAACAAGTTTATCTTGGGCTGGAACTGTAACAATAGCATCAAATGGATGCACTACGGTGAAATTATACTAACAATAAAACAAGAGCATAAATGAAAAATTCAATCGCTTTAATATTGATATTGCTATCAACTATTACCTTTTCTCAAAATTGTAAGTACAAAACCAATGATGTAGACAAGTTCACTGGAAAATTAACCAAATTGACAAAACCAGAAGAATTGTTTGAAACCAACCAGATCGTTGGATTTATAAGTATTCAGAAAATAGACAATGAATATTCGTTAATTTTTGTTTGTGATGGATCATTTAATGTTAGAAGAACCATAAAATCAGGCTCTAAAATGCTTCTTTTACTGGAAAATAGTAAGATAATTACTCTAGAAGAAAACAATGGCTCATTTCCAATAAAAGAATCGGATTTAATGGAACTAATGAAAAGCAAGGTGCAATCACAACGGTTTACACTAGATTCAAAAGATGGCGATCTCCAAAAGGACGTTGAAATTAAAAAAGGCGATGCCATTCGATTTATGAATTTAATAAAATGTGTGTTATAAGCACATTGGGATTAAACAATTCAGATTACCATGTCAGTAGAAATTACATTTGAAGAATTAATAAACCAATTGCCAGATGAACAGCTTTTTGAAATAGGCAAAAACTACCTTTCAAGGGCAGAAATTGAAGCTATATTATCGAATTTGCCTACCGAAACGAAGGCGGATATCCTGAATTCATTCGAACAGATGGAAATTCAAAAAAATATTTAAAAATAATTAGCGAAAAAATAAACGCTCACAAGCTTGAATATCAAGCATTTTGAGCGTTTTTTTATCAAAAAATGAGACTTGCGGATTTTAGGTAACACATTTTTTTCATTATTTTTTTGCTGAATTCAAAAATTACCCTACTTTTGCAATCCAATTCTAACAGAATTAGGTCCGGTAGTTCAGCTGGTTAGAATGCTGCCCTGTCACGGCAGAGGTCGCGGGTTCGAGTCCCGTCCGGACCGCAAAAGCCTTCCAAATGGAAGGTTTTTTTGTTTTTTACCTCTCCCCTCCCCTTTTTTATTTGGTTGATTTTGCTATATTTGGGTAAATGCATCCTTAGTTGGTAAAATTTGTAAGATAAGTTTCTATCATAAACAAACTACATGTATTAGATTACAATTAAGTTAAATGCCAAAATTGAATAAAAAAATAAAATGAAAAAATTCATCACAGTAACACTTCTCATTATTTATTCCACAGTTTTTTCTCAATCTAAACAAGATACATCTTGGAAATCTAGACTAATCAAGGTAGAAAACCTTCTCCAAAATTTCAACAACAAAAATATAGAAAACGAGATTAGTACAATTAATGATAAGCTTGATTTTCAACAAAAGATGTATGAACAAACAAACAGTAGTATATCTAATCAGCTTGAATCTGCTTCTTATAACTTAACAATATTTGGGCTATTATTTGGAATTGGGGCAATATTGCTTGGATTCTATGTTACATACATCGAAAGAAAAATAGTAAAAATTGGTGAGGAGAACAAGGAACTACTTACAAAAAATCAGAAAATAAAAGATGATGTTGAATCATTAAATAAATTGATACAAAGTGACATTTACAATCTATTTCTTAAAATTAAGCGAGAGGAATCCGTTCACATTATTGATAGACTAGTAAAAGTACCAAAAGATATTTCAAATGTATGTGATACATTGATATCGAGAGAGCTTCAGCAAGAAGATTTCCAGAAAATCAAACAAGCATATTTAAATCTTCCCAATAAACATGAAGGAAATTATGGACATTATTATAAAATAGTCTTCTCTCAACACTTCCTTAGCCAAGCATTAAGAGATGAAGAATTGAGAGAAGACATTTCAAAATTTATTCCAGACGCTATTCGCGCGTCATTTGAAAATGATATTACTAAGTCGACTATAGAGTTTGTTTCTGTAATCCTTGACAAAGGAATACAAGAATACAAATCAGAAATAAATTTATTCTTCTATGGCTTAACAAACTCACAATTCAAGTCTTTTATGGAAGTTTATCAACTATTTTTTGATAATCTAAAAACACGAAAAAATCAATTCGAAATTTTCAATGCTATTGAATCGACTAAAGATAAAAGGCTTGCCAAAATTGAGTTTGGAAAGATTTTACTAAACAAATACTCAAATGATAATCAATCCGAATCTGAATCTTTATCTTATAATGAATTGAAGGAACTAATTAACCAACAACAAAAAGAAGAAGAGGAAGAATTGAAAAAAGCAGAAGAACAAAAAAAGAAAAAAGAAGAACAAAAGAAAAAAGTTGAAGAACACAAAGCTAAATTATTGAAAAAAGAAAAGGTTGCTAAGAAAACATAATGAAGTATAAAATAAAATTTCACCATGAACCTCAACCCCGAACTCCTTCTCTCCCTAGTAGAAATGAAAATGCCTTTTGGGAGGTATCAGGGAACGGTGCTGTGTAATTTGCCGGTTTCGTATTTGGAGTGGTTCAACCGCAAAGGCTTTCCGGAAGGGAAATTGGGTGTGTTGCTGGAAACCATGTATGTGATCAAACTCAATGATTTGGAAGATCTGTTAAAACCTTTGAAGAAATAATTCCGTATATTCGTTATAGAAACGGATAATCATGAAAAAATTACTCTACCTCTCCGCAGTTCTTGCTTTGTTTGCTCAATGCAAAAAAGAAGATACTGTACCTGATGTACTTCCTACACTTGTTACAACCTTCCGTGAATCGGGATTGGATGTGGATTGGGATCAATCGGGAAGCAACAGGATCATGTATTCCAGCAAAGGAAATGACACGTATTATGATATTCATTTTGCCCAGCCCGATGGCAGCAATGATGTGTGTTTAACTTGTGATCATCCTTTATTACCTAATAAGCATATCTCCAATCCGGGTTGGCATCCATCCGGCAAATGGATCATTATGGTGGTGGAAGAAGCCACACATCCCGGTTCATCTACCGATGCATTGCCTGGCTTTGGTGCCTATTGTGATATTTGGGTGATGAATGACATTGGTACAAAAGCCTACAAGATCGTTGATCTGCCGAATGATTATGACCATGGTGTTATTGCACCACGTTTTTCTCCCGATGGCAGCAAGATCATTTGGACAGATAGAAAGGCACAACCTAATATTTTAATTCCAACACAAACATTTGGCTTTTGGACCATCAAAATGGCCGACTTTGCTTTTGGCGCAACGGATAGTATTCCATATATCGGTAACACCCAAACCTTCGAACCTGTTGCCAATAATTTTTATGAGAGTTATGGTTTCTCACCCGATGGCAGCAAGATCATTTTTTGCAGCAGCATGAACAAACCTTCGGTATGGGATCAACAGATCTATACCATGGATACAACAGGAAATAATATTGTGCAATTGACACAAACTGATTATAATGAGCATGGTTTTTATAAACCGGATGGCAGCAAGATCGTTTGGATGAGCAATACCAACAGCACGCGCGGTGGCACCGATTGGTGGATCATGAATACTGATGGAACAGACAAAAAACGATTAACATTCTTTAATGAAAAGCATAATGTACAAGATGCCGGTCATGCAGTATGGGCCGGACTCGGTAGTTTTTCACCCACAGGCACCCGGTTTATTGGAGGGGTGCAGCAAAGCTTAACCACACAAGAAGGAAAAATAGTAATGGTAGATCTGGTACCATAAAACAAAAAGCCTGAGCAAATGCTCAGGCTTTTTCTATAATAATACCATCTTATTTTACATCCACTAACTCAACATCAAATGTAAGGTCGGCTTTTGCAGGAATGATCGGTTCTCTTCCTTGTTCGCCATAGGCTAAGTAATACGGGATCACCAAACGTAATTTATCACCTACATTCATCAAGGCAATGCCTTCCTCCCATCCCGGGATCACCATGCCTTGTCCTAATGGAAACTCAATCGGCTCTCCTCTTTCAATAGAAGAATCGAACATTTTTCCATCGGCTAAATAACCGGAGTAATGCACTTTCACAGTTTTACCTGCTTCGGCTTTTACTGTGCTTCCGCTTCTTTTTACTTCATAGTAGCTTAAGCCGGATGCTGTTTTCTTTGCTTCTAATTTAGATACATCGTACAATACAGGCACCATTGCTTCCTGCACATCTACGATCTCCACATCAAAGATCAATTCTGCTTTTGCAGGAATTGGTCCGTAACCTTGTTCGCCATATCCTAATTGATAAGGAATAAATAATTTTGCTTTTTCGCCTTTGCGCAATAAAGCCAATCCTTCGTCCCATCCTTTGATCACTTGTCCTTTACCCACTTTTACTTTGAATGGTTGTCCGCGCTCTACAGAAGAATCGAACATTTTTCCATCTTTGAAATATCCACTGTAATGAACGGTTGCCTGTGCGCCTGCTTTTACTTGCTCACCTGCTTTGTTCTCTTTGATGATGATGTATTTCAAACCACTTGCAGTAGTGATGGTATCTTTTCCTTTTGCATCCCAAGGACGAACACCTTCTTTAAAGTCGATCAATTCCACATCAAATATCAAAGTAGAATTTGGAGGAATAGAACCCATAGCTCTGTTGCCATAAGCAATATCAGCAGGTAATTTGATAGTTGCTTTATCACCTACATCTAATAATTGGAAAGCTTCATCCCATCCTTTGATCACCTGTCCGGCACCTAATTTAAATTCGAATGGTTGTCCTCTTTTTACGGAGCTATCGAATACGGTGTCGTTTAATAATTTTCCGGTGTAGTGTACTTTTACTTTATCTCCAATTTGCGGGCGTTTACCATTTCCTTTTTCGGTGATGGTATATTCCAAACCTGATGCTGTTTTCATTGTCTTCGGCTTTTTTACTTTAACTGTTTTTACTGTTTTCTCGTCTTTTGCAATTTCTTTTTTCACTTTCTCCTGTGCTACCACAGTGATACTGAATAAGGCAAGGAAAAGGATGGATACTTTTTTCATGATATGATCTTTAAGGTTTTAAAAAGGGCTGACTATTTTAGTCAGCCCTCGATATTATCAATTTTTAATCCAAATTATTTAGCAGCGCTGAAGCTTACCAATTCTACTTCAAATACCAATGAAGAGAATGGAGGGATCGGTCCGCCACCTTGTGCACCATACGCTAATTCAGAAGGAATGATCAATTTACCTTTTGAACCCGGTGTCATTAATGCAATACCTTCGTCCCAACCCGGGATCACCTGACCTGTACCTAAAGCAAATTCAAATGGTTCGTATGGTCTTCTTTCGTCATACAATCCTGCTTCTTTTGCTCTGTCTTCTAAACTTGTATCGAAGATAGTTCCATCCAATAACATACCAACATAGTTTACTTTCACCATTGATCCGGCAGTTGGTTTTGAACCGCTTCCTTTTTTGGTTTCTACATAGATCAATCCGCTAGCTGTTGGCTTGGCTGTGATCTTGTTATCCTCTAAATATTTCGCCATGATCTTTCCTTCTTCGTTCTTCGCCAATTCCATCATCACTTTTTGTTCTTCCTGACGTTTTTGTTGTTCTTTCATAGCTTCTTCTTTGCTGGTGATCTTTACCAACTTCGCTTCGAAGGTCAACATACTTCCTTTTTCGATGTAAGCAGGTAATTCCTGCACCATGAATGTTTTTAAGTAAACTGAGTCAGCACTGATCTTGAAGCTAGCGCTATCACCAACTGCCATTGTTCCTAATGCCTCTTCAAAACTTGCTTTAAATGTAGATTTAGTTAATGGGAACTCGATGGTTCCATCTTCAGAACGACCCATTTTTTTAGAATCGAATAAGATCGAATCTTTTGAGTTACGGTACGACATGATCAATTTTACTACATCACCTTCTTTTGGAGTAACTCCGGCTTCATCGTGATTGTAGAACTGAGAATACAAACCTGATTCTGACATTTCATAACCAGGGTATGGTGAATTGTCGCATGCACTAAACATTAAAGCAGCACCTACTGATGCAAATACTAGTTTTTTAGAGATCTTCATTTTCAATTATTATGTTTTGTTAATTTAAGTAATTCAATTTCGTACACTAAAGTTGTATAAGGAGGAATGACACCCGTGGATGATCCATTTTCTCCATAAGCAAGGTGCGAAGGTATGATAAATTTTGCTTGTGCACCCTCATTTAATAAACTTATTGCAGCTTCCAATCCTTTGATCACCTGCCCCTGTTCCCCGAATGTAAATTCCATGGGCTGGTTGCGTTCGTAGGTGGACTCAAAGCTGCGTCCGTTCAGGAAACTGCCTTTAAAATGTACCCTTACCAGATCGCCACTTTCCACCGGATCACCGGCACCTTGTTGTACAGGCTGAAAATACATACCGTTTTCCAGCGGGGTGAATGTTCCCGGGATGGTATCCAGATACACTTGCAGGATCCGTTGCTCCTCAATATCACGGTCTTCCAATAGTTCCTTATACCGAACAATTTCCTGCTCATATTGTTTTTGATCCAAAATACGGTTGAGCTTCACTTCCATTTTTACTTTGTCGCCTTCCTTCAAAAAATAAGGCAATTCGGCTTTAAAAAACTCTTTGAATAATGGCTTGGCATCCACAATAAAGGAAACGCTGTCGCCCTCGCACATGTTCAGCAAGCCTTCTTCGAAGCTTCCTTTGAAGGAAGAATGATTAAAGGGTAAAATGACCATGCCTGTTTCATTGACGGAATAAGAATCCAGAAACACCGAATCGGCCATGGTTTTGTACGTGATGTTCAGCTGAAGTAACTCGCCAAAAGTAGGTTTACGTTTCCCCTCGCCTATCATCAATAATTTATAATGCAGGCCGGTATCGGTCTTGGTATATCCTTCAAAGTCGGAATCCCTGAAACAGGAGCTCAAACCTAAAAGGAGTAATAAAGTAAATACAAGGGAAATCCGCTTCATCTTATCGCAATGACAATAATTCTAATTCATACATCACCGATGATTTAGCCGGGATCTTGTTATCATCGCCTAAAAGTCCGTGTGCCAGATGAGAAGGTAATATCAAAATGGCTTTATCGCCCACATGCATGTATTGAATTCCTTCGTGCAGGCCACTTTCTACATTGTCCTTCCCTACCATGAATTCTTTGGGTCCGTTCTTTTCGGATGTATAACAAACAGTGCCATCCAGTAAACTTACTTTGTAATTCACTTTGGCCAATTGTTCGGGCTTTGCCAATTCACCTTTGCCTTGTGTCACTATCATGTAACGTAATCCGGTTCCGGTGGTGATCATGTTCCAGCCACGGTGTTTCACGTACTGATCGATCTCATCGCTTTCGCGCTTCACATACATTTTGTTAGCCTCAATGAGTTTGTCCTGAAACTCCTTACTTTGAATATTGGTTTGCTTGGTAGCTTTGCTGCTATCATTCCCACAGGATGCACCCAATAGCAAGGAAGAACCAACCAGTAAAACAATGTATTTATTTAAACTCAGCATGATCTATTTTTTAGTCAGTTCTTTTTTATAGGTTGGAACGATAGACACAAATTTTTTGAGTGTGTCCTTCATGCTCAATGGACTCATTCCTCCGGCAGCATTGGCATGGCCGCCACCTTCGAAGTGAGCACGTGCAAACAAGTTCACATTAAAGCTTCCTTTGGAACGGAAGGATGTTTTGATGATACCATCGCGTTCCACAAAGAAGGCTGCAAACTTGATCCCTTCGATGGAGAGTGCATAATTCACCACCCCTTCGGTATCGCCTTTTTTATAATTAAATTTCTTCAGTTCTTTATCTGTTAAGCTGAAATAAGCGGTATTGAGCTCTTTCATCACCGTGAGCTTTTCGCCTAAGCAATAGCCCAATAGTTTGATCTTGTCAACGGTGTTGCCATCGTAAATGCGGTTGTGGATCTCGGAATTTTCCGCACCAGCTTTCATCAGGTCGGCTATGATCGCATGTGTTTTGGTAGTAGTAGAAGGAAAACGGAAAGAGCCGGTATCGGTCATGATGCCCGTGTACAAACAATTCGCGATGTCCTTGTTCAATAGCTTTTTGTCGCCCATCAGTGAAATGAACTCATAAATGAGTTCGCAGGTGGAGCAAGCGCCCACATTGTGCAACATGTATTTTGCAAAATCTTCGGGCTGCAAGTGATGATCGATAATGAATTTGATGGCCTTGCTTTTAGCCACTTCATCACCCAGTTTATCAATACGTTTTAATGAATTAAAGTCGAGACAAAAGATCAGTTCCGCTTGTGCAACGTGTTTTTTAGCAGCAGCCGTTTTCTTAGAAAAATCGATCACTTTTTTATCGCCCGGCATCCAGGAAAGGAAAGCCGGATAATCGTTTGGAGTGATCACGGTTACTTTATGATCTTTCTGGATCAGGTAATTGTATAATCCAAGGGAAGAGCCCATGGCATCGCCATCGGGCGACCAATGGGTAACGATAACTATATGTTTTGGTTTAGCTAATAAACTTTTTACCTCTTTTACTTGTTTTGCGTTCACGTATTCAATTTTTAATGCTTACAAATTTACGATAAATAATAAGGCGAAAATTATCGAATTAAGCCCTGTTAACATATTTTGTATAGATATTTTTTCTAATTTCGCGCCCGAATCAGATCAATAGAAATTCAATAACACAATAAATAAAACAGAAATGGCAACTAACAGAACATTTACAATGATCAAGCCTGATGCAGTTGAAAACAACTACATTGGAGGAATTTTAAAAATGATTAACGATGCAGGTTTCCGCATTGTAGCAATGAAATATACTAAGTTATCGGCTGAGGCAGCAGGTAAATTCTATGAAGTACACAAAGAGCGTCCGTTCTATGGTGAGTTAGTAACGTATATGAGCAGCGGTCCGATCGTTGCTGCTATCTTGGAAAAGAACAATGCAGTAGCTGATTTCCGTACTTTGATCGGAGCAACTGATCCAACGAAAGCTGACGAAGGAACGATCCGTAAGATCTATGCGAAGTCAATTGCAGCAAATGCCGTTCATGGATCAGACAGCGATGAGAATGCACAAATTGAAGGAGATTTCTTCTTTTCAAAATTAGAGCGTTTCTAATACAAACATTCAGTAATAAAAAAGCCCCGATCGATTGACCGGGGCTTTTTTTATGGATTACTATTTTAGTATTTCGCTTTCTCGTCAGAATTCGCATCCGTACGGCTGATCAATTTGCCGGTTTCGGAGATAGAGATCTCATATTTCGCTTCAGCTTTTTTGATCTCTAGTTCATATAGAATGCCTTTATCAGCTGTCTCCACTTTTTCGGCTTCTTTAATTTCGAATCCTGCAAAGTTAGAGTTCATATAATCTTTCACTGCTTGAGGCAGATCCGATGGAAGAACCATGTATTCTGTTTCCAGCCATTTTCCTGTTTTATCGAACGTAGCCGACATTTCATTTTTATTGTATTTGAACTCTGCTTCGTAGTTCTCATAGTCCATTTCCCATTTTGCTTTTTTAACACCTGCAAATTTTGTGTTGAAAGCAGTTTTTACCGGTTCAGGTAAATTATCAGGATTTACTTTTTGTGCAAATACCACCGGAGCGGATAATAACAAACTTAAAAGGATCAATTTTTTCATAAGGAATAGTTTTATGACACAAATATAAAAATTATTCTTCATCTGTATTCTTGATCTTCATCAGTATCAAGCTATAATCATTCTATTAAACACAAAAAAAGGGGGGACGAATAAAAATTCAATCCCCTTTTCCAACCAACGAAAAGTTTTTATGCTGTTTGTGCTATTTTAATTTCAGGAACAAATACGATCTTCGATTTAATCGAATTCGAGATCAAACAAGCCGCTTCCGATTTATTAAGAATACGAAATGCTCTCTCCTGATCATCCTGCTTGGTGATCACCAACTCAGGTTTCAGTTCTACTTCACTCATCATGAATTTGCCTTCTACCATTTCTAATTTTCCTTTTGCTTTTACTTCCAAGCTTACAAATTCTAATTTAGAATTTTCGGCAACCGCTAGGAAAGTGGTCATAAAACAGCTGGAAACAGCTGCAGTAAAAAAATGTTCGGGCGACCATTTCCCGGCAATGCCTTTTGGAAATTCAGGTGGAGTAACCACTTCAATTTTTTCATTCAATACAGGAGAACTTACTTCTCCCATGCGATCCGATCTCCATACAAGATCGATGTCGTAATAATGTTCGTTTGCCATATATTAGTTTTTGTTGATCGCATCCACGATCACGTCTTTCAAGGTTAAGCCTTCTCCATTCCAAACGACCTTACCATTTTTGTAAAGCAATAGGGTTGGTAAATTTTCAACCTGTAACATATCTGCTATCTGCTTGTTCTCTTCTACATCCAACTTTAAAACAACAACCTTATCTTTCATATCGGCAGCAATTTCATCCAACCAAGGCGACATTTGTTTGCAAGGCGCACACCATACCGCATTAAAATCAACCAATACCAATTTATCGGTGCTTAGTATCTTTTCATATTCAGTCAGGCTCATTCCTTGTGGTTTGTCCTCTGCAGGAGCTGCATTCCCTGTATCAACAGGCTTTTGTCCATTGTACCAGGCACGCATTCCTCCATCTAATTCATAGATCTCTTTAAAACCTAATGCTACCATTTTACTCACTGCACTAGAGCTTCTTCCGCCTGATAAACAATACACAAATACAGGTTTATCTTTATCCATTTTTTGGATGTCGGCTTCAAATGAACTTCCGTTCCAGTCGATGTTCAATGCATTTTTAATATGTCCTTCGGAATATTCTCCGGGAGTACGAACATCGGCTATCTGTGCATTTTCAGTGGCAGCTAACTTTTTTTCGAATTCATCGGCAGCGATCGTTCCACCCACTCCATTCTGTTTGGCACTTTGTTTACAAGAAGTAAAAGCTGCTGTTAATACAAGGAATAAAATTCCCGCCATTTTAAATTTGTTCTTTTTCATTATGAATGTAAGTCTATGATTTGTTTTAATTTTTCGGCAGGAACAACGCCTGATTGACGCCATTTCACTTCACCATTTTTAAATAAGATCAAGGTTGGCACACCTTGTATGTGATAAGCACGTGCTGCTTTGGGATTCTTATCCACATCTACTTTTAAGATGCTGGCATTGTCACCCACCTGGCCTGCCAAGTCTTTCAAGATAGGCGCCATCATTTTGCAAGGACCACACCACTCGGCTGAAAAATCAACCAACACGGGTTTATCCGAATTTATAATTTCATTAAATGTTGCCATGGTCTTTTTCTTTTTTTATTGTTTCAAATTCTATTTCTTTTTCTTCCGTTCCGGGTTTTCTGAAGGTATCTGTCGAGCAAGCCGACATACCGCAACAGCCTACATTAAAAAGTGCCTGAGCAGTGAACACCACTCCCAACAAGCCCATCAGCTTATCATGCTCATAATAGGCGGCTGCCAATGCAGCCAGCCCTATGAACAAACGAAGTATGCGCACAACATTCCATCCGGAAAGGAAAGAGAAGAACGACATTTTTATTTTACGTATCGGTTAACACTCATCCAGCTACCACCATTGTGTACCTCATAGCCTTTGCTTTTTAGCTGACTTTTAGCAGCACCACTTCTCATACCGGAAGCACAGCAAGTGATGATCACTTTATCTTTTTTCAATTTAGCCAGATTGCTTCCCAATTGATCCAATGGAATATTGATCGAACCTTTTACATGTCCACCGGCATACTCACCTTTGGTGCGCACGTCAACGATCATTGCTCCATTTTTTATTAGTTCGCCTAAGTCCACTTTAGGACCCATCCCGAATAGTTTTTTAATTCCGTCTAACATATCTGTTTTTTTAGTTGTTTTTATAATAATTTACATCTAACCATGAACCACCATTGTGCACATCTTTAAAACCTTGTTGCATCAAATACATGGTTGCCTGGCCGCTTCTTCCGCCCGATAAACAGCACAATACGATAGGCTGTTCCATTGCCTTGAATTCTTCAATTCGTTGTGGGATCTCATTCAAAGGAATGTTGATCGATCCTGCTACATTACCACCTCTGAATTCTTCACGTGTACGAACATCTACTATCGTAGTTTTGTTCGATTTAATTAATTCATCTAATCTCATTTTATATTGTTTTTAATTGTTTACAAAAAAATAAAGCTCCTCTTCCCTAGCCCAACTGAATGGAGCTTTCTTTATCCGGAATTAGTCGTTTTTCTTACATGTATTTATTCCGAATGGTAAATAAAGCGGGCAGAAACTGATAAGACTAGTCAAGATAAAGATACCTGATAGAACAAGCAATACGATTGCTACAGTTCCTGAAATTACATTTGCAAAATAAAGTGCAATTACAACAAGAGCGATCAGTACTCTGATGATCCTGTCGATGTTTCCCATGTTTTTTTTCATTGTTTGGTTGGTTTTGGTTGTGAATAATCATTTATTTACGACACAAAATTACAATGCTTAACAAACATGGTCAGTGATATATATCACATAGCTATAAAATAGTGATCTTATTGCGGGAAAGACTGATCTTTTTTTCCCTTTCAAGTTGTTTTAAAAGGCGGGAAACTACCTCGCGGGCAGTACCCAATTCATCAGCCAGCTGCTGGTGTGTAACGCTGATCTCTTTATTACCGGTAAGCTGATATTTTTTATGAAGCAATTCCACAATACGCTGATCGATCTTTTGAAAAGCCATGGCATTTACCACAGATAAAAGTTCTTCGAAACGTTTATGGTATAATTTAAAGATGAAATCGCACCAGGAAGGATATTTCGACACCCAATCCTGCGCATTGTGAATAGGGATCAAGAGGATCTCTGAATCTTCCTCCACCACCGCTTTTACTTTACTTTTATCATTGCTGATACCACCAAGAAATGACATCACACAGGTCTCCCCCGCTTTGATATAATACAATAAGATCTCTTTCCCATCTTCCTCCTCACGCATTACTTTCAAGCTTCCATGCAAAACAATAGGCAATGTTTTAATATAACTATTCTCCTGCAAAATAACATCTCCTGCTTTGAAATTCTTAATGGTACCATTGTCCATTAATTGTTTTTTCATCTCATTATCGATGTTCGGAATGCTGATCTTGGCGCTGTCTGTTATCATACTCCAAAGATAAGAATTTAAAATGTAAATTTACAGTCGATCTATGACGAAGAAAACATCCCAACACGATCCGTATGCGGTATTAAGAATAAAAGAGTTTTTATTCTTTTTGAATACACGTTTCTTTTTAACACTTGCTATTCAAATGCAAAGTGTTATTGTTGGATGGCAGGTATACAAGATCACAGGTGATGAGTTGGATCTGGGATTGATTGGTTTAGCAGAAGCCATCCCTTTCATTGCAGTATCCTTATTTTCAGGCCATGTGGCCGATACGGTGGACAGAAAAAAGATCATCATCACAGCCACTTCCTTTTTGATCGTATCCACTTTAGCATTGTTGTATTTCTCATTGGAAACCAATACGATCATTAAGGACCATGGAACATTGCCTATCTTTTTGGTGATCGGATTCATTGGTATCGTTAGAGGATTTATCTCGGCAGCATTTCCTTCGTTCATGTCGCAATTGGTGACCCGCGACCTTTACACCAATGCCGCTACCTGGAACAGCACCGTGTGGCATGTTGCTTCTATTGTTGGTCCTGCCATGGCCGGCTTCATTTGTGCAGTGAGCTTTACTGCAGCGTATAAAGTAAACATTGCCCTGATCTGCATCTCCATTTTTTCTTTTCTTTTTATCAAATCGAAACCACTTCCTAAAAAAGAAAAAACAGAAACACTTTTTGAAAGTTTAAGTGCAGGGATCAAGTTTGTATTTAAGAATCAATTGATCCTCGGTGCTTTGTCGCTCGACCTGTTTGCTGTATTGTTTGGAGGAGCGGTGGCGATGCTTCCCGCTTTTGCCGACAAGATATTGCATGTAGGCGCTATTGAATTGGGATTCTTGAGAGCTGCTCCGGCATTGGGTGCTGTGGTTATGGCGATCATTATTGCTTACAAACCACCAACACAACATGCAGGTAGAAATTTATTTTTATCCATAGCAGCCTTTGGTGGAGCCACCATTCTGTTTGGAATCAGCGAGAATTATTATTTATCGCTTTTCTTTTTATTCCTTACCGGAGCATTCGACAATGTAAGCGTGGTGATCCGTCATAGCATTCTGCAATTGGCAACGCCTGATCATATGCGTGGGCGGGTATCTTCTGTAAATAGTATTTTCATAGGCTCCTCGAATGAGATCGGTGCATTTGAATCAGGAGTAGCAGCCCGTGCGATGGGCTTAAAAGCTTCAGTGGTGTTTGGTGGTATCATGACCATTCTGATCGTTGCTGCCACTGCCAAAATAGCCCCAAAGTTGAGGAAGCTGAATATGAAGAATATTGAGTAGACTACGAAGTACGAATAGTACGAAGTACCTATATCGAATTACGAAAATAAAAACGAATCAAAATATCTTCCCGGGATTCAAAATATTATTCGGATCGAACGCTTTTTTGATCGTACGTTGAATATCAATTGCTTTATCGGAGAATACAATTCCAAGATATTCCTGCTGGATCAAACCAATACCATGTTCACCACTGATGGTACCGCCTAAATTCTTACAAATGGTAAATATCTCTGCAATGGCTTTTTTGATATAATCACCTTCCCATTGTTCATCTGTTAACTCCCCTTTTATCAAACGGATATGCAAATTACCATCGCCAGCATGTCCGTAACATACACTCTTAAATTGATAACGATTTCCTACCTCTTTCACTCCTTTTACCAGTTTTGGCAACTCTGCTCTCGGCACCACCGTATCCTGCTCTTTACTAATAGCATTCATTTTCACGGCTTCATTGATCTTTCTGCGTAATTTCCACAATTCATTTTTTTGTGCTGCGCTATCGGCAAACAGCACCTCCGAAATATTGTATTTACTCATCAACTCAGCTATCTGCTCCATCTCCTTCATCAACACCTCCTGATCATTTCCATCGACTTCTATCAATAGATGCGCTTGAATATCATCTTCTAATTTTACGACACTGCTCTCCACATGTTTGCTCACCCAATCCAATGCATCGCGCTCCATCAATTCCAAAGCACTTGGTGTAAAGCCCGCACGGAACACTTCACTCACTGCTGCACATGCTTCATCCAGGTCGCGGAACGGAACAAGCATCAATAGATCATATTTCGGTAATGGTAATAATCTCACAACGATCTTGGTAACAACTCCAAGAGTTCCTTCACTTCCTACCATCAGTTGCGTTAAGTTGTATCCCGTTGAATTTTTTAAGGTATTCGCACCCGTCATAATGATCTCACCTGTTGGCAATACCACTTCTAAATTTAAAATATAATCTTTAGTTGTTCCGTATTTCACGCATTTCGGACCACCGCTTCCATGAGCAATGTTTCCACCCAAAAAGCAACTTCCTTTGCTGGCAGGGTCAGGCGGATAAAATAAATTCTCTTCTTTTACTGCATTCTGAAATACCTCATTGATCACACCCGGCTGCACTGTTGCCTGTAAATTACGTTTATCGATATCCAGTATCTTATTAAAACGTTCCATACTCAAACTGATCCCGGCATTGATAGGCAATGCTCCACCTGCCAAACCCGTCCCTGCTCCACGTGGAGTAACAGGAATAAGCTCTGCATTGGCTAATTTTAATATAGAGGAGATCTCCTCTGCTGTTCCCGGCTTCACCACTACCTCGGGCAAAAACACCAATTGCTCTGTTTCATCATGTCCGTAATTGGCCAAACTTTCAGTATCCAACAGTACGTTAGATGCTCCAACAATGCTTTTTAGCTGTTCAACGATCTGAGGTGTTATTTTTTTGTATGACATGCTCTTTGTATTAATAATAAGAATATACCGCTCATCACTTTTTAAGCAAAACAATCGATCTATTTTGCTATTTTCGTTCCTCTCAAAATTATACAAATAATAAAGAAATGAAACGACTATTTATCATAGGTTTTTCAATATTGATGGTTAATAACATCAGTGCTCAGAAAAAAGACATCACATTAGAGGACATCTGGACCAAAGGAACGTTCCGCTCCAAAGGCGTATTTGGCCTTGTATCCATGAACGATGGTTTGCACTACTCTACTTTGGCTAGAGACACCGTTTTTCAATATGAATATGCCAAAGCCTCCAAACCCGAAATGATCGTTTGTGAATCGGATCTGAAATACGATGGAAAAACAATTGATATCAACACGTATTCCTTTAGTGCTGATGAAAGCAAAATGCTGATCTCAACACAATCGGAGCAAGTGTATCGTCATTCCACCCGTGAATATTATTTTGTGTACGACCGAAAAACAAAAAGTGTAACACCTGTTAGCGCTGGCGAAAAACAGATGTATGCCGGCTTCTCACCCGATGGTTCCAAAGTGAGTTTTGTACGTGGCAACAATATCTTTATCAAAGATCTTGCGAGCGGAAAAGAAACACAGATCACCTTCGATGGCAAGCAGAACAACATTATTAATGGTGCTACCGACTGGGTTCATGAGGAAGAGTTTGCTTTTTCAGTGGCTTATTTCTGGAGTCCGGACAGCAAGAAAATTGCCTATTATAAATTTGATGAAAGCAAGGTAAAAGAGTTCTCATTCGATGAATACAATAACCAATTGTACCCAACCCAATATCGTTTTAAATATCCGAAAGCCGGAGAAGACAATTCTATCGTGAGCATTCACGTGTATGATCTGGCGAGCAACAGCACCAAATTGATGGACATAGGAAAAGAGACCAATCAATACATTCCACGCATCAAATGGACATTGGATCCGAACCAGCTTTCGATTGTAAGAATGAACCGTTACCAGAATAAACTGGAATTGTTGTTGAACGATGCTACAAGTGGAAGTTCAAAAGTGGTATATACCGAAAATAGTACTACCTATATTGACATTCATGAAGGTCAGGGTGATTATGTGTATTTCACTCCTGATAAAAAAGGATTCATCATTCAGAATGAAACAAGCGGATTCAATCATTTGTATCTGTATTCCATGGATGGCAAATTGATCAACCCGATCACCAAAGGCAACTGGGATGTGGTTCAATTAAAAGGGATGGATGAAAAAACAAAAACGATCTTTTACTTAGCTTCAGAAACAACTGCTACAGAGAAAGACATCTATTCTGTTTCATTTGACGGAAAAACAAAGAACAAAGTATCGCAGCAAAAAGGCAGTCATGCACCCGATTTCAGCAAAGGCATGAAATATTATATTGATGTATTTTCAGAGGCGAACTCACCAAATGTGACCGCTATTTATGATGCCAAAGGAAAATTGATCCGCACCCTGGAAAGCAATGAATCTTTGAAAAATAAAATGCAGGAATTCAGCTTGAGCAAAAAGGAATTGTTCATGTTCAAAACCACAGAAGGAATTGAATTGAATGCCTGGATGATCAAACCACAAAATTTTGATGCAAGCAAAAAGTACCCCGTGTTTTTAGTGTTTTATGGCGGACCTGGACGTAACATGGTGGCCAATGCATTCGACAGAGATTATTTCTGGCATCAGATGTTAGCGCAAAAAGGCTACATTGTGATGTGTGTGGATAACAGAGGAACACAATACAGAGGAAAGGAATTCAAACATTCTACCTACAAACAACTGGGTAAACTGGAAGTGGCCGATCAGATAGAAACCGCTAAATATTTAGGCACATTACCTTATGTTGATAAAACAAGAATAGGAACCTTCGGCTGGAGCTTCGGTGGTTATTTGAGTTCATTGTGCATCACCAAAGGAGCCGATTATTTCAAAACAGCCATTGCCGTTGCCCCTGTTACCAACTGGAGGTATTATGACAATGTGTACACCGAGCGCTTTATGGGATTACCACAGGAAAATGCTAGCGGGTATGACGACAATTCACCAATCAATCATGTCAGCAAACTAAAAGGGAAATACTTATTGATCCACGGTAGCGGTGATGATAATGTGCATTATCAAAACACCATGGAAATGATCAATGCGCTGGTAAAAGAGAACAAACAATTCGACCTGTTCATTTATCCGGATAAAAATCATAGCATATTAGGTGCTACTACCCGTTTGCACTTGTATACCAAAATGACGGATTTTATATTGAATAATCTGTAGGAAAGTATCAAGTAGTAAGTAGCATGTATTAAGAAATGGTTGGATATACATGAGAGAAAAGAGGAACTTAAAAAGTATAACAAACTGATATACAAAGCGCTAAGTCAAAAAACAAGCTAAGTTCAATTTCCCTTTCTTGATACCTGATACTTGATACCCAATACTTTATTATCCTACTTGATACTTTATACATTAATCCCTATATTCGCCAACTCTAATCTAAATTATTAACTAAAAGAATACTATATGTCAGAAGTAAAACAAGGTCACCCGAAAGGGCTTTATGTACTTTTTGTAACAGAAATGTGGGAGCGATTCAGCTACTACGGGATGCGTGCTATTTTCGTTTTATTCTTAGCGAAAGCTTTAATGTATGACAAAGCTTTTGCAAGTGATATCTACGGTAGTTATACAGGTTTGGTGTACTTAACACCATTGATCGGTGGTTATATGGCTGACAGATATTGGGGTAACCGCAAATCGATCATCATTGGTGGTATCATGATGGCGATCGGTCAGTTCTTTATGTTCATGAGTGGTTCTTTCTTTGAAAACATTGATCTTGCCCGTATCTTAATGATGGTTGGATTAACATCTTTGATCCTTGGTAACGGTTTCTTCAAACCAAATATCTCTACCATGGTTGGTCAGTTATATCCAAAAGGTGATAAGCGTATCGACTCTGCCTTCACAATTTTCTATATGGGTATCAACTTAGGAGCGTTCTTCTCTCCATTGGTGTGTGGATTTTTAGGTGATACAGGTAATCCTGCTGATTTCAAATGGGGCTTCTTAGCTGCTTGTATCGGTATGATCTTAAGTTTGATCCTATTCATTACATTAAAAGATAAATACATTGTAACACCTGATGGTCAAGCGATCGGTGCAAAACCTGGTTCTAACAAACCGGCTGCTGATATCGACACTGTTGCTGAAGCAAAATCAGAGTTTACAATGACTCAAATTTTAACTTGGGTAGGTATTGAGATCGGATTGTTTGCATTGTTCTTCTTCTTAGACCAAGGCGTGATTGGTTCCTTCATCTTCTCATTATCGATTGCTGCTCCGGGATTCATTATCTCTGATAAGAGCCTAACAAAGATCGAGAAACAACGTATTTGGGTTATCTATATCGTTGCCTTCTTCGTAATTTTCTTCTGGGCTGCCTTCGAACAAGCAGGTGCAGCTTTAACGTTCTTTGCGGAAGAGCAAACTGACAGAAGTTTATTCGGAACAGTTATTCCTGCTAGTTATTTCCAATCGGTGAACGCAGTAGCGATTGTTATCTTTGCTTCTATTTTCGTTGCATTATGGGGATTCTTAAGTAAGAGAAATGCAGAACCTGCTTCTCCTTACAAACAATCTATTGGTTTATTCTTATTGGCATTAGGATATTTAGTAATTGCTTATGGTGTAAAAGGAATCGAACCTTCTACAAAAGTGAGCATGGTTTGGTTATTAAGCTTGTACTTGATCCATACCTTCGGTGAGCTTTGCTTATCACCTATCGGTCTATCCATGGTAAACAAATTAGCTCCTGTTAAATTTGCTTCTTTATTGATGGGTGTTTGGTTCTTATCTACTGCTTCTGCCAACAAATTTGCAGGAACATTAAGTTCTTATTATCCTGAAACAATGATCACAGTTGCTGCTGTTGAATCACAACAAACTGAAAAAGGGGTTGAATTGACAACCAAATTGGATAAAGCAGAAGAGATCAACGGTACAAAATACATCAGTATCGACCTTATTTCTTTTGAGAAAGTAAAAGATCCAACCGTAAAAGCTTCTATCGTTGAGAACATCTTCAAAGGATCGATGATCAAAGAAAAATCATTTGCAGGTTATACCATCAACAGCTTGTATTCCTTCTTTATGCTATTCGTTGTAATGGCCGGTATCTCATCAGTGATCTTATTCTTCTTGAGTAAGTTATTATTGAAGATGATGCACGGAGTAAGATAATCTTTATTACATTTTTCAAAAAGGTCAAACATGGTACAATGTTTGACCTTTTTGTTTTAATTCATACCTTTACTTTATAATTTTACAGCATGATCAAAAAAGTATTTATTGCATTAGGGATTGCCACAATTGTGGTACTTGCACAAAGTTTTATTACCAGTAGCTCATTTATTGCCGGTGATGATCACGGACCGGTAAAATGGTACACCTTCACAGAAGCGGTTGAGCTTCAAAAAAAGACCCCAAAACCGATCATGGTAGATGTTTACACCCAATGGTGCGGTCCATGCAAAATGATGAGTAAAAACACCTTCGGCAATGAGATCATTGCCAAATATTTGAATGAGAACTTTTATCCTGTAAAATTCGATGCCGAAACATTTGACAGCGTTGCCTTCAATGGTTATGTGTTCAAAAACCAAAATGCTCCCGGCACTCCACGTCCCGTGCACGATTTTGCCGTTTCTATTTTAGATGGCAAGCTATCCTATCCATCTATTGTATTTTTAAATGAACAAGTACAACGCATCCAGGTAGTGGTTGGATATTACCAGCCGGCACAATTTGAACCGGTAATGAAGTTCTTCGGAAGCGGAAAGTATAAGGATACCAAATGGGAAGATTTTGAGAAGAGCTTTACGCCTGAAATTAAATAGAACCTTTTTCAAAAGATCTCGTAGAACCAACCAAAATTAGCATTGCCTTATGGACACTAAAATTGAAGTAATGAACCTGAAAGAAAAGATACTTCAAGTGCTGGAAATGAAAAAATTCACGTATGCCGACCTGGCATCGTACTTGAATATTTCCGAGTCTGACCTCGATTACGCCTTAGAACATAACACACTAGAAATAAGAACATTAGAATTAATATCTAAAGAATTACGTATACCTCTTTATAGCTTTTTCCGCGAGAATTTTGATGGATACAATTTCGATAAAGAGCCTTATTACAATGTGAATCTATGGAGTAAAGAAGAAGCAAAATATACACTTGAATTAAAAGCTTTACGACAAGAAATTGAACAATTGAGAGCCGAATTACGTCAGAAGGATCTTTTGATCGATGCCCTGGAAGGTCAGATCACCAAAAATTAATTATCACCCCCAACAATAAAAAACGCCCCTTTTAGATTTCTAAAAGGGGCGTTTTACTTTATAATACTTTTTTATTTATTCACGTACATTACTTCTTTTACTGCTTTTACCACACGTGCAGCATTCGGCAATGATGCTTCGATCAAGGTTGGAGCATAAGGTAATGGCACATCCGCAGATGTAACACGTAATACCGGAGCATCTAAATAATCAAATGCTTCTTTCTGAACTTTGAATGCTAACTCGGATGAGATAGATGCTAAAGGCCAAGCCTCCTCAACGATCACCAAACGGTTGGTTTTCTTCACAGAATTGATCACTGTACCGTAATCGATCGGACGAACCGAACGAAGATCGATCACTTCAGCACTGATGCCTTCTTTTTCTAATTCAGCAGCAGCAGCCAAAGCTTGTTTCATGATCTTACCAAAAGAAACGATGGTAACATCTTTTCCTTCTTTTTTAATATCTGCCACTCCAATTGGAATGATGTATTCTCCTTCAGGAACTTCTCCTTTGTCGCCATACATTTGCTCGCTTTCCATGAAAATAACAGGGTCGTTATCACGGATAGCTGACTTTAATAGACCTTTTGCATCGTATGGATTAGATGGAACTACCACTTTTAAGCCAGGACAGTTAGCATACCAGTTCTCAAATGCTTGAGAGTGCTGAGAGCTCAACATACCTGCAGAAGCAGTAGGACCACGGAATACAATTGGAACAGAGAACTGACCACCACTCATACTCATCATTTTCGCAGCGGAGTTGATCACCTGATCGATCGCTACTAATGAAAAGTTGAAGGTCATGAACTCAACGATAGGACGCAAACCGTTCATAGCAGCTCCAACAGCAATACCTGCAAAACCAAGCTCTGCAATAGGAGTGTCGATCACACGTTTTTCACCAAATTCGGTAAGCATCCCTTTACTTACTTTGTAAGCACCATTGTACTCTGCCACTTCCTCACCCATCAAAAATATTTTTTCATCTCTGCGCATCTCTTCGTTCATTGCTTCACGAAGTGCTTCACGAAATTCGATTGTTCTCATAGTATCTTTATTTATTGAAACACAAATTTAAGGTTTTTGTTGATATGAAATAGAAGAATTATTTCCTGTATTTCTCCGTCAATTCAAATACATGGGTCAGTATTTCCTGCTCCGTTTCATTGAATACCATTCCTCTTCGTTCAAATACTTTTGAGGCCACTTCAAAGGCATCTTTTAGCTTATAGGTAGTAAAGCCGGCAGCTCCACCCCAGGAGAAAGAAGGAACAAAATTACGCGGGAAACCCGATCCGAAAATATTGGCATTTACTCCTACTACTGTTCCTGTATTGAACATGGTATTGATCCCACATTTGCTATGATCGCCCATGATCAGACCACAAAAGGTCAAGCCGGTTCCTACAAAACGTTCTTTGTTGTAATTCCACAATTTTACTTCTGCATAATTATTCTTCAAATTGGAATTGTTACTGTCGGCTCCCAGATTACACCATTCACCCAGAACAGAGTTTCCTAAAAACCCATCGTGTGCTTTGTTAGAATAGCCGATGATCACCGAATTATTAACCTCTCCTCCTACTTTACTATGCGGTCCGATGGTAGTTGGTCCGTAGATCTTAGCCCCCAATTTTAAAGCGGAATGCTCGCACAAAGCAAATGGTCCACGAACAATGGATCCTTCCATGATCTCTGCATCTTTACCAATATAGATCGGTCCTGTACTTGCATTTAAAATGGCGCATTCTACTTTTGCACCTTCTTCCACAAAAATATTCTCAACGCCTATCACCTGATTGGTTTTACTCAATGCCAGGGATTTTCTGCCTTTGGTAACAAGATCGAAATCAGCTTTGATGGCATCGCCATTTTTCGAAAAGATATCCCATGGATGTTCGATCCACATCGGCTTGGCATGTGTTTCATATTTAGTAAAGCTTCCCCAGTTACTTGGCTCAAAGTTTTTTACATCACCTGTATTGACTGCTACCACAATGGTAGAATCCATCAAGGCCTCATTTGGTTTAAGCGATTTGATCTCTTCGATCAATTTTTCATTCGGACAAAAAGCACCGTTGATCCAAACATTATCAGCATCAATGGTGTATTCGGTCGGATATTTTTTGCTTAGATAATCCTGGGTTTTTGAAGAGGTTTTTGAATCCAGCATCTTCTCCCACTTTTCGCGAATGGTCAATATCCCGATCCTGATATCCGCTACAGGACGTGTAAATGTTAAAGGCAACAGATTGCTGCGAAATTCATCATCAAATAAAATATAGTTCATAGCGTTCGCTTTTTAATTCAAATTCACTTCAGGTTTATTCAACATGGTAATGTAAGTATCCACCTGTCTTAAGAAATACTTTAATTTTTGTGTATTATCGGAGTCGATCATCATGTCGTAGATCGCTTCATCCGACTCTTTATACTTTCCTACTTTAAACTTTGCCTTTGATAAAGCAGAAATGTATTTCAATGCAAAATGATCATGAATATTCAGATCGATCAAAAGATCAAAATCTTCGTTTATAAAATTATCAATGATATGCGTGGTTGGTTTCCCATACCAATTCAATTCTTTTAATGAAAAAAAATCGTATTCCAATTTGGAATAAGTTAAAGCCGGAATATTCTTTACACTAAAAAAGCCCAGCACTTTCACTTTTTTATTGTGCTCACGCATATACACCACATAGCGTTTTACCAATTCAAAATCTTCCGGATCGGAGGCATCGAATAGAATACCTACCGTTCTGGTCTGATTAAAATTGAATTTATTCGGCTTTAGATCCCGCTTGTGCATAGCCATTTCCTGCTTTAGCGCACGGTTGGCAATGGCGAGTTTTATATTTTTGAAAATGCTCATTCTTCTAATTTATCATTTTAATAAAATCATCTTCCGAAATGATCGGCACTCCCAGCTTTTCAGCCTTTTTTAATTTCTCTGGTCCCATGTTCTCTCCTGCTATCACATAACTTGTTTTGCCCGAGATTGAACCCACATTCTTTCCACCATTCTGCTCTATTGCTTTTTTCAGATCATCGCGGGAAAATTTACTGAACACACCCGAAACAACAAACGACAGGTCTTTTAACTTATCACTTGTATTGGTTAGTTGCTCTTCCGATAATTGAAATTGCAATCCATGTTTCTTTAATCGTTCAATGATCTCAATATTGCGTTGATCCTTGAAATACTCCACGATCGTTTGCGCGATCTTTTCTCCGATATCTCCTACTTCCAGCAATTGCTCTACTGTTGCCTTTTCCAAAGCATCGATATTCTTAAAGTAATAAGCCAGTTTTTTAGCCGTTGTTTCACCGATATGACGAATACCGATGGCATACAATACACGTTCAAAAGTGATCGCCTTCGATGCTTCAATCCCTGCTAAAAGATTGTTTACGCTCTTCTCCGCCATTCTTTCCAACTGCAACAGATCTTCTTTTTTTAACTCGTACAGGTCAGCAATATTTTTTATCAATCCTGCATCATACAACTGCGCAATGGTCTCACCTCCCAAGCTATCAATATCCATTGCCTTGCGGGAAACAAAATGTTCCATCTTTCCTTTTACTTGTGGCGGACAAGCCAATTCGTTCGGACAGTAATGATTCGCTTCTCCTTCGTTGCGGATCAATTCTGCATTACATTCAGGACAATGAGTAATGTATTTGGTAGGCTCCAATGCACTAGCAAATAAGTCACTTCCTCCACCAACAGGTCGTTTACTCTCATCTACTCCAACGATCTTTGGAATGATCTCTCCTCCTTTTTCAACAAATACAGTATCTCCCACGCGCACATCCAATTTCTCAATAATATCAGCATTGTGAAGAGATGCTCTTTTAACGGTGGTTCCTGCCAACAACACCGGCTTTAAATTCGCAACAGGCGTGATCGCTCCGGTTCGTCCCACTTGATACGAAATGCTTTCAAGTATAGTAGCTACCCGCTGTGCTTTAAACTTATAGGCTATAGCCCATCGAGGCGATTTGGCTGTGAAGCCCAACGCTTTTTGTTGTTCGTATGAATTTACTTTTAATACAACACCATCAATATCGAACTCCAGATCAGCACGCTCCACATCCCATTTGTTGATGAATTGAAATACACCTTGGATGGAGTTGGTTTTGATCACCGATTCCGGCACTTTGAATCCCCATGATTTGGCGGCTAATAAGTTTTCGTAATGACTTTGATGCGGAAGTGTTTCACCTAAAACAAAATACAAGTAACAATCTAGGTTACGTTTTGCCACTTGGGCTGAATCCTGCATCTTTAATGTCCCCGAAGCGGCATTGCGTGGATTCGCTAATGGTGCATCGCCAATCTCTTCGCGCTCTTTATTGATCTCATCGAAGGATGAACGTGGCATAAAGATCTCACCACGAATCTCAAACTCATTGGGGTAATTGTTTCCTCTTAATTTAAGCGGAATGCTCTTGATCGTTTTTACATTCGTAGTTACATCATCTCCCTGCTCGCCATCACCACGTGTTACAGCCTGAACCAGACGTCCGTGCTTGTATGTTAAGCCAATGGCAACACCATCGTACTTTAGTTCACAAACATATTCATAAGGTTCGGTCAGTGCTTTTTTCACACGATCATCAAAATCGTTCAGCTCCTCTTCCGAATAAGTATTACCCAATGACAACATCGGGTATTTATGTTTTACGGTTTTAAATTCTTTGGTGATCTGTCCGCCCACACGCAAACTTGGTGAGTCGGGCAATTGATACTCCGGATGTTCTTTTTCGAGTCGGATCAACTCTTCAAGCATCATATCAAAATCATAATCGCTGATGGTTGGATTCGAGAGCACATAATAATTGTAATTATGCTCTTCGATCTTCTTTGAAAGTTCTTCTATCCTATGTTGAATGGATTCGCTCATACTCCCTACTTTTGCTCGCTTCCGCTGTTATCCTTAAAATCTTCGTTCAACATAAAATAGATCGGTAAGGTCATTTGTGTTCGAACCCATCGGTCGCCCACCACACCTGCTCTCCATTTGGTCATTTCCACCAATCGGATGGCTTCTTCGTTACAGCCACCACCTACTGATTTTTCTATTCCAATATTGGAAAGCGTTCCATTCGGTTCTACAATAAAACGAACGACAACAGTACCTTGAATATTCGCCATTTGAGCCTGACGAGGGTATTCTAAATTCTCTTTTAAAAAATCCTGCAAAGCATAATTCCCTTTGTAATATACCGGCATTTGGTCAACGATCTTATAAAGTTTAAAGGTAGAATCGACTTTGAATTCTTTATCATAGACCACAGCCTGATATCCTCTCTTTTTACAGATCTTAGCATACTTCTCTGGATCAAATTCAAACCAAACCGACCATTTAGAAGACACCAGCTTACCATCCTTCACTGCAGGTACCCATTGATAATACTTAAATAAACGCAAGGCTTCCTGATCCAGTTCAGGTGAAACACTCACTGCTACTTTTACATCGGTTGCAGAACTGTCGGAGTTGAGCACAAATACAACTTCCACTTTTCCTCCTTGTTTTTTGGCCAATGCAGCAGCAGGATATACCAACTGACTTTCGAATATCCGTTTAAACTCTGTTTTACCGCCTACATTAGTTGGAAATGCATCTACACTGTAGCTGATCTGTGATTGAATGGAAAGAATAAGTGTTAAGACAAAGACACTTGTTAATAGTAACTTTTTCATTAAAATATAGGTCTAAATACTACCTCGCAAGATACGATTTTTATTACTCATATCCTTTATCAACACTACATTTTTAAAGCCTTTATTTTCAAGCATTTGTTTGGTTTCCTGATCATGTTCCACATTGATCTCAAAGTAGATCTGCCCACCCGGATTTAACATGGTTAAAGCATGATCCGCAATTACTTTATAGAACAATAAAGCATCGCTGTTATAAACAAATAATGCTAAGTGCGGTTCATGATCGAGCACATTCTTGTGCATCGCTTCTTTTTCCGATTCTTTGATGTAAGGTGGATTGCTCACGATCACATCATAGCGTAAGCTTTTAAAAGCAGCATCAGGTTTCAAAATATCCTCCCGTTGAAAATGAACATCAACTGCATTCGTTCTTGCATTTTCTTTCGCTACCAGAAGCGCTTCTTCCGAAATATCAACTGCATCGACTGTTGAGAGTGGCAAATTCTTTTTCAAACTCACAGGAATACAACCCGAACCGGTTCCGATATCAAGGATCCGCAAGACTTTTCCTTTATGGTCCTTAACGATCAAGTCAACCAACTCTTCTGTTTCGGGACGAGGTATCAATACCGATGAATTGACCTTAAACTTCAAACCGTAAAAATCGGCAACACCTAAAATGTATTGTAAAGGTTTTTGCTTTTTAAGATCTTTAATGGCAAAATTAAATTTCAACAATTCCGACTCACTCATGGTCTTTTCGCCTTTCAACAATAGATCGGAACGTTTCAAATTCAGCAACTCTTCAAAACAAATAGCAACAAAAGCATCTATTTCAGAATCCTCATAGATCCCTTCCAACTCCTGCTTAAAAAAGCGGATCACATCCTTTATTTTATTTGAAGCAATTTGCATGGGCACAAAGTTAAGAATAGTTACATTTGCAGCACTATATGACGGAACAAGAAAAATACATGAAACGTTGCCTTGAATTGGCAGCAAAAGGCTTTGGAAATGTGGCACCCAATCCTATGGTGGGTAGCGTGATCGTTTATAATAACGAGATCATTGGTGAAGGATATCATCAGCAATACGGACAAGCACATGCAGAAGTGAATGCCATTCAATCTGTTAAAGATAAAAGTTTGTTGAAAAAAGCAACACTGTATGTGAATTTAGAACCTTGTTCGCATTTCGGGAAAACACCTCCTTGTGCCGACTTGATCATTGAACACAAAATACCTTATGTGGTGATCGGCACGATCGACAGCTTTGCTCAGGTATGTGGAAGAGGAATTGAAAAATTAACAAAAGCAGGAGTGGATGTAAAAGTGGGAGTATTGGAAGATGAATGTAAAGAATTGAACAAACGTTTTTTTACTTTTCAAGAAAAGAAACGCCCCTACATTATTTTAAAATGGGCACAAACAGCCGATGGTTTTATTGATAAAGTAAGAACTGATAATACAAGTCCTCCGCTTCAGATCAGTAATGAAGCTGCACAAAAACTGGTGCACACTTGGAGAAGTCAGGAACAAGCGATCATGGTGGGAAAAAACACTGCCTTGTTGGATAATCCTCAATTAACGGTAAGAAAAGTAGAAGGAAAAAATCCTATACGCATTGTGACCGATAAAAAACTGTCTATTCCAAAAGACTATTTCCTATTCGACAAAACGGTTCCAACCATTGTTTTCACCGACATAGAAATGCCTTCTGAAACAAACCTCGATTTTGTAAAGATCAATTTTGATGAAAAGATGATCCCGCAGATCATGCAGGAATTATACAAACGCAATATTCAATCTGTGATCGTTGAAGGTGGCTACAATGTGTTGAACAGTTTTATCAGTGATGACTGCTGGGATGAAGCACGGGTATTCATTTCGCAAGAACATATTCACAGTGGCATCAATGCACCGGAAATGCTTTTAAAACCTGAATCAAAAGAGTCGATCGATACAAACACTTTACTTCTCTATCGTAACAGCTAATATGCTTTTTGAAGACACTTATTTAACGATCGAAAAAGCATCCGAAGGATTGTTCAAAGACAAAGGCAGTAAGTTTTTGGCTTATGCCTTTCCTGTTTCCAATGAAGAGGCTGTAAAGCTCCATTTGGCAGAACTTCGAAAACTACACCCCAGCGCAAGACATCATTGTTATGCTTTTCGTTTGGGAGCAAGCAAACAAGCATTCCGAGCCAATGATGACGGTGAACCATCGAACACCGCAGGAAAACCGATCCTTGGACAGATCCAATCAAAAGATCTCACCAATATCCTGATCGTTGTTGTCCGCTATTTCGGTGGTACATTATTAGGTGTGAGCGGACTGATCAATGCCTACAAATTGGCTGCTGCTGATGCCATTACAAATGCGAAGATCATAGAAAGAACGGTAGATGAAGTATATGAAGTATCATTTGACTATTTACAAATGAATGATGTCATGAAGATCATCAAAGATGAAGGACTGCAGATCCTCTCTCAGAATTTTGAGCTAAGCTGTGCATTAACATTCTCAGTACGCAAAAGTAATTCTACAAAAGTGTATGATATGTTCAGCAAAATCAGTAATCTTGAAATTAAATTCATAAAAGAGATTTAGAATAAAAAACTATACATATGAAATTATTAAAAGAAATGTGCGCCATTCATGCTCCATCTGGAAACGAAGTGGCAATGACCAAATTCTTATTGAATTATATTGATAAAAACAAAAAGTCATGGAAAGTAAAACCGAAAGTTTACTCAGGTGATGGTTTTCAGGACTGTATCGTACTGGTATTCGGAAAACCCCGCACTGCAATCTTTGCACACATTGATAGTATTGGATTTACTGTCCGCTACGGAAAACAATTAGTAAAAATTGGTGGACCAAGAACCATTGATGGATTTGAATTAGTGGGTGAAGATGAAAAAGGAAAAGCGGAAGTGAAATTAAAATTAGCAGTTGATAAAAAGACGAAAGAAACCAAGCTGGAATATACAGGAAAACGTGATTTTGAAAGAGGAACAGAATTAACATTCAAACCTAACTGGAGAGAAGATAAAGAATATGTGCAATGCTGTTATATGGATAACCGCTTGGGTGTTTACAATGCCTTGAAAGTAGCAGAGACATTAAAAGATGGAGTGATCGTTTTTAGTTGTTGGGAAGAACATGGCGGTGGAAGTGTTTCCTACATTCAAAAATTTTTACAAGAAAAATACAAGGTACGTCAAGCACTTATCTCCGATATCTCCTGGATCTCCGATGGTGTTCACCCGGGACTTGGTCCGGTTATTTCTTTACGTGACAGTTTAATACCACGTAGAAGTTATGTAAACAAGATCAGAGCCATTGCTAAAAAACACAAAGTACCACATCAGTTAGAAGTAGAAGGTAGCGGAGGAAGTGATGGAAAAGAATTACAAATGGGTGAATTTGCCTGGGATTGGTGCTTTGTAGGTGCGGCCGAACAAAATGTACATACGCCTGATGAAAAGGTGCATAAAAAAGACATTCAAGGCATGATCGACCTATACAAAGTGTTGATGAAAGATCTTTAGAAGGGTGATTGATGAAGGGTGATTGATGAATTGTGAGTTGGAGAGTTCGAGAGTTAGAGAATCGTAGAATTTACAAAACTCAACAAATCAATTATTCAATAATTCAACAACTAGCTCAGGGAGCCAAACGCTCTATTTTCCAATTACCATTTACAAGGGTATAAAGTATCCTGTCGTGCATACGACTTGGACGACCTTGCCAAAATTCAATGCTATCTGGTTGTAAAACATAGCCGCCCCAATGTGGTGGACGGGGAACATCTTCTGAAGGAAAACGCTGTGACATTTGTTCGTACAACTCATCCAACTCTTCACGATTCTTCACTACTTTACTTTGAGGAGATGTCCATGCTCCCAACTTACTGGTACGTGGACGGGTATTAAAATATAGATCGGATTCAGCGGATGATTGCTTTATCAACTTTCCTTCTATCCTTACCTGACGTTCTAATTCAGGCCAGAAAAACAATAGTGCACAATTCGGATTCTCATCGATCTCCTCCCCTTTTCTGCTGGTATAATTGGTGTAGAATACAAAACCATTCTCGTTGAAGTTACGCAACAACAAGATACGTGCTGCAGGTTTTCCACTCTTGGAAGCTGTTGCTACTGTCATTGCATTCGGCTCATTCACATGCGCATCCACAGCTTCTTTGAACCATTTTTCGAATTGTAAAAAAGGACTTTTATCTACTTGCGATTCATCCAATGTTTGTTTAGAAAAATCGTGACGAAGGGTATTGATATATAATCTAAGATCTTCCATAAATTTATTTTTATTTTAAAACTACCAATGCTTATAGGCATCATTCTAGCAACTAACAACCAATTCATTTAATTTAGCGATCAACTTTTCAGAAGTATTATTGGTATATCGTTTTTGCTTGAATGCTGCCACCCACTGAATACCTTTGATCGTATTGGTTAAGAACAACTCGTCTGCACCCAATAACACATTCTGCATGATCGATATCTCATACACTGCTACTCTATTCTGCTGCGCTACTTCAATGATCTTTTTACGCATCACACCATCCACACAACCATCGGTTACCGGAGGCGTGTACAACACTCCATTTTTCACTGCAAAGATATTGGAACTTATGGCTTCAATAATATGAGATTTATCATTACTCAAGATACATTCATCCAATTGCTGCTGATTTTTATATACACCGGCTAACACATAAATAGCACTGTTGGCCGATTTAATGGAAGCCAATGAATTAGGTGTTTTTCTGAACTCGGTAAATAGATCAACCGTTAGTCCGGTAGAATTCAACACATAGCCTTTTTCCTGAACAGGATACATTTCCATGAGGTAAGATACCTGATCATCAGATGGTGCATAAAACCCGCCATCATTCCTATACACGGTTAATCTCACTCTTGCATCCGTTCCAATAGCATTCTTCTGCGACAATTCTTTGATCATCTCTTCAAAAAAAGTGACAGAGAACAAAGGATGTTGTTTCATTTTCAACACACGCATGCCATTCAGCAAACGTTGCAAATGTTCTTTGAGAAATAAAGGCTTTCCGTTAGAATAACGGATTGTTTCAAACAGGGCATCACCATAACGGAATCCGCGATTATTCACATTCAACACCGGCTGATCGGCCGGCATAAAATTTCCATTATGATTAATAAATCCAGCCATTTAGTCGAATTTAATTTGGTTTAAAATCGTTTTCAATGAAATATTCGCCTCTATTAAAATCCCTTTCACACCTGCTTTTTCAGCGGCTTCGGTATCACGCTCTTTATCTCCGATAAAATAAGATCGCTTCGGATCAATGTTAAATCGTGCTAATCCTTTTTCAACAAACAGAGAATCTGGTTTACGGCAAATACATTTGCTTACATCGGGATGATGTACACAATAATACACTTCCGATATTTTTATATTGTTCTTTTTAAATTCCTCCAACAAATAAGCATGTAATACTTCTACATCGGCTTGTGTATATAAACCTTTAGCAATACCACTTTGATTCGAAACAATGATCAAATGATAACCATTCTTTTGAAACAAGGTCAATACCTCCATCAGATCGGGTAGGATCTTGAAATCCTCCAAACGATGAGTGTATCCCCGTTCAAAATTAATAACACCGTCTCTGTCTAAAAATATTGCTTTGTTCATTGTTTCCATTTTGTTTAAACACGCCCTAAGATCTGATCAATAAAATCCATAAATAAAGAAGGTTTCAATACGATCGTTAGCAGGGCACCATACACAGCTCCCCAAAAATGGGCATCATGACCGATATTACTGTTCCCTCTTTTCCCTAAATAATATTCAACACCTAAAAAGATCAAACCGAATAAATAAGCCGGAATAGGAACAGGAATAAAAAAGAAATACAATCCTGCAGTTGGTGCAATAATGATATAAGCAAACACAACTGCTGATACAGCACCCGAAGCTCCTAATGCATTGTAATAGATATTCTGTTTGTGTTTTTCATAAGAATACAAAGAAGACATGACCAATCCACCAATATATAAAAGCAAAAAGAAGAGAAAACCTTGTGAACCAAAAATATATCCATAAGCTGTTTCCACCTGGCGACCGAACATATAGAACGAGAACATATTGAAACCAAGGTGCATCCAGTCGGCATGGATCAAACCACTTGAAAAGAAACGCCACCACTCTTTTCTATTATGGATCATATAAGCATTGAACATCAGTTTATTCTTCAATGTATGATTCTCCATAGAAGTGATAGAGATAAAAACCGTAATCGCAATGATCAGTAGTGTCAGCATATTACAAAGATAAGGAATGTTCGTTTCTTATTTCAGATTATGGCAGAAATACCGGCATTTGTTTTTCTCAGGTATTTTTATATATTTGATAAATGAAGAAGCTATTGCCATTTTTTATAGTATTTTATTTTACATGTAATTTATTTGGGCAGAACCTTGTACCAAACCCCAATCTTGAAGATACAGTATTTTGCCCATGGGCAGAAAATCAACTTCCTTTATCCTGGGTTTGTTTTGGGAGGTCTCCAGACTACCTGAATAGTTGCAGCTCTGCTCTTAATGTCCCAAATACACCTACTGGATACCACCCTGCACATTCGGGCGTTGGAATGATTGGTGTTTTTACTTATGTGAATCCTTCAAGTTCGGGCTGGCCTGATTATCGTGAATTTGTTGGAATACAGCTAGCAAGTACTTTAAGTGTTGGTCAAAAATATTATATGTCTTTTTTTATGAGTTTTGCACGTAGATACCCAATTGGCATGGCTACAAATGCCATCGGTACAGATAAATTAGGGCTAAAATTTTCAACTGTCCCTTATTCTGAGACTACACCACCGGCATTAGATAATTTCTCCCATTTATATACTGATTCCATATATACAGATACTCTACAATGGATCAAAGTCAGTGGGTCATTTATTGCAGATTCAGCCTATAACTATTTAATGCTTGGTAATTTTTTTGATGAAGCGAACACTGATACACTCTATTTTGGCGGACCTAACAACTGGACCAATGAATCTTATTACTTTCTTGATGACATCTGTGTAACTACCGATTCAATGTTTAATGAGACGTGGACTGGTATTAATGACTTAGAACAGAATAATGAAAAATTAAATATCTATCCGAATCCATCCAATGACATTATTAAAATCTCAACCACATCTTATATTGAAGAAATTTATTTGACAAACTGTTTAGGACAAACTGTCTATCAGGCTGAATCTAAAAACAAAAACACAACTGAAATAGACATTTCAGCTTTTTCACAAGGCCTTTATATTTTAAAAATAAAGACCGAGAATAGTTTTTATTCCAGACAAATTCTAATTAGTCACTAATTAAAAATGAAACATTTGAAAAAATCAAACAAAAAAACCTTAGCGTTGTCATTCGCTTTAATTGGTCTTGTAGCTACTAATATAAAAGCACAAGTATCTCAGGTTGGTAATGGTGCGCCAGGAGTAATAACAGACTATTGCGGTTGGAATGCAACTCGCCCATTTGCATTCACCCTAGCCCACAAGGGAAATTTCCCTATAAACTTTCAAACGAATGGTTCACAGCGTATGACGATTATGAATACAACTGGTTTCGTTGGTATTGGTCTAGGATTTACTGCTCCCAATTTTCTACTTGATGTAAATGGTGGAGATATAAATGTAAATAGTGCAAACAGAGGATATAGAATTGCTTCTAGTTATGTATTATGGCACAATGGAATAGCATCAAATATTTATGTAGGAGTAAATGCAGGCTCTGCCTTATCTACAGGTATTCAAAATACTTTTGTTGGATCCGGTTCAGGAAATCAAAACACTAGTGCAAATGCGAATGCATTCTTTGGATACAATGCAGGTACCAGTACCACAACAGGTTCTCAAAACACATTCTTAGGTCATTTAGCAGGGACGGCCAATACAACTGGCTATGACAATACTTATGTTGGTGACAGGGCAGGTGAAAATATGGTAAATGGTATTCAAAATACATTTGTCGGACATCACGCTGGAGCTTCCTTTATTGGTGGTACTGATAATGTTGCAATCGGTTGGCATTCTTCATTTGGTGGACCAACGAATTCAAATGGTAGTAGAAATACAATTGTTGGGAGTAGAACCATTATTTCATTAACAACTGGAAATAACAATAGTTTACTAGGTTATAATACAGGAAATGCAATTACATCTGGACTAGGCAATACACTTGCAGGAGCAAATACTGGAAATAACATAACAACTGGGGTTAATAACTGTGCATTCGGAACAAATGCAGGTAATTTTATTACAACAGGCAGTAATAATTTATTTCTAGGTACATCATCAGATGCAAATGCTCCTGGTCTTACAAATGCAAATGCAATAGGTTTTGGGGCAAATGTAACAGCCAGTAATAAAATGATTCTAGGCAATAATAACATTATGGTAGGAATAGGATTGTCAAATGCAGCGATAGCTCCTCAAAACAAATTAGAAATTGATGCCGGAATAAACTTAACAAATCCATCACCAAATGGAACAGTTGGGGCAAGTGGATTACGTTTTAGAGATTTGCATTTCGGAAATTTAACTGTTACTAATCCCGGAACAGGAGTTCTTTCTGTTGATGCAAATGGTGATGTAATTTATGTTGAAGGAGGAACAGGAGTTGGTAATTATTGTTCAGCTCCAATACAAAATCCAATAGTAGGAAATTATGAAGTTCCATTAAACAATTTTGATTATTATTTTTCTGGGCAAAATACTCCTCTTGACAATCGTGTCTCAATTGGATCACCTTGTTCTACAATTTTACCAGCAGCAAAATTGAGTGTATTAGAACAGTCTGCTGCTACAGTATCTACAATTCCATTAACAATAGCTGGAGCATTTGCCAACAGGGATCTACCAGCATCAAACGTATCTTTTACCGCTATTGGTGTTTACGGTATTTCTGATGCATTTCAAGGCAGTGCCAATCAGCGAAATATTGGAGGATTGTTTAGAGCTGAAAATACTAGATTTGCCGTTGGGGTAATGGGACGTTCTGTAACCCCACAAGCTGGGGTTCCTAAATACGGTGTTTATGGTGAAGCTATAGGAGGTGGTGTTAATTATAGCATTTACGGAACAAGCTCTCCAATTACGACCGCAAGTGCCACTAATCAGAGTTGGGCGGTTTATTCAAATGGTGCGGCATATTACACAACAGTATATTCGCCATCTGACGGTTTAATCAAAAAAAATGTAGTAACTATTTCCAATGCAGTAGATATAGTAAATCAATTAAATCCAATCAAATTCAACTTTGATGTTGCGCTTGGTGCCACAAAAGGCATGAATCTTCCTAATAGTGTACAATATGGTTTTAAAGCACAAGAAGTTGAAGTTATTTTACCTGAATTGGTTACAGGAGTAATTAATCCAGCAGTTTATGACTCATTAGGAAATGAAATAATCGAGCCTTACAACTTTAAGGCATTAAATTACAATGCTTTTATTGGCATTCTTACAAAAGCAATTCAAGAGCAACAATTACAAATTCAAAGTAAAGATTCTGCTATCAATAGCTTAAATGATCGTTTAACAGCACTAGAGAATTGTATAAATGGATTGAATTTATGTGGTAATAACCTGGCTATGCAGCAAAACAATTTAAATAATCAAAACTCAAGCATTACTAATATTGAATTAAAAGATGCTCAGTCAATTGTATTAGAACAAAACGTTCCTAATCCTTTTGCAGAGCAAACATCCATCAGTTATTTTTTACCTGATGAAGTAAACAAAGCACAATTATTATTTTACAATGCTCAAGGTAAACTTATCCAATCCTTAGAGCTTACTCAAAAAGGAAAAGGAAGTGTTAATGTATTTGCCAGTGACCTAAGCAATGGTATTTATACTTATACCCTTGTTGTAGATGGTAAAGTAATTGAAACAAAGAAAATGGTTAAAAATTAATCGAATACTCATTTCATTCAAAAAGGCGAAACAAATTGTTTCGCCTTTTTATTTCAGATTATCCAAATAAGAACCTTTTAAATGATCATTCGACTTATTCTTAGGAATAGAAAGCGATTGCCAGTCGATGGAACGGATATGTTTCGCTAAAAACACGATCTGTCCTACATGGTAGGCATAATGAGCTGTTTGTCTGTTCAAGGCTTGCATCACCGTCAAACCTTCTCCACGGATAGTCACCGTTTTCATCAGATCCTCCGTTTTTAATGATTCCAGTGTATTCATAAAAACCAACCAGCCTGCATTCCAACTCTTGATCAAGTCTTCTTTGGTTTCATTCCCTGATACAAATTCTGCATCACGGTTACGGTTGGGCTTCTCTCCATCGGTGGTCAAAAAATCGGTCCAGCGTGAGATCATATTTCCACTCATGTGTTTGATGATCACAGCCACACTGTTTGATTCGGCATCGGGAACATAATGAAATTCTTTATCTGTATTCAGCTGCGCAAATGACTTCTCTGCCAACGCTCTGTAATTCTTAAATACACCAATGGTGTTGTCCAAAAAATGTTGTTCTATCATTGTTTTGTTTTAGGTTTAATGATCAATCGTAGTGATTGATCGTAAGTGATATAATTCCATGCCCAGTTAATGAAAATGAGCAAACGGTTTTTTATTCCAACGATCGACATTAAGTGAATGAACATCCATACCATCCATGCAAAGAAGCCCTGAAACTTGATCTTCGGAAGATCAACTACTGCTTTGTTTCGTCCCACAGTTGCCATCGAGCCCAGGTCTTTGTACTTAAACTCTTTCATCACTTTTCCAGCACTTAATGCTTTTAAATTCTTGGCCAACAATTCTCCTTGTTGGATCGCTACCTGCGCCACCTGAGGATGACCATTCGGATAAGTTTCATCTTTCATAAGCGCAATATCGCCTATTGCAAAGATGTTGGAATAGCCGTTTATTTTATTCGTTTTATCAACGAGTATTCTGTTTCCTCTGCTGATCACTTCGGGAGATAATCCTTCTATTTTATTTCCTATAACTCCTGCCGCCCAAACCAATGTGCGGGTATGTATGGCAGGACTATCGGTAAGTGTTACAGTGTTTCCATCATAATCGATTACCCGTGCATTCAGTGAAACATCTACTCCCAAGTCGATCAAATATTGTTTTGCTTTTTCTGATGCGATCTCCGACATGCTTGCCAGCACTCTGCCGGAACCTTCCAGCAAATGCACCTGCATCAAACTAAAGTCGAGCTCCGGATAATCTTTCGGCAACACTGTTTTTTTCATTTCAGCTAATGTACCTGCTACTTCCACTCCTGTTGGTCCGCCACCCACAATAACAATGTTCATTAAGGCTTGTTTCTCTTGCTCATCGCTTGCGACCAATGCTTTTTCATAATTCTCCAAAATGGTATTTCGAATGCTCAAAGCTTCACTTACCGATTTCATCGGCATGGCATACTTCATCATATTTTGATTACCAAAGAAATTGGTATCGGCTCCAATGGCAAGTATCAAATAGTCGTATTCAATTTCGCCAATGCTCGTTTGAATGCAGTTAGCAGCAGCATCGATACGGCTGACTTCAGCTACACGCACATGCACATTCGAAGCTTTTTGAAATACTTTCCGAAAAGGGAAAGAGATGGCACTAGGCTCGAGGCCTGCTGTTGCAACCTGATAAAATAAAGGTTGAAACTGATGATAATTGTTCTTATCGATAAGTACAACTTGAAAATTGGAAGAAGATAATTCGCGGGCAAGTTTCAGTCCACCGAAACCACCTCCAATGATAATAACTCGCTTTTGATTGGTTTTATTGATATTGGCTTGCATAAGTATTTATATATTAAATATAAAAACTACTCAGCCAATTTTATCTGTTACAAATTCGCTTTTGTAGTTTTTTTGTAAAAGCTATTGATATCGAAGCTCAATGAAAAATTATTGGTAGCACCTGCTAAATGGTAAACGGCTCTTCCGTAGCTAAAGTGAAACTTATAAATGCGGAATCCGAATCCAAATGAAAAACCGGTCATGCCTCTTTTTTCAGGGATCTTTAATTCTTTTCTGCGTTGATAATTATATCCGGCACGTAAGAAGAAGTTCTTCGTGATAATAAACTCACCACCTATCACAATGTGACGCATCAACTTATCGCCAAACACTTTGTATTTATTAGGAGTGATCTCTTCTCCTGTTAAAGGATCTACTGTTGATACAGATGGATCAACATAGGTTAGATCCCATTTTTCCAAATTCTCATATACTACTGAAAAGCGGAAAGGGACATGCTTTGGCTTTTTAGAAAAACCGATCTGTACTTCGAACGGCAATGCTTCTTTTGTTCCCGAATAGGTTTTCCATTGACGACCGATGTTCTTAATAACAACAGCGGCCGCAAAGCCATGCTTTGGTCGCACATAGGTGGCACCAATATCCAAAGCTGAGCCCCAGGAAGTATAGGATTCTAATTGAGAGTAGATCGTTTTGATGGATGCACCGATTGTCAAGTTGGTATCTAAAACAGAACGGGCATAGGATAAGCTAAAGCACATTTCGTTGGCTCCAAATGTTCCATCGGTATTTCCGATATCATCGGCACGGGTGAATTTACCATAATCGAGATATTGAATACCGGCACTGAACATGCCCAGTTTTTTGAATTTCTTGGCATAGGCTGCGTAGCCATAATTCACATCCGCAAAATAGTTGATATAACTAAGGGATACATTATTATCCATTGAATCCGTCAACAGAGAAGGATTGGCAATGGATACATTCAGATCGTTATCACGTGTGGAGATATTATTCCCTCCTAAAGCTGTTAAACGGGCAGAGATGGGTAAATTAAGAAACTCGAATGTATTGTTTCCTCCTACCTGTGCGGTAGCAGGCATGATCATGATCAAGGAAAAATAAACAAGTATGCTTTTCTTAAAATTCATCCACACAAAGCTAAATAAAAATATCCGTCATGGAAACGATTTCCATGCAAATATATTGTGGAAGAAACATTATTTTGAATTACTTGAGAGGAATGCGTTTTCCATCCTGCATTGCGATCACAAACGCATCTTTAAAGCCCTGTTTTCTTAAAAGAGCTTGTAAACGAACAGCATCTTCCTGTTTGCTGTATTCACCAGCTGTGTATTTGTAGATCCCTTTATCCTGATATTCACCCGGCTTTTCAACGCCTTTGAACTTGTCGGAATCAAGTGGGATCTTTTTATCGGAAGAAGCTATTTGAACCTTATAAACAATTGGAGCTGCTTTCACATCGACCTCCTTCTTCTCCACCACTTCTTTCTTTTCGTCCTTCTTTATCTCTTTTTTGTCCTCTTCTTTTTTATCCACAACTTTCTCGTCTTTCACAAGAACAGAATCTTTTGTATCCTCTTCTTTTACAGATGGTTTAAGAGCTTTTCTAAGTTCTGCTACTTCCAATGAATCTTCTTTACTTAACTTATAACTTTCCTGTTTTTCGAAGTTATCATCGTATTTTTTTACCGTTCCTTCCACTTCGTCCTTATACTCTCTGAAAGCTCTGAATAAGCTGGAAGCAATATAATCCTGTCCTTTAGCCGAGCCTAAAAACTGCTCTTCTTCCGGATTGGTCAAAAAGCCGATCTCCGTTAATACACTTGGCATATACGTTCTCCAAAGCACCCATAAACTGGCACGCTTCACTCCTTTATCTACCCTCCCAGCCTTAGTCTTATACTGTTTTTGCACCTTTTGAGCAAAACTCAAACTCTGGTTCAAATAGGTGTCAGTAAACATACTCATGATGATGTACGATTCATCGGAATTCGGATCGAAACCATCGTATTTTTGAACATAGTTATCTTCCAATAAAATGGCAGAGTTCTCACGCTTAGCAACGTCCAGCTTTCCTTGCTCATTCTTAATACCCATCACATAGGTTTCCGCACCTGCTACTTCATCTTTACAGATATCTTTTTTCAGTTTCTTATCTCTGTAACAAGCTGAATTACAGTGAATACAAATAAAAAGGTCGGCTTTAGCTTTGTTAGCGATCTCCGCACGTTGTTGTAATTCAAGAAACACATCTGTTTTACGGGTATAAACCACTTTTACATCCTTGAAGTTTTCCTCGATATAAGCGCCCAGTTTTAAAGAAACGGCTAATGCTACATCCTTTTCTTTGTACTTGGCACCATGACAGCCGGGATCCTTTCCACCATGACCTGCATCGATCACAACGGTCTTAACTCCAAATATTGGCTTGAATTTTGGTATAAATGAGCTCGTTAAAAAAACAGCAGCAAGAAATATACTTATGTAAATGATGTATCTCATCTTGTAAACAACTAAATAAATGGGGCAAAAACTGTTATTTTTTTATAGTTTTGAGCCCTGAAATTGGTATATAACACAAAATTAGCAGTAAAAATTGCGTTTAATTTTCAGTAGATCTTTTTTTATCCTCCTTTGCTTGTTAATAAGTGCAACAAGTGATGGATTTGCATTTTCTGCTTTATCCTCTCCTGCCGATACCATTAAAAAGTCGGGAAGCTCCTTTTTAAATGAAAAAGTAAAATATACTGCTACTGATTCCATGCTCATTGATATGGTAAATCAAAAAGCATACCTTTTTAATAATGCCGAGGTTTTGTATGAAGACATGAAGATGAATGCCGGCTATATTGAAATTGACTTCAAGAACAATTTAGTGCATGCATCGGGCACAAAAGACAGTACCGGAAAGATGTCGCAAACTCCTGTTTTTTCAAATAAAGACGGGAAGTATGATGCCGGTGAGATCACCTATAATTTCAACACAAAAAAGGGGAAGATCAAAGATGTGATCACACAACAAGGTGAAGGGTATATTCATGGCAGGGACATCAAAAAGGATACAAACAATACGTATTATGTAGGTCATGGAAAATACACCACTTGCGATCTGGATCACCCTCACTTTTTTATTGGTGCCAAAAAGATCAAAGTGATCCCCGATGACAAGATCGTAACCGGCCCCGCTATGCTTTACATTGCCGATATTCCTACACCATTGGCTATCCCTTTCGGATACTTTCCCAATAAAAAAGGAAGAGCATCAGGCATTATTATACCAACATATGGTGAGTCAAACAATTTAGGATTCTTCTTAAGAGATGGTGGTTTTTATTTTGGCAAGAATGAATATTTCGATCTTGCCTTATTAGGAAGTATCTATGCCAATGGAAGTTTTGGAGCAAAGACCAATACGAATTATAAAAAACGGTACAAGTATAATGGCAATTTGAATTTAAGTTATTCGAGGATCATTGAAGGCGACAGAGAATTACCTAACTCCATTACCAGAAACGATTTCTTCATACGTTGGAATCATCAGCAGGATATGAAAGCACATCCATCGAGTCGTTTTTCAGCCAATGTAAATGCAGGAAGTAGCTCTTTCAACAAATTCAATGGCGGTGTTACAGGCGATTATTTATCCAACACCTTCCAATCAAATATTTCCTATTCTAAATCATTTACAGGAACGCCTTTCAATTTTTCAGCCAATGCAAGGCATAGTCAAAATACCATCACCAAAAAGATGGACATCAGTTTGCCGGAGTTAGCATTGACCATGAATAGGATCTATCCTTTTAAGAATAAGAACAGTGTAAAACCAAGATGGTATGATAAGATCGGTATCAGTGCAACAGCCAATGCCAGAAACGATATCAACACTTACGATTCATTACTATTCACCAACCAAACACTCGGCAAGATGCGGAATGGTGCCCGTCTAAATGTTCCGATCAGCACATCATTAAACATTTTGAAATATTTTACACTCACACCAACAATCAATACATCCAGTACGGTTTATTTTCAAACCATCCGTAAAAGATACGATCCGAATGTAAATGCCATTTTCACGGATACCTTAACAGGAGCTCAGGTTGCGAATGATTTTAATGCCAGTGCCGGCTTAACTACACGTATCTATGGAGATTATTATTTTAAAACAAAACGCTTAAAACAAATACGGCATGTAGCCACTCCAACCATTACAGCAAGTTATCGTCCCGATTTTTCTGAAAGTCAGTATGGTTATTATCAAAATGTGCAAAGCGATAATTTGGGGAACTATCAGCAGTACTCCATTTTTCAAAACGGAGTGTATGGCTCACCGGGTGCAGGAAGATCTGGATTGATCGGCTTTACATTGAACAATACATTGGAAGCGAAGAAGAAAATTCAAACAGATTCAGGAAGTGTATATCGAAAGACATCCTTATTGGATAACTTAGGTGTTGCTTTCAGTTATAACATGGCTGCCAAGAATTATCAATGGAGTACGATCAACTTGAATGCAAGAACAAAACTATTCCGACTTTTCGATATTAATACCATCGCTATTTTTGATCCTTACCAGATCGATTCTACAGGAACACGCATAGAACGGTTTGAATGGAATAATGGACGGATCGGACGATTGACCAATGCCAATTTATCGGTAAGCACCAGCTTGAGAAGTAAAGAGAATAACAATCAGAATAAAACAAGTAAATTAGCAACACCAGATGAACTGGATTACATCAATAGAAACCCGAATGCCTATGTGGACTACAGCATTCCATGGAATTTGAATGTATATTACAATGTACAATATGCAAAAGTGGTGAAACAGGAATTAATCGGATCATCGATTGTTTATGTATTGAATGATCAATATACACAGTCCTTGACATTCAATGGCGACTTGAGTATTACAAAAAAATGGAAAGTGAGTGTAACGTCCGGATATGATTTTACGAGAAAAGAGATGACCTTGACCTCTATCAATGTTTATCGCGATCTGCATTGCTGGGAAATGCACTTCAACTGGGTACCATTCGGATTCCGTCAGAGTTTTTCAATCGATATCAATGTAAAATCATCCGTATTGCGCGACCTGAAGTTGAGCAGAAGAAAAGACTGGTATGATTATGCTTATTAAACGTTGGACGTTGGAACATGATTTGAAATTCAAAAATTATAAATTATAAAAACGAACCATATGAAAAAAGTGATCACATCAAAAAATGCACCGGCACCGATCGGTCCATACAGCCATGCCGTGTTATTTGGCAATACACTATTTGTTAGTGGACAAGTAGCCAAGAAAGCAGAAAACGGAGAAATGGTATTAGGAAATATTAAAGACGAAACACACCAGGTAATGCATAACCTAAAAGCAATTTTAACGGATGCGGGGATGGATTTTTCCAATGTTTGCAAAACAACGATCTTCCTGACCGACATGAACAATTTTGCACAGGTAAATGAAGTGTATGGTTCTTATTTTACTTCTGATTTCCCGGCAAGAGAAACCGTTCAAGTTTCTAAACTACCATTGAATGTAAATGTAGAGATAAGCGTTATTGCTATGAAATAATAAGCATAAAGTGATACCAATAAAAAAGCCCTTCTGTAAATGACAGAAGGGCTTTTTTGTAAGTGTAAAACGACTAAGACATGTGTTTTAGGTTCAATCCGTACATTACGATGAATGCAACTGAAAGAATTACACCAAAAGTAGAGAATGCAGCCATTCCTGCGATAACTACCGGTACAATGATACCTAATACTTGAGCTCCTGTATAGATATAAAAGCCCATTTTTTTCTGTTTCCACATTTGGATAACACCGTAAAGAGCGATCAAAGTAACAATGATCCCTACAATTAACAATGTTTTTGCATGTTTCATCATGCTCATAGCCTCTTCCATTCCTGGCATAGACTCCATACCTTCCATACCTTCTGTTAAACTCATTCCCATGTTCTCAGCAGCTTGCATACCAACGTAACCTAAGATAGAAGCAATTACTCCTATACCTGCAGCTACGAAGGATAAAATACATAATACTGTTAAGAATGTTGGTCTTTTTGCTGGTGCACCAGCTCCTGTGTTTTCTTGTTCCATAGTTTTAAATTTAAGGGTTAAAGTGTTTTGTTTAGCTAATTAAGTAAAAAAAACAAGATGATAAAACACCCTCCCCTATAACTTATTAACAAGCAAAACAATTTACCTGTTAATAATGTTACTGCAAACTATTCCATGTATTTCAAATTCAAGGCATAAAGGCCGATAAAAACACCCGGCATGACTAAGCCAATCAGATCGAAATTTAAGCCTAACATAAGGCTTGGGAGACAAAAAAGTATAATATTGGCTATTGTATAGAAATGAAAGCCGATCTTTTTTAGCTTCCACATATATATGGCCCCTGTCAGCGAACCTGAAATCAGAGCCAATGAGATCATGTAATACCCCCAACCTGCTTTTAAAATGATCAGACCTTCCTGGGTCAGATTTTGTTCATAGGAAGGCATACTAACCATAAACTCCACTAATTTATCAGACATCATAGGCGTTAAAATAGATGTTATAATGCCCAATCCACTTGAAATGAATGTTAATACACAAAGAATACTTAGAAGTTGAGGGCGCTTTGGTTTCTCATTACTAGTATTAATAGTTTCGTTTTCCATAAAATTTAAAATTTGTTCTTGCTCCAGTTCTCAAAATTACGCTTTTGTTCATCAGTAGCGCCTGTTTTCTTTTTAATTTGAGCGATTTTATAATACTTATTAGGATCTGCTTTTAATTGGATCTTTTTAATGATACCCATTGTTGAAACCGTAAGTTCGATCGCTTCCTTTGAAAAATAACTACACCATTCCGAAAATCCGGTTCCACTTCCATCTGCTTTTAGCTGAATATGATTTATAGCTAATAGCTCATCGTTTAATGACAAGCCTGCTTTGTCAGATACTGAATCGGGGTAAATGGCACTTACTTTCAATACGCCTGCCATGTCCAACACTTTAAACCCTAATGAGGACTCATGAAATTTAGACGATGGGGTAAGAGATAATTCACAGCCTACATGATCCATTGCTTCTTGCAATAAGGATTCAAAATTTTTTATTCCATGAATATAATCATTGAAGATCGTATCATAAGAAGTATTGGCATAATGCTCCACACAGCCTTTATAATCTTCCTCAGAATACCCCTTCCCTTTTAGAGCAAACTCTTGATACAAGTGACGCATCACATCATCCAGAGAATATTCGTTCTTTGAATTTTTTCGAATGAACATATCGGTGACAAAGGCTAATAAATTCCCTTCATCATAAATATTCGTCTTTCTATTTGGAATACCGGGAGCATAACCATCCAGCCATGTATCAAAAGAGGAATCAGCAACTGAAAGATTAAAGCGTCCAAAATTATCGAAATGCTTCTGCAAGCGTTCATCAAAGGTTTGAAAATACTGTTGTTCATTAAATACTCCCGAACGGAACAATAAGTAATCACCATAGTATGTAGTCAACCCTTCGCAAACATAACCAAGCTTGGAATAATTTTCCCTAGTATAATCGTAAGGATACATTTCAATTGGACGGATGGTTTTCACATTCCACACATGAAACAATTCGTGTGAACTCACACCCAACAGATCTTCATACAAAGCTCCTTTCATTAATCCATATCCGGGCCCAAGAGCAATTACCGTTGAAGTAATATGCTCTACACCATGATAGGTTTTGTAAGGAAGGATCTGGAAAAGAAAATGATAGGCTTTTACCGGAAAGTCTTTCATCATCTCTAATTGATGATTACAAAATTTGATGAAATCGGTATTTAGCTTTGACCAATCGGGTTTGCATTCTCCCTGAAACCACAAATTGAATTCAACACCTTCGCATACAAACTGATTGTGCTGTAAGGTATCTGAAGCTATAAAAGGAGAGTCAGCCAATTCATGAAAATCAGAAAAAACAACTTGAAAACCTGTTTCACTTTTTTTCCATTGAGCTCCCATCGCCAACTCATAGGTATCCGGTACTCGTATGTTCATCTCGCAGCTTTCATTGATCCTATCCGGAACATACACACAGCAATTCACGGGATTCATATAAAACTGAGTGGCATCTAAAAAAGTAGAACCGGCATTTATTTCCGCTGCATAATAATTGTACTTGATATGCAATTGCTTTGCATTTTTGGTTTGTACCTCCCACAGATCTTTCGTCTTCTTTTTAAAACTCAATGCATTGCCTTTTTCATCGAATGCAGCCCATTTCTGAACATTTTTCGCAAAATTTCCCAGCTCATACCTTCCCGGTCGCCATGCAGGCAACTGAACGAGTGTTTGTTCATCTGAAACAGAAGTAATGAATTCAATATCAATATAATGATTATGAGGTTTTTCGTAGGAGATAATATACTTCATAGGATTTTGTTTGCTGCGAATTTACGAATCTAAACAAACAGAACATAAAGAATTGTAAAATCGGGCTTGGAGACTATTAAAAAGAAATATTTTTGTTACATTCGCATTGCATAAATAAGTATTAATCTAATCACAATTTATAATTTCAAAAAATGAGTTACGATCTAGTAGTTTTAGGTAGCGGTCCTGGTGGATATGTTGCAGCAATCAGAGCTTCACAATTGGGTTTAAAAACAGCAGTTATTGAGCGTGAAAACCTTGGTGGTATTTGCTTGAACTGGGGCTGTATCCCAACAAAAGCTCTGTTAAAAAGCGCACAAGTATTTGAATATTTAAACCATGCATCCGATTATGGTATTACAGTAAAAGGTGGAGAAGCTGATTTCGGAGCTGTTGTAAAACGCAGTCGTGATGTGGCTGATGGAATGAGCAAAGGTGTTCAATTCCTCATGAAAAAGAACAAGATCGACATCATCAATGGAACAGGAAAAGTAAAACCCGGTAAAAAAGTAGAAGTAACTGCAGCTGACGGAAAAGTAAGTACTGTAGAAGCGAAAAATATCATCATTGCAACGGGTGCACGTTCACGTCAGTTACCAAACTTACCACAAGATGGAAAGAAGATCATTGGTTACCGTGAAGCACTAACATTACCTAAACTTCCTAAATCAATGGTAGTTGTGGGTTCTGGTGCCATTGGAAGCGAGTTTGCTTATTTCTATGCAACCATGGGAACCAAAGTAACATTGGTAGAATTCATGCCGGGAATTGTTCCTGTAGAAGATACAGAAGTCTCTAAACAACTGGAGCGTTCATTCAAAAAGATCGGTATTGATGTGATGGTAGAATCAAGCGTAGAAAGTGTAGATACCAAAGGAGATGATTGCAAAGTTAAGATCAAAACAAAAACAGGTGAAAAGATCGTTGATGCTGAGATCGTACTTTCTGCTGTAGGTATTCAGGCAAACATTGAAAATATTGGTTTGGAAGAAACCGGTATTGCTACAGATAAAGGAAAAATATTGACGAACCCATATTACCAGACCAACATTCCGGGATATTATGCTATTGGCGACTGTGTAGGCGGACAAGCATTGGCACACGTTGCTTCAGCAGAAGGAATCATTTGTGTGGAGAAAATTGCAGGACATCATCCGGAGCCATTGGATTATAACAACATTCCGGGCTGTACCTATTGCCAGCCGGAGATCGCATCAGTTGGTATGACAGAAGCCAAAGCGAAAGAAGCAGGATATGAATTAAAGATCGGTAAATTCCCATTCTCCGCCAGCGGTAAGGCAAGTGCTGCCGGTGCAAAAGATGGATTTGTAAAATTGATCTTTGATGCGAAATATGGCGAATTATTGGGCGCACACATGATCGGTGCAAACGTAACAGAAATGATCGCAGAGATCGTAGCGATCAGAAAACTAGAAACGACTGGTCATGAATTGATCAAAACGGTTCACCCTCACCCTACTATGAGTGAAGCTGTAATGGAAGCTGCTGCTGCTGCATACGGTGAAGTAATTCACATGTAAGAATTATAAAACAATAAAAAAGCCCCCGATAAAAATCGGGGGCTTTTTTTATTTAGGCACTACCGGAAATTGTCTTAACCATTCTATCGCCTCTTTTTCCTCCGAAAAGAAGCGTGTAGGTGAAGAAGGACGAATGATCTTGATAAAAAAATTAGCCAGCATTTGATGTCCGAGTGTTTGAGATAAAAAAGCTACAGCAGAACAATGTTTCATTACTTCATCGCTTCCATTAAACTTTTTCGATTCCGCATCCTGGTTGCTAAATGAACCTCCTGTCAAATATAACGGTGCTACCTCCCAAGGAGCGTGCTCACGGGTAAATTTAAAGATCCTAACACTATCATCATACGTTAGAAACATATCGTCATAATGGATATGAATGATCTGATCATCCCTAAAATGGATGGTTGCGCCAGGAGTACTTACAATGTTCATTCGTGTTTTTTGTAATGCAAACATAAAGTATATTTTACAAAAAAAACTTCCTATTGTAAGTCGAATGTCAGATAACTTTGCAGATCTGCTCTTTTAGCCAAAGTACGGCAGACTCTTGATCGGAAAAGATCCGTGTAGGGGTTGCCGGTTTATTAAATTTAATGAAGAAATTCCCAATGATCTTATTGGCTAATGAGTTGGTGACTATTGCTGCACCTATTCTAACATCAGTGTACTCTTTACAAGCAAATTGCTCACGTGCTTCAGGAGTAATGTGTCCGCGATGATTCGCATCAAACAGGATAGCAAATTTTTTATCCCCAACCAGCTGCAAAGCTTTTTGACGCATATCAATTGCTTCACGAAGATCGATCTCTGCATCTTCATGCACTTCTATCTTTACAATTTGGGGTTCAATCAGACTGATGGTGTACCGTAGATCGGATATCATAATAAATCGGAAATGATCTTATCGATGCTAATACCTTCTGCTTCTGCCTTGTAATTTCTCACAATTCTATGACGCAGAATAGCGGTAGCGACAGCTTTCACATCTTCTATATCGGGTGAATATTTTCCTTTGATCATGGCATGGCATTTTGCACCTATCACCAAAAACTGAGACGCTCTTGGACCCGCTCCCCAAGCCAGATATTTATTAGAAATTTCGGCTGCATATTCTGTATTCGGACGGGTTTTAGCAGCTAATTTCACTGCATACTCCAGAACATTATCCGCAACAGGAATTCTTCTTACCAGATCTTGAAAATAAAGAATATCTTCAGCAGACAAGATCTTTTTTAATTCTACTTTTTTATTTGAAGTAGTATTTTTTACTACTAGTAATTCATCTTGTAACTTCGGGTAATCCAGCCACACATTGAACATAAAACGATCCAACTGTGCTTCAGGCAATGGATATGTTCCTTCCTGTTCAATAGGATTTTGAGTAGCCAATACAAAGAACGGATTGCCTAATTCATATCTTTTTCCTGCCGCAGTAACGGCACGTTCCTGCATGGCTTCTAACAATGCAGCTTGCGTTTTAGGAGGTGTACGATTGATCTCATCGGCCAAAATAATGTTGGCAAATAAAGGTCCTTTTACAAATTTAAAATGACGGTCATCGCCCAATATCTCCGATCCGATAATATCAGATGGCATCAGATCCGGAGTAAACTGAATACGATTATAAGATAGACCTAATACATCAGCGATTGTATTAACTAATAATGTTTTCGCTAATCCTGGAACACCAACTAATAAACAATGTCCTTTACTAAAGATAGAGATCAATACATCCTTCACTACTTCATCCTGACCAATAATGACTTTGCCGATCTCTGCATTTAGCTCTTTGTACTTTACAACAAAAGCATCAACACCTTCTACATCTGATTTATACATATTCTGTTAAATATCGGGTTAAACAATTAATTGATCCACTTATGATTAAAGTTACAACTTTTAAAATCATCCGCAATTCGAATATAGTTATTCGAGATCTTTTTCTTTGTCCAGGCATCTATCATATCCTGTTGTTTTTTTGTTGTAGCGGCATTTTGTATCTGCTGATAATCATCTTTCAAATTAGCTTTATGAGGATCTGTCTGCGTTTTTAAATACAAGATACGATATGCTTGTTTGCCATCACTTGTAGTAAATGGCATTGGCTTGGTAAAATCACCCACTTTTAAATTCTGAATTGCAAAAGCTAAATTTTGATCGATCTGGCCTAAGTCATTCATTGGAAAACGCGTAGATCCAGTATAAGGATTAAGGATCAAGCCCCCATTGAATTTTGTATTATCATCATTCGAATATCGAGCTGCAGCTTCTCCAAAAGCGATCGTATCGGCACTTAAACGCATGTGCACAGTATCCAGGTATTGTTTTGCTGTCAATAAATCACTTACATCCACTTTCGGAGCGATCAACAAACTTCTTGCATCTACTTCCTCGCCTCTACGTTCGATCAATTGAATGATAAA